>CAZGSE010000018.1:0-51966 GCA_964528135.1 uncultured Paraprevotella sp. | reverse complement strand
CCGGTGGTCTGGTCGGCATAGACGGTTTGCGAGGTCTGCGTACCCTCGGACAATGTGATGCTCTTCGGCGAATCGTCATCACTGCATCCTGCCACAACAACGGCCAACAGGAAGCACACTAAAAATCTCATCTTTTTCATATTACTAAACTTTTAAAGGTGAACGTTTCTCTCGTTAACATTTGCAGACATTGCGTCTTATTAACACAGAATGTTACTGATAAGTAATTTTATAGGTGTTTTCGATAGTGTAAGCCGGCTTTGTGTAAGCTTCCGTACTTACGACCGTTATCGGCCGTCCCAGCTCATCAAACTGATAAGTATAGGTGTAATGTACACCCGTGGACCGGTTATACTCTTTCGTCATATAAAGTGCGCTGCGCTTTCCCATATAACCGAATAAGGCCGGATAGGTGTTGCCATTACCAAACATCATGTCAATCACCACCGTACTTGCAACAAGGTAATTCAGATCCAAGTTTATATCCGTATTATTCACGTAGTCCGGATTGTCATAACTCATCTCAGACACTTCAGTTGCTTTACCCACGGACACCTCGTTAAACATGTCGGAAAGTGAAGGTAATGATTCTTCAAATATGTACGAATGCGACACTTCTACCAGGTTTCCATTGTCCCACACAGCCGTATCCACACATGTTTCCTCCCATGTGTCCTCCGCTTCCAACCGAATGCCTTCCACGACATAACCATCGGAATACGTCAACGTGCCAGTGGTCGTATATGAGCCGAATGTGCCGCTCTGTTCAGAAATGAAACTTGTCACATATCCGTCTTCTCCCAAGGTGTAAGTCGCCTCTACCCTATACTCCGTCTCTACATTCGTTTCATAAACCACTACGATTTTATCATCATCATATTCATATGAAAGCATGTTAACCGTCCCGTCCCCATTTTCATCGGTGTATATCGAGGTTACGCGCCCATTGTCATCATACTCAAAATACAAGATGCTTTCATCATAGTTATCAATAATGTCTCCGTTTGTATCAAGTTGTTTGTATTCGACATCAATCCGGCTTACCAGGTAGAGTGGAGACGTACCGCCGCCGCTGCCTGTTTCCACACCCGTGCCATCCGACCCAGCGGAAGATTCTGTGTCCGGTTTGTCATCCGTGTCGCCGTCCGTATCACTTTCACTGCAGGCCGTGACAAAGAAAAGCGATAAAAGAGCCATAAGCCACACGCCCGGCATGGTAAGTGTAAATTTCTTCATGTGATAAACATTGATAAATTAAACAAAAAGATTCTTCATCGCAAAGATAACGGAAAAGGCGTATCACCCCGCCCTATTATATTTTATTAACACAAACATAAAAATGGAGAACACCTGATAGAGGCGGCAACAAAACCGGCAGCGTGGTGCACGCCTGTTCATTCATATATCCCGTTCCGGTAATCCTGCAAATATTGCATGAACGTCTTGCCGGTCTGTTGCTTGAAGAAACGCATCAGGTGGCTGGGGTCAGAGAAATGGAAATCGTCTGCCAGCTGGCTGACGGTGCGGCCGGAGAACAGCAGTTCCTGCTTTATCTTCCCGAGCAGGCGCATATATTCCGCCATCTCTCCGGGGGTGGCATACAGGCAAGGCGGCGTGTCGGTCTGGTAACAATAAAGCAGGCGATAGACAAAAAACTTGTCGGCAATGAACGTGCGCATGAAGTCTTCGCGGAAGATGAGGAACGTATAGTCCAAGGCCGCCTCATCCACGTGCCATTCCTGTTGCCGGTGGGGCGAAAGGAGCAACACCATGCCATCGACCAGCTCTATCTTGCGGAAGTCCTGCAACAGGAAACCGTTTGCCTTACGGAAAAAATAAAAACTGAAGAAGTCCGTCTTGAACCTCTTGTATTCGCCCAACACGCCTGCTATGTCCCGGCTGCTGCCCGTGTTGATATAGAAATCCACGCCGCAGTCCGTCTTGCTGAACGGGACGCTGACCAGCCTTTCGGGATTGACAATCTCTTTCATACGCTTTCCATTGGTGCAAAAGTAATACATTATCTTATCAAAATGGCATATATTTCCAACTTTTGGGCATAAAACCATTGAAGGGCATTGCCGAACTTTGCAACCGGAAAGGAAAAACATATAGGGTTGAAAAGGAAAAGATCGAGCTGTTGAGGGAGAAGATGGAGGAAGCCGAGGCCATCGTGGCGGGCGGCGCATCAGAAATGAAACCATAGAGTTAATAACAAGAATAAAAGGAACAACAAGATGAAAGAGATGAAGAAAATTGCGGCAGCAGGTAATTTCAGCGCAATAAGCGTTGGCAAGTTGGACGAACTGGGTGAATACATGCTGGAACTCGCGCCCGGAGTGAAGATTCCGGGCAAGGTGTTTGGGGGCACGGCCCTTCAAGCCACCGGGTGCGAGTTCTCATTCCAAATGTTCCAGCCGGGAACGGAAACCGGGTTCCTCCACACCCACAAGACCCACGAGGAACTTTATTTCTTCCTTGCCGGAAAGGGTGAATTTCAGGTGGACGGGGAAGTATTCCCTGTTGAAGAGGGCAGTGTGGTGCGCGTGTCTCCCGACGGGAAGCGCAGCGTGCGCAACAACGGGACGGCTCCCCTCGTGATGCTCTGCGTGCAGTATCGTGCCGACACGTTCACGGCAGAAGTCGCGGCAGACGGCGTAATCCAGAACGGACCGGTGAAGTGGCAATGATGTAACCCAGATCTATTCTCTGCGGGAAGCAAACAGGCTGGCGGAGTTAATCCCGCCGGTCTGTTGAGACGTTTCCTGCATTAACACAAAGGAGGTTAGCTTTTTTCCATTAAATGCTCTATTTTTTGAAGTAATTTATTCTTTAATACAGGTTTAATTATTTCGTTCTCAATGTAGTCTGATAACTTACCGTTTACCATATCTTTCAATGTATCTACATTCGACCAGTCCCACCATTTACCTTGTCCGTTTTCGCCATATAAATATGCCCATCCAAATGGCCAAGACGACCCTTGTTCTTCTCCCCAGAACGGAGCAATTTCAGCCAGTTGCTTTTTAGTTACGTGTGGTTTACCTTCTTCCAATTGGCTTATTCCATAAAAGACTCCATTGTATTGATTATGTTTCTCTGCACCTATAAAAAGCCCCCATTTTTCTGAAATTTTTGGGTTGTAGAATTTAATGTAACAGTCTTTATTTAATGAACAAATTCCTTCCTCAAAATCGAACAACAAATTATTTCGTTTGGCCACAATCTCAAGGTTATTTACAAAATCCCTGCGAATTTTCAACATGATGCTCTCACGATTGGAGATAATATCCAATGCGGCTTCCACATAGTTCGGAGAAGTCGTCACTTCCAAAAAATCATTCTGAATACTTGCGTCCATAATATTAAGGAGTTTTCTAATGTTAGTAATATATTGCCTGATCGTCTCTCGTACAATAGGGAAACAAGCTGATAATTCGACACATCTCTCCAACCATTTCAATATAGTTTCACGATAAGAAATGCATTGACAGCATATCGTTTTATTGCCTAATGCTTTTTCAGTAGGAGACGAACCTTCCAAGGTCAAATATAAAAGACGATAGTTAAGTTTATTGACTTGGCCATAATTAACATAACGCAACAATTGATTCTGTTGGTCATCTGCATATATCTTATTCTCAACAATAACTACATTCTTCGACCCATCGGCAATAAGAATATCTATCCGCCCTCCTGTTGTGCAGTCATTTGATTTATATCCAATATTATATTCTGATTTTACAGTTATCGTTTTATAATCGAAATCAATACTAAGTTGTACACAATCAATGAATGCACGAAGAAAAGCGTCCCCCAACCCGTGCGACCCTTTGGGATTCAGCAGTTCAGCAATAAATGGGGTATGCAATTTAGTCTCGTATTTCGAGACTTTCAATATTCCAAAAATATTGAAGTTTTCGCCACGTTTCTCTCTCTCTTCTGAAAGTGTCTCTGCATGGAAAGAGATTTGCTTCGTCTTGTTTAATAATTCTACCAATCGATTCATCTATGTATCGTATGTTTTTGCAAAGGTATGAAAAATACGAAAAAAACTGTTTTTACAATTCAGAATCTTTTATACTGGACTTTACTTCTTCCTGTGATGACTAAAAGTCCACAGTAAAAAGTAATGGGCGGATTTTTCTGTTTGCCAACCGTTATCTGCTTATGGTTCTAAGTGCATGCGTTAAAAAAAAATCCCAACGGACCACAACATTTGTTTTTCCGAAAGCCACACCATTGTAGGCGGCTGTCTGTTGCCTGTTTCATCGGCATCCTACGCCTTGCGCAAGGAGCGTCCCGTCCTTGCGCAAGAAAGTACACGGTGTTCCGCACAACCGTTCCCGTCTTTGCGCACGGCCTTGCCGCGGCAAGGAATTCCCCGCGGGGAACTCCTTCACAGCCCCGCGATGGCGCAACGGACATACGGGCAGCGCAACCCGGCATGCCCCATCCGCCGGGAGGGAGGAGCCGCCGTCAGGCAGGCGACCCGTCCCCGGCCTGTTCCTGCAAGCCCTGTTGGACGCTGAGCGTGTCCACATCCGGCAAAGTGTCGTCCTCGTACATGGCTTCAATCTCGGCGGCATAATTCCGGTTCACCACCACGCGCTTCACCTTCAACGTGTTCGTCAGTTCACCTTTCTCCATGCTGAACGGTTCGGGCAGCAGCGTGATGCGCTTCACCTGCTCGTAATGGGCGAACTCCTGCTGGAGGGTGTCGATGCGGAAGAGCACCATACGGTTGATGTCCGTGTTCTTGCACAGGTCCGCAATGCCGGTATAGGGGATGTGGTGGCGACGGGCAAAGTCTTCCAGCGCACCGAATTCGGGCACGACCAGGGCGGAAACGAACTTGCGCTGGTCGGCAATCACCACAATCTGGTCGATATAGCGGTCCACCACGAGCTTCGACTCAATCATCTGCGGGGCGATGTACTTCCCGTTGGAGGTCTTGAACAGGTCCTTGATGCGGTCGGTCAGGAACAGTTCGCCGTTTTTCATGTAGCCGGCATCCCCCGTATGGAACCACCCGTCGGCATCGATGGCCTCGCGGGTAAAGTCCTCCTTGTGGTAGTAGCCCTTGGTGATGGTGCTGCCGCGCAACAGGATTTCGTTGTTCTCGCCGAACTTCACTTCCAGCCCGTCGATAACCCGCCCCACGGAGCCGATGGTCTTGTGCATCCCCTTGCGGTCGCACGACACGGTGGCCGTGGACTCGGTAAGGCCGTAGCCCACCACCATGTTGATGCCGGCCGCATGGACGAACTCCTCCACGGCAGGCGGCACGGCGGCCCCGGCCGTGGGGAAGAAATGGGCGTTCTCGAAACCCAGCATCCTCTTCAGGATGGCAATGACGGTCCGCTCGAAAAAGGCGTAGCGCAGCCTCAGCGACACGGGCGGGATGAGCCCGCGCATGCGGTAGTGCACGTTGTAGGCCTTGCCCACCTCCAATGCCTCCAGCATGAGTTTGCGCTGCACGGGGTTGCTCCGGCGTATCCGCTCGAACACACCGGCATAGACTTTCTCCCAGAAACGGGGCACGGCGCACATGCACGTGGGGTGCACTTCCTGCAACGACTGCAGGATGTCGGCCGGGCGCAGGTTCACGGCCAGCCTCACCCCCTCGGCCAGGCAGAAATAGGACCATGCCCGCTCGAACACATGCGTGAAAGGCAGGAAACTCAGGGCGACATCCTTTTCGGAGATGTCAAGTGCCTTGTCGTTGGCCACAAGGGCATCGTAATACATCCGGTGGGTGAGCATCACGCCCTTGCTCAGCCCCGTAGTGCCGGAGGTGTACAGGATGTTCACCAGCTCGTCCGGCTCGAACGTGTCCGAACGGCGTTCCACCTCGTCCTGCCGGGGCAACCCCTCCCCCATTTTCAGGAATTCGTCGAAATAGACCGACACCTTGTCCTGCGGGTTCTTCAACACGCCGTGGTCGAAGATGATGAGTCTCTGCAGCGTGGGGCAGTGGGGCATGGAACGGAAAGCGATGTCGTATTGGTATTGCTCGCCGACAAACACATAGCGTATGCCGGCATCGTTCACCATATAGCAGACCTGGCTCTCCGAACTCGTGGCATAGAAGGGGATGGTCACGGCCCGTATGCCGTAGGCCCCGAAATCCACATAGAGGCACTCCGGCATGTTCTGCGAAAAGACCGCCACGTTTTCCTGCACTCCCACGCCATAGGCCAGCAGGGCGTTGGACACCTTGCGCACCGTAAGCGAGAAGTCGTTCCACGACACCGGGACCCAACGGTCCGTTGCATAATCACGATAACTCATCACCGTCCTGTCGCCAAAACGGGCAGCCTGATCATGGACAAGTCTGGGGAAAGGGGTTGTATTCATCATGGCTTCGATTTTTTTAAGTTTATACAAAGATATAGTTTTAAATGAAACAAAGTATAAGATTCTCCAAAAATTTTCAAGTTTTCTTCAAAATCTCTTAACTTTGCCTGCAAAACGTATATTGTCATGGCAATAACAGACTTAACAGACGAAGCCGTAGCCCTGCTCGAACAGATGGTGGGCATCCCCTCCGTGAGCCGGCAGGAACACGGGGTGGCCGATGCGCTGGAACGGTTCATGGCCGGGAAAGGGCTGGCACCCCGGCGCGAAGGGAACAACGTGTGGTGCCTGTCGCCCGGCTTCACCTCCGGACGCCCCACGCTGTTGCTCAACGCCCACACGGACACCGTGAAACCGGCCGCCAGCTGGCAGCACGACCCGTTCCGCCCCACCTGGGAGGGCGAAAGGCTGTACGGCCTGGGCACCAACGACGACGGGGGCGGCGTGGTGACGCTCCTGCAAACCTTCAGGTGGCTCTGCCGGAAAGGGCAGCCCTACAACCTGGTGTTCCTGGCCTCGTGCGAGGAAGAGGTGTCCGGCAAGGGAGGGATTGAGGCCACACTGCCCCTGCTGCCGCACATCGACGTGGCACTGGTGGGCGAACCGACCGGCATGCAGCCGGCCATAGCCGAAAAGGGGCTGATGGTGCTCGATGTCACGGCGCACGGCAAATCGGGGCATGCCGCGCGCAATGAAGGCGAGAACGCCATATACAAGGCACTGCAGGACGTGGAATGGTTCCGCACCTACCGTTTCCCCAAGACTTCGCCGCTGCTGGGCGACGTGAAGATGAGCGTCACCGTCATACAGGCCGGCACACAGCACAACGTCGTGCCGGACACCTGCACATTCACCGTGGACGTGCGAAGCAATGAAAACTATTCCAATGAAGAAATCTACCGGACCGTTTGCCGGCACACGGCAAACGAAGTGAAAGCGCGCTCCTTCCGCCTGAACTCCTCGCGCATAGACCCGCAGCACCCCCTGGTGCGCCGCGCCGTGGCCCTGGAACGCACGCCGTTCGGGTCGCCCACCCTGTCGGACCAGGCACTGATGCCCTTCCCCTCGCTCAAGATGGGGCCGGGCGACTCTTCGCGCTCGCACACCGCGGACGAGTACATCACGCTGACGGAAATCCGGGAAGCCCTCGCACTGTATGCCGCCCTGCTGGACGGGCTACAGCTGCCACAGGGTTAATGCCCTATCCACACTTCGGGGTTCAGCTTCTCCTTTTCGCGGCGCAACTGGAAGTGGAGGACGCAATGGCCGGCGCCGTCGTCCTCCACCATGCCGAGGATGTCGCGCGCCTTGACCTTCTGCCCCTGGGCCACCCGCACGGAAGACAGGTTGCAATAGACCGAAATGTAGCTGCCGTGGCGCACCAGCACGTTTTTCGTGCTGCCGAACTGGAACACGGCCGACACCTCGCCGTCGAACACGGAGCGCGCCATGGCTCCCGACCGTCCGATATAGTTCGTCCCCTTGTTGTCCAGCCGCACGTTCTTCAGTCCCGGCACATTGTACGTGCCGAAACGGCTGCCCAGCATATAACTGCCCGTGATGGGGACGGGCAGGCGTCCCTTGTTCCGCACAAAACTGCCGTTGAGCGTCCGCTCCTGCGGCGTAATCCATTTGTATTCATCGGGGATGGACGAGGCTCTGCCTTGCGCCGCGGCGGAGGAGGAAGAGGAACTGCCCTGCCCTTTCTCCTGTTCCTCCGCTTCCCGGCGGGCGGCTTCGGCGCGCTTGCGGGCCTGCTCCACCTCATAGGCTATCAGTTCGTCTATCCGGCTGTCCAGCTCCGAGAGCCGGCGGCGCTGTTTTTCCACCTCCTCTTTCAAGGCTTTCTGCCGCTTCTGCAGCCCGGCCACGTTCTGCTGTTCCTCGTCGTACTGTTGCTGCAACAAGGCTTTCTGGGCCAGGCACTCTTCCATCAGCCGGTTCTTTTCGGCCTTCACCGCCAACAATTCGCCCTTCCGGGCCAGCAGGGAGTTGCGCTTCTGCATGATGTCCGCGGCCAGTGTGTGCCGGTAGTTGGCATACTCCTGCGCGTAACGCGAACGGCGGTACATCTGCGTCACCGAACGGCCGGAGAGGATGAACAGCAAGGGACTGCCCGCCGAACGTGAGACGCGGGCATGGCGCAGGGCACGGGCGTAGTCTTCCTTCTTCCGTTCCAGCTCACGCTCCGTGCGCGCCACGGTATCTTCCAGTGCGGCAACCTGGCGCGCCAGCTGCTCCAGCTGCACCTCCATCGTGTCGATGTAGCGCCGGCGGTTTTCCAACCGGTCGGCCAGCAGGTTGATGTCGCGCAATTTGGCCGTGACGGCCTTTTCTGTGTTTTTCAGTTCTTTCTGCGAACGGTCGAGGCCTTGCTGCATCTCTTTCTTCTCCTGTTGCAGGGACTTTATCTTGCGGCTGCCCTGGGCATTGAGCGCACCGCTGCCCGCCCACAGCATCAGGATGAAGCAAAAGACGACAAGGGGGGGCATCACTTGATCAGCTGTTTGAGGATGACGTCAGCCGGCACCCTTTGGTACTTGCCGCCCGGTTCCTTGGTCAGTTCCACCGTCTTGGCATTCCATTTCAGGTTGTCCAGCGAGAAAATGGCCGTGAGGTTGCCGCCGCCCGTCACGGACAGTTGCATCTTGTCCGGGAAACTCTTCTGGTCCACGCTGGCAAAATGCAGATAAGCCCAGTCCAGGCGGGGCAGGGACGGCTGGCCCGGCACGGTTACCGAAGTGTTCCGCACCAGCCCGGTCAGCACATCCACCACAAAGCGGCATTGCAGCAGCCCCCCGTCCCGGTGCGATGTCAGGATAGCGTTCTCGCCCACCTGTTCCACGTCGAAGTCCGTTTCCGTCCAGGCCTCGTGCTTGCCGGGTACGAACAAATCGCCCCAGAACAAGGACTGGAGGCTGTAGAAATCAATCCCGGCCTGCTGCAGATAGGGCACATCGGCATAATCCACCCTGACATACTGCCGCTCCATGCGGTTGACCATCATCAGATACTGCGGGGTGAACTCCAGACGCCCCACCTCCATGAACCCCAGGGCCACGAGCGACAACTGGATTACCTCGTCGCGCTTCAGGTTGCAATTCCCGCCCACGGACAACGTCTTGCCGTCCAGGTTCAGGTCCAGATGGAGTTTGGAAGTAACCGTTCCCGTCTTCAAGGCCGCGGAGTCCAGGCGGTTCACCCACTCCACCGGCTCCTGCCGTCCGGCCTTCCCGGCGGCACCGGCCGCCTCTTTGGAAGAGCGGCAGGAAGCCAGCGCCAGCACCAGCAGCAACAGTCCTGCCCCCGACTTTATGGTCAGTGTTCTCATTCTTCTATGTATTTTTTCTGCCTGATTTTCTTCTCCAGCACGGCCGACACGTCACCGCCCTTTTCGCGCGCCATCTGCCAATACTTCAGGGCGCCCTCCATGTCGCCGCAACACGCATAGATGTCGCCGGCATGCTCCAACACGCCTCCGGAAACGTCCTCATCCTGCTCCGGGTCGCCCGCCAACACACGGTCCATATAGAGTTTGGCCTCCGTATAGCGTCCCTTGACGAACAGGATCCACGCATAGGTGTCGATGAAAGTCTTGTTGCCCGGTTCAGACACAATCGTGCGGTGGCTCATCTCCTCCGCCTTGTCCAGGTCGCGCTTTTCCAACGAAAGGTAATAGGCATAATTGTTCAGACACCCCATGTTGTTGGGGTTATACACCAGGCAAGAGTCGTAGGAGATAAAGGCGGAGTCCTTCAGGCCGTTGCTGTAATAAAGGTCGCCCATGATGGAATACAT
Organism: uncultured Paraprevotella sp.; assembly: GCA_964528135.1. GTDB lineage: Bacteria > Bacteroidota > Bacteroidia > Bacteroidales > Bacteroidaceae > Paraprevotella. Next base: position 41,808 of record CAZGSE010000018.1, on the reverse strand, counting down.
GTCCGACACTATCCCGCGGTCCGTATCCGGTTTGACCTGCCTCAGCCCCCTGCGGAACACATCCAAAGCCAAGTCCTGGCGTTCAAGCCGGTAGTAGGCAAAGCCCAGATAGAAATAATAGGGCAGCTGGTCGGGATAGTGGTCGATACCCTGCGCGCAGGTTTCCACCACCTTGGGGTAGTCGTCGGCCTGCACGGACAGCATCACCAGCTGATACAGTGCCCCCGGATTATCCGGTTCCAGTTTCAGGATGCGTTCCAACACCGGTTCCAGACTGCCTGCCATCTTTTTCAACTGCAGATAGGAGGCATACAGCGTCAGCATGTCCACGGTTTCGGGCACGGAAGCGAAGATGCGGTCGAACACCTGCAACACTTCCGTACTGTCTGCACGGGCATTCTCGCGCTCCACGATGAAGTTGCGCATCAGCATCGCCCGTACCCGCCCGTCCAGTCCCGGCCCGTACAGCAGCCCGTCCAACTGGGCCTGGTAGAGGGAATCCTGCCCCGTCTGCTTATAGTAGTCCAACAACGACATACGCAAAGCCTGGTTGTCCGGCTCACGCTGCTGCACCTCACGGTAAACGGCAAGGGCTTTCTCCGGCTGTTGCGCCGCCAGATACTGGTCGCCCACCAGCACACGATAGGACAGGTCGTTGGGATTGTCCGCCGCCAGCATCTCCAGTTCGGCAAAAGCCTTCCCCTCTTCTTTCAGCTCACGGTAAAGGCGGAACTTTTCCATCGTGACAGACACGTTCCGCCCTTCCAGCAGTTCGATACGGTCGAGGGCACGGATGGCCTCACGGTAGTTGCCGGCATCCATATAAATATTCACCAACTGGGCCAGCACATCCGAGCGCGACGGGTTGCAACGCACCATGTCTTCAAGCACGGGAGTGGCCTTGGCCTTGTTCCGCTTGCGCAAATAGAAAGAAGCCAGTGCCTCCTTATAATGGATGTTGTCGGGCTCCAGGGCCACAGCCTTCGCCAGATGGCTCTCGCAACGGGCGGAATCGTCCAGGTTCAAGTAATATACCCCCAAGCAGTAAAGTGCCGCAGCGGCATCGGGGTTAATCTCCAGACAGTGTTTGTACAGTTCGTAGGCATCGTCCGGACGGTCCGCCAAATCGCTTTTGGCAGCCTCAAGGAAGTAATAGTCGAGCCTGCGTTGCGCCTCCGGCGACAGGGCAGACACACCGGCCGCGGTACGGCATCCCGTCAGAAAGGCGGAAGCCAGCAACGCGCCGCACATCAGATATAAAAAACGTCCCACAGCCTTATCTTTCTCCGGAATGGCCAAAGCCTCCGGTTCCTCTTTCCGTTTCATCCAGACTTTCCACCGGACACCAGCCGGCCTGCTCGCAACGTGCCACCACCAACTGGGCAATCCGCTCACCGTCCCGTATCTCGACAGGCTCGGCCGAAAGGTTCACCACGATGACGCAGACCTCGCCCCGGTAGTCTGCATCGATCGTTCCGGGGGCGTTCAGCACCGTGACCCCTTTCTTCAGTGCCAGTCCGCTCCGCGGCCGCACCTGCGCCTCCACGCCCTGCGGAAGGGCCATGTAAAGCCCCGTGGGCACCAGGCAACGCTCCATCGGCTGCAACACCAGCATACCGTCCAGGTTGGCCCGAAGGTCCATACCCGCCGAACCGGGGGTGGCATACTGCGGCAGGGGATGGCGCGACTTATTGACAACACGTATTTCCAACATAGTACGAATCACTTTTTTATGCGCAAAAGTAACCAAAATCTCTCTATATCGCCATTGATTTTTCATTAAAAAGAAAGAATATCGGCCTTTTTAATTACTTTTGTGAAGAATCAACAGAAACCGACATGAACTGGACACAACTGATATCCAACAAGCGGTTGGGACTGGAACAATACCACCAGGTGCGCAAGGACGACCGCACGGAATTCCAGCGCGACTACGACCGGCTCATCTTTTCCGCACCTTTCCGCCGGCTGCAGAACAAAACCCAAGTGTTCCCCCTGCCCGGCAGTATCTTCGTACACAACCGGCTCACACACAGCCTTGAGGTATCCAGCGTGGGACGTTCATTGGGCAACGACATCGCCCGACGGCTCATCCAGATGCATCCGGAGCTGGCCGGAAGCCTTCTGACGGAAGCCGGAGCCATCGTTTCGGCCGCCTGTCTGGCCCACGACCTGGGAAACCCGCCTTTCGGGCACTCCGGTGAAAGGGCCATCGGCACTTTCTTCAGCGAAGGCAAAGGCACCTGGCTCCGCACCTACCGCGACCCGAAAAGCGGCGACCGGCTGAGCGATGCGGAATGGAACGACCTGATACACTTTGAAGGCAACGCCAATGCCTTCCGCCTGCTGACCCACCACTTCAAAGGACGGCGCAAGGGAGGCTTCGTCATGACCTACACCACGTTGGCCTCCATTGTCAAATACCCGTTCTCTTCCAACCTGGCCGGCAACCATTCCAAGTTCGGCTTCTTCCAAAGCGAGGTGGAGGACTACCGCCGCATTGCGGAGGAGCTGGGCATACCGCAACTGGAGAGCAGCGAGGGAACCTACAAGTACGTGCGGCACCCGTTTGTTTATCTGGTGGAAGCCGCAGACGACATCTGCTATGAAATCATGGACATAGAAGACGCACACAAACTCAAGCTGCTCAGCACCGAAGAAACCCAACAGCTCTTGCTGGACTTTTTCGACGAAGAACGGAAGAATGCCATCCGGAAGAACATGCAATACGTCAGCGACACAAACGAACAAATCGTTTATCTGCGCTCGTGCGTCATCGGATGTCTGGAAAGCGAATGTATGAAAGTGTTCCTGGAGCATGAGAAAGAAATCCTGGACGGAACGTTCCAAGGCACGCTCATCGGGCACATAGCGGAAATCCCGCGCGCAGCCTACAAGGCCTGTGAAAACATGGCCTACGCGAAGATTTACCGCAGCAAGGATGTGGTTGACATCGAACTGGCAGGTTTCCAAGTCATCAGCACCCTGCTGGAACTGATGATCGAGGCCGTATGCCACCCGGAAAAGGCCTATTCGCAACTGCTCGTCAACAGGGTGTCACAGCAATACGACATCGGCACCGAACGGCTGTACGACCGCATCATGGCCGTGCTGGACTACATCTCCGGCATGACGGACGTCTATGCCCTTGACCTCTACCGGAAAATCAACGGCATGAGCCTGCCCATCGTCTGAACGTTTCCCGGCCTTGGGAATCACCCGCGGCCGGAAAACGTTTCGATGTGGCGCCTGCGCTTCTCCGCGCGGATCTCATCCACCGCAATCAGGATGCCGGTCTCCTCCACATCGCCGAACTCGTCGTTGATGGCCGTACCGAACATCTTCATTGTGGGAGAAAGCCCCATATAAGCATTCACAAGCGGCGGAATGTTGTAGCCCAACTTGCGTACTTCGGTGTTCAGTATCTTGTAGTCTTCCTTGAAACCGTCCTCCACGAACAGGGTGCGCAGCACCTCCGTGTCAGCCTCCAGTTGCAAGGGATGGAGCGGAGTGATCAGGTGTTCCTTGTCCTCAAAGTGTTTCTTGAGGAAATACAGTATCATGTCGCGCCCGAAGCGGTCATAAGAGGGATACATCGTCATTTTCCCGAAATAGTAGCGCACATCCGGCACCAGGACAGTAAGCGCCCCCAGCCCGTCCCACAAGTTGTCCAGTGCATAAAGCCCCTTGGAGCCGGCTCGCGTGCTCTGGTACTCCAAGGTGACGAACGAGCGTCCCAGTTCGATGGTATAAGGCATGTAGTCCTTCATAAAACGCTCAGAAAAGTGGAACATGTGCGATGTGGCCAGTATGGGTTGCCCATCTTCCCGGAGCTTCACCTGAGAACCCGGCAGGTAACGGTAACCTCCCAATATCTCTTCTGCCGAAGGATCCCACACAATCAGCTGCCTGTAAGGTTCCTCCATCATGTCAAAATCATCCAAATCGAGCGCAAGCCCCGTCCCTCCTCCGGCAGCCCGGAAAGCAATCTCCCTCAGGCGGCCAATCTCACGGACCACATTTGGGGAGTTCTGCCATGTCACGACATAGATTTCATTGTGGCTCCTATTCGTATAACGAAGCCTCTTGTCCGCTGTCAGTTCGGCCTTTAGCAACTCCCTGCCCACCGGAGCCATGATTTCTTCCATATCTTGTTTGTTTGTTCTTTCTCTGTTCATAACCTGTACACTTGCTCCTTTACCTCCTGCGCCCACTGTTGCGCGCTCCGCGACTTATCGAACGTTGTCCACGGCACAGGCTTCCCTATCACCATCTTATAACGGCTATGCCGGCTGCGGTACATTTCATCCGGCAGGAAAAGCATGGCAAAGTTGAATTTCAGGTGCAACCGTTGGCACCATTTCGCGATAGAATAAAAACGGTCGGAATTACGTCCGATAAAATGTATCGGCACAACGTCACGCCGGGTAACGACGCTTTTGGTGATAAAGGCTTTAGTCCACGGCAGGTCGCGTATCTTACCGTCAGCCGTCCGGCGGGAACAAATGCCTGCCGGGAACATGACCATCTGGTCGTCCGAACGGAAAGCCTCATCCACCAGTTGCGGGAAATTGCGCGCCTGCTTCCCCAGTTTGTTGATGGGGACACACAAGGGAGCCAGCCCCTTGAGGTTCATCAGCAGGTCATTGACCAAATATTTGATTTTCCCGTCGAAATGACGGCCCAGCACCATACCCAAGGCCACGCCGTCAATGGCGCCCAAAGGATGATTGGACACGAACGTATATTTCCGCGAACGGTCGGAAATGTTCTCCAGCCCTTCCACATCAATCCCCACATCCAAATAACGGAGGCACTGTTCGCAAAAGTCAACCCCCACATAGCCTCTACGGAGATATTCGTTGATAAAGTCCTGATGAACCAAACATTTGAGCCAACGTATCAGGAAACCGGGAATATATTTCGCCTTCTTACCGGCACGGTTTCGCACGATTTGGTCCAAATCTATCAATGTAATTGCATTTTCCGGCATGTCTTTCTCTTCTTTATAAGCCACCATTCTGCGTTTCCTGCATCCCTTGCCTGCGGTTGGGCCTTACGAAACGACCACCTTGGAATTGTTGATGATGTAGGTGCCCCGCGGCAACCCGCTAATCCAGTTTGTCCCTTTGTTCAGACGGAACAAACCATAGAACACACCATTGCCCTTGTAAATGGGAAGCATCTGGGTATATTGGCTGGTCACCAGCAAACTGCCTCGCCTGACCTTGATTTCTATCGGGTAAGTCGATGACACCCGCCTGGTTTTATAAATATGGGTGATTTCCGAAAAAGTACTGTTCCGACCCAGAGAGTCCGTCTTCATACCGACCTGTATGCAGCCGTCTGCAGAAACATCCTGCATTCCTCCCACTGCCAACAATACCCCTAAACTAATCCTTTTCCAATTATAACCCCACATTATATCCAAATTAACCTCTATTTTGCAAAAATAGAACGAATGTATCAGTTATCAAGGCTTCCGCCGTATATTTTAAGGATTATTAAGCAAGCATAATGCCGGATACTACCCACGGGCATAAAGCCTCCCGCAGCATCCGGCATTATGTTCCACCCGAACGGCCACTCCTTATGCCAACAACTGTTTCACCACGGCACTGATGGCTTTGCCATCCGCTTTTCCGGCCAATTGCTTAGTGGCCATTCCCATCACCTTGCCCATGTCTTTCGCACTTGTGGCACCCACGGCCGCAATGATGCCTTTCAACTCCGCCTCAAGCTCTTCCGCCGAAAGTTGGCGCGGCAGATAGCGGTTCACCACTTCCACTTGTGCCAGTTCCTCATCTGCCAGGTCCTGACGGCCCTGTTCCGTATAGAGGGCAGCCGTATCTTTGCCCTGCTTGGCCAGCTTGGCCAGAATCTTCAGGGCGGCATCGTCCGTCAGTTCGTCATTGGCTCCCGGTGCCGTCTTGGCCTCCAGGAACACTTTCTTGATGTTACGCAATGCCTCCAAGGCCACCTTGTCCTTGGCTTTCATCGCTACAATTATATCTTTGCTGATTTGCTCAAAAAGTGACATAAACCTATTCCTTTCTCTTATTAATATTAAAACGTTATCATCGCGTTTTCGCTTTCCGCCGTACCCGCAGCGGCAGTGTTTTCCGGCGTTTCCTCCTGCATGGCGGTCTTGCTCTTGATGCCAGCCAGCACTTCTTTGCTCCGTTTGTAGGTAGGCGTGTCTTCCACCATGGCAATTACGTTGTCGTTGTCCAGGTCGCCATCATTGAAAACATACAAATGATGCGGGCGCCTAAGTTCGCACTGCCCTTTATCCTTGCCATAGAACTCCCCACGGCGTTTGGCCTTCCTCATTTCCTCCTCTTTCATCTGGGTAATCAGTTCCTCGTCTTTCATCTCATGCTTGGTGTCCATTCCGGGCACGTCTTTCAACCCGAAGCCGGTGGCCAACACCGTAACTTTCAACTGGTTCCCCAATTCATCGTCAGTAGCCAGACCGAACTTGATTTCCGCATCGTCACCAAAGCGGCTCATGAAATCGTGCACGTCGTTCATCTCTTCCATGGTCAACTCCGCACTTTTCTCTTTAGCACTGAAAGAGATGCTCAGCAGCACCTTCTTCGACTTGAAGATGTCATTGTTGTTCAGCAGAGGCGAAGCCAGCGCCCTCTCGATAGCCTGCTTCACACGGCCGTCGCCCTCGCCATAACCCGTACTCATAATGGCCACTCCACCGTCTTTCAAGACGGTCGTGACATCCTGGAAATCGACATTGATAATACCGTGCACCATGATGATGTCCGTTATGCTCTTGGCAGCCACGGAGAGTGTGTCATCCGCCTTGCGGAAAGCATTCAGCACCGTGAGGTCTGAATACACCTCGCGCAGGCGTTCGTTATTGATCACCAGCAAGGCGTCAACGTGTTTGGAGATTTCCTCCACACCGTCCAAAGCCTGGTCGATTTTCTTCACGCCTTCAAAACGGAACGGGATGGTCACGATCCCTACCGTCAGGATACCCATCTCCTTGGCACACTGCGCAATGACGGGAGCCGCACCGGTACCTGTCCCACCGCCCATTCCGGCGGTGATGAACACCATGCGCGTGCCGTCGTTCAAACGTTCCTTTATTTTGTCCAGGCTGTCCACTGCCGCCTGCCGTCCGCGTTCCGGACGGCCGCCGGCCCCCAGTCCCTCGCCGAACTGCAAAGGGTTGGGGATGGGCGAATCGCGCAGGACTTGCTGGTCTGTGTTGCACAGCAGGAAAGTCACCCGGTGGTTGCCTTCGCGGTACATGTGGTTGACGGCATTACCGCCTCCGCCGCCCACACCGATTACCTTTATATATATATCCGGGTTTGTCGTTGACAAGTTAAACCGGATTCCTTCTTCTTCTTGCATAATATGTCGTTTTTTTATTCGTTAATCTTCGGTTATCGCGGTGGTTAACTTACCCAGCCAGTTCTTGAGCCGCTTGCCCAAGCCTGCGGAAGGTTTCTTCTCTTCAGGGTGGTCCGACGGTTTCCTGTCCACCGAAGTGCCCCCCGTACCGTTTCCGTCCTCCGGTGCATCGGTTGACACAGTGGTTTCTCCCCCGTCTATCTCGCCCGGTTCAGGCTGCGGCACGGGTTTCTCCCGCGGTTCTGCGCAATTCCGTCCACCGGCATAAAGCAAGGCCAGCAGGGCGTTCTGCGAACCGTCTTTCGCCAAGCGGTCGGCATGTACGGCCTGCACGGCAAAAGGAACGGTGCGCACAAAACGTATTTTCTCCAGACGCACACTCTCGCTGAGCGCCTTGTCCAGGTTCTGCACGTTGGATGCGCCTCCCGTCACTACAACGCCCGCCATCAGGTCATTCCGATAGCCGCTCTGGCGGATCTGCGCCCACACATTGCTCAGGATTTCTTCCTCACGCGCCTCCACGATGTCCACCAACAGGCGTTCTTCTATCGTGCGACCGTTGTTCACCAGCAGGTTTTTGCCCAAATCATCGCTTCCTCTTTCCGCAAAGGCCGAACCGTATTTCAGTTTCAATTCCTCCGCCTCGTCTTCCTCTATCTGCTGCGTGCTGATGTCTTGCGTGATGTTGTTGCCGCCCAGAGGTATCACGGCCAGATGGCGCAACAGGTTGTTCTTGTATATGGCCACCGTGGTGGTCCCGAAGCCGAAGTCCACCAGCGCACAGCCCGACCTTTTCTCCGTGTCGGTCAGCACGCAGTCTGCCAGCACCAGAGGGGTCACGAACAGTCCGGCCACCTCCAACCCGCAGTTTTCCACGCACTTCAGCACATATTCCTTCAACTCCACGCGGGCAACGACATTCTGGTAGGTGCCCTCTATCTGGCTGCTCAAAACACCCACCGGATCGGTCGTCGTGTCAAGCCCCACACGATACTCCTGCGGGACCACTTCGAGTATCTCACACCCGGCATAAGCCGTATTGCGGTTGTTCTTGAGCAACGAGTCCACCAGTTCCTGGGAGATGACTGTCTTCGTGGCAAACTGGCGGCTGATGACATTCTTCCGCGTCCGCACGGACTGTCCGCCGATGCCCACAAAAACCCTGCGGATCCGCATGTCCAGTGCAGCCTCCATCTTCTCGATGATGCCTTTCAGGCACAGGACGGTCTTGTCTATGTTATAGACCACCCCTCTGCGGATACAGTTCCTGGCATCCACCTGTTCGATGGCCAGCACCTGCACGCCGCCTTCCATATTCTTATATCCGGCCACTCCCCTGATCTTGGAGGATCCGAATTCTATCGCCACAACTATTTCTTTCTCTCCAGCCATATCACTTCTTTTTTTTCTTGCAAATAATCTGATTGTCATACTTCAGGCTGATCTGCGAATACTTGTTCCATCCCACCTTGTTCAGTCCCTCGGTATAAAACATTTTCATCCGGTCCAGCTTGTCACGGACCTTCACGGGAGGCCCCAACTGGATTATATGTTCGCCCACGCGGGGCACCAGTTCCACTTCACCGTTCTTACTCACATGGATCTGTTGTATCTGGCTGCCCCAGAACGGGTCATCCTGAATGGCATGCCCCAGCCGCATCAGGTTCTGGCGGGCATACTGCGGGGTGATATGCCCCGTGGCCACCGGCAGGTTGACGCAATAATCCGCCTTCGGCATCTGCATCCCCGAACGGTCCAAATAGTACTCCTCCCCGTCGGATGACATGACATGCAACATCGGCAGCCGTTGCCGGATGCGGATGCACACCTTCCTGCCCGGCGTCTTGTAAGCGGTCACATCTTTTATATAAGGTGTCTTGCGCAAGGCCTCCTCTATCTGCTCCAGCCTCACTTCGTCCATTTTTTGCCCGATGGGGTTACACTTGCATTCGTCCAGCAGCTGCACCACCTCTTTCGTGCGGATGAACCCCGTCTGCAGGCTGTCTTCCACAAAGACCTCCACACTGTCGCACACCGTCCCCTCTTCGCGGACATTCAGCACCGTGACGGCGGCTACGAAATAGCCTGCCAGTCCCAACAGCAACACCACTACCGCCAATTTCCTGATCATCTGCCCTCCAATATCTCCTTAATCCGGGGCGCACAGGACACCAGGTCGCCGGCCCCCAGCAAGACAAACACATCGGCACCGGAAGCCTCCACCACCGCCGGCACCTCGTCGGCACTGCACAACACCTTCCGCACGCCGGGAGCCAGACAGTCGTAAATCAGCCGGCTGTCCACGCCCGGTACAGGAGCCTCGCGGGCCGGATAGATGTCGGTCAGTACCACTTCGTCGGCCAGCGAAAGGCTGTCGGCAAATTCACGGTAGAAATCCCGCGTGCGGCTGTACAGATGCGGCTGGAAGATGGCCATAAGGCGCCGGCCGGCATACAGTTCACGCAACGATGACAGGCTCTGCCGGATTTCCGCCGGATGGTGGGCATAGTCGGTGAGGAACACGGCCCGCCCCGTCCTCAACCAGAAATCGAAACGGCGGTCCACCCCCCGGAAAGAGGCCATGCCCGACCGTATCTCATCGGCAGTGGCACCTGCAATCTGCGCCAGCGCCATGGCGGCGATGCCGTTCTCGATATTGACCGACACCGGCACGCCCAAACGGATGCCGCTGATATTCCCGTAAGGCGACACGAAATCGAACCCTATCTCGCCGTCTCCGATGCGCACGTTCTCCGCACGGAAATCGCCCGCGCCGCGGCTGTAGGAAAACACCGTCACCCCCTCCCGCACGTCCGGCCGCATCTCCAGCCCCTCGTGCAAAACGAGGAAACCATCCGGGCGTATCAGGGAGGAATACTTCCTGAAACTCTCCAGATAGGCCTCTTTTGTCCCATAGATGTCCAGATGGTCGGCATCGGTGGACGTAATCACAGAGGCATAGGGCGTAAGCCAGTGGAACGAACGGTCGAACTCATCGGCCTCTATCACTGCGTAAGCGCTCTTGGGCGAGAGGATGTAGTTCGTGCCGTAATTCTTCGTGATGCCGCCCAAAAAAGCATTGCAGCCCACGTGGCTCCGGTGAAGGATGTGGGCCGTCATCGAGGAGGTGGTCGTCTTGCCGTGCGTACCGGCCACACACAACCCCTTATACGAGCGCGTCAGCGTGCCCAGCACCTGGGCACGCTTCTCCACCTCAAAACCCTGTTCCCTGAAATAGGACAGTTCGCGATGGTCGTCCGGAATGGCCGGTGTGTACACCACCAGGCACGACGAGCTGTCGCGGCAGGGGACGGGTATCTGCGCCACATCCTCCTCGTAATGCACCAGCACCCCCTCTTCCTGCAGCTTGCGGGTCAGCCCGGACGGGGTCTTGTCATACCCCGCCACCACTACGCCCCTTTGCAGGAAATAGCGTGCGATTGCACTCATGCCGATGCCGCCTATCCCAACAAAATACACTGCCTTTATCGCTTCCAGCTCCATCTTCTTCTCCTTATCCCTTCCTTTTCTTATATTCGTCTGCCAGGCGGCACACCTCATCGGCTATGCGGCCGGCAGAATCCTTGAACGCCATTTGGGCGGCATTCCGCCCCAGCCCGGCCAGACGGCCGTCGTCCTGCACCGTGGCTATGGCCAACGGCAACAAACGCTCCGCAGCCTCGGCGTCGCGCACACAGAGTGCGGCACCGCGCCCCACCAGTGCCATGGCATTCTTGGTCTGGTGGTCCTCCGCCACATTGGGCGAGGGCACCAGTATGGCCGCCTTGCCCAACAGGCACAGTTCCGATATGCTGCCCGCCCCGGCCCTGGAAACCACCAGGTCGGCAGCGGCATAAGCGTCCTCCATGTGGGAGATGAAAGCCGTCACGAACAGGTTGTCCGGCTTTCCCTTCTCTTCCAGCACACGGCGGATATGGTCATAATAGTAGCCGCCCGTCTGCCAGATGAACTGCACGCCCGAAGAGGCCACCAGTTCCAGGCCGTTGAGCATGCTCTCGTTCAACGTGCGTGCACCCAGGCTGCCGCCCATCAGCAGCACCGTCTTCACTCCCGGCCGCAGGCCGAAAGCCTCCGCCGCCTCCGCTTTCGTGCGCTTGCCCTCAAGCAAGCCCTGGCGCACGGGGTTCCCCGTCAGGACAATCTTCTCTTTCGGGAAGAAACGCTCCATCCCCTCGTAGGCCACACAAATCCTGTCAGCCCGCCGGGAGAGCAACTTGTTGGTCACCCCGGCATAAGAGTTCTGCTCCTGTATCAGCGTGGGGATGCCCATCGCGCCGGCCACGTCCAGCGTAGGGCCGCTCGCATAGCCTCCCACGCCCACGGCCACCATGGGCCTGAACCCGCGGATGATTTTCCGCGCCAGCCTGCGGCTTTTCCATATTTTGAACAGCACGCCCACGTTTTTCAGCAGATGTTTGCGGTCGAAACCGCAGATGGGCAACGCCTTGATGGGATAACCGGCAGCCGGGACACGCTCCATCTCCATACGGCCTTCCGCCCCCACAAACAGGATCTCGGCCTCCGGATGGCGGGCTTTGACGGCGTTTGCGATGGATATGGCCGGAAAAATATGTCCGCCCGTGCCTCCTCCGCTCACAATAATCCTCAATCCTTCTCCCATAGGAATGGTTTTTATCAGCAAAAATAGTAATTTAATCTGGTATTTCTTCCCTTTTTTCTACCTTATTTTATCACCACCGGACTTATTCTTTACATTTTGACATGCCCGCCTTTCCCCGTCCTTCCTTGCGCAACACGGGGTGGCACTTTGCGCAAGGCCGTTGGCGTCCTTGCGCAAGGATGTTCCCCCCTTCCGGGCACAAACAAACCGCCCGGCGGGAACTCATGCCGGACCACGGCATGCCGAAGCCGGCGGCAACCCGCACGGTCATGCCGTCTCTGCCTCCGGCTCCGGCCGGTCCTTCTTCTTGGCCGAACGGCTCACGCTCAAAATCATTCCCAAATATACACAATTTATCATCGTGGAGGTGCCGCCCTTGCTCACCAGCGGCAGGGGCTGCCCCGTCACGGGAAAGACACCCACGGCCACGGCCATGTTGATCAAGGCCTGCGTCACCAGCATCAGCGACAGTCCCATGACCAGGAAAGCCGGGAAATTGCGGTCGCACCGGCTGGCAATCCGCGCCGACCGGAAGAGTAGCACAATGTAAAGGAACATGACAAACACGCCGCCGCCCAGCCCCAACTCCTCGATGACAATCGCATAAATGAAATCGGAAAAAGACTGGGGCAGGAAATCGCGCTGCACGGAATTGCCCGGCCCGCGCCCCACCACATTACAGGTAGCAATGGCAATCTTGGCATGTGTCACCTGGGGATTCTTGGTGATGTCATAGTCCGCCGCAGACACCGATGAGTCGTCGTGGTCGCGCAAACGGTCGGCCCACGTGGGCACACGGTGCATCAGCGGAAGCTCGCCCACCGACTCAATCGTGGAATCCGGGGCAAAACGCAGGAACGTGAACAGGAGCGCTCCCGCAATCACGATGACGCCCAGCAGCCCCCCCAGCTGTTTCCAGGGGACACCGCCCACGAACATCATCATCATCACCACTAAAAAGGTCATGGCCGCCGTGGAGAAGTTCTCCGGCACAATCAGCCCGCAAATCGGCACCGCTATCACAAGAATCCACTTGAAGGCGCGGCGTTGCGCGCCCACCTCGTCGCGCATGCTCGACAGGATCATGGCCGTGGCGACCACCAGCACGCCCTTGGCTATCTCAGACGGCTGGAAACCTACGCCGCCCACCTCCAGCCAACGGCTTGCGTTGTTCACCTTCTCCGTGAACATCGCCACCAGCAACAGGATGACGGAAACGGGGAAACCTATCAGGGGAACCAGCTTGAAGTAACGGCAGTGTATTTTGTGTATCAGGATTGTGGCCATCACACCCACCAGGAAGTAGGAGGCATGTTGCAGGATCGGCTTCCAATAGTAGCCGGTCTTGTAGCTCATGTTGCTGGACGCGCTGTAAACCTCTATCACGGAAATGACAAACAGGAAGAACAGGATCATCCAGATCACCCTGTCGCCTTCGAAGAGGCTTCTTTTCTTCAACAGTTTCGAGGATATGACCATAACAGCAACCTTCTTTCTTTATAAAGCCCTGACCAGCGACTTGAACTGTTCGCCGCGGTCTTCCATGTTCTTGAAAAGGTCGAAACTGGCACAACACGGACTCAACAGCACCGTGTCGCCGGGGTGTGCCATGCGGTAGCAAGCCTCCACGCAGTCTTTCATGCTATGGGTGTCGGCTATGGGCAGGCCGAAAGAACCGAAAAAGTCATGCAGCTTCCGGTTGTCCGCCCCCAGGAACACCAGCCCGCGGCACTTGCACTTCACCAGGTCGGCAATGGCATTGTAGTCGTTGCCCTTGTCCAGGCCGCCCAGTATCAGCACCGTGGGCGTGCTCATGCTCTCCAGGGCATACCAGCAGGCATCCACATTGGTGGCCTTGGAGTCGTCCACATAGTCCACGCCATGCACACGCCCCACTTTTTCCAGACGGTGTTCCACGCCTTCGAAATCGCTCAGGCTCTGGCGGATCACGTCGTTCCGGATGCCGGCCAGGTCGGCCGTGATGCCCGCCGCCAGCGAATTGTACAGGTTGTGCTTGCCGGTCAGGGCCAGCGACTCCTGCTCCATGTTGAAGGGGGTAGGGTAATCCAGCACATACTGCCCGTCGGCAATGTAGCCAATCATGCCCTCTTTCTTCAGGATGGAGAACGGACATTTGCGGGCCTTGATGTGGTATTTCCCCAGCTCCCGGCAAATGATGGGGTCGTCATTCCAGTAAACGAAAGCGTCTGTTTCCTCTTGGTTTTGCAGGATGCGCATCTTGGCATCCACGTAGTTCTGCATGCAGTTGCCATAGCGGTCCAGATGGTCGGGCGTGATGTTCAGCAGCACGGCGATGTTGGCCCTGAACTTATACATGTTGTCCAGCTGGAAACTGCTCAGTTCTATCACGTAATAGTCGTAATCCTTCTCTGCCACCTGCAGGGCTAGGCTCTGTCCGATGTTCCCGGCCAGCCCCACATTGTAGCCTGCATTCTTGAATATATGATAAATCAGGGACGTGGTGGTGGTCTTGCCGTTACTGCCCGTGATACAAATCATCTTGGCCTGCGTGTAGCGTCCGGCGAACTCTATCTCCGAAATAACGGGGATGCCGGCGGCCTTCACCTTACGCACCATGGGGCCGTCTTCCGGGATGCCGGGGCTTTTGATGACCTCGCTGGCGTTCAGCACCAACTCTTCCGTGTGGCGGCCGTCCTCCCACGCAATGCCATAGCGGTCCAGCATTTCCGCGTAATGCGGTTTGATTTTACCCATGTCGGAGACAAAGACGTCAAAACCTTTCTTCCGGGCCAGGACGGCGGCTCCCACGCCGCTTTCTCCTCCTCCCAATACCACAATTCTTTTCTCCATATTTCCTCCTATCTGATTTTTAGCGTAATTATTGTCAGTGCGGCCAGGATGATGGTCACGATCCAGAAGCGCACCGTGATTTTGGACTCCAGCCAGCAACCTTTGGGCCAATTGAACAGCACCTTCACGTCAGAGGCCAGCTGCCCCGGACGCACCCGGAAAGCATCGTGTATCGGCGCACGCTTGAACACCCGCAGCTTCAGCCCGCGCCGGTTGCCCCATTTCGCATAGTTCACCTGGAGGATGACGCTCAGGCTTTCCATCAGGAACACGAAGCACATCAGCGGGATGAGCAACTCTTTGTGGATGATGATGGCCGTCACGGCAATGATGCCGCCGATGGACAGGCTGCCCGTGTCGCCCATGAAAATCTGGGCGGGATAGGCATTGTACCACAAGAAACCCACCAATGCCCCCACAAAGGCGCAAATGAAAATCACCAGTTCTTCCGACCCTGGGATATACATGATGTTCAGGTAACTGGCAAAGGCGATGTGGCTGGACACATAAGCCAGTATGCCCAAGGCCACACCGATGATGGCCGAGTTGCCGGCCGTCATGCCATCCATGCCGTCGTTCAGGTTGGAGCCGTTGGACACGGCCACCACCACCAGCGTAGTCATTACCACAAACAAGAACCATCCGGCCGCCGTTTTGTACTTGCCGCAGAAACCCATCAACTCTGCATAGTCCAGATTATTGTCTTTTACAAAAGGAATCGTCGTCTTGGTGGACTTCACTTTCTCGCTCTTGTGCACCACCACTCCGGCGGCTCCCATCTGCTGCATGGTCACGTTTTCGCGGATCACAGCATCCGGACTGAGCCAGAGCGTCAGCCCCACCATCAGCCCCAGCAGGGTCTGTCCGGCCAGTTTGAAAACAGGACGCAAGCCGTCTTTGCTGATTTTCATTTTGATATAGTCGTCGGCAAACCCCAGCAAACCCAGCCACAGGGTAGTGACCAGCATCAGGATCATGTAGATGTTGCGCAAACGGCCGAAGAGCAGGCAAGGCAGGATGATGGAGACAATGATGATGACGCCCCCCATCGTGGGCACGCCTTTCTTTTCCACCCCGTAAGGATCCACCGACTTGTCGCGCTGCGCCTCGCTCACGTTATGACGGTGCATCCAAAGGATGAAGTGTTTCCCGAACCATATGGAAATCACCAGCGAAAGGATCAGCGTCAGCAAAGAACGGAAAGAGATGTAAGTCCACATGTGTGAACCCGGTATCCCATACTCGCCCAAGAATCTGAAGAGGTAATACAACATGGGTGTGCGGATTAGATGCCGAATATGTCCCTGATGACCTCGTGGTCATCAAAATGGTGTTTCACTCCCCGGATTTCCTGGTAATCCTCATGCCCTTTCCCGGCCACCAGCACCACATCGCCCGGCTGTGCCATCATGCAGGCCGTGCGGATGGCTTCGCGGCGGTCGGCAATGGCCACCACCCGGCACAACTGTCCGCGGTCCAGCCCGGCCAGCATGTCGTCCATGATGGCCTGCGGCTCCTCGAAACGCGGATTGTCGCTGGTGATTACCACCCGGTCGCTGTTCTTCACCGCCTCTTGGGCCATCAGGGGACGTTTGCCCTTGTCGCGGTTGCCGCCGGCCCCGCAGACAGTGATGACCTTCCCCCGTCCTTTCAGAATCTCGTTGATGGTGGACAGCACATTGGCCAGTGCGTCCGGCGTGTGGGCATAATCCACAATGGCCGTCACGCCCTCGGCCGAGCGCAGGGTCTCAAAGCGCCCGTTCACCGGACACAGGGCGCTCATCGCCACCAGGATTTCCTCCGGTTGCCGCCCCATGCAGGCCGCGGCACCGTAAACCGCCAGCAGGTTCGACACATTGAAACGGCCGATAAAGGGAACGCTCACCTCACGGCCGCAGATGTCCAGGCACATGCCCTCGAACGATTCCTCTGTCACCCTGGCCTTGAAATCGGCCATGGCGCGCAGGGAATAAGTCTTCACTGCGGCCTTGGTGTTCTGCACCATCACCATGCCGTTGCGGTCATCGGCATTGGTCACGGCAAAAGCGTCCTTGGGCAGAGTGTCGAAGAAGGCTTTTTTCGCGTCACGGTAGTTTTCGAAAGTCTTGTGATAGTCCAGATGGTCGCGCGTCAGGTTTGTGAAAATGCCGCCGGCAAACTTCAGGCCTGCGATGCGTTGCTGGGCCACGGCGTGCGAACTGACTTCCATGAAAGCATATTTACACCCCTCGTCGGCCATCCGCCCCAGCAGGCGGTTCAGCGTAACGGGGTCGGGGGTGGTATGTTCCGTGGGAAAGGCTTCGCCGTCGATATAGTTGCACACCGTGGAGCAAAGCCCGCATTTGTAGCCCAGCCGCCGGAACATCTCATATAATAAGGTGGCAACAGTGGTCTTCCCGTTGGTACCCGTCACGCCCACCAGCCTGAGTTTCGATGTAGGATCGCCGTAAAACAGCGTGGCCAGACGCCCCACCGCGCTCTCTGAATCGGCCACCTGCACATAGGTTACGCCTTCGGCCAACTCTTCCGGCCAAGTCTCGCACACCACAGCCGCCGCGCCCTGTGCCACGGCCTTATCCACATAGGCATGGCCATCGGCCTGCGTCCCCCTGACGGCCACAAACACATTGCCCGGCTCCACCAGGCGGGAGTCCATATTCACGCCCGTGATTTCCCTTGCCGTACTGCCCGCGACCCGCAGGGGACGGATGCCTTTCAGTAGGATATCCAATTCCATTCTTCGCTTATCTCCTTAGTTTTATCTGTATGGTCTGTCCTTTTTTATATTTGGAATGAGGAGGCATGCTTTGCGACACGACGTGCCCCACGCCCTCTATCTTCACTTTCAACCCACGGCTTTCCAGCAGGTAAACAGCGTCCCGCGCACCCATTCCGCGCACATCGGGCACTATCTCCGTGGACACATTGTCAGACACAAGGCGCACGGCGTTCCCGCCGTTCTCCGTGCGTCCCCAGACAACCTGCCCGCCGCCTTCGTCCGTCCAGTCCTGCCGGAAAGGGATGTCCAGTTCACGCAACACATAACGGGTCGCCTTCATGTCGCCGTCCAGCACATCGGGGATGAACACCGAAGTGGAATCCGATGCCTCGGCCACATCCCGGAACACGCCCTTGGCCATCACGTTTTGGGCGATCTCGCTGAACACCGGCCCGCAATGACCGCCGCCGGAAGCCGGAAGCCCGAATTTCTGTATCGCCACGATGCAACTGTATTTCGGTTTTTCGGAAGGATAATAGCCGCAAAAGCTGATCAGGTATTTCATGCGTCCGCCATGATAGCCGCTCTTTCCCTGTGCCACCTGCGCCGTACCGGTCTTTCCGGACACCTTGAACCCCTTGCAGCCGGCTTTCTTTCCCAGCCCCTTGCTCACCACCAGCTCCAGTATTTCCTGTATGTCGCGCAGGGTCTGCGGTGAACAAATCTGTTCCTTGATGACCTCTACAGGAAACTCGCGGACCACTTCACCATTCTTGCGGACAGCCTTCACGAAGCGGGGTTTCACCATCTTGCCGCCATTGGCAATGGCATTGTAAAACGTCAGGGTGGCTATGGGCGGGATCTGGGTCTCATAACCGATGCTCATCCACGGCAATGCGGTCTTCGACCAGTTGCTGCCGTCTTCCTTGGGACGGCGCACACGGGGTTCGCCGCTCCCCGCCAAAGGCAGGTTCAACGGGATGCCCACTCCTTCGCGGTACAAGCCGTCCACGAACTGTTCGGGATGCTCCCTGTAGTTTTCGTCAATGAGGCGGCTCACCCCGATGTTCGAGGAATACATCAGCACTTCCGGCACACTGATCCTCCCGTAACCGCCCCTGCGCCAGTTATGGTCTTTCATCACCCGGCCGTGCATTTCCCACTGGCCGTTCCCGGTGTCCACAAAATCCGTTTTCTTTATCTTGCCGTCTTCCAGCGCCACCATGATAGAGGCCGTCTTGAATGTGGAACCCGGCTCCATAAGGTCCGACACGGCATTGTTCTTCACCTCGCGGTACTCGCCGTCGGCGCACTTCGTCATGTTCACGATGGCTTTCACATCCCCCGTGGCCACTTCCATGAGCACCACCACCCCCACGTCGCCGTTGATGTTCTTCAACTGTTTCAGCAGAGCCTTCTCGGCCACGTCCTGCATGGCCACGTCGATGGTGGTCTCTATGTCATTGCCGTCCACCGGCGGGGCATCCACCAGGTTCAGCCATTTGTTGCGCACCTTGGCCCGGTGCGACAGCCCGGCCTTTCCGCGCAGGATGGAGTCATAGGACAGTTCCAACCCATAGCGGGCGGAATCCTTGCTGGCATAGAGGGCACCCAGCGTGCGCGTGGCCAGGGAGCCGTAGGGCTTCTTACGCTGGTTGAACTCCTCGGCATAGAAGCCGCCCTTGAACGGCGACTCCCTGAACAGCGGCAGTTCCTTGCACTCCATGTACTGTATATAGGAAATGCGCGTAGGATAAATCAGCCAATTCCGCCGCCTCAGTTCCTTGCCCTTCAGCAGGCGCCGCTTGAAGGCTGCGGCCGAACGGTCGGGGAAGATACGGTGCAACCCCGCAGCGATGGAGTCCAGCACCCCGTCCCCGCTCAGCATGCTGTCCCGCCACGCCTGCAATTCCTGCCGCACTTCAGGGTTTCTGTCTGATGCCACATAGTCCATGTATATTTTGTATTCCGGCAACGAACTGGCCATAATCTGCCCGTCGGCCGACAGGATGTTCCCACGCTTGGCCGGAATGGGCACGTTCTCCTTCACCAGCTTGCGGCTCACCTGCGTCCAATAGTCGCTTTCCGCCAGCATCAGATAGGCGGCATTGCCCAGGATATACAGCCCGCCAAGGCTCATCAGCACGATGACCACAAAGTAACGGGGCATTATTTTCTTGTTCTCAAAGTTCATTATTCCTTGGCTTTTGGCACTTTAATCAGGAAAGGCGGGGTCTTGGGCGTTTCCAACACACTGTCCGGCGTGGAGCGCAGCCTCTTTTCCACCTGGCTCTGGCGCGTCTGCACCGTCAACTCGCTGAAGCGGGTCAGGGCACGGTATTTCACTTCCGTCAGTTCCACCTTCAAACGCTCTATCTCAATCACCTCCTGTTCAGCCGAATAACGGTTGGTGATGTAAATGATGGCAAAGAACATGCAGAGCACAATCACCCCCATCTGCCGCCTCAGCCAGCCGGCCGTGAGGATGTCGCCGCCCAGGATCTCGCGCAGCGACACGTTCGTCCCCTCCTCCACGGCCTCGCTCTCCGTGAAAGCCTTCAGGGGCGACAGTTCCGTTGCCGGCGTTTCCTCCTGGCTGTCAAGGACAGGAGTGTCCTCCCCGTTTGCCGTTGACACGGCATCCGCATTGTCCGCCGCAGGTTCCGCCCCGCCCGGCATCCGTTCATCGGTCTGCCCGTTGTCTTCTTCCTTCATTCCTTCTTCCTGTTTTTTCTGACTGTCACACTCTCTCCGCTATTCTCAGTTTCGCGCTCCGGCTGCGCGGATTAGCCTGCTGTTCGGCCTCGCCGGGCACAATGACCTTGCTGTTGACCGCCCGGTAGGGGCATTCCACACGGCCGTAGAAGTCGGCCACCCGCTTGCCCTCCAGGTTGCCGGTCTTGACCAGGTTCTTCACCAGCCGGTCCTCCAACGAATGGTAGGTGAGCACCACCAGCCGCCCGCCGAGGCGGAGCAGCCCGGTGGCCGCAAGCAGCATTTCCCGCAAGGCATCCATCTCCTGGTTCACTTCAATCCGCAGGGCCTGGAACACCCTGGCCAGTTCTTTCTTCTCACGCTCACGCCCGAAGAGCGGCTTCACCACGTCCATCAGTTCACCGGTAGTCTCTATCCGCTTGCGGCTGCGGGCCTGTGCCACCAGTGCGGCCAGTTTCCGCGCGTTCCGCAATTCGCCGTAAAGGTAGAACACATCCGCCAGCCGCTCCTCCGCATAATCGTTCAGCACATCGGCCGCCGTCGGGCCCGCCCTACGGTTCATCCGCATGTCCAACGCCCCGTCGAAACGGAAGGAGAAGCCCCGTCCGCCATCATCGAAATGGTGGCTCGACACGCCCAGGTCGGCCAGCAGCCCGTCTATCTGCTCCACACCGTAATAGCGCATCCAGTTCTTCAGGTAGCGGAAGTTGCTGCGCACGAACGTAAAACGCCCGTCCGGCACGATGTTCCGTTCCGCATCCGCATCCTGGTCGAAAGCATACAAGTGGCCCCCAGGCTCCAGATGCCGGACAATCTCACGGCTGTGCCCCCCGCCACCGAACGTGACGTCCACATACACGCCGCCGGGACGGATATCCAACCCGCCCACACACTCCTCAAGCAACACCGGAACGTGATAAACCGCTTGTCCCATGAATATTTACATTATGCGAGTCCAAAGATACGAATTTCCGAGAAGAGACACAAATTTCCGCAAGAGGAGACATAAATTTCCGCAAGAAGAAACACAAACTTCCGCAAGAAGAAACACAAACTTCCGCAAGAATACACCTCTTATTATATAGAATTATTTTTCGACACCCTGTTGATAACTTCGCAGCAAGGAAAACACGGCGGGCCTCATCCGCATCGTCCTGAGCGCGACCGCAAGACCTTGCGCCAAAAAAGCCCATTCCATCGCCGTTCCTGCACGCCACGGGGCAGCACTTTCCCGGAAATAAATAAAGGTAAGACCATTCTTTCTACCGTTTTTTACCGTTATCACAACCTTTTTCACTACCTTTGCATGGTTTTTATAGGAATTAAGGACTTTGTAGTTTCATGAAAAAGATTTTATACGCCCTCGCCCCATTCTGCGCCCTGGCACTCGTCTCGTGCATTCAAGACGAACCGCTGAACTCTGAATGCGACATCGAGCAAGCCACGGTGGTCACGGATGATGCCGCGAGCTGGCTGCTCTCCGCATCAGAAGCGGTAAAGAGCGTGCCCTCATCGGACAGCATCATCCGGTTCTACCTCGCAGAAGGCTTCGAGGATTTCAGCAAACTGGAAGCCGTCTCCATAAACTTCCAACTGACAGCGGGCGCTACCATCACGCCGGAAAACGGAAGCGTACAAGACTTCAGCAGTGACAGCGTGCGTTACCGCGTGACCTCTGAGGACGGCCTCTGGCACCGGGATTACCGCGTCTGCTTCGTCCCGATACAATCGTTGCCCACCGAATACACCTTTGAGAACTTCCGTCTGGAAACGAATGGACGATACTACGAATGGTTTGAGATAACGGACCAGGGCAACGAAACCGACATCTGGGCCACAGGGAACCCCGGCTTCGCCATCAGCCGCTCTTCGGCCACACGTGAGGAGTATCCCACCATCCCCTGGAGCGAAGAATCCGTGGATGGCGGCCACGCCGTGAAATTGGAAACGCAGGACACGGGGCCTTTCGGGATAATGGTAAAAATGCGCATTGCAGCGGGCAACCTGTTCATCGGCACGTTCGACGTGACCAACGCCCTGCAGGATGCCATGGCGGCCACGCGCTTCGGTCTGCCGTTCAACTACGCCCCCCAACGCTTCGAGGGATACTACAAATACAAGCCGGGTGAAACGTTCATCAACCGCGAAGGGGTGACCCAGGCGGGCCGCGTGGACTCTCCGGACCTCTATGCCGTGCTCTACAAGAACACGGATGAAAACGGGCAGTCCATAGTGTTGCAGGGCGATGACGTGCTGACCAGCCCCAACATCGTAGCCCTGGCACGCGACACGAACTACGTGTACGACTTCGACAACTGGACCTATTTCGATCTCCCGTTCGAATATTTCCAGGAGATAGACAACGATGTGTTGAGGAAATATGGCTACAGCCTGGCCGTGGTGTTCACCTCCAGCATCGAGGGTGCCAGCTTCTGCGGTGCCGTGGGCAGCACGCTCCTGGTGGACGGGGTACGGGTTATTTGTGAATAAGACAACCGGAAACAAAAAACGGACAATTATGAAACGACTGAGATATATCCTGACCACGCTTTGCCTTTCGGCGGCTTGTATCCTGCCGGCCCAGACCGGGAGCATGAAAGAACTAATGGACGAAAAACGGGAAAACCGCGAGGCCAACTACCTGAAGTGGGGACCCACGTCCGATCACGACGGCTTGGGATTCATCGTGCGGGCAGGCTTTGTGCTGGGCGGCACCACTCCCTTACCCCTTCCGGCCGAAATCCGCAAAATCAACGAGTTCGCGCCCAAAGGCGGTTTCAGCTTAGGCGTGGACGGCTACAAATACTTCAACATGCGGTGGGGGCTCTCGGCCGGACTGCGCTTCTTCCTGCAAGGCATGCGCACCGGTGCCGAAGTGAAGAACTACAGCATGGCCATCATACAGGATAAGGACGTAGTGAGCGGACGCTTCACAGGCACCGACATCACCGAGACCCGCATGGCCGGCTTCACCGTCCCCGTTATGGCCACCTGCCGCGCGGGTGCACGCTGGACATTCAACCTCGGCCCCTACGTGAGTTACTGGATTTACCGCGACTTCGAGGGCGAAGTGTTCGACGGCTACCTGCGCGAAGGCTCACCAACGGGACAGAAAATCTCCATCTCGGCCAGTAACCCTGCCTCGTATGACTTCAGCGACAACATGCGCCGGTTCTCCTGGGGCATGGAGTTCGGCGTCGATTTCCGCCTACGCGAACACCTCAACATATTCGGACTGTTGGATTGGGGACTGAACGATGTGTTCAAGAGCAACTTCGAGACGGTGTCTTTCCCTCTCTATCCCATTTATGCCACGCTCGGCGTAGCTTACTATTACTGAAAACCTATTAAACACGTCAATAACTATATGTCAAACATTAAAACAATGAATGTATGAAGAAAGTTTTATTTAGTATTTGTATGGTTCTCTGTAGCCTCTTCTCCATGGCTCAAACCAGCACGGACTACACAGACACCCTCATCGTCACCGTGGACGGTGTCAACGCCGACCCCCTCGAAGCCACCATCACCATGGAACAGTTGGAAAGCGGGAACATCAACATCATCTTGAAGAACTTCATCCTGCAATCTGCAGGTGAATCCATGCCCATAGGCACCATCGTCGTGGAAGACATCGAAGTCACGCAGGAAGACGGATATAAGAGCTTCAACGTGGAGGGAAAGACGGCTACCATCACTGACGGGGACCTGGAAGGCGTATCGTTCTGGGTAGGATCGCTCATGTTCTCCACAGGACTGGACATCGACATCAGCGGTAAGTTCACAGACGAGCAGCTTTACTGCGTCATCGACCTCTCGTTCACCACACAAATCATAGAAGTGAAATTCGGAACAGACTTCACTGCGGATGACAACGACAACGAGGATGATGAACCGAATACGGGCGAAACGGCTACCAGCACGGACTACACGGACACCCTCATCGTCACCGTGGACGGTGTCAACGCCGACCCCCTCGAAGCTACCATCACCATGGAACAGCTGGAAAGCGGGAACATCAACATCATCTTGAAGAACTTCATCCTGCAATCTGCAGGTGAATCCATGCCCATAGGCACCATCGTCGTGGAAGACATCGAAGTCACGCAGGAAGACGGATATAAGAGCTTCAACGTGGAGGGAAAGACGGCTACCATCACTGACGGGGACCTGGAAGGCGTATCGTTCTGGGTAGGATCGCTCATGTTCTCCACAGGACTGGACATCGACATCAGCGGTAAGTTCACAGACGAGCAGCTTTACTGCGTCATCGACCTCTCGTTCACCACACAAATCATAGAAGTGAAATTCGGAACAGACTTCACTGCGGATGACAACGACAACGAGGATGATGAACCGAATACGGGCGAAACGGCTACCAGCACGGACTACACGGACACCCTCATCGTCACCGTGGACGGTGTCAACGCCGACCCCCTCGAAGCTACCATCACCATGGAACAGCTGGAAAGCGGGAACATCAACATCATCTTGAAGAACTTCATCCTGCAATCTGCAGGTGAATCCATGCCCATAGGCACCATCGTCGTGGAAGACATCGAAGTCACGCAGGAAGACGGATATAAGAGCTTCAACGTGGAGGGAAAGACGGCTACCATCACTGACGGGGACCTGGAAGGCGTATCGTTCTGGGTAGGATCGCTCATGTTCTCCACAGGACTGGACATCGACATCAGCGGTAAGTTCACAGACGAGCAGCTTTACTGCGTCATCGACCTCTCGTTCACCACACAAATCATAGAAGTGAAATTCGGAACAGACTTCACTGCGGATGACAACGACAACGAGGATGATGAACCGAATACGGGCGAAACGGCTACCAGCACGGACTACACGGACACCCTCATCGTCACCGTGGACGGTGTCAACGCCGACCCCCTCGAAGCTACCATCACCATGGAACAGCTGGAAAGCGGGAACATCAACATCATCTTGAAGAACTTCATCCTGCAATCTGCAGGTGAATCCATGCCCATAGGCACCATCGTTGTGGAAGACATCGAAGTCACGCAGGAAGACGGATATAAGAGCTTCAGCGCAGAGGGTTTGACGGCAACCATCACCGATGGAGATCTGGAAGACGTAACGTACTGGGTAGGATCGTTAATGTTCTCCACAGGACTGCCCATTGACATCAGCGGTAAATTCACGGACGAGCAGCTCTACTGCGCCATCGACATCTCGTTTGGTTCACAAACCATAGAAGTGAAATTCGGAACCGACTTCACTGCCGAAGATGGTGACGGCGGCACCACAGCCATCCAAGCCACTGCAGCCGATAACGGCACAAAACAATTAGTGGATGTTTACACCTTGTCGGGCAGCCGAATCAAGAGCAATGTGGAAAAGGCTGATGCACTCAACGGATTACAGCGCGGCATCTACATCGTAAACGGCAAGAAAGTCATCAAGAAATAAAAGTGAGTAACGATGCCGGTGGCCATCCCACCGCATCCGCTTACAAGTTGAACAGCCCCCAAAAGTTAGATACAAAACTTTTGGGGGCTATTCATTTACCCTAAACGGTAAAACGGCCATTTTACCGTATTCTCTACCGGAACAAGCGTTTTTCCTACCGAAAAGGACGGCAAGTGCCGGCATTCATCATTTATTTTGCAGGCGGTAAAACAGGGCAATTACTATTCATCAATAATAAAAATCAGAAACATGAAGAAGTTATTACTCACAATGGTAACCTGCGTAGGGTTTATTGCCTCACAAGCGCAAGGCGTTTACCAAATTCCCAACTCCGACTTCGAGGAGTGGGCTGCCGAGAACGAGCCGGGCAACGGGTGGAATTCCTTTGCTTCGGCGGGAGGAACCTGGTCATCTTTTGCGTCAAGTTCGCCAGCCCCACAAAAGACTGCGGGCTACGAAAGCGACTATGCCGTCCTGATTCGCTCGGCCAGAGTTATCATTGCCAACGCCAACGGCAATCTGACTACGGGGAGGGTCAACATGGGGAGCATGACACCTGCCAATGCGGCCAACTACAACTTCACGGACACCACAGCTACTACGCACAGCCTACTCTTCGCCGGCACACCGGACGCCGTATCATTCTATGCCAAGTTCAAGTCCGGAGGCAGCGAGAACGGACGCGGACAGTTCATCCTGCATGATGAATACGAATACCGTGACCCCGAAACATCCAACGACGAGGGCTACGAGGACCACAAAATAGCAATGGCCGCCATTCTCGTCCCGGAGACCGAAGAGTGGACCTACTTCGAGGCACCGTTCGAGTACACGGGAGTGGCAACACCCGAAAAACAGTACATGCTCGCATCGCTGACCACCAACCCCACCCCCGGAGGCTCGGCAAACGACACCCTGATTGTGGACTGCATCAGAATCATCTACTACTCTGAACTGGACACACTGACCTACAACGGTGAGGACATCCTCGTGGAGGGACAGACGGCATACGACCTGTCGGACAAAACCTATGACGAAAGCCTGCTGGCCTGCACTTCAAACGGACGCGCCGCCACCATCGAGCAGAGCTACGATGAGGGCACGGGCCTGCTGACCATCACCGTCAAAGGGAACGACTGGAGCGAAGAGAACCTTAACCAACACACATACACCCTGCAGTTCAGCACTGCAAAGCAGATAACGGAATACACCAACAGCCTGCTGGTGGGCCTGAACGGCAGCTACTCGGCTCCAACAGAACAAACCATCCTGCTGATGGAAGAGGCTGACGGCAGCTACTCATTCTTCCTGGGCGACTTCTCGTTCTCCGGCATTGCAGTAGGGGACATCAAGATGACCAACCTGGAACGCACGGAAGAGGGCAACACCGTGACTTACGAACAGACACAGAACCTGTCGCTCGCAGAAGGCCAACTCAATGTGACGGCCACCCTGAAAGCCACGGAGGAGAACGGCCTTCTGACAGCCACCATCTCCATCCCGGACGTTTACGGCACATTGGATGTGGACGTAACTTTCGCCCCGTCACTTGTCATCGACAACAACACGGACATCAGCCTGCCGTCTGACGGCCTGTACAACGTAACGTTCAGCCGCAGTTTCCCGGCCGGGTGGAGCACCATCTGCCTGCCCTACGCCACCACGGCAGAGACCATCGGCGCAGCAGAAGTACAGGCATTCACAGACTACACCGAACAGGACGGGCAGAACGCACTGCAGTTTGAAAAGGTGGAGAGCGGTGAAATGGAAGCCCACACCCCCTACCTGATCCGGTTCGAGGAGGCCACGGACAGCACTGCAAGCTACTTCCCGATGGACAACATCACCGCCGCCGACCCTGGAACTGTGACACACGGCTTCATCAGCTTCACCGGAAACTATACAGCCGGCATGGACATGGAAGGCCTCTATGGCATGACGGAAGAGGACGACATCTGCTACATCGTCAGAAGAGAAGCCGACAATACGCTGGGCAGCAGCGAAGCCTACTTCACAGTGAGCGACGGGACGGCTGACAGCCAACTGCGTATCTTCCTGGACGGCGAGACGGTCACCGGCGTTGCAGGCATCACGGCCGAGGACAGCAACACGCCGTTCGACATCTACACCCTGAGCGGCATAAAGGTGCGCGGCAAAGCCACCGACACCAACGGTCTGCCACAGGGCATCTATATCATCAACGGCAAGAAATACGTTGTGAAATAAGAGAACCGGGTAACCGGCCCGCAGACTTCATCTACACAAGGCCCCGCCTCCACGAACAAGGAGACGGGGCCTCGCTTTTTCAGTCCTCTTCATATCTTTATCGCAAAGATAATATGTTTCTTGTGAATCCATGATTATTACTTAAATAAAAGTATTATTTTTGCAATGAGTAAAAGTTTTCATCGCATTGAGTAAAATGTAATAGTATGTACAAACGCGCGGAATATCAGCTGATAACAGAACGCATGAAAGAACCTCGTAAGTTCATTCAGGTCGTTATGGGCGCCCGACAGATAGGGAAATCAACGGTGGTCAAACAAGTACTGAAAGGTTTGGATATGCCTTACCAGTTCTTTTCTGCCGACAATGTTCCGGCTACGAACAGTGCATGGATTTCTGATTGTTGGGCGGCCGTGCGCAGCTTGAAAGAGAGCAAAGGCTGGGGAAGCATTATCCTTGTAATTGACGAGATACAAAAGATTGCCAATTGGAGCGAGGTGGTGAAAAAGGAGTGGGACGATGATACGTTCCATGACCGCGATATTAAAGTTTTGCTTTTAGGAAGCAGCCGTGTGTTGTTGGAAAAGGGATTGTCTGAATCTTTGGCTGGACGATTCGAGGAAATACGCATGAGTCATTGGAGCTATCAGGAAATGAAGGAGTGCTTCGGCTTTTCGCTCGACCAATACTTGTTTTATGGAGGTTATCCCGGTGCGGCTATCTTGATTGGCAATGAAGAGCGTTTTAGCCAATACATCCAGTCGGCCATCATCGAGGCAACCATCAATAAGGACATTTTGATGGATACGCCGATTAGCAAACCCGCTTTGCTCCGGCAGACCTTTGAGTTGGGTGCTGCCTATTCGGGAGAGTTGCTTTCGTTGAACAAAATGTTAGGTTCACTTCAAGATGCAGGAAATACGGTGACATTGGCTGGTTACATCAACCTGTTGGATGAAAGCGGATTGCTTTGCGGGCTTCAGAAGTTCAGCATAGATATGGCAAGGAGGCGTGCCAGTATTCCTAAGTTGCAGGTATATAACAATGCGTTGAAGATGGTGTATAGCCCGTTGACTTTTGAACAGGCCATTCTCAACCGTAAGGCATGGGGACGCATCTTTGAGTCAGGTATCGGTACCTATCTGGTAAGTCAAGCTTTCGTGCATCGTTTTGAGGTATTTTATTGGCGTGAACGAGATGATGAAGTAGATTTCGTTTTGCGCAAGAAAGGTTCAGTGGTAGCCATTGAGGTGAAAAACAATGCGGAAAAACGAACGGATGGGTTAGACAAATTCCGCAAACTTTTTAATCCGCAATCAGCGTTTATTGTGGGAGATGGAGGTATCAGCGCGGAGGATTTTCTTTCGATGGATGTGAGAAAACTGTTCTGATGTGTTAAGATTCTCTTGCGAACATGAGTTTCTCCACCCGCGGCGTAAAAAGACAGGGGCCGTAGAACGCACCTCCCATGGAGGCATCCGTTACGTTATGAAGAAAATCAGAGGTCGGATGCCAAGGCGTTGATTTCTCCGAGACTGAGTCCCGTGATATCGGCAATATCTTGGGCAGCGTATCCTTTCTCAATCATTCTCCGGGCGTTCTGCAGCCGTTCTTTGTTTTGGCCCTGCTCTATCCCCTGTTCTATCCCTTGCTCCAAGCCTTGTTCCATGCCTTGTGCGAATCCTTTGGCGATGCCTTTGTTCCATCCGTCTTGTTTGGCATATTCGAGTATGGCCATGCTGTCCCGATATACCTTGATACTCTCATCGTATTTCATGCGCTCTTCCTTGGAGAGGGCGGCAATATCTACAATCTGTTCCAGTTTCTCGAATACGGCCTTGCGTGCCTTGAAAGGCAGTCTGTGCAGTGTTTCCATGTTCTTGAGTACATAAATCCAACGTTCAAAATCGTTCTCGCATTCGTCCTCCTCTTTTCTGAAGCAGGGCAGCTGCAGGAAGATAAAGCGCAGCTTGTCGGAAAACTCCCGGTGGGTGTCCCGGTCAGCCAGCACCACGTCTGTACGCAACTTGTCGGGCATGATGCCCTTGAGCTGGAAGTTCATGAAGAATACGCCATAAACGGCCTTGAGATTGAATTTCCAGTCTGTTCCCCTTGCCGCGCCACGGCCTGTGAGAGGTAGAAGAGTGCCCGTTCACGGAAGTAGATCTGTTCGCGGTTCTGCATTTCCACGATGAACTGCTCTCCGTCCTCGTTGGTGCAATAGACATCATAGATGAGTCCGCGGTCTCCGGTAAACTCCGGCAGCAGTTCCTTGTCGAGGAACGTGATGTCGATGATGCGTTTCTCTCCTTCCAGCAGGCCGTTGAGGAAGTCTATGAGCAGATCCTTGTGGAGGGGCTGCCCGAAGATGCGCTTGAAGCCGATGTCGGTGAAAGGGTTGATGAATCTGGCCATGTCCGTATGTTCTGTTAAAGAGGTAAGACAATATGCGCAAATTTAGATAAAACCCGCGAGATTTCACAACGGCAGGATAAAGAAAATGTTTTTTCTTTGCGATAAAGATATGAAAGAGGACTGAAAAAGCGCACCGAACCGCACTTGGTGCACGGCTACGGCAAGGCAGCATACAGCACCACCCGCCCCTCACGCAGGGAAGCCTGCACGTCTATCAGGCGCTGGTTGCGGCTGCCGCGGAACAGGAGGCTTTCGTCACGCTGCGCCTCGACATACGGGCCGTCCACCAGCACGTCGATATACCGCAACAGTTCCGCCCGGCTGCGATTGTGCCCGTCCCGCAAGGCCTCAAAGGTATAGCCCGTGTAGCACCAGATGTTCTTGCCGGTCTCATGCTTCACCGCCCGCGCCAGCTCGGCAAAGCCTTCGGGTTGGAACATGGGGTCGCCCCCGCTGAAGGTGACATCGGCAAACTCGTCGGCACGGATAACCCGCATGATGTCCTCCGTGGTCATCATGCGCCCCGCCGCCACGTCCCACGACTGCGGGTTGTGGCAGCCGGGGCAGGCGTTAGGGCAACCTGCGGCATAGACCGCGGTGCGGAACCCCGGCCCGTCCACCGTGGTGTCCTCCACTATCCTGATAACGGAAATCATGGCCTGCCCCCCGTCAGTTTCCATGCACCACCCGGTCGTTCAGCTCCGCCAGCTTGGCCTTGTTCCAACGTCCGGTAGTACCCACCAGATAACCGGTGATGCGTTGCAGGCGGTCGATATGCCTGCCGCCGCAACCGGGGCATACCTCCAGCCCCTCCGCCGCACTCTCATAGCCGCAATCCATGCAGCGGTTGCGGTTGTGGTTCACCGAGCCATAACCCATGTTATAGCGGTCCATCATGTCCACCACCCGCATGACGGCCTCCGGGTTGTGGGTGGCATCGCCGTCGATTTCCACATAAAAGATGTGCCCGCCGCGGGTCAGGTCGTGATAGGGTGCTTCCACCTCGGCCTTGTGGCGCGCACTGCATTTGTAATAGACCGGCACGTGGCTGGAGTTGGTGTAATACTCACGGTCGGTGATGCCCGGCAGGTTGCCGAACTTCTTGCGGTCGGCGCGGGTGAACCGCCCGGCCAGCCCCTCGGCGGGCGTGGCCAGCACACTGTAGTTATGGCGGTAAAGTTCAGAAAACTCATTGGCGCGGTCGCGCATGCGGGCCACGATGCGCAGCCCCAGCGCCTGCGCCTCCTCCGACTCGCCGTGATGCCTGCCCACCAGGGCCACCAGGCATTCCGCCAGCCCGATGAAACCAATGCCCAGCGTGCCTTGGTCGATGACGGGGGCGATGGTGTCGTCCGGCTTCAAGGTGTCGCTCCCCAACCAGAGTGCGCTCATCACCAAAGGGAACTGCTTGGCAAAGGCCGTCTTCTGGAACTCCATCCGTTCGTGCAACTGGCGGGCCGCGACTTCCAGCAGATGGTCGAGCCGGGCAAAGAAACGGGCGATGCGTTTGTCCTTGTCGGCTATGGGCATGCACTCCACGGCCAGGCGCACGATGTTGAGCGTGGAGAACGAAACGTTGCCGCGCCCCACCGATGTCTTGGGGCCGAAACGGTTTTCAAACACGCGCGTGCGGCAACCCATCGTGGCCGTCTCGTACAGGTAACGCCTGGGGTCGTCCGCACGCCAGTCCTCATGCCGGTTGAACGTGGCATCCAGATTGATGAAATTGGGGAAAAAACGGCGAGCGGTCACCTTGCAGGCATACCGATAAAGGTCGTAGTTGGGGTCGGTTGGCAGATAGTTCACCCCCTTTTTCTTCTTCCATATCTGGATGGGAAAGATAGCCGTCTCGCCGTTGCCCACCCCCTCGTAGGTGCTACGCAGGATTTCGCGGATGACGCAACGCCCTTCGGCAGAGATGTCCGTCCCGTAGTTCACGGAACTGAACACCACCTGGTTGCCGCCGCGGGAATGTATCGTGTTCATGTTGTGTATGAAAGCCTCCATGGCCTGGTGCACGCGCCCCACGGTCCTGTTCATGGCATGCTGCAGGATGCGTTCCTCGCCCGAAAGGCCGTCCAGCGGGCGGGTCAGGAAGTCGTCCACCGGCCGGTGGTACAAAGCCGAATAATCGGCCGCGTACAACTCCTCCAGCACTTTCAGTTCCTCGATAAAGCTGGCGCGCACGTAGGGAGCCAGGTAGAAGTCCAGCGCCGGGATGGCCTGCCCGCCGTGCATCTCGTTCTGCGCCGTTTCCATGGAGATGCAAGCCAATATGCTGGCCGTCTCTATGCGTTTGGCGGGACGCGACGCGCCGTGCCCCGCCGAGAAGCCGTGCGCCAGAATCCTATCGAGCGGGTGCTGCACGCAAGTCAGGCTCTTGGTGGGATAATAGTCCTTGTCGTGGATGTGCAGGTAGTTGTCCCTGACAGCCTCTTTCACCTCCTCGCCCAACAGATAATCGTCCACGAACGGTTTGGTGGTCTCGCTGGCGAACTTCATCATCATGCCGGCCGGCGTGTCGGCGTTCATGTTGGCGTTCTCGCGGGTCACATCGTTCGACTTGATGTTGATGATTTCCAGGAAGATGTCGCGCGTCTTGGCCTTCCGGGCGATGCTGCGTTGGTTGCGGTAGGCAATGTATTTCTGCGCCACGTCCTTGCGCCGGCTCTTCATCAGTTCCATCTCCACGGCGTCCTGGATTTCTTCCACCGTCATCTGCGCCCGCCCGCGGTTGCCCACGCGCCCGCAAATCAGGTGTATCAGATTCTCATCCACACCGGCCTCGGTGTGCACCATCGCCTTGCGCACGGCGTCGCCGATTTTCTGCGCATTGAACCCCACG
The DNA here is from genome assembly GCA_964528135.1 of uncultured Paraprevotella sp. Lineage (GTDB taxonomy): Bacteria > Bacteroidota > Bacteroidia > Bacteroidales > Bacteroidaceae > Paraprevotella. The sequence goes on along the minus strand of CAZGSE010000018.1, from coordinate 8,595 downwards.
ATGCGCCCGTCCCTTTTCACTACAGTCTGTATCATGTCAATCCTTGTTTTCCGGGGCGGGAAATGCCTGCCCCTCTGCCTTGCAAAGGAGCCTGTCGCCCACCGGCCGGTTCGTACCTGTTCCTAATCGGTTTGTTCTCTCGTTGCCGTCCTTCCCTGATCCGCGAGGGATGCCGGACGGCGTGTGTCCAGGCAGGTCTTCTGACTTGCTCCTGCCTCCCGTCCTTCCCGTTTCGGCGGCCGAAACAGTGGATATGCGGGCCAAGGAGGCGCAAAACAACGAAGCTCACAGCAGCGGGCCTGTCGGGGATTTACACCCCGTTCCCTTTTCACCCCGGCCGCCGGATGACGGCCAAGGCACCTGGACAGCGGCAAAGGTATGCCTTTTGGACTTCACGTGCAAACTTTTCCCCCACTTTTTATGGCGGAATTTTCCGTTTCTGTTTTCACGCAAAACACAAACCTCTTGGAACCAAAACATTACAAGGCAACAGCAAGAAGAAAGCGGGAACGGAATTGTCCCAAAAAACATTTAGCCGGGAAAAAGCGGCGTCCTTGCGCAAAACAACAACTGTCCTTGCGCAAGGACGGCCACCGCTTTCCGCACAAACATCCGGCATACAGCGGAATGTGCCAGGAACCTTTTTGCATAACGTAAAAAAGGCCGCCGGACGGGAAAAAGGGAGGAGCTTGCATGCCACCCGGCCTTATCTGTCCTTGTAGTTTTTCAGTCCCGTCTGCAGGAAACTTACAAACCTGCCGGCGTCTTCGTCATAGGCATAGGAGCCGTTCAACGGCCGCCCTTCATTGTCGAGCAACACATAGAAAGGCTGGGCATTCGCCCCGAACTTGCTGCGCTGCAGATAGCTCCACTTGTCGCCCACCGTGCGCAACGTGCGCTCCCGTCCGTTCTCGTTCACCCCGACGGGTTCGGGCAGCCTTGTCTTGTCGTCCACATACAACGATATCACAACATAGTCATCCTGCATGAGGCCGGCCACCCGCCGGTCCGACCACACGGCCAGCTCCATCTTCCGGCAGTTCACACAACCGTATCCCGTGAAGTCCACCAGCACAGGCTTACCCTGCCTGCGGGCATAGTCCATGCCCGCTTCATAGTCCGTGAAACGGGCCTCCACGTGGTTTTCATACAGGCTGAAGTCCTGGGTATCCATCGGCGGCGCGAACGCGCTGACGGCCTTCAGCGGGGCACCCCACAGGCCGGGCAGCATATAGAGGGCAAAGGCAAACGAGGCCAAGGCCATGAAAAAACGCGGCACCGGCGTGTGCCGGACAGCATGGCCGGATTCGCCCTCCCCGTCCTCTTCGTGGGGGAAGCGCAGCCACCCCGCCAGATAAGTGCCCAGCAAGGCGAAAATCACAATCCACAGGCTGAGGAACACCTCGCGGTCTAGGATATGCCAGCCGTAGGCCAGGTCTGCCACCGACAGGAACTTCAGGGCAAAAGCCAGCTCCAAGAAGCCCAGCGTAACCTTCACGCAGTTCATCCAGCTGCCGGACTTGGGCAATGCCTTGAGCCAGGCGGGGAACATGGCGAAGAGCGTGAAAGGCAAAGCCAGGGCTATGGCGAACCCCGACATGCCGATTGCAGGCGACAGGATGCTCCCCGAAGCGGAAACCTCCACCAGCAGGAAACCGATGATGGGGCCGGTGCAGGAGAAAGACACCAGGGCCAACGTGAAAGCCATCAGGAAAATGCTCAGCAGGCCGGTAGTGGACGAGGCCTTACGGTCCACGGCATTGCTCCACGATGAAGGCAAGGTAATCTCGAACGCACCGAAAAAGCTGGCGGCAAACACCAACAACAGCAGGAAGAAGAAGAGGTTGAACACGGCATTGGTGGAGAGCGCATTCAGCGCGCTGGCACCCAAAATGCCCGTAACCACCAATCCCAGAGAGACGTATATCACCACGATGGCGGCACCATAAACGGCTGCCTCGCGGATACCCTTGCGCCTGTTGCCCGAACGTTTCAGGAAAAAGCTCACGGTCATCGGGATAACAGGCCATACACAAGGGGTGAGCAGTGCCACCAGCCCGCCCAGGAAACCCGACAGGAAGATTTTCCACCACGCCTGGCCGGCAGCATGGGAAGCCTCCCCGCCAAAGACGGCCAGTTCATCGGTGACCGGACTCCAATAGCCGCCGGAGGTTACGACAGGTGCCGCAGCAGTCTCCACGGCCGGAACCACGACTGCAACGGGAAGGGTGTCGCCCGGCATTTGGGCTACGGCCTCCTCCCCGGTTGCCGCTTTTCCCGCCGGTTTCCCGGCGGTTGCGGCCGCAGCCTTCCCGTCAGCCGCATGGCCTCCCCCCGTTGCCGGCCGGCCCGTTCCGGAGAAAGCGAACGCCACATCGGTGGGAGGCAGGCAGCTCTCATCATTGCACGCGCCGTAGTTCAAATATCCTTTCACAGAGTAGGTCGTGGCCGTTATACGCATCTTCTGCGAGAACACGGCCGTGTTCTCCATGTAGCCCACCTCCATGCCAAACAGTTCATCGAAAGCCGTATGCACCTCGCCACGCGCCTGCAACGGCCCCACAGGCTCCGCACCGGCTTGCTCCTCGAACGTGATGGTGGCCGGGGTCGGCCCGCCTTCCGGAATGTCCGTGGAATATACATGCCACCCGGCATCGGCCTTTCCCGTAAAAACCACCTCGAATTCCGAGTCGGACAAGAACCTTTGCGATACGGAAAATTCCACCGGTTCCTGAAACTGTGCGCAAAGCGGCAGCACCATCACCAGCCACAAAAGAAAAGACACTGTTTTCCTCATCGTCAAATAATTGGATTTTTCAACTCACAAAAGTAGAGATAATCCTCGAAGTTTGGAAACATTACATAAAAAAATGCCCGCCCGCATAGCGGACAGGCATTGATTCCATGCATACAGGATGCTGTATGGTTAGAGCTTCGGGCCGGCAGCAACCAGTGCCTTTCCGGCTTCGTTGCCCGTGAATTTCGCAAAGTTCTTGATGAAACGGTTGGCCAGATCTTCTGCCTTCTTGTTCCATTCCGCAGCATCGGCGTAAGTGTCGCGCGGGTCGAGGATCTTGGGATCAACACCCGGCAGCTCCGTGGGAACCACGAAATCGAAGTAAGGAATGGTCTTGGTCGGAGCCTTGTCGATGGAACCGTCCAGGATGGCATCGATAATACCACGCGTATCCTTGATGGAGATACGTTTGCCCGTTCCGTTCCAACCGGTGTTCACCAGATAAGCCTTCGCACCGGTCATTTCCATCTTCTTCACCAGCTCTTCGGCATACTTCGTAGGATGCAGGCTCAGGAAAGCGGCACCGAAACAAGCCGAGAACGTCGGCGTAGGCTCAGTGATGCCACGCTCCGTACCTGCCAACTTGGCCGTGAAACCAGAAAGGAAGTAGTACTGGGCCTGGTTCGGATCCAGGATGGACACGGGAGGCAGGACACCGAATGCGTCAGCAGACAGGAAGATAACCTGCTTGGCGTGAGGACCCTTGGAGATGGGCTTAACGATATTCTCGATGTGATAGATGGGATAAGACACACGGGTGTTCTCCGTTACGCTCTTGTCGGCGAAATCAATCTTGCCTTCGGCGTCCACAGTCACATTCTCCAGCAGGGCATCGCGCTTGATGGCATTGTAGATGTCCGGCTCAGACTCTTTGTCCAGATTGATGACCTTTGCATAGCAACCGCCCTCATAGTTGAACACGCCTTCATTGTCCCAGCCGTGTTCATCGTCGCCAATCAGCAGGCGCTTGGGGTCTGTTGACAAAGTGGTCTTACCTGTTCCGGATAGGCCGAAGAAGATGGCAGAACTCTTGCCCTCCATGTCGGTATTGGCCGAGCAGTGCATCGAAGCAATACCACGCAGGGGGTTGTAATAGTTCATCATAGAGAACATGCCTTTCTTCATCTCACCGCCGTACCAGGTGTTCAGGATTACCTGCTCCTTGGTGGTCAGATTGAACACTACAGCCGTCTCTGAGTTCAGGCCCAGTTCCTTGTAGTTCTCCACCTTTGCTTTCGAAGCGTTGTAAACCACGAAGTCAGGCTCACCGAAGTCGGCCAGTTCCTCAGCCGTCGGACGGATGAACATGTTCGTCACGAAATGTGCCTGCCATGCCACTTCCATGATGAAGCGCACTTTCAGACGGGTAGCAGCGTTAGAACCGCAGAAAGCGTCCACAACGAACAGCCGCTTGCCCGAAAGTTCCTTGGCAGCCAAATCCTTCAATACGTTCCAAGCCTCCGTCGTAACCGGCTTGTTGTCATTCTTATATTCTTCAGAAGTCCACCATACAGTGTTCTCGGAAGTAGCATCCTTTACGATAAACTTATCCTTGGGCGAACGGCCGGTGTAGATACCCGTCATCACGTTCACAGCACCCAACTCTGTTACCTGACCTTTTTCAAAACCTTCCAAACCAGCTTTGGTTTCCTCCTGGAACAATACGTCGTAGGACGGATTGTGGAGGATTTCCACAGTACCGGTAATACCGTACTTACTCAAATCTAAATTTGCCATTTTACTTAAAAATAAATATTTGGTTAGAATTCAATTCCTTGTTATGACGCTTCCGTTTTTGCGCTGACAAAATTACAAAGAAATGTGTGCATTAGAAATTTTCGACATATTATTTTTCTTAATTCAAAAACTGCCTACTGTTAAAATTCCAAAAAGCAGCAAACCATCAATATTATTTGTCAAACAGAGTTGACATTTCCGGGAACTTTTTGTTACTTTTGCCTTACATTTACGAACAAACAGGGACATTATGAAAGTTATTAACTTTGCAGAATTACAGACGGTTGTCAACACTTATACGGCCGAGCTGCGCGATGTGGACATACAGAAAAACAGAGCCAGGTTCCGCCGCAACCTGGAACGCATCGGCGAAGTCATGGCCTATGAAATCAGCCGCACGCTGGACTACAAGACCACGGACATACAAACCCCGTTGGGCACCGCACAGACCCGGCTTTACAGCGACCATATCGTGCTGGGTACCATTTTCCGTGCCGGATTGCCGTTCCACCAAGGGTTCCTGAACGTGTTTGAGGAGGCCGACAACGCTTTCGTGTCGGCTTACCGTTTCTACAAGGACAAGGAATGCCATGAAGTGGGCATACACATCGAATATATGGCCGCTCCGGACCTGACGGGCAAGACGCTCATCATCGCTGACCCTATGCTGGCCACCGGCGGAAGCATGGAACTGGGACTGAAAGCCCTCGAAACAAAAGGCTTACCGGGGAAAGTGCACCTCTGCTGTGCCATTGCCAGCCAACAGGGAGTGGACTATCTGCTCAAGGCATTCGAGGACACAGACTACACCTTGTGGTGCGGAGCCATCGACCCGGACCTGAACGAACACATGTACATCGTTCCCGGACTGGGCGACGCAGGCGACCTGGCTTACGGCGAAAAGTTGTAGTCCGCCCACGAAACAGCATCCGCCCGGCGGGAAACTTGTTTACAAGATGTTCCCGCCGGGCGGATTGTATGGGATGCCCCCGCATCCGGAAGCATGCCGGAAAGGCATTATTCCTTCACTTCCCAGATGTCGTTGGTGTAAAGCAATTCCTTGAAGTTGTGGTAAGGTTTCCGGGCTTTCACTTCCTCAATCTGCTGTTGCACGGCCTCGTCATAGGTAGGTGCTTCGACATCGCGAATCACACCCAATGCCACCGGGAAGTCCGGCCCTTCCATCAGAGCCAACTTCAGGTGCAGGGTGTTGTCCTCACAGTGGGCGTCATGCACCAGGATGTCTTTCTCCGTGACGCCATTCTCACCCAGCTTCACCACTTTCAGGCCGAAACCTTCCTGCACCAAGCCGTATTCCTTGTGCTCGCCGAACAGCATGGGCTGCCCATGTTCCAGATAAATGGCATTCTTCGCCCTGCCGTCTTTCGAATAAACAGAGTCGTGCGTACCATCATTGAAAATCACACAGTTCTGGAGGATTTCGCAAACCGATGCCCCTTTATGGCAGTAGGCAGCTTTCAGCACCTCCACCGTACCGGCCGCATCCGTCGCCACGGCACGGGCGAAGAAGTGGCCGCGGGCCCCGAAGCAAAGTTCCGCCGGGTTAAAAGGATCTTCCACCGTCCCGTAGGGAGACGACTTGCTGACGAAGCCGCGCGGCGACGTGGGAGAATACTGCCCCTTGGTAAGCCCATAGATGCGGTTGTTCAACAGCACCATATTGAGATCCACATTACGACGGATGGCATGGATGAAATGGTTGCCGCCAATAGCCAGCCCGTCTCCATCGCCGGAAATCTGCCACACCGCGATGCCGGGATTGGCCACCTTGCACCCCGTGGCGATGGCAGCCGCACGCCCGTGGATGGTCTGCATGGCATACGTGTTCATATAATAAGGCAAACGGCTGGAGCAACCGATACCGGAAATGACGGCAATCTGATGGGGAGGCACCCCGATCTCTGCCATAGCCTTGTGCAGGGAAGACAGGAAAAAGTGGTCCCCGCATCCGGGACACCAGCGCGGCTGTCCCTTCTTGTAATCTTTTGCTGTATATTCGCTCATGATTCTGTTTTCTAAAGGGTTAGACTACTTGTTGTAAATCTCCGTAAAGGCTTCCACCAGTTCGCTCACGACAAAAGGCTGGCCCTTGACCTGGTTGAACCGGTAAGGCACGAAGCCGTCCACTTTCATGCGCAGGTAAGCGGCAAACTGTCCGAGGTTCTGCTCGGCCACCACCACCTTGGCATACCTTTTCAACACGGCAGCCGTGTTGGCCGGCAACGGGTTCAGGTAAGAGAAATGCGCCAAAGCCACTTTCTTGCCGGAGGCGATCATCTCGTCCATGGCCGAATGCAGATGGCCGTATGTACCGCCGAAGCCCACCACCAGCAGTTCGGCATCATCTACGCATCCCTGCACCTCAACATCCGGCACCGGAATGCGGGCCACTTTTTCCGCACGCACACGGCACATCCGGTCGTGGTTCTCCGGGTCGGTGCTGATGGCACCCGTACGGCCGTCTTTCTCCAATCCGCCGAGGATGTGCATGTAACCCTCCTGTCCGGGAAGCGCCCAGTAGCGCACCAATGTCTCAGGGCTACGCATGTAAGGCGTATATTGGCCGGCCATTTCCGACGTGACGTATGGCGGGTTGATGGCCGGATATTCGTCCAGGTCAGGCAACTTGAACGCCCCGGAACCGTTGGCCACAAAGGCATCCGTGAGCAGCACCACCGGTGTCATGTGCTCCAGTGCCATCTTGGACGCATAATAGGCCGCATCGAAACAGTTGGTGGGCGACGTGGCGGCAATCACCGGCATGGGCGACTCGCCGTTACGGCCGAACAGCACCTGCAACAGGTCGGTCTGCTCGCTCTTGGTGGGCAATCCGGTGGAGGGGCCGCCGCGTTGCACGTCCAGCACCACCAGCGGCAGCTCGGTGATGACGGCCAGGTTCATGGCCTCCGACTTCAGGCAGATGCCGGGGCCGGAAGTGGAAGTGACGGCCAGCGCACCGGCAAAGGCCGCCCCGACAGACGAGGCGCAGCCGGCTATCTCGTCCTCGCACTGCACCGTAATCACCCCAAGGCTCTTGTGCTTGGACAGCTCGTGCAGCACGTCCGTGGCCGGCGTAATCGGGTAAGAACCCAGGAACAACTGTTTGCCGGCCTTCTCCGCCGCGGCGATAAAGCCGTAGGCCGTGGCCTTGTTGCCCATGATGTCCATATACTTTCCCGGCTTCTTGGTCTTCGACTCCACCCGGTAAGTGTGCGCCACCGAAGCATGGGTGTTGGCCCCATAGTCATATCCGGCCTGCACCACCTTGATGTTGGCTTCGGCCACGGCCGGCTTACGGGCAAACTTCTCGCGTAGCATGCCGAACGCGATTTCTATGTCGCGGTTGAACAGCCAGCAGACCAATCCCACGGCGAACATGTTGCGGCACTTCAGCACCGACTTGTTGTCCATCCCGGAATCCGCCAGGCAGTCTTTCACCATCTGCGTTATGGGAGCCGCAATGACATCATTCTTGATGCCCAGCTCCTCGATGGGATTGTCCGTGGCAAAAGCAGCCTTCTGCAAATCCTTGGCCTGGAAGCAATCCGTATCCAATATGATGCAAGCCGTAGGCTTGGCATACTTGTATTGCGTCTTGAGCGCGGCGGCATTCATGGCCACCAACACGTCGCATTTGTCGCCCGGCGTATAGACACGCCCCGCCCCGATATGCACCTGGAACGCGGACACACCCGTCAGTGCGCCTTGCGGCGCGCGGATGTCCGCCGGATAATCGGGAAACGTACAAATGTCATTCCCCACCGTTGCAGAAACCGTGGAGAATATGTTTCCGGCCAACTGCATACCGTCGCCGGAGTCACCTGAGAAACGGACCACCACCTGGTCCAGCTCTTTCACTTCTAATGTATCAGCCATACTTCAACGATATTAGGTGTTTTAATATAAATTCTGCATACTCTTTCTACCTTAACTTTGCAAATATCGCAAAGAAATGTTTAAAAACAAAATATTTCGCTATTAAAAGTCATTACTGTCCGATATAAATTTTTCAAGGCCATAAAATTAGGGCTGACTTCATT
>CAZGSE010000017.1:0-53137 GCA_964528135.1 uncultured Paraprevotella sp. | reverse complement strand
TCATATGCTTTTCGCGCGTTAACCGCTGTCAGTGTATGCAAACATAGTAACTGTTATATTCCTTCAGCAAATACGGGGAAAGGGTAACTTTCCTAATGTCATTCGATGCAGAAAAAACATGATAATGCAGTTCAATTACTTGCTGTTGGGCTATAGCAGTAAATAATTCGCCAAGCAGATTGGAATTCTCCAATGGATTTTTGGTGAATGAGATTATTTTACGGTCATTCTTTTTTATGCCCAATCCAAGGCGCAATCTTTCCAAGGCATCCAAGTTTGGCAAGCCGTCAAACTGTCCGAGTAGAGATAGAGCCTCACGCAAAAGATACTCCTCATCAGATGTCATTTCCTTCTTAAAAATAGAAAATGAAGGATCCGTATACCTTAAACATTGCTTCAAACTTGACTTCTGCTTTTCATTATCGTAGCATGGAACAGTATACCGTTCTATTTCTACAATAAATGGGCCTTCATATTCCAGATAATAAATATCCTTTTCAATTGTGCGGCGCACAACGCCATCTCCATCCGGATACATCTCTACCAGCCGCTTATTCACTTCTTCCGTCAAGTCATTGAGAGAATAATTGTGATAATGGTTGCTAAGAAGTTCATCGAGTATCTTATAGCGTGTCATTGCATTTTTGTTCGTAGGCATAGTAGAGAGATTTAAAGTTATATCAGAAATTTAGAGCGTATCGAATGTTAAAGTGCAGCAGCATACAAATCGAGTTATTCACTTATATTATGAGTGACAGAACCCAAATAATACACCCCAAAAGTTTTGTGTCTAACTTTTGGGGTGCACTTCATTCATTATCTGATGCTATCATCAGTTGCGTTTAGCTGCAGAATAGTTGATCTTCAAAGCCCATGACTTTCGTAACACCTGTTTAATATCTGTCACGATACCCATCTGCGTCTTCTGATCTACTTTCAAAGAAATCACCTGAGCAGCCTGGTCATACATTCGCGTACGCTCTTCTGCAACGAAATCCATGACTTCTGCCGGTTCGGCGAACCTGTCATTCAGTTGGATTCGTGTTCCCGAACCCATCGCCGCCCGCAGGTGTAATGCAGGAGGTCCCACATAAATGAAAGAAACCACCGACTTCTTTTCCAACTTTTCCAACTCTGTTCCGGAGGGAACTGTAAACTGCACTTTCAATTCAACCTCACGCATTGAAGTCACAATCATGAAGAAGAACAAGATGGAGAATATCAAGTCCGGAAGTGAAGAGGTATTCAACTCCGGCATCTCCCTGCCACCACCTTTATTAAACCGTCCCATTATTCTGTTCCTCCATAATTTTTCGGTTCTGCCTCGGATATTTTCTGCGGATAATATTCACGAATGGCAAACTGGTGTTCATCATCCAAGGCCGAATATATCCGTCCGAACCTCTCCTTGCTCAATTCATCACGCAATTCATTGTAGGCACGAACCAGCTCATTTTGCACCTGGAAATAGACGTCATAGCTCGTACCACGGTCGGTCTGTACGGAAATCACATGTTTGTCGGTCACGGCACAATTACCCAACAACGGGATATTTTTGACATGCCTCTCCGGCAGGTTCGGGTCATCATTCTCGTTCTTGACAAACACCTTGGCGCGATTGCACAATTCACTTATGTCAATGATGTCCTTGCCACACATGATCGTCCCCGCAGCATTGACTTTCACAAACAGCACATTACGTTCCTTCACATCGAGTTCGGCCTCATTCTGTTCGTTCTCCGGCGGAGGCGGCAAACGTCTTGCCAAGCCGGAATCCGTATCCATGGAAGTCGTCACGAGGAAGAAGATGAGCAGAATGAAAGAAATATCCGCTGTAGAACTTGCATTAATTCCAGGAACTTTTCTTTTTTTGCTTCCCATTCTTTTCTCTTTTTAAAAGCCTACTTAACTCCTTTTCTTGAAGAATCCCGTCATGTTTACCAGCATGGCAATAGTCGTGAACACCAACAGGATATAAGTAGAAACAAGGAACATATCCGTCACCGTGACCAGATAGCCCGGAGTCACCGTACCATCGGCTGCCACGAAATCAGCCTCGTCCAGATTGCACAACAAACCAATCAGCAATGAAACGAACATCATCCCAAAAGAGAATGCCACAATCTTACCACCGGGCACACCGCTGATGTTACCACCGCTCGACTTCATGGAAAGCCGGACACTTTTGATAACGCTCCAGATGCCCAATACAAGCGTCACTGCAAACATCCCGTACATGAGCCACATCAGCCCTTCCGTACAATAGGGAGCATTCAAACCGTTTTCTTCATTATTATACCTGTATCCGAAGAACGCCGCGAAAACCAAGATGATAATCGCAAAGCAGGCATACAGGACATAAAATGAAGTCATATACTTTTTAGCAGCCATGACCGTCTCTTACTTTTTCAAGTTATACTTCATGCACATATCCAGCAAAGAGATGGTAGCTTCTTCCATGTTCGCCGTGATAGTTTCAATCTTTGACAGGATGTAGTTGTAGAACACCTGAAGAATCAGAGCCACGATAATACCAAAGATAGTCGTGATCAGGGCGACCTTCATACCGCCTGCCACAATGGTCGGAGAAATATCACCTGCAGCCTGGATGTCATCGAATGCCATCACCATACCAATCACCGTACCCAAGAATCCGAGTGACGGAGCCATCGCGATGAACAACGTTACCCACGAGCACCCCTGCTCCAGATAGCTGGCCTGCACACTGCCATACGCCGTAATGGAACGCTCCACATCTTCCACGCCATCATTGAAGCGCATCAAGCCTTGGTAGCAAATGGAAGCAATGGGACCGCGGGTGTCACGGCAAATCGCCTTCGCACCTTCCAAGTCACCGGCATTCAGTTTCTCTTCAATCTGGGCCAACAACTTCTTGGAATCGATTTCAGCAAGGCTCAGGTAGATGATACGCTCAATGCAGAAAGCCAAACCGAACACCAAGGCGATGGCCACCAACGACATGAAGCCTGCATCACCCTCGATGAACTTCGTCTTGAGTTCCTTGTGGATACTCTCCTCTTCTATCGAAGCGACAGGTTCTTCCATTGCAGCTTCATCATCCGCTGCCATGAATTCCTCGACCGCAGCACTGTCTTCTGCAACGGCCACAGAATCATCAACAGCGGCAGTAACATCATCCTGTGCCATCAATGACTGAGTCGCACCGAATGCAAGCATTCCAAACATCGCAATAACTGCAAATAACTTTTTCATTGTGTGTCTAAATTTTTAAGATTAATTATTATTTTTAATTTACATTCTTCTTGTAGGTTGCGGAGAGAGGGGGATTCGAACCCCCGATGCGCTTTAGACGCATACACGCTTTCCAGGCGTGCCTCTTCAGCCACTCGAGCATCTCTCCTTCGGAAAACGGGTGCAATTTACAAAAAAAAGCGATATGCCTCCGTTTTCAGGTACAAAAATATTCTTTTTTTTCTGGACTATCACCATACACTGCAAAAAAAGTTCACTCCAACGTCAAAAAAAGCTATTTTTTATACCGAAATTCCCTTTCAGACGGCTCCCGGAAACACTTTTAAAGCATTCTCACGGGTTTTCTCCGCCATCTCCTCCAACGTCATGCCATAGACCTCCGCCAGTTTCTCCAAAGTATGAAATACGTAGGCACTTTCGTTACGACGCCCCCTGAACGGCACAGGAGCTAGGTAGGGGGCATCCGTCTCCACCACTACCCGTCCGGGCGGCACGCGGCGGAGTGTTTCCGGCAAGCCGGACTTCCGAAAAGTCAGTACACCGTTAATCCCAAGCATGAACCCCTCGAACGACAAAAGTTCCATGGCCTCTTCCGCCGTCCCGCAGAAACTGTGGAACACCCCGCTTATACCTTTATTCTTATAAGGGGACAAAAGCTCCACCATCTCCTTGTGGGCCGAACGGGTGTGAAGCATCAGGGGCAGGCCACGGGCCACGGCCCATTCCACCTGTCGCACCAGCGCGTCCTTTTGTTCCTTGCAGAAAGTACGGTCCCAATAGTAGTCCAGCCCCACTTCCCCGATACCGATGAAAGGGTGCGCCTTGTCGGCCAACAGACGTTCCATGCGGTCGAGAACCGCACCGTAGCCGGCATCCACATCCGTTGGATGCAAACCCAGCATGGGGTAAAAGAAACCCGGCCAACGGGCACACAGGGACAACATCGGTTCCACCGTCTCCTCGCCGGTGTTGGGCAAGAATACTTTTTCCACCTGTCGTCCGCGGGCACGTTCCACCACGTCTTCCAGGTCGCCGGAAAAAACTTCGTCATACAAATGGGAATGGGTGTCGATGATCCTCATCATCACGTTTCAGGATTTGCGGTCCATCAGGCTCATGGCCATGTCCCACAGGGGGGCTTTACGGTCTTCGGGCAGGGCCACCTGCTCCAACACCCGGCGTGCCTGGTTGAAATAGGAACGGATTTTCCCGTCGCACAGTTCCCTTATGCCCAGTTTGTCATACAGGGCCGTCACGGCGGCAATCTTCTCCGCCGGTTCGTAAGTGCCGGCATCCCTAGCCATCCATTGCTCCAGCGCCGCGCGGTCTGCGCCATCGGCCCGGCAGAAAGCATTGATCAGCATATAAGTCTTTTTGTTACAGAGGATGTCGCCGCCCACGTTCTTACCGAACACCTGCGGATTGCCGTACACGTCCAGATAGTCATCCTGCAACTGGAAAGCCAGCCCCAGGCTCTCCCCAAAACGATAGAGCAGCGTAGCATCCTGCTCCGGCGCATCGGCCAGCATCGCACCGGCTTTCAGTGCACAAGCCAGCAGCACGGAAGTCTTCAGGCGTATCATCTCGATGTATTCCGCTTCCGTGACATCATTGCGATGTTCAAAGCCCATGTCATACTGCTGCCCCTCGCCTATTTCGAGTGCCGTCTCCGTAAAAAGCCCCAGAATCGCGGCCACCTTGTGTTCCGGGCAGCCCGCCAGCATATAGCGGTAGGCCATCACCAGCATGGAGTCGCCGCTCAGCACGGCGGTGTTGTCATTCCATTTCCGGTGCACCGTAGGTTTGCCGCGGCGCATGTCTGCGCGGTCCATCAGGTCATCGTGCAGCAAGGTGTAGTTATGGTAAACCTCGAAGCCCAATGCTTGTGAGAGGATGCGTTCCACATCTTCCTTATACAAGTTGTAGGCCATGAGCATCAGCACCGGACGGATGCGCTTGCCCCCCATTGACAGCACGTAACGTATCGGCGCATAGAGTTCTGCCGGCTTACGCCCGAAAGGCATCCGGGCAATCTCTCCATTGACTATTTCCAAAAGTTCTTTCCAGCTATACATCTTTTCCTTCTCCGATTTGTCCCAACCAAAAGAGGCTGCCATGAGCAGCCTCCTCCTTTTGGTCATCTATACCTTATTAATAATACCTTTTATTATTGCAACCTGAACATCACAGGCAGCGAGAATTTCACGCGCACCGGTTTACCCCTCTGCTTGCCGGGACTCCACTTGGGCATCATCTTCAGCACGCGCTCAGCCTCTTTCGACAGGTAAGGATCCGGGCTGCGCACAATCGTGATGTCCACGATAGAACCGTCCTGGTTCACCACGAACTGTGCATACACACGTCCCTGGATGCCCTGTTCCACACAGATGGGCGGGTATTTGATGTTCTCGGACAACCACTTCATGCAGGCTTCCTCCCCACCGGGGAATCTGGGGTTCTCTTCCACAATGTCGTAGATTTGGTTTTCGTTCACCTCTTCCACCACAGGCCCTATCGGCCCCTGTACAGGAGTGCCTACACCCGTGCCCGGCACCGTGACGATGGCTTGGTTCACCTCCTCAGAGGTCTGGATTTCCTCTTCCACCAACTCCGTCTCGTTGTCCACCACATTCAGGATTTCCGCCACCTTGGGAGCAGCAGCCGGAGGGGGTGCCACCACTTCTTTCTGCTGCGTGATGGGAATCATGTCCTCTTCAATAGCCGCCGCAAAAATCGGCGTTGACGTGTCGATGTATTTCACGTCCCGCTGCGTCCACTCAAAAGCCACGTACATCAAACCGAGCACCAGCACAAGGCCGATGAGCAGGCTCGTGCTTCTCGTGCCTTCGAGGTCCGCCTTCAATGATTTCTTAATTTCCATAATATATTCAGTCTTTTTACGTATTCTTCATATCCTCCATACAGCGGCAAAAGTAGCATATTTTTTTTATATACCCATACGCTTTCCCCTTTTTTTTTCTTTTTGCACCATTTTTCACCATTTACATCTCCCGGCAAGCATCCGGAGTATGCCGTCATTCTTCGGGAACGTAGATTATCTCCCCGTTCTCCAACTCGTAGGCGATGCCCACTTTCCGCCCTTTCCGGCCGGAGGTGCCTTCCTGTTCTTTCGACGGGGTGTAACGGTTGATCTGCCGGCCTTCCTTGGTGATGATTTCCATGTTTTCCTTGCCGGGATTCTTTACGATGGTAAAGTCCTTGTCGGTAAAGATTTCCGTCATGTTCATGTTCATCACCATGGCTACCATAAGTGCAACGGCAAACACCATGGCCACGTCGAACAGGTTGACCACAACGCTTAGCGGGTCGCTGTCTTCTTCCCTGTACTGCCTGCCAGCACGGCGGCTACGCTTTCTCATGGACGGCCTCCTTTTCCTGCATTACACGTGACACATAATCCAGGTTATTGCCCTCTTTGGCATACCAGCGTTGCTTGAACTGCAGGGACACCAGTCCCACGGCACTGATCACAAGACCGACAACCGTGGTGGCAAACACCACCTGCATGTTGTAGGCCATGCCCGATATGTCGCCGGTGGAAAGCCCCACCAATGCCGGGCTCATGGATATCAACGTGCCTATCAGTCCCAACACCGGGCCTATCTTAGCCAGCATTTTCGAGGTGGCCACGTCTTTTTCGGCTTCGTTTTCAAACGCGGCCAGCAGGTATTCGGCATAGTCGTCCGAAGGCTCGTGCGCCAGCAAGTCGCGCAGGTAACGCATATAGAGCGAGTTGTCCTTTGCCGGGAGCGACTGCCGCAGTTCGTCTATGCGCCCTTCTTTCACCAAAGCGTCAAAAGTGCGGTCGTTCTTCCGTTTGGCTATGTACATGTTGTAAGTGCCTCCGACAAGTATAAGTGCGCGTGCAAAAAGCAACAGCAGGAGAATGATATCGGGGATGAGGAGGCTGTTTGCCACCCAGAACAGCATTTTTGAGATAATTTCCATTGTTTCTTGTTTTTTTGTTTTTGTTTATATTGTTTTCTTTACGTTTGCCATGCCTTCGCGTGACGGCTGCGGCTTCCCGCCGGCCGCCTGATGATGCACGGCACATTCATTTTGTTTTATTTATTCCGTTTTTTCTTCAACCGCTGGACCAGCGGGAACTTTATCCTGTTCCAAACGAACCCGAAGGCGAAGAACAAGGCAAAGAGCACGATCGAGAGTAACACCGCGTTCCAGTTTATCGGTTCGTCTTGCGGTGCATAGACCGTCTGCCCGTTCACGGTGCTGAGCAATCCCAATATGCAGATGAAGAGGCTGACCAGGAAATGCAACTCGATGCGCAAGTCGCTTTCGGGCACGAGCCATGCCATAAGCCGGGTGAACAGGGGAAGGAGCACCAGCACGGCCGCGGCAAGCATGCAGGCGGTTGTCGTGAACGACACGCCCGTCATCAGGAAGATAAGCTCCACCAGCACATAAAACAGGACCGGAAACAGCAACAGCCCCGGATACCACCTCAACAACCGCCTCCACCAAGGATGCTTCCGGCCATAGACCCCGCGCAGGTATTCCACGCAGAACCCGAAGCAAATGGCCGATTCGGCGGTGACGAGGATGGCCATGTTCTGCAAGGCTTCGGTGTTTTGAAGGTAGTCGGCAATCTGTGTTTTCGACTGCAATATGGCGTAAGGATACATCACCACGACAAAAGCCGCGGCGATGAGGCTGAACAGCCCCACCTGCCACCACTTCCAGAAGCTGAGCTTGACGGCGTTGTTTATCACGACAAAAAGCATCAGCACGAATAATACTTGCTCCATACGGCCGGTTATTTGCCTTGTTTCTTACGTTTCCTTCTCAGTATCAGCAGCAGTACGATGAACACCGCCAATACGGCTGCTACCGCTATCGTGCCGCTCAGCCTGTTGGTTTCCATCTCGCCACTGCCGGCCGTCGTGGAACTCTTCTTCAGCCTCATGCCCTTGCCATCGACAGCCTCGTTGACGACGGCTTCCCGCATCTCCGTGATTTTCTGCCGGTATTCGGCGGCCTGTTGCGTATTGACCTTGGAGGCAATGAAGTCCTGCAGCCTGGCATTGTTGCCGGAGAAATTGCTTTGCTGGCCGAAACGGCGCACCAGGTCGGTATGCAAACCGGCAATGTCGGCCAGTTGCTCCTCGGTAGCTTTCCAGTATCCCTTTCGCGCGGTTTCCATCATCACGGCGGTCATCTCCTCCAAGGCACCCGGATTTTTCGTCTCAAAGAACGTTTGCACGCCAAGGTCGAATTTGTCTTTCACATAGACCTCGTAGATTTCGTCCCACATCTCGTTGTCGATGGCATTGGGCTTCATCACATTCCACCCGTAGGTGTTTTGTATCAGTTCGGTGAAAGAACCGGCCGAGCTGGCATCGCCTTTCATCTTTTCCTTGATGTAGGTGGGGTTGAACAAGGTGGTGCGGCTTTCCACGCCTATGGCCTCTTTCACCTCTTGCATCCTGACGTTGTTGCGGTTGCGGTAATCGCTGAGGTAGGCATCAGGATCTTTCCCGGTCACATTGCGCACGGCCAGGTTCAGTCCTCCCATGAATTCGTACACATGGTCAAGGCTCAGCGCCCCCCAGGTGTTGCTTTGCCGGGGCTGGATGACGGCATCGGTGCGTGTCAGCGCGGCCTCGAAGGCAAACTGGCTGAAGGCTTCCCAGTTCTTTTCACTGCCGTAGTAAGCCCCCATGTTGTTCAGGTAAGTAGCGGCAATCTCCGATTCGTTTTCCCAACGGTCGCCACTCATCACCATGCCCTGTATGCCGGTGCCGTAGCTGCCGTTCATCCCGCCAAACACGCGGAAGGTGGAAATCTCGCGCGCATCTTTCGGCGTCAGTCCCTTTTCAACCAAAGTGCGTTCCGATTCGCGCACGCCTTCTGCCACCTGGTTCTCGTAAACATCATCGGTGGCGGCGGCAGCCATTTCCACCGCGCGGTTAATCAGGAACAGGCGCGATGCGGCAATGTCCCTCAACTGACCGCTGGTTTGCACCACCACGTCGATACGCGGACGTCCCAAGTCTTTCGACGGGATCAGGCGCAGGTCGGTTACACGGCCAAACGTGTCACGTATAGGCTCGACACCCAGCATGTAAAGAATCTGTGCGATGGTGGCACCTTCTGTTTCGATAAATTCGCCACTCCATAGCGTGTAGCTCACCTTGCGGGGTATGCTGTCGTTATGGCGGCGTTTATACATCTCGATGGTGTTGTTTGCCAGTTGGATGCCCTTTTCCCATGCAGCCTCGCTGGGCGTTGCCTCGGCATTGATGCTGTAAAGGTTGCGTCCGGTGGGTAAAGTGTTAGGATTGGCAATGGGATCACCGCCCGGCGATGGCTTTGTGTATCCGCCATTGAAAGCATTGACCAATGAGGCAAGTTCCTTCTCCGGACTTTGCCGTAACTCACGCCGGTAATTGTCCACATTTTTGATGGTACGTTCCACCTCCATCACGGCCAGGGCAAAGTTTATTTCTTCCTTGCTGTATTCCTTTTGGGAGGAAACCGTGCCGTTGCGTGCAGGTGGGGTGGCAGGAGTTGCAGCCGTTTCGGTCTTGCCCGCAGCAGCCCGCATCCGTTCGCCCATTTTCTTCATCTCGTCTTCGCTCATCCCCATCTTCTTGGCCATTTCCACCATCTTATCACGGTCGAATCCCTTGCCACCGTCCTGCTTCATCTCCTGCATGGCCTTGCCCATTCCTTCGGGCATTCCGCCGGTTCCGGTTTCTTTCACCGTTTGCCGGGGTGCGGCAGTGGCTTGTGCAGACGACATTCCCTCGGGTGAAGCTCCCGATGAGGCAGCCATCATCATTCCCATCATACCCGACGGCGCGTTACGCTGCCGGTCTATCTCGCGTGCTTTGGCCAGTTCGTCGGGGGTAATGCCTGCCGTTTGGCAAATCAGCCCATCCGTAGCAAGTCCCGGATTGACCAGGAGCCTGGCTACCAATGCACGTGCAGGCTCCAGGTAACGCCGTGTGAAAAGCGTTTTATGCTTCAACGTTTCGTCATCGGCGCGTCCGCGCAGCTTGTCGAGGGCCAGCAGGCTGTAAGCGACAGGTTCCGTAGCCATGGCGAACACACTGCTCGTGATTCGTGCATCTTCATAAGGAACGCCGAGGGTGTACAGTTGCCCTGTGATTTTCTCCGTTGCAAGTTCTTCGGCAAAATTCTCGATACGCAGAATCTCCTCTTCCGTATAAGGTTCGGTAAGGACGCTGTCAAGTTCCAGTTCGCGATGGATTCCCATCTTTACGGTCGCCTCCTTGACGGCCAACGAAGCCTGTCGGAGGTCTGTTTGCACACGGGGCGAATCATCGGGTTTCCCTTCGGCATTGTCCGAATAGGCTGCCACCTTGTCGTTATAAGCCTTTATCTTGTTTTCCAGGTCGCGGTAGATGCCACGCACTTCGCTTTCGAGAAAAGGAGGCGTAAGGTAAGACTGCAAGCCGGCATACGAACGCCGTTTGGCTATGACCCCTTCACCCACATTGGCTATGGAGTAGATATAGAAGTGCGGCATGGGACCCACCAGGCGGTCGGGCCAGTCGTTGCTGCTCAAGGCCACTTGCTTGCGCGGGGTGAACTCCAGGCTGCCGTGCGTGCCGAAGTGCACCAAGGCATCGGCCTGGAAACCAAACCGCGCCCACAGGTATGAAGCTATGTAAGCATGCGGCGGGGCGGCATCAGTTCCGTGAATCATTTTGAAGGAATTACTCCCTCCGCCTGCCGCGTTCTGGGGCAGAAGCACGATATTGCCAAACTGCAGGCGGGGCACACCCAAGCTGCCGTCTTCCGTAGCCATGTAATCGCCGGGAAACTCGCCGAACAGCGAAACCACCTCGGCATACTTCTCCGGCCGTATGGCTTCCGAAACCCACTCCTCGTACTGCGCTTTCGTGACAAGTTCCGGTCTGCCGTTGGCCATGAACGCGGCGATGTCTCCCTCGGCATACGTGGAGAATACGGTGCCCCGCTCTTTGATGAGCCGCTCCAGTTCCTTCGCCGTTGCCGGCAGCCCGCTTACGTTATAGCCCTCTTTTTTGAGGCGTTGCAGCACGTTGAAGATAGAAGGTACTGTTTCAAGTCCGGCGGCTCCGCCCAGATAGTAGATGGCGATACGCTTCTCGCTGTTGGGCTTGTCCTGCAGTTTGATGTAGTTGTTGATGGTCTCCACGAAGGTCTCCAGGCGTTCGGGGATGGCATAGAGGTATTGCAGCCCGTCCTCGCCTTTGTAGTGCCCGAACACAGCGAACGGGCGCAATGCCCCGTCTATTTCGGGGGTCACCACGCTTTGCGAGAGGAAGCCCCCGCTCATGCCCATCTTGTCGTCCTCCCATTCGTCCACCAGCCGGTTGACGTTCAGCGGGGAGAACATGGGGACGTTGCGTTTGGCAAGGTAATCTACCATGTAGTCGCCCAACCTCCCGTGTGCCAGATAGATGACGGCGGACAGGGAGATGCTGTCGGCCATGCCGCTGCTGACAAACGTCCGGATATTCCTTACGGGATAGACCACACTGCCCGTGGCTTCAAACGCCTTGATCAGGTCTGTCGGGTCTCCCATCTGCCCGGTCAGGATGATGCCCGGCGCGTCTTCCTTGAACAGCCCCCGGCTGCGGAGATAAGCATGGTATTCGCCGAGCGTATTGAACCCCAAGTCTTCTTCGTCGGGGTTTTCCACGTTGGGATGGTACATCAGGTCGTTCGAGCGTCTTGCCACCGGCTCCGGCTCGCGGACCGACACCAATTTCCCGTCGATGTCCTTGCGGACGTAGTTAAGCAGGCTGCGGTAGTTGCGCCGCCCGCCGTTGCCCAGGAAGGCCATGATGCTGTCGTGCCGGATGGAATCCAGGGAGTTGATGTCGTTGGCCGGGTTGGTTACGGCCGAACTGAGGATGGGCGTGCCCTTGTCGGCCGCTTTCCGGATGATGGCACGCTGGTCTTCGGTGATGCGCAGCCCCATGCCGTTGATAAACACCATGTCGAAGTTGCCCACGCGGTCGATTTCCTCCACGGGCAGCTCGCTGATCTTGATGAAAGGGTTGTCGTTGGCCTTCGATATTTCACCAAGGGTGGTGATTTGGTAATGCACGAATGCGATATGTGTAGGGAACACCCATGCGCGGAGGCCCAACCATATTGCAATCAATACCATCACGGCAATGCCGGAAATCAGAAAATGTTTCTTTTTCATTACGTACAAGTCTGTTGTTTTAAAAGTTACGTCATTTATATGGAACATACCTCCCCCGGCTTTCGCCGGGAGAAGTATGGTAGTTTCTGTTATTTTCCTGCCCTGCGGGAAAAGGATGTCCTGCACGGAATCCGTTTTCCCCCGGCAGAAGGTTTCCTACAGTTTGAACATTTCTTCCAAGTTCAGGTTGACGGTACCTATCACACTGATGCCTTTCTGCGGTACCTGCAAACCGCTTTCGGTCGATTTGTCCTTATGGTTGAACAGGTTGTCCAGTCCCAAGTTCACGGAAATGCCGCGCGGCAACTTCACACCGGCATTGAGCGAGCACATGGTGCGCGAACCGTAGGAATACTTCGTGGCGGTCACCTCCCCGTCGTCTGACGTGCTCACGCTGTAACGGTCGAACGGACAGGCCCACTGCCCGTTGAGCGACACGTTCGTGCCGACATTCCCGAACTTCCGCGAGTAGAGCACGTTGAAAGTGGCCATGTGCGGACGTACATACGATGTGTTGTAACCCTCCGTTTCTTCGTAGTCGTCGGTGAAGGCATACGAGCCCGTCAGCGTCAGGCCGAAGTTGAAGTTATAGCGCGCAATGGTTTCCACACTGGTCGTGCGGGCTTTCTCGGCATTTTCGTAACGCATATTGGTCGTCCCGTCGTTAAGGTACTGGTAGGAAATCTTGTTCTTGAACCGGTTGTGTGCGGCCGAGGCCGACAGGTACAGCCCGTCCCGGTTGTACTCCATCGACAAAGACACCTGGTGGCTCGTCTCCGGCTTCAGGTTTTCATTGCCGTAGAGGAGGAAGTAACCCAGTCCGCCCATGTCGTATTCCTGGTACAGTTCCTTGAGCGAAGGCGAGCGGAAGCCCTGCGAGTAGCCCGCGCGGACGGCAAAAGGTTTCCACGGCCGGTAGAGGAAGCTCACCTTGGGCGTAACGTGCCAGGCGTATTTTTCGTGCCAGTCGGCGCGTAGTCCCACCACCACATTGAAGTTATCCAGGGCTTTCCAGTCTTCCTGGGCATAGACGGCCACACTGTTTCCCGTCACCGATGAAGAGTCGGGCATGAAGTAGTGTTTCAAGTACTCGAAGTAACCCTCCGAACCTATGCTCACCGTGTGCTGCCCGAAAGTACCCGTGTAATCTATCCGCGGAGTATGGGTGCGGTTGCGGTAGTCGGTCCTTGTGGTTCCGGCAAGGTAGAAGTCTTTGTCTTTCTTATAGTTGTCGAACGTATAGGACAGGACAAGCTGCTGGCCTTCGGCTATCAGGTACTTCATCTTTCCGTTTATGGCATAGTCGCTGAAATAGTCCTGATAGACATAACCTGTGCGCCGGTCGCGCTCGTTATGGTAGTACGTGCCTTTCAGGTCAACGCTCAACCGTTCGTTGAAGGTATAACCCAGTTTCTGCATGACATCCCAGATGCTGTACCCATATACCGTGGTGGTGCTGCTCGTAGTGCCATCCTCGTCTTCATCACTGATGGAGTAAGTGTCGCGCGTGCGGTAGGTCAGGCTGGAATATGAGGTCAGCCGGTTTCTCTTGAAGCCTGCCGAACCGGTATATTTCTGTCCGTTGGTACCTGCATAGCGGGCGTTGAGGTTTCCCGTAAACGGTTTGGAGGCGCTCTTGGTAATGATATTGATTACCCCGCCCAAGGCACTCGACCCGTAGATGGTCGATTGGGAGCCTTTGATAACCTCTATGCGCTCGATGTCGTCCACATTGAACCGCGTGAAGTCCACGTTATGGTCCGCCCCTTCGCCGCTTACCCGTTCCCCATCGATGAGGAACAGGATGTATTCACCGTCCATACCCATATAGGTTATTTCCGGCAGCTGGCTCATGCTGTTATACCCTATCTGCATGCCCGGCAGTTCGTATTGCAACAGCTGTTCGAAGCTCTGGGGGTTGAGGGCCTGGATATCCTTTTGCGTCACCACCCGCGTCAGTACGGGAACATCCTTGAGCGGTTTTTCGATGAACTGCCCCGTCACCACCACTTCATCGAGCGAGTTGGTGGCCGTTTTCAGCATGATTCTTGCCAGTTGTTCCCCCTCGCCGGCAGGCGTGACGGTTTCTTCCACCGGAGTGTAGCCCACGAAAGACACTTGCAGCGTGTATTCCTTGTTATCCCTCACACGGATGCTGAACTCGCCCTGTGTGTTGGTTCCCGCCCCCAAGGTCGTTCCCGCAATGCGTACCGCCGCTCCCGGAACCGGTTCGCCCGCATCATCCACCACCACGCCTTCTATGACGTAGGGGTAGCGTCTGTCGGCTTCATTTGCCGGCTCGTCGTTCCCGGCATAACCGGGAACAGACATCATTGCCGCCAGCAGGAAGAACAATGCCTTGTTAAACAGACTTTTCATTATTCTGCGGCATAATATTCATAACTCCAGGTGATATATCCCGATGAGCCGGACATTGTGTTTCCTGCATAGGAGAACAGCAGTTTGGCCCAGCTCCCGTCTTCAAAGGTCACCACATAGACGTGCCCCGTGGGGGTATAGACCGTGGGAGGCATCGAACCGGTTGCCGTCCTCACCACCCATCCGCACAACACGGTGTTCAGTTGCGGGTTGGCGGCATACCCCACGCTGCCCGACATCATGTTGCTCATGTCGGTAATGATTTCCAGGTCGTCATTTGTACCGTAAGCCACGTAAGTGTCCGGCGTAAAAGTCACTCCCGTAGGACAAGAAGTTATCATGCTCATGCTGGTCGCCTCCGTGTCGTAGGCACTGCCGCCGTTGGTCTTGATTTCATACCGGTGTATGGCAATGTGCCACTCTATGGAAAGGTTTTCAGGCGTATAAGCCTCGCGCACGCTGCCGTCGCTGTAAATCCATTCCGTGGCATCTTCTTGCGTCTCGGTCTCTCCCGTTTTCAGGTTGATGTAAGTCCAACTGTCGTAGGCCGTGTAATCGCCGTTGTTGAAAGTACCGGAATACGATGTGCTGCTTCCCGTTTCGGAAACACCGCCCGATGAGTTATCGCCATCCTCCAGTTCCGTTTCCGGATTTTCACCGTCTTCATCTTCACTGCAGGCAGTAAACAGGCACAACGTCATAGCCATGGCTATCATGGCCCAAAAGAATCTTAAATCTGTAATTTTTGCTGTCATTTTGGTTTGTTTTATTTTGATTAATAATTGTTAAATGAAACCCGTGGACAAGTAAGCCTGCCAGCGGCTTCCTGTTCCGGGTGCAAAGTTAGAGGGGGAACGGGCGTAAAGCAATACCTAAAAAAAACCATTTTTAACTTGAAAAACTAACAAAAACCGTGAAGAAAGAACAAGAAACTTCTAACCTAAAATAGGTATCCAGCATCTTCACGACAACCATTACATCTGACAAACAACAACTTAACGGAATAACTATTTATGATTACCTGAGGTAAAACCACTGATTATTCCCCGTATGTTTTCCGTACACCGGATGCCCCCGGAGAGGACTTTGCACCGGAAGGGGCAAAAGGCGGACGCACTATTTTTCCCCCCTCCGCACCCTAAATCCGGCTTTTCTCCGTTAATTTAGGAAACAAGGGTGCGCTGCATTTCGCATGCAGACATAGGCGCACAAACAAAAAAATAAGTAACTTTGGCGATAAAATTCACAATCCATGACCAGAAAGCTCTTCCTGACAGCATGCACTCTGCTCTGTGCCGTGGCCCGCGCACAGGAAAGCAACTCCGTGTTCAACTTCCTGCAGCTGCCGGTCTCCGCACATTCCACGGCCCTTGGCGGCAACAACATCTCGCTCATTGAAGACGATGCCTCGCTCATCTTCGCCAACCCGGCCCTGCTGACTTCCGTCAGCGACAAGACGCTGAGCCTGAACTTCATGACCTACCTGCAAGGCTGCAACCTGGGGAGCGCGGCTTTCACGAAGATTGTGGGCGAACGCTCCACGGTGGGCGTGACGGCACAGTATGCCAACTACGGCAACATGGAGGAAACCACGGAGGAGAACGTCACCGTGGGGAGCTTCTCCGCCATGGACATGGCTTTAAGCGGCATGTACGCCTACACCCTGAGCAACCGCTGGGCCGGGGGCGTCACGGGCAAGTTCATCTATTCCCACTATGCCGGCTACTCATCAGTGGCACTGGCCGTTGACCTCGGACTGAACTACTACAACGAAGAGACGGACTTCTCCCTCTCGGCCGTGGCCCGCAACGTGGGCGGACAGGTGAAGGCGTTCGGCGATTCGCACGAGAAACTGCCCTTTGCCCTGCAGGTGGGTTTCACCAAAAGATTCGAGCACGCCCCGTTCCGGCTCTCGGTCAGTTTCGTGGACCTGACCCGCTGGGACAAAGACTACTACACCCTGATGGAGGGCGACATGAACACGGGCAAGCTGCTGCTGAACCACCTCACCGTGGGCGTGGACTTCCTGCCTGTCAACATCTTCTACCTGTCGCTGGGCTACAACTTCCGGCGCGCCAACGAGATGAAGGCCGTGGGGTCGTCGCATGCGGCAGGACTGTGCGCGGGGGGCGGACTGACGCTGTCGCGCTACCAGTTCGGGATAGCCTATGCACAATACCACCTGTCGGCACCGGGCTTCGTGTTCAACGCTTCCTACCTGCTGTAAGCGCCCTCCGCAACGCACCGGCAAACATGCAAATCCCATATTTTTATTTATAAGCCTATGAAAAGAATTACCATTGCCATCGACGGGCATTCGTCGTGCGGCAAAAGCACGATGGCCAAGGACCTGGCCCGCGAAATCGGCTACACTTACATCGACAGCGGGGCCATGTACCGCGCCGTGACCCTCTATTGCCTCGAACAGGGCTGGTTCCACGGCGACGAACTGGACACCGCCCGCCTGCAGGAAGCCTTGCCCCGGCTGGACATCAGTTTCCGCACCGACCCGCAGACGCAACGCCCGCAGACGTGCCTGGACGGCCGCCCCGTGGAGGACGAGATACGCACGATGGCCGTGTCCGCCAAAGTCAGCATCGTGGCCGCCATCGGCTTCGTGCGCGAGGCCATGGTACGCCTCCAGCAACGGATGGGGCGCGACAAGGGCATCGTCATGGACGGGCGCGACATCGGCACCACGGTGTTCCCCGATGCCGAACTCAAGATATTCGTCACGGCTTCGCCCGAAATCCGCGCACGCCGCCGCTACGACGAGCTGCAGGCCAAGGGCAGCACGGCCAGCTATGAGGAGATACTGGCCAACGTGAAAGAGCGCGACCGCATAGACGCAGGCCGCGCCATCAGCCCGCTGCGCAAGGCCGACGACGCCATAGAACTGGACAACAGCCACATGACGATTCCCGAACAGAAAGAATGGCTGGCCGCACAGTTCCAGCGGGTGGCCATGGACGAATGAACGGGCCGGCACGGAAAACGGCCGGCCGCACCGGATGCGGCCATTTGGCCCGCACAGGGGGCACGTGCGCACAAGGCATCCCGTCCTTGCGCAAAACGCGCGCCCGGCATGCGCAAGAACGGGGCGCGCCTTGCGCAAGGGCGCACACCGCCCCGCAGACAACCGACGGGACGCCTGCGGCAGGCAACAGGAATGCAAAAAGAGAAAGATTTTACGGATGGAAATAGAAATAGACCAAGGTTCGGGTTTCTGCTTCGGCGTGACCCGCGCCATCAACAAGGCCGAAGAGGAACTGGCACAAGGGGCCAGGCTGTATTGCCTGGGCGACATTGTGCACAACGGCAAGGAGTGCGACCGCCTGAAAAAGCTGGGCCTCATCACCATAGACCACGGGGCCTTCGCCTCGCTGCGCCATGCCAAGGTGCTCCTGCGCGCCCACGGCGAGCCGCCCGCCACCTACGCGCAGGCACGCCGCAACGGCATCGACATCATCGATGCCACCTGCCCCGTGGTGCTCCACCTGCAGGAGCGCATCAAGCAGGAGTATGACAACGGCGACACGGCGCACAAGCAGATTGCCATCTTCGGCAAAAAAGGCCATGCCGAAGTGCTCGGACTGGTGGGACAGACCGACGGCAAGGCCATCGTCATCGAATCGCCGGAGGAGGTGGACAAGCTGGACTTCAGCCGGGACATCTGCCTCTACTCGCAGACCACGAAACCGCTGGACGACTTCCGCCGGATTGTGGAATACATCGGGGCGCACATCTCGCCGCAAGCCACGTTCCGCTACTACGACACCATCTGCCGCCAGGTGGCCAACCGCATGCCGCACATCCGCGACTTTGCCGCCCGCCACGACGTGGTGCTCTTCGTGTGCGGCAAGAAAAGCTCCAACGGGCGCGTGCTCTACAACGAGTGCCTGCGCGTCAACCCGCGTTCCTATTTAGTGGACAGCGCCGCCGGCATCGACTTCGGCTGGCTGGAGGGATGCCGCTCCGCGGGCATCTGCGGGGCCACGTCCACGCCGAAATGGCTCATGGAGGAGTGCGCCGCGGCCCTGCGGGAACATACGCGGGGGCAGGATGCCCCCGCCACCGCCCGCGACGGCCATCCCCGGCAGTGAGGCTCCCGTGTCAGGCTTCGGGCGACTGCGACTTCTGGTAATCGCTCGGCGTCATGCCGAACTCTTCCTTGAAACAAGACGTGAAATACTTGCGGTCGGAATAGCCCAACGCAGCCGCCACGTCGGACACGCTGCGCCCCCACTCTCCCAACAAACGGCGGGCGTGCTCCATCTTGATATGGCGGATGAAGTCCAGCGGGGTGCGCCCGGTGATGGCTTTCAGTTTGCGCACCAATGTGGAGCGGGACATGTTCATGCCCTGGGCCAGACGGTTCACGTTGAAATCCGGATCGGCCAGGTTTTCTTCCACCAGCCGCACGGCCTTCTCCAGCAACAGCCGGTTCAGTTCACCACCCTCGGCCAACGCCCCGCGGTCCGTACCGTGCAGGAAATCCCGCATGCGCATCATCTCCGCGCTGTCGGCCCACAGTTCGTTGTTGCGCCGCCGCTGCCGCCTGACGTAGGAGGCCACGCCGCTCCCCACGGCGGCCACCAGCACCAATACCGCGGCAAGGATAGCCCACCATGTTTCATAGAACGCCGGCCGGCGGTACAGCGTGACCTGCGTCAGCCTGCGGCTCCACTGTCCGTTCTCGTCCGTGGCCTTCACTTCAAACACATGCTCCCCCACCGGCAGGCGGCCATAGACCGCCGCATGCTGCCCCTCGGCAGTGTATTGCCAGTCGTCATCCACCCCCGACAGGCGGTAAGCATAGCGGGTCTTGTGGGCCAGACGGTGGTCGAGCGAGGAAAAACAAATCTCCACGCGCTGCACCGCGGGGGCAACGTCCACCACCGAATCCACCGCATAAGCCCGGCCTTCGTCAAAAAACAACGAACGGTCGTCCGCCACGATGTCCGTGATGGCCACACGGGCCGGCGTAGCCTCACGGTCCAGCACGTTGGAAGGCGTGAAGCGGCAGATGCCGGACAGGCCTCCGAAATAAACCGCCCCGTCCTTCCCCTTGCAGAACGCCGTGGGAATGACGCGCCACAGCCCCAGGGAGCCGTCCGTGGTCAGGTACATGCGGTAGGAATTGTTCCGCGGGTTCAGTTCAATGATTTTCTGGTTGGTACCCACATAAACGTGGCCGAATTCGTCGGTAGCCACGCTGTTCACCATGTCTCCGTTCAGATGGCACACACGATTGTAGGAACGCATCCGGCCGGAAGAAGGGTCGAACGAAAGCAAGTCGCCCTCATCGCTGCCTATCCACAGCAGCCCGTTGTCGGCCGCCGCCAGGCATGACAAGGCCTGCGCAAAAGCGTAGCGGCGCAAACGCCCGTCAAGCCCCAGCACATAAAGCCCCTTGTCGCGCGTGGCCATCCACAGCTCGCCCCGCGGCGAAAAGGCGAACTCCGTGACATGCCCCAGCGTTGCCAGCTCGCGCACCACCTTTTTCTTCCGCAAATCGTAGTGCAGCACGCCCCGGTCCGTACCAATCCACAGGCTTTTACCGTCTTGCCCCTCGTGCAGGGCCGTGATGGAATGATGGGCGGGATAAGCCGACAAATCCACACGGTCGGACAGGCTCATCCGGAAATTCTCATGCGACAGGCGGAATGCGGTTACGGAAAACTCCGGGACCACCCACACGGCATGCGCCGCCCGGCTGCCCGCCATGATTTTCACCATCTGGAGCGGAAGCCCGCGGGTGGAGGGGAAATCCTGATGGGCCGCCAGCCGTCCTGCCCCGACATCGTACAGGAACAACCCCACCCGCTCCTGGAACAGCCAGAACACCTGCGAACCATCGTCCTGCAAAGCCATCACGGCCGGCCGGAAATGCGTCTTGCCATGCAACAGGGGCAAATCATACATCCGGGGTGACTCGCCGGAGAAGTTCAAGATGAAGCTGGGAATGTCGAACGCGGACACCCACAAGTTGCCGGAACGGTCGAACACCAGGTCGTTGAGCATCACCCGCCGCGCGGGGAAGTCCACGCCCGCCGGACAAACAGACAGGCCGTCGGGGTGCACATCGAACGCCGACAGCCCGACCTGCGTGGTGACCCACAGCCGGCGGCTGTCCTGTTGCTGTGCCATATAAAGCACGGTGTTTTCCTCCGGTATGTCCGACAGATGCGACGGATAAAGGAACATGGAGTCCGGCACAGCCGAGGGGGAAAAGCGCACGATGCCGTCGCCCCACGTGCCCAGCCAATAACAGTCCTGCTCCACGTCCTGCACGATAGTGCAAGGGTTGTGGCGCTTCATGCGGTCGGGGAAAGCCACCAGTTCGTCGCGCCCGCCGTCCCAACGGTACACCCTGCCGTCGGAGAACGAAAGGACAACCAGCCCGTCACGCCCCTCGCAGAAGCCGGACAAGTGGGTGGGACGGCCGTCATTGAGCGTGGGATAGGTTTTCACCGCACTATCCTTACGGAACTTCAGGAGCGTGCCCTCGACAGAGACCCACATCGCCCCGTCGCGCGTGGTGTAAATCTGATAGACCATCCGGCCATTCAGCAACGGATGGTCTATCTGCCGTATCCGGCAGGTGCGCTTATCCAGGCGGTAAGCTCCCTTGTCCGTCCCGAACCAGATGTCCCCGTCCGCATCCTCGGCTATACATTCCACCAGATTGTCGGCCATGATCCCGCGGTGGTTGAAGTCGGAACGGAACACGCGCACCCGGTAACCATCGTCGCGGCACAAGCCGTTCACCGTACCATACCACATATACCCCTCGCTGTCCTGGAAGATGCGGTGGATGGCGTTCACCGGCAGGCGTCCCAGGGCAGGGATGTCCGTCCGTGCCACAGGCTGTGCCGCCAACCGGAACAGGGCGGCAACGCACAGGAGCAAGAGGGGAAAACGTTTCATTGCATCTTGAATACTGGTTGCCACAAATTTAAGCAAAAAAACAGAACCGGTCGTCAAAAAAGCGGCAAAAGCCGCTAACCCGGAACCCGAAAAGAAGAACATTCCCCCCAAAACACCGCAGGCAACGGGGACTTTACAACCAAAAAAGGGGGACAAATGCGCCAAAATTCATTCTCACCCTGCTTTTGGACGTTATTTTCCCCGGTTTTTCAGGTTCCGGACCTTAAATTTGTCATGTTTCGCCGTTGCGGAAGAAAGCGCACCGGCAGACAATCAACCTACAAAAAAACTTTAAAACATGAAGAACAACAAATTACCTGCAATTTTCTTTTCGGCCTGCCTGATGTGCGGCACAACGGCCGTACAGGGACAGAGCGAGCTTTATCCCAATCTGTTCGACCTACAGGAAGTCACGCTGAACGATGGCGTATTCAAGAAAGCCATGGACCTGAACAACCAGACGCTTATGGAATACGACGTGAACCGGCTGCTCACGCCCTATTTCCGTCAGGCCGGCATCACCGAATGGGAAGAGCTATACCCAAACTTCGACAACTGGGGTTCAGGCTCATTCCGGCTGGACGGCCATGTGGGCGGACACTACCTGTCGGCCCTGGCGCTGGCCTATGCCGCCACGAAAGACGAGGACATGCGCACACAGTTGAAAGACCGCATGGATTACATGGTGGACAAAATGGAGGAATGTCAGAAAGTGTTTGACGAAAACACCGAGGGGCTTTACGGCTACATCGGCGGACTGCCGGACAACAGCGTGTGGACGGGCATCTACAAAGGCGACCTGACGGCCTACAACAACAACCGTGGTAACGTGCCGCTCTACGTCATGCACAAGATTTACGCCGGTTTTCGCGATGCCTACATCTACGGCGAAAACGAGAAGGCCCTGGTGTGTTTCCTGAAGCTGTGCGACTGGGGCATCAACCTTATCTCCAACATCAATGACGATAATGTGCAGAGCATCCTGGACACGGAACACGGTGGCATCAACGAGGTGTATGCGGACGCCTACCGGCTGACGGGGGATGAGAAATACCTGACCGCCGCCAAACGCTACTCGCACCAGACGATGGTGAGCAACATGCAGACTGTCAACTCCACGTTCCTCGACGGCAAACATGCCAACACCCAGGTGCCCAAATATGTCGGCTTCGCGCGCGTAGCACAGGAAGACTCCTCCGACAGCGCCTCCATCTACCACGCGGCGGCACAAAACTTCTGGACAGAAGTGACGGGCAACCGCACGGTGGCGTTGGGCGGCAACAGCGTCAGCGAACATTTCCTGGCCGCCTCGAACTGCTCGGAATACATCACCAACCCCGACGGGCCGGAGAGCTGCAACACGAACAACATGCTGAAGCTGACCGAAGACCTGTTTGCCGATGACCGGAACGCCCAATACGCCGACTTCTATGAGCAGGCCATGCTGAACCACATCCTGTCCACACAGAACCCGAACACGGGAGGCTACGTCTATTTCACCAGCCTCCGGCCGCAACACTACCGCATGTATTCGCAGGTGAACCAGGGCATGTGGTGCTGCGTGGGCACCGGGATGGAAAACCACAGCAAATACGGCGAGTTCATCTATGCCCGTTCCACAACGGAAGACACCTTGTTTGTCAACCTCTTCGTGGCCAGCAGCCTGGATAACGAGAAATTCAACGTGACCCAGAAAACCGACTTCCCCTATGAAGAGAAAACCACACTGACCGTGGGCACTGCGGGAACGTATGTGCTGGCCGTCCGCCATCCGTCATGGTGCAAGGAGGGCTACAAGGTGACGGTGAACGGCGAGGAGCAGGCCCTCGACTCCACTCCCGGCAGCTATGTATATATCGACCGCACATGGGCTGCCGATGACAGCATTGTGGTGGAACTGCCGATGGAAATGGAAATCGTGGAATGCCCGAACTACGACAGCTACGTGGCCTTCCGCTACGGACCGGTGGTGCTGGGCGCACAGACCAGCACGGAAGACCTAGCCGGGCAGTTCGCCGAAGAGGGACGCATGGACCACTGCCCATCGCTGGGCACACAGTTCAGCCTGACATCGGCCCCGATGCTCATCGCCCCGCGCGAGGACGTGCTGAGCTATGTAGATACCGTGGACAAAAAGAACCTCCAATTCAAACTCCAGGCGGAACTATACAACAACGAAAACTTCGCCGACCTCATATTGCAACCGTTCTTCACACTGCACGAATGCCGCTACATGATATATTGGAGCCAGATGACACAGGAGGAATGGGATGTCATAAAGGATGAAGTCACCGTAGAGGACCAGCTGTCACAACGGTTGCAAGAACGCACGCTGGACTTCGTAGCGACAGGCGAACAGCAAAGCGATGCCGGCCATGAGTTGCAGGGAGACTATGAGAAAGGCTCATATTCAGGGGAATTCTACGTGGACGCCCTCAGCGGGTACTGGTTCAGCTACATGCTGGCCACCCAAGGCGTCAGTGAGAATGTATCGCTCATGTGCCGCTACCATACGGCCGATGCCGGACGCGTTTACACCCTGTACATCAACGAGAAGGTGCTGCGCACCATCACGTTGGAGAGCAAGAACTTCACCGGGTTCTACAATGCGGAATACCCCATCCCCGAAGAACTGCTGAAAGACGAGGACGGCAACGTGCCCGACAGCATCACCGTGAAATTCGAAGCCTCCGGCAGTACCCCCACTCCGGGCATCTATTACCTGCGGCTGCTGAAAGAATACCAGTCGCCCCAGCCCTACACGTTCAAATGCCAACAGTGGATGTCGGGCGACAGCGAACGGGTGGACAGCGTGGCATACGACACGGAAGCCAACACCATCAAGGTGTACGGCAAGTCCGGAAACAACAACATCGCACTGAAACACAGCATACTGTATGACGACTCGCTCTACATAAGGGGTGACCAGATATACCTGACCGTCAAGGGTTCTTCGCTGAAAAGCGGCTCCGGAATGGCCTACCTGTGGTGGCTGAACGGCATCAACCGCGGCACGCAGGTGGCACCGACCTACTCCGGACAAATCGATGATGAGGAAATCTTCATTTGGGACATCACCCAAAGCGGGCTGGACGACAACATGCAGGGCGACAGCATCGTGCTCTCCACCCACGGCAACACGGCCAGCACCATCTTCGGCCTCACCTCTTCTGCCGACGACGGCAGCGCGGTGATTACCGACATCTCGTACTACTCCTTACAGGAACTGCTCGCCTGCTATCCGGAAGCCAAACACACGATGAGCGTCAACGTGTTTGACGAAAACAGCGACACGTTCGAGGTTTCCCGCGGTTACTACACCGTGCTGGCCTACAAGAACTTCACTGCAGGAGAATGGACGGCACTCTGCCTCCCGTTCTCCATCAGCACCAGCCTGGTGGGCGACTTGTTCACGGACATCAAAGTGTACAACGGCCTTTCCCTGTCGGATGACGGCACACTCACCCTCTATTTCGAGGATGCCGCCAACATCACGAGAGACGAGCCTTATCTGGTAAAAAGCACAACGGACCGGAGCGTACTGGAACTTAATCCCATCCGCGCCTATTCCAGCTCGGAGCCGGAAGCCATCACGGAAGACGGCATAAGCGTGCAGGGCATCTTCTGCCGGAAACCCGCCGTGCCCAATACCTATATATATAAGGATGAACAATTCGAGAGCAATACGGAAGGAGAGGACATGAAGGGACTCAGCATGTACATACAGCTCTCCGACGAGGACATGGAACGCGTCCGCCAAGTGCAGGTCTCCTTTGACGAGAAGCCCACGGGCATCAGTTCCAGCACCATAAACGCCGCCGGCTCCACAACGGGCATTTATACCATTGGCGGTATCAAGCTGTATGAAGGACAGCAACCGGAAGACGCATTGCAACGCTTGCCGGAAGGCATCTATATCATAGGGGGGAAAAAGGTGCTACACAATCCCGGAAAATAAGCAATGGAAAAGGACAAACGGTAAGTCCCGGCTTCCGCATCGAGTACGGCATTCACAGAGTGCCGTACTTTTTTTTGCACCTGCCACAAGCCCGTTCCCCGGTGTACGGCCCCGTCTTTCAGACAGCCAAGGGCCAGCCGAGCCGGCCGCGGCAAGGACTTCACCAAAACCTTGCGGAAACCCTGCGGCAACCATGGTTCCCTTTGCGCAGAAACGACACCCGCCTTGCGCAAGAACGCGGCCGGACAAGCGGCAAACCCTGGTTAAACAAGTTATCCCGGAAACAATCTCCTTGCACCAGCAAAACTAACCCCGAAAATACACCATTAACCTAATTTCAATACAAATTGTTTCATTTATATATACGTTTCAAAAGCGCATTTTACCTAACCCCTCCCCTACTTTTAACATCCTGTCACACATTGCACACCGAAAGAAAAGGAAAAAGCCGGACTGCCTCACGGCAATCCGGCTCCAACTATAACCAACAAATAGAGAATCTGTACGTTACCGTATAAACAGTAACTCTCGGTATTTAGGCAATGTCCACATTTTATCGTCCACTATCAATTCCAGTTTGTCTATGTGATACCGGATCTCCTCCAACATCGGGGCGATGGTATCGTGGTAGGCTATGGCCTTCGCACGTTCTCCCTCGATCTTGTTGGCCACCTTGCGTGCCTCGACCATGGCATCCACATGTTCTTTGATGTAGGCCGTGCGTTCGGAGATTTCCCTGATGATGGCGATGTTCTCGGCCGAGAGACGCTGCACTTCAGCCTCGTCAAACAAACCTTTCATCTTGTACACGTTGTCCACCAGCTTGCTCTGGTATTCAATGGCCACCGGTACGATGTGGTTCATGGCCAAGTCGCCCAAAACGCGTGCCTCAATCTGGATTTTCTTGGTGTAGGTTTCCCATTTCACCTCGTTGCGTGCTTCCAGTTCCACCTTGGTCATCACGCCGGTGGACTCGAACATGGCGATGCTTTCCGGTGTCAGGTAGTTGTCGTAAATGACCGGACAGCTCGTTTCGCAATCCAGGCCGCGCTTTACAGCCTCTTCCTTCCACTCGTCGCTGTATCCGTTGCCGTCGAAACGAATCGGCTTGCAAATCTTGATGTACTTCCGGATCACCTGTATGATGGCGGACTCCTTGGCCGTTCCGGCGGCCATCAGGGCATCCACATCCTGCTTGAAGATCGTCAGTTGCTCGGCCAAGGCGGTGTTCAGGGCAATCATGCCGCTGGCACAGTTGGCCTCCGAACCCACGGCACGGAACTCAAAGCGGTTGCCGGTGAAGGCAAAGGGAGACGTGCGGTTGCGGTCCGTATTGTCAATCAGCAATTCCGGAATCTGCGGGATGTCCAGCTTCATGCCGTGCTTGCCCTCCAGGGAAACCAGCTGCTCGTCCGTGCTTTCCTCCAGATGGTCGAGCACACGGCTCAGCTGCGAGCCCAAGAAAGAAGAAATAATGGCAGGAGGAGCTTCGTTGGCACCCAAGCGATGGGCGTTGGTGGCACTCATGATGGAGGCCTTGAGCAAACCGTTGTGACGGTAAACGGCCATCAGCGTGTTCACGATGAACGTGATGAAACGCAGGTTCTCTTCCGGCGTCTTGCCCGGAGCCATCAGCAGGGCACCCGTATCCGTTCCCAGAGACCAGTTGTTGTGCTTTCCGGAACCGTTCACACCCTTGAAAGGCTTCTCGTGCAGCAGCACGCGGAATCCGTGTGTGCGGGCCACTTTGCGCATCAGCGACATGATGAGCATGTTGTGGTCAACGGCCAAGTTGCACTCCTCGTAGATGGGAGCCAGCTCGAACTGGTTGGGGGCCACCTCGTTATGACGGGTCTTCACCGGTATGCCCAGTTCCAGTGCCTGAATCTCCAGGTCTTTCATAAAGGCCGCCACGCGGGTAGGAATGGAACCGAAATAGTGGTCTTCCAACTGCTGGTTCTTGGAGGCCTCATGCCCCATCAGCGTCCGCCCCGTGAGCAACAGGTCCGGACGGGCTGCATACAGCCCTTCGTCCACCAAGAAATATTCCTGCTCCCAGCCCAGGTAAGAAAACACTTTCTTCACCGACGGGTCGAAGTAATGACACACGTCCACGGCAACTTTGTTCACGGCACTCAGGGCCTTCAGCAACGGAGCCTTATAATCGAGCGACTCACCAGTATAGGCGATGAACACGGTGGGAATGCACAACGTGTCGTCCACCACAAAGACAGGCGATGAAGGGTCCCATGCACTGTAACCGCGTGCTTCGAAAGTGTTGCGGATACCGCCGCTGGGGAAAGACGAGGCGTCCGGTTCCTGCTGCACGAGCAACTTGCCGGAGAATTCCTCCATCATACCACCCTTGCCATCGTGCTCCACGAAAGCATCATGCTTCTCGGCCGTGCCTTCGGTCAGCGGCTGGAACCAGTGGGTGTAATGCGTTACACCCAGTTCCATCGCCCAACGCTTCATACCGTCGGCCACCGCATCGGCAATACTGCGGTCAAGGGCAGCCCCGTTGTCCATAGCATCCACCAGCTTGTCGTACACGGCAGTGGGGAGATACTTGAACATCTTCTCACGGTTGAACACATACTTCCCGAAATACTCACTGGGACGCTCGGCCGGAGCCTGCACATCGCGTGCCTTGGTCTGGAAAGCCTTTTCTACAACTCTAAATCTCAATCCTGACATAATTCTCTATTTTTTTATGATTTTAAATAAAATGGTTCTAATTGTCTGCGTAGTCTTGTATTTACAGGTCGTAAGCCGATTCCCCGTGCTCATATACATCGAGGCCTTCTTCCTCAACCCGCTTGTCAACACGAATACCTATCAGTTTGTCAACTATCTTAAACAGGATGAATGTCATCACCGCACTGAACACGATGGAAATCACCGTTGCCTCGATCTGGATCCACAGTTGGTTCCAGTCGCCATAGAGCGCACCTTGCTCACCGCCTTCACCCGTCACGAACTGGGTGGCGAACACACCGGTAAGGATAGAACCGATTATACCGCCTATGCCATGCACGCCGAATGCGTCGAGGGCATCGTCATAACCCAGTTTCGGCTTCACTACGGCTACCATCCAGAAGCAAACCAGCGAAGTGATGAAACCGATGAACAAGGCACCGACCAAATCCACTGTACCTGCTGCCGGAGTAATGGCAACCAGTCCGGCCACGGCACCCGTACATGCACCAACCGTAGTGGGTTTCTTGTTGACAATCCAGTCTATGGCAACCCAAGTGATAGCGGCCGTACAAGTGGCGATATGCGTTACCAAGAAAGCATTGGCGGCAAGACCGTCTGCGGCAAGGCCGCTACCGGCATTGAATCCGAACCATCCCAGCCACAGCAATGCCGTGCCGATGAACACGAACGGGATGTTATGCGGGGTAATGGGGTGACCAATCCTGTAATCCTTACGCTTACCGACCATGATGGCCATCACCAATGCAGCGATACCGGCATTGATATGCACTACCGTACCTCCGGCAAAGTCTAAGGCACCCATCTCCTGCAAGAAACCGCCGCCCCATACCCAGTGGGCCATCGGCATATAAACCAACACGCTCCAAAGCACCGTGAAAAGCAGGAATCCTGAGAACTTCACACGTTCAGCGAACGCACCCAGAATAAGAGCCGGCGTGATCAGGGCGAACATGCATTGGAACATGACAAAAAGCAGTTCCGGGATGTTGCCGTCCGTGAGGGTGTCCAGCCCGATGCCGTTCAGCATCACCTTGTCGAACCCGCCGATGCCGAACTTGAAGAAAGAGCTGCCTTCAAAGCCCGTCCCGAACGCGAAACTGTAGCCGAACACAACCCACAGAATACTAATCACTCCAGAGATGGCCAAGCTCTGCATGACCAAACTCAACATATTTTTCTGGCGCACCAGGCCGCCGTAAAACAAGGCGATGCCCGGAATCGTCATCATAAAGACCAAAACAGTAGCCACAATCATCCACGCGGTGTTACCCGAATCCAATATTGCTTCCATAATAATCTGCTTTTAATTGATTACCTAAAAAATCCTGAAAAACTCATGTTTCACTTCTCCCTCTCGGCGTTGTAAAGCGCGATGTCGCCCCGTTCACCCGTGCGGATGCGGATGGAGTCCTCCACCGGTATGACAAATATGCGCCCGTCGCCGATCTCGCCCGTATAGGCTGCCTTCATCACTGCCGTCACGGTCTTCTCCACATTCTTGTCCCGTACGACAATAGACACGAGCATGCGCTCAATGGAACTGGTGTCATAGGCCACGCCACGGTAGATGCGCGCCTCACGCATCTTTCCGATGCCCCGCACTTCGTAGTAGGAGAACCACTCGATGTCGGCGGCCAGCAAGGCCTCTTTCACATCATCGAACCTCGTCCTGCGAATAATTGCTTCAATCTTCTTCATAACTATATACCTGTTTTTTAATGAGTATTACCTCTTGTTTTTTGCCATCCTTCAAAACAATCTTTCCGTCCCAAAACTAACTACCTCCCCCGGACGCTTGCCGGGGAAAACCTGTTATGCTTGTCACAAACTTAATCCCACTGTGAAAAAAGCGTCCTCCGTGGCCGGATTCCAAATGCCTTTGGCAAACAAGGGCAGGGAGAAAGAATCAGTAATCTTGATAGACTTCTGTACCTGCAAGCTCACTTCAGACACGGCAAACCCGCTGGTTCCGCCATTATAGAAAGTTGTCTCCCAAGGTGTTGCGCCCACTGTGGCTTCCCACTCAAGACCGCCCAAACGGAAAGGTGCCGACAGCGTGAAATAAGACGAGTAGGCTCTCTTGTTATCTCCTTTCAATCCGTCATTCCCACCGATATTCGTGTACCAGTTCACGGCCAGGAAATCGAAATCATATCCCACCTGGGCCTCAAACACATGCAACGTGGAGTTGCTCCCAAAATGGAAATAGTCACCCGATATTTCCTTACCTGTCTTGAAGTTCTCGCCTGAACTGAAGCTGTAGTCTGTAATCGACACGCTGAAGCCCTTCACCGAGTAACCCAATGTCAGGTCGAATTCCTTGGCATATTCACTGCTCCAGCTAACGGAACCCCATGCGGACAACGACAATCCTTTCCACGAAATGGAAGCCGAAGGCTGTATGCTCACATCGCCCAACTCCTGTCCACGCCAAACATAACCGCTGACCAAGTCGGCACCGACAGATGCTTCTATCTTATCCTGTGCCCCGGCCATCGCCGGAATACCGGCTGCCATAACTGACAAAACTGCAATCTTTTGAATACTCTTTTTCATTGTTCCCTCCTTGTTTAATGATTCACATACTGAACGACGTCGTTCGTCTTTATCTTTTTGCTTTCTTTATTTTGCTTTTTCTTTCCTTTTGCTTTATGACACTGCAAAATTACATCCTTTTGAAAACAAAAAGAACAATATTATATCCTTTGTTTATCTATAAGTATACACTCTTTCATTCTGCAACCACATTAGCATAAAACAATAGAAAAGTATCAGGAGAAACAAGAAAATACAAACAATATAAAAGTACGCTAAAACAGACGAAACGCTATATATAAAAAAGGTATGTGCGCGAGACACCTCCGCCTTGCGCACATACCCGTTCCTTTTCTTATAAAACCAGGGCCGTCCGGTTCAGAAATAGAACCCCAGACCTATCTTAAAACCTACTTTGCTCCCGTTGGAAAAGTCATTCAGGCTCATGTGATAATAGACCGCCGGTTCTATCGTGATGAACTCGTTCACAAAGAAAGCGTAACCCACCTCAGGACACAACTGCAAGTTGTTCACATTCTTCGTGGCGTGCTCAAACTGCATACCCAACCCCATATAAACGCCGTTCTGGGTGAAATAATAGCGGCCGCCAACGCCCAACTGAACATCATCGGTATAGCGTGTGTGGTCATATCCCACATTGCCATAAAGCATCCAGGCATCCTGTACAAAGTAACCGCATGCCACGTCCAACCCAAAGTTCCATTTCTCATTGGAACTGTATGACAACCCCAGACCTGTGACCGATGCGGAAACATACTTGGTATTCTTCGTAAACTGCGCTTTCGCACCTACTGCCACCAACAGCAACAGCAAGCAAAACATTGACTTCTTCATCATGTTCTTCTCTTTTTTAATAAGGAGGCCGGCTTGCCCTGCACTCCTATCGTTAGACATTCTTTATTTTATCACGGGACACTGTCGGCTTGCCACCCCTCCCCGCATGCCGCTCGCGGCGCCGGTAAAGCCACCACAACAGCACGATGACAAAGGCATTCACAATGACCGTCAGCCAAATACGCCCTGTGCCCACCGACGTACGCGGAATGAAACAGGCATATACGACAACGGAATAGAGCGTGAAAGCCCACAAGACCACCGTTGACTTACGGACTCTCCCCAGTTTCATGGCACAAGCGTCTTTTTGAAACGGGCAAACCAACGCACAAACAGCACCAGTAATGCCGCCGCCACCAGTCCGCCCCCGGCACATCCTACGGCATAAGGAAGACAGAACCCCTCCGGTGCCACCAATATATAAGTGGTACAGACAGCTGTCATGAACAGTGCCGGGAACAATGTCACATAGAACACCTTGCCTTCACGGGCAAGCCACACCGTGACTGCCCACAACGTAAAGATGGACAAAGTCTGGTTGAACCACGCAAAATAGCGCCACAACACATCGAAATTGATGTTCATCAGCACTGCGGCAATCACAAACAACGGCAAAGAAATCACCAGCCTGCGGAACACCGAGCCTTGATTGTAGTGCATGAAATCCGCCGCTATCAGGCGTGCGCTGCGGAAAGCCGTGTCGCCGGAAGTCACCGGAGCCGCCACCACGCCGAGGATGGCCAGTATGGCTCCCGTCGTCCCCATCCAGTCCTGACAGATCATCTTCACCACAATGGCCGGATTGGAGTCTCCTCCGGAGGACAACAAGGCCTGCAACTGTTCATAACTCCCTGCATACTTTATTGCGGCAGCCGCCCAAATCAGCGCCACCACCCCTTCCGTAATCATGGCACCGTAAAACACGCGCCGCCCCATCTTCTCATTCTTCATGCAACGCGCCATCAACGGGCTTTGGGTGGCATGGAAACCGCTGATGGCACCGCAGGCGATGGTAATGAACAGCATCGGGAAGATGGAGAGGTGCTTGTCCGGATGGTGGTTCTCAAAAGCTGTCGTGATTTCCGGCATCCAGCCGTCCTGCACAAACACTCCTGCCAGCACACCGACCGCCATGAAAAGCAGTGCCACGCCGAAAAGCGGATAAATCCGACCGATAAGCGCATCAATCGGCAACAGGGTGGCCAAGATATAATACACGAAAATCACCACACTCCAGAATGCGGATGTCCCCAAGAATCCCCAACCTTCTGTCATGGAGGCCAACAAGCCGGCCGGCGTCAACACAAACACCGCCCCCACCAGCACCATCAGTACCAGCGAAAAAATGCGCATGACCAGACGGACACCCGCCCCCAACTCGTCGCCGACAATCTCCGGCAGACTGGCGCCATCACGCCGCAAGGAAATCATGCCGGAAAGATAATCATGCACCGCTCCCGCAAAAATGCAACCCAACACAATCCACAAATAAGCCGCCGGCCCATAGAGTATGCCCAGAATGGCCCCGAAGATAGGTCCCGTCCCCGCAATGTTCAGGAACTGTATCAGGAACACTTTCCACGTAGGCATCGGGACATAGTCCACACCGTCCTGTAAAGTGTAACAAGGCGTCTTGCGCGAAACATTGATGCCGAATATCCGTTCCACCACGGCACCGTAAACCACATAACCCAGCACCAGCAATGCCAAAGCCGCACAAAAAGTAATCATCTCCTTTGCTTGTTTAAGTTCGCGCAAAAATAATAAATTGTATCGTAAAAGCGGGCATTTATCATTAAAAGATTTATCCAATCTTCCAATAAAGATGTAACTTTGCGACATGAAGACCGAATACCCTGTCATGAGGCCGTTCCTCTTGCTGTTGTTCATCTGCCTTGTGGCGTGCGCCACTTCACGGGCATCCATAATACCGGAATCCCCCAAACGGGAAACCAGGGCCGTATGGCTCACTACATTCAACAACCTGGACTGGCCCAAAACCCCGGCAACCTCCGCTGCCGGGATAGCCGCCCAGAAAGAAGAACTGTGCCACATCCTCGACCGGCTGAAAGAAATAAACATCAACACCGTGTTGTTGCAGACGCGCGTGCGTGGGAGTGTCATCTATCCCTCCGCCATAGAACCTTGGGACGGTTGCCTCACCGGCACGGCGGGATGTTCGCCCGGTTATGACCCGCTGGCCTTTGCCATCGAAGAATGCCACAAGCGAGGCATGGAACTGCATGCCTGGCTGGTGACCATCCCGTATTTCAAAGTCTCTTCCCCCCTGCGCAAGGTCCAGAAGTCGGTCCTGAACGCCTACCCCGGCCTCTGCATACGCCACAACGACAGCTGGTATTTGGATCCGGGGAAACCGGAAACCGCAGACTACCTGGCAGCCATCTGCAAGGAAATTGCCGGGAACTATGACGTTGACGGCATTCATTTCGACTATATCCGCTATCCGGAGAACGCATCGCGGTTCAACGACAAGGCGACCTATCGGAAATACGGGCACAAACAGGACAAGGCAGACTGGAGACGGGACAATATCACCCGCTGTGTGCGGAGCATGTACCGCACCATCAAAGCCGTCAAACCGTGGATAAAAGTCAGTTCATCGCCCATAGGCAAGTTCTCCGACCTCGGCCGTTACTCGTCTTACGGCTGGAACGCCTATTCCGCCGTCTATCAGGACGCACAGGGCTGGCTGCACGAAGGGATACAAGATGCCTTGTTCCCCATGATGTATTTCCGCGGAAACCACTTTTATCCGTTTGCCGCCGACTGGAAAGAAAACGATTGCGGCAAACCCGTCGTACCGGGGCTGGGCATTTACATGCTCAGTCCCAAAGAGAAAGACTGGCCGCTGGAGGACATCGTGCGGGAACTCCACTTCACACGCAGCCTACAACTGGGCGGACAGGCTTATTTCCGCTATGCCTTTCTGGAGGCAAACCCCAAAGGGTTGTTCGACTACCTGAAACAGTTCTTCTACCCCTACCCGGCCCTGCCCGCAGCCTGCAACGCGTATGACAGCATTCCTCCGTCCGCCCCCGGCCAACCACAGTGGCAATCCGACAGCCAAGGCGGGGATGTCCTGTCCTGGGCGGCTTCGACCGACAACGTATGCGGCAACGATGTGCGCTACAACGTTTATGCCGCCAAGGGCACGCCGCCCGACATTTCATCGGCACGCCACCTCATCGCAACCGGCCTGAAGGATTGCCGGTATCGGGTCAACCCCGTGTTCTGCCAGCTCAACGAAGTGCATTTTGCCATAACGGCTACCGACCGCTTCGGCAACGAAAGTGCCCCCTCGCGGCTGCCGGCAGCCTCAACTTCCGCAACACCGGATACCGACGGCCGGTTCCTCCGCCACGACAACACACGGCTGTCCGTGCCGGATGCCGACGGCCCGTTCCTTGCCATCGTGGACGTTTTCGGACGCATTGTGCAAACCGCCCCTTACTCCCCGGAAATCAACATTAACCGTTTGCCTCCGGGGCTGTACCAACTGCGGACATTAAAAGCCAAGGGACGCTCCGAGACATTGGGCTTTTTCATGATGCAGCCTCAAACAGGCCTGCCCTCCAACAAGGACGCCCGGTAATGCGTCCGCTTCGTCACGGGAGTCAGGGCAAGGTAACCAGCCGCGAACCTGCCCCCGGACAACCGGCAAGGCATGCCGGCAAGACGCTGAAGGTG
The DNA here is from genome assembly GCA_964528135.1 of uncultured Paraprevotella sp. GTDB lineage: Bacteria > Bacteroidota > Bacteroidia > Bacteroidales > Bacteroidaceae > Paraprevotella. Next base: position 17,609 of record CAZGSE010000017.1, on the reverse strand, counting down.
ATCTGCCAGCAACTGCCCGTCATCCTTGGCACAGTCCACCACAAGACATGCTTCTGCCCCATCGGCCAGGTAACGGGACAAATCCGCCGCCACCCATCCCGTCGTGCGGCGCAAGTTGATTTCCACACAAGGGTGAACACATATCCCTGCCGCCCCCGCCCCACGGCATAACATCATATCCACTCCCAAGCATCCCTGGTAGCGGCCACCAAGCAGGCGGCACAACCCTTCGGACAAGGCCTCTCGCAACGCTTGCAGCAATCCCGCCGGCAGAAAGGCCGAAAGCCATTTTTCCTTGACAGATTCCGCCGCCACCCAGTTACCGGCATACGCCCCACGTCCATCGGTCCGGAACACCGACAAACTGCGATAACAAACCGTCCCGGCCGCATCGGCAGAAAACTCCATGGCGAAATCCAACACCTTATGGTATAGAGGCTCCACCAGCACGCCCCCCTGTCCGCGGAGCACATGCCGGCACCAACCCGCAAGCGGTGCGACGTATTCCCCATGCCCGAACCGAAGCCCCTTCCCACTCCCCGACCACGGGGCTTTCAGGATAGTGTCCGGCCACCCGGTCAAACAACGGGCAATGTCCCTTTCTTCCGTGCAATAACGGGAATCCCCACACAACCCTTCCGCCGCAATCCGGCTTAGTCCCGAATCGCGGCTCCGCAGGAAACGCAGCAGGTCCACGGCATGCCTGCGGTGCGACAGGTCGCGGTAACACGACAGCGTCTTTTCGTCCGGCAGGCATTCCGCCTGCACGCCACCCTTGCGCATGCGCTCCACCAGCAAAGGGCTCCATCCCCACGGACAAACTTCGGGGCTGGCTGGCAAACCGTCCTTCTCCACCCATTCCACCTCCGGGCACAAACCGCCGCACTGCCCCGCCATCCGGCAGGCATCATCGGCCGAAGCCACACACACGGCATCCCCCGGATCCGCCCACCAAGCGGGCAGGGCCGAAAGGTCTGCCGCCATTCGCCGGGCCGACTCCGGCGGAATGAAATGAGGACTGAAACAAGCCAGCGCCAAATCGTTTTCAGGATTAAACACATGCAACTTCATAAAACAAATATAAGAAAAAGAAAATATTTTGCCAACTCCACTTTGCATTTTTATACAATTCCATTATCTTTGCAAATCATATAATCACAGAGGATGGAGTCTTTTTTCAAAACGCATGCATATCTTGTAGAGCATACCAACGCTCCTGTCCGTCGCGCCCTTATGGACGAGATAGACTGGAACGACCGTCTGATAGGCATCAAAGGGACACGCGGCGTCGGAAAGACCACTTTCCTCTTGCAATATGCCAAGGAACATTTCCGCGTAGAGGAACGCAAATGCCTCTACATTAACCTAAACAACTTCTATTTCCAAGGCAAGGGCATCGCCGAGTTTGCCATGGAATTCCATGCGGCAGGCGGCAAGGTGCTCCTCATCGACCAGGTGTTCAAACAGCCCAACTGGAGCACCGAACTGCGCCGGTGCCATGACACCTTGCCCGAACTGAAAATCGTGTTCACCGGTTCGTCGGTCATGCGACTGAAAACAGAGAACCCCGAACTGAACAACATCGTCAAGTCTTACAACTTACGCGGATTCTCGTTCAGGGAATTCCTGAACCTGCAAACCGGCAACAACTTCCCGGCCTACACGCTGGACGACATACTGGAACACCACGAACAAATCGTGCGTTGCATCCTGCCTTACGCCAGTCCGCTGAAACATTTCCCCGACTATCTGCACCACGGTTTCTATCCTTTCTTCCTGGAGAAACGGAATTTCTCGGAAAACCTGCTCAAGACCATGAACATGATGCTTGAGGTGGACATCCTGCTCATCAAACAAATAGAGCTGAAATATCTCACAAAAATCAAAAAACTGCTGTACCAGCTCGCCATAGACAGCCCGACGGCCCCAAACGTCAGCCAGTTGGCTGCCGACATACATACCTCCCGCGCCACGGTGATGAACTACATCAAGTATCTGGCCGATGCACGGCTCATCAACATGATCTACCCCAAGGGGGAGACATTCCCGAAGAAACCGGCCAGGATTATGATGCACAACACCAACCTGATGTACGCCATCTACCCCTGCCGCCTAGAGGAACAAGACCTTCTGGAAACATTCTTCCAGAACACAATGTGGAAAGACCACAAATTGAACAAGGGCGAAAAAGGCGCATCGTTCCTGGTGGACGAGCAACTAAGGTTCAAAATCTGCCCTAAAGAAGAACGACGGCGCAATGCCGAAACGATATATGCCCGCAACAACATGGAAATCGGACGGGGAAACGAAATCCCGATATGGCTGTTCGGTTTCTTGTATTGAAAAGAAATTGTAGTTTGTAATCGTAATATTTATCATTTGTTATGGCAAAAGAAAAAAAGTTTATCACTTGTGATGGCAACCAGGCTGCAGCGCATATTTCATATATGTTCTCAGAGGTTGCAGCCATTTACCCCATCACCCCGTCGTCCACAATGGCAGAATATGTTGACGAATGGGCCGCACAAGGCCGCAAGAACATCTTCGGCGAAACAGTGTTGGTACAGGAAATGCAGTCGGAAGGCGGTGCCGCCGGTGCCGTACACGGCTCGTTACAGGCCGGTGCGCTGACCACCACCTATACAGCTTCGCAGGGGCTGCTGCTGATGATCCCGAACATGTACAAGATTGCGGGCGAACTGCTTCCGTGCGTGTTCCATGTGTCAGCCCGCACGCTGGCTTCCCACTCCCTGTGCATCTTCGGCGACCACCAAGACGTGATGTCCTGCCGCCAGACCGGCTTCGCCATGTTGTGCGAAGGTTCCGTGCAGGAAGTGATGGACCTTGCCGGCGTGGCCCATCTGGCCACCATCAAGAGCCGCGTGCCGTTCCTGAACTTCTTCGATGGTTTCCGCACTTCGCATGAGGTGCAGAAGATTGAGATGCTGGAGAACGACGACCTCGCCCCGCTGGTTGACCAGCAGGCCCTGTCGGAATTCCGCCTCCGTGCCCTCTCGCCGGAACATCCCGTGGCCCGTGGCATGGCTGAGAACCCCGACACGTTCTTCACCCACCGCGAGTCCTGCAACCTCTACTACGATGCCGTTCCGGCCATTGTGGAAGAATACATGGACAAGATTTCCGAGATCACGGGCCGCAAGTACGGTTTGTTCTCTTATTATGGCGCAGAGGATGCCGACCGCGTCATCATCGCCATGGGTTCCGTGACCGAAGCCATCCGCGAGACCATCGACTACTTGTCTGCCAAAGGCGAGAAGGTGGGTCTGGTGGCCGTTCACCTCTATCGCCCGTTCTCGGCCAAACATTTCCTGGCAGCCGTGCCGGCCACAGCCAAGAGGATTGCCGTGCTCGACCGCACGAAAGAACCGGGTGCCAACGGAGAACCGCTGTATCTGGATGTCAAGGAATGCTTCTATGGCAAGGAAAATGCCCCCGTCATCGTGGGCGGACGCTACGGGCTCGGTTCCAACGACACCACTCCGGCCCAGATTCTGGCCGTTTATGAAAACCTGTCCCTGCCGGAACCGAAAGACCGCTTCACCGTCGGCATCGTGGACGATGTGACCTTCACTTCGCTCCCCCAAGGAGAAGAAATCGCCGTGGGCGGCGAGGGCATGTTCGAAGCCAAGTTCTACGGTTTGGGTGCCGACGGAACCGTGGGTGCCAACAAGAATTCCGTGAAAATCATCGGCGAGAACACCAACAAGCACTGCCAGGCTTACTTCTCCTACGACTCGAAGAAGTCCGGTGGTTTCACCTGCTCGCACCTGCGCTTCGGTGATTCTCCCATCCGCTCCACCTACCTGGTGAACACGCCGAACTTCGTGGCCTGCCACGTACAGGCTTACCTGCACATGTACGATGTGACCCGCGGATTGAAGAAGAACGGCACGTTCCTGCTCAACACCATTTGGGAAGGCGAAGAACTGGCCAAGAACCTGCCGAACCGGGTGAAAGCCTATTTCGCCAAGAACAACATCAAAGTATATTACATCAACGCCACGAAGATTGCACAGGAAATCGGCTTGGGCAACCGCACCAACACCATCCTGCAGTCGGCATTCTTCCGCATCACCGGCGTCATCCCCGTAGAACTGGCCGTCGAACAGATGAAGAAATTCATCGTGAAGTCCTACGGCAAGAAAGGGCAGGACGTGGTTGACAAGAACTATGCAGCCGTAGATCGCGGGGGTGAATACAAGGAACTGGCCATAGATCCGGCCTGGGCATCGCTCGAAGCAGAACCGATGCAGCCCAACAACGACCCGGCTTTCATTAACGAAGTGGTGCGCCCCATCAATGCACAGGACGGCGACCTGCTGAAAGTTTCCGCCTTCAAAGGCATCGAGGACGGCACATGGCCGCAAGGCACGTCTGCTTACGAAAAGCGTGGTGTGGCCACATTCGTTCCGACATGGAACCCCGACAACTGTATCCAGTGTAACAAGTGTGCCTATGTTTGCCCCCACGCAGCCGTACGTCCGTTCGTGCTCGATGCTGAAGAGATGAAAGGCTTCAGTGCCCCCGTCATAGAGATGAAGGCTCCCGCCGCCATGAAAGGCATGAACTTCCGCATTCAGGTGAGCGTCATGGACTGTCTGGGCTGCGGCAACTGTGCCGACGTTTGTCCGGGCAACCCGAAGCTGGGCAAGTCCCTCACGATGGTCCCGCTGGAACAGGAACTCGATGAAGCCGCCAACTGGGACTACTGCGTGAAGAACGTAAAGACCAAACAACACCTGGTGGACATCAAGAGCAACGTGAAGAACTCCCAGTTCGCACAACCGCTGTTCGAGTTCTCCGGCGCATGCTCCGGCTGCGGCGAGACACCTTACGTGAAACTGATATCGCAGCTCTTCGGCGACCGTGAGATTGTGTCGAACGCCACGGGTTGCTCTTCCATCTACTCCGGTTCCATCCCGTCCACGCCTTACACCACGAACGAGAAAGGCCAGGGACCGGCATGGGCCAACTCCCTCTTCGAGGACTTCTGCGAGTATGGATTGGGTATGGCACTGGCCAACAAGAAGATGCGTGCCCGCATCGAGAAACTGCTGAAGGATGCCATCGCTTCTGACCAGACTCCGGCCGACTTCAAGGCTGCCGCCCAGGAATGGATTGACGGCATGGACGATACCGATGCCAGCAAGGCCGCTGCCGGGAAACTGGCCCCGATGATCGAAGCCGGAAAGGCTGCGGGCTGCCCCACATGCACCCGGTTGGCCGAGCTGTCCCACTATCTGGTAAAACGCAGCCATTGGATCATCGGCGGCGACGGTGCGTCTTACGACATCGGCTACGGCGGTCTGGACCACGTGATTGCTTCGGGTGAGGACGTGAACATCCTCGTGCTGGACACGGAAGTTTACTCCAACACCGGCGGCCAGTCGTCCAAGGCCACCCCGCTCGGTGCCATCGCCAAGTTCGCCGCTTCCGGCAAACGGGTGCGCAAGAAAGACCTGGGCATGATTGCCACCACCTACGGCTATGTGTATGTGGCCCAGATTGCCATGGGTGCCGACCAGGCACAGTGCCTGAAAGCCATCCGCGAGGCCGAGGCCTATCACGGCCCGTCCATAATCATCGCCTACGCCCCGTGCATCAACCACGGGCTGAAGAAGGGCATGGGCAAGTCGCAGGCCGAAGAAGAGGCAGCCGTGAAATGCGGTTATTGGCACTTGTGGCGTTTCAATCCGGAACTGGAAGCCGAAGGCAAGAACCCGTTCACACTCGACTCCAAGGCTCCGGACTGGGATGCTTTCCAAGACTACCTGAAAGGCGAGGTGCGCTTTGCTTCCGTCATGAAGCAATATCCCGACGAGGCAGCCGACCTGTTCAACGCCTGCGAGGAAATGGCCAAGAAGCGTTACCAAAGCTATGTGCGCATGACCAAGATGGACTGGAGCGAGTAACCTCCCTCCAACACCATATATCAAGAGGCGTGGATGCCGGGTGCAAACCGGCATCCATGCCTCTTTTTTTGTTTTTATCTTGCGCGCGGAAAGCCTGCTTTCCGCGGAGGAAGCATACGAATCTAAATGACGGCTTTCCCGGCCATCAAACCGTCCCTACCACGGCAAAGGCCGCTACCAGGCGTATCCACAGGTTTCCACAAAGATTTAACAGGTTAAACAACGTTAACCAGGCGAGACTTTAAAAACAAAAACATTATTTTTGTGAAATAAAATAAGTAATCAAAGGGTTTTACTGTCTGTTTGGAACCTGCACAGGTGAAAAAAGAGTGAAATCAGCCTTGCTGCCTGAATCATGAAACACCCCCTGCCGTTCCGGAGCCTGTCGCCCTGAAATGCACCAATAACCGTCATTGAGAAACCTATCATTAGAAAAACAAACCTTATATTCCAATAACCAATAAGTACATCATGAAGAAAAAACTACTCTTTCTGACAGGACTTGTCCTCTGCCTTCCGGCCACAGGCCAAAGGCTGATGGAGAACCTCGGCCGCGGGCTCGTGGCCGTAAAAACCACCAACGGTGTCTATACCAGCTGGCGCATACACGGCACGGAGTATTACGACACACAGTACAACCTCTACCGCGACGGGACACTGGTAAACTCCACCCCGCTGGAAGTGTCCAACTACACTGACCCCGACGGTACGGAATCGTCCGTCTATACGGTCAAGGCCGTGGTGAAAGGCGAAGAACAGGAAGCCAGCGACACGGCCACGGTGTGGGGGCAGCAGTACATGGAAATCCCGATGGGGAAAATGTATTCGCGCAACGGCACGGACATAACACAAGACTACAGCCTGAACGATGCGACAGCCGCGGACCTGGACGGCGACGGCGAATATGAGATTATCGTAAAGCGCATGTACAACAACGACGGACTGTTTGAATCCTCCACCGATACGGCCTACACTTGGTTCGAAGCCTACAAACTGGACGGCACGAGGCTATGGGGCATAGACGTGGGACCCAATATGATCAGTTCCGGACACGTGGAAACCAACATTACCGCTTTCGACTGGGACGAAGACGGAAAGGCTGAAGTGCTCATGAGGGCCACAGACGGGACCATCGTCTATGCGTCAGACGGGACAGTGCAGGTCATCGGCGATGCCACAAAGAACTACCGCGACATGATCACGCACTCTTCGAACATGACATACGCCACCACCGGCGACGAATTCCTCATATACATGGATGGGGCCACGGGCAAACTCTACAATGAACCGATGGAATTCCCGCTCAAACGGCTGGAGGACGGGGAAACCGACCTGAACGCCGCCTGGGGCGACAGCTACGGCCACCGCTCCAACAAGTTCTTTTTCGGTGCACCTTACCTTGACGGGCGCCACCCAAGCATCTTCATGGCCCGCGGCATCTACACCCGCCACAAAATGATTGCCTACGATGTGGACCCGCAAACCCACGAACTGACGGAACGCTGGCGCTGGAACTGCAACGACTCCAGCAGCCCGTGGTACGCACAGGGCTACCACAACTTCGGCATCGCCGACGTGGACTGGGACGGGCGCGATGAAATCGTTTACGGCTCAATGATCATCGACGACAATGGCAACGGATTGTCCACCTGCGGATACGGGCACGGCGACGCACAGCACTGCAGCGACTTTGACCCCTACCGCAAGGGGCAGGAAATCTTCGCCTGCAACGAAGACCGCATGGGGGCAAACTATCGCGATGCCACAACGAGCCAGGTTTATTACTGGTACCAGCACCCGCAGGACTGCGGACGGTGCATGGCGGGCAACTTCACGGAACTGATTCCCGGAAGCCAGATGTCTGCCGGCAATTCGGGCATCATCAGCTCCGTCACAGACAATGTCGTCACCACGGTGAGCGGCACCATCGGATCAGACTTCCGCATCTATTGGAACGGCGACCTGTGCAGCGAATCGCTGGACGGGCAAAGCACGGAGGGGGCGGCAGTGGTCACGGCCTTCGACAACACGACTTTCGTGGCCACCGGCACGAAGATGAACAACTGGACCAAGAACACACCGTCCCTGACGGCCGACCTCCTGGGCGACTGGCGTGAGGAAATCATCGTGCGCCGGGAGGACGACCAGGCCCTGCGCATCTACACCACCACAGACGAAACCCCGTGGCGCAACTACACCCTGATGCACGACATGCAGTACCGCCAGGCCGTGGCATGGCAGATGTGCGGCTACAACCAGCCCCCGCACGTAAGCTACTTCATGGGCGAGGCCGAAGGCTACACCACCACCCCGCCGCCCTTGATGAACAACGGCCGGACGGAAGCCACGGATGCCATTACGACCGCACACAACGGGCTGCACGTGCTGCTGGCCGACCCCGACGGGGGAGAAGTGGCCGTGACGGACGGCGTATCGCCCTATATCCTGACCGTGAATGCCTTCTCACACACGGAAGGGCATGACGACAACGACAACATCACAACCACTTATGCCACCTATACGCTCACGGGCGGCACGTTCACCGGCGACATGCGCCTGGTGAAACAGGGCGAAGGCATCCTCACCCTGAGCGGCAACCAGACTTACAGCGGCTCCACCGACCTGTGGGGCGGCACGGTGAATTTCGAGGGGCAGTTGCCCAACAGCCGGGTGTGGATGAACCGGTTCGTGGAACTGAACGCCAAGGCCGAGTTCGGACAGGACATCCGGATGGAGTATGCCTCCGTGCTCCGCATCGGCGGCACCGACACCGACACGTGTACGGTGCAGGTTGACAGCCTGGCCATGCGCTACGGTGCCATTGTGGAGTTCGACCTCTACTCTGAGGGGCTGCAAGCCGACCGGCTTGTCCTGACAAAAGGGCTTTCGCTGGAAAGCGTCAGCCTGACGTACGGGCCGGAATACCAGGCCCCGGTGTTCCGCTTCGTGCCCCACTACAGTGAGGGGGAAAGCCAGCTGGCAGCCGGAAGCTACCTCATCGCCGACGTGGAGCAAATCGACGGCGACCTCTCCAAAGTGGTCCTGGAGGGCATGGACAGCCAGAAATGCCAACTTGAATACGATGGCAGCCACATTTACCTTGTAGTCAAGGAAATGCGCGAAGCCACACAGGTATATTGGAACGGGACGCAGGATTTGAACGAATGGAACCTGAACGAGAACCAGAACTTCAGCAACGCCGGGGAGGCTGACGTGTTCGTCTCCGGGGACGAGGTGATTTTTGACGATGCGGCTTCTTACACCGTGGTGCGCATCGAAGAAACGCTCTACCCGTCGCACGTGACATTCAGCAACGACACAAGGACTTACAACGTGAGCGGCAACGGAGGCATAAGCGGCACCGCCGGACTGACCAAGACCGGGAGCGGCTCACTGATTATCTCCAACGTGAACTCCTATACCGGAAAGACCACCCTGTCCGGCGGCACCACTACCGTGTCATCGCTGGGCAACAGCATAACCCAAGCGGGAGCACTGGGTGCCTACAGCCTCGATACGGACAAATTTGAAATCAACAACGGCGCCGTGCTGCGCAACACGGCCGCCATCACATGCGGCGTACCCATCACTGTGGGCGAGGGCGGGGCCACCCTGCAAACCGACGCCAGCCTCACGCTGGAAAGCACGGTGTACGGCAACGGCAATACCCTGACCAAGACCGGGAGCGGCACGCTCCTCATCGCGTCGGCCGACAACCTGGGAAAAACAGTAGTGACGGCAGGCACGATACAATCAACGGGCGAGGGCCTGACGCTCGGCGACACGCTGGTGTTCACCGGCGATGCCACCTACCAGGACTTGGACAACATGTACACTTACAGCTCCAACTACAACAACATCAAGGTGGAAGAAGGGGCCACCGTCACGATGAACTGCGACAGCCGCTGCGACTACTATGGCAGGCTTTACGGCAAAGGAACACTGAAAGTGTACATCCCTTATGTCCGTTCGTACCTCTACGGCGACTGGTCGGCCTTCGAAGGCACACTGGAGCCGACCAACACGGGGCAGTGGTTCACGCTGCGGAACAGCTACGGCCTGCCGAAAGCCACGCTGAACGTGCCTGAAAACGTGACGGTAGAGAACAGCTCCGGCATAACGTTCTCCATCGGCCAGCTGACCGGCAGCGGGACGCTCACCGGCGACAACATCAACTGGCGCGTGGGAACGCTGGACACCGACTTTACTTTTGACGGCGTGATACAGGGCAGCGGTGCCATGCTGACCAAAACCGGAAGCGGCAAAATGACCATCAACACGTCACAGACATTCAGCGGCGACTGTACCGTGGAGGAGGGCACACTCTACTTCACGAACACCGACGAAACCGAAGGCATGCTGGGCACGGGAGACGTGACCGTGCAGCAGAATGGCACACTGTGCGGGCGCGGCACGCTGGCCAACGGATCCGTCACGGTGGAAAGCGGCGGGCTGCTCTATCCGGGCAACTCGGAACAGGCCACGACAGGCTCGATCGACTTTTCAAACAAACCGCTGACCGTCAAACAAGGCGGCACCCTCTCGCTGAACATCATCAGCAAGGTGCGCAACACGAGCCTGACCGGCCTCAGCACCCTCACCCTCTCCGGCACGCTGCGGCTCAACGTGCGCAACAACCTTGAACTGGAAGAGGGCACCGAATACCAGCTCTGGACGGTCAGCAACCGCACCCGGACCACCTCCAGCACCGTGTACGACCTGGCATCGCCCGGCGATGGGCTGGAGTGGGACACCTCCGATCTGGAGAACGGCATTATCCGTGTGCAGAAAGCCACTTCCGTGAACGGTATCGGTGCCGATGACGAGGAAGTGTCCTGCGAAGTATTCACCGTAGGGGGAGCACGCACGGGCAGCTTCACCTGTCCGGCCGGCAGCATCCGCAGCGCACTGGAGCAGAGCGGGGTGGCACGCGGCACTTATCTGGTGAAAGTCACCCGCGGCCAAGTGGTGCAGACCCTGAAATACACCGTTGAATAACCGCCAGCCCTTCTGGGCGGCACATCACAAAACTCCCTCCGGAAGCCAGACGCCTCCGGAGGGAGTTTTTTTTGCGGGCGGCAAAAGCCCGCCCGCGTTTTTGCGCAAAGCCGCCCGCCGCCTTGCGCAAGAAAACTGCCGTTTGTGCGCAAGGCGGCGGGCATTCCCCCGTCACACGGAACCAGTCCGCACGGGAAAACCTTTCATTCCATCCCGCCCTCTTGCAGGCGCAGCCGTATCAGTGCCAAGTGGGCCACATAGCCGCAGAACGTCACGGAGACACCCTCCCTGTGCGCTTTCAGGATGCCAGTCAGCGACTTCACCGTGCGGGGAAGGTCGGATGCAAAGGTGGACGAGTTCAGTTTCAGCGTTGCGGGCAGACGGCCCGTCCGTTCTTCAAACCAGCGCAACAGTTCGTCCACTTCTTCCCTCGTGTATTTCGGTTTGTAGAGATGAGGGTTCTCCTCCACTGTCTTTTTTTCTTCCTCCATGTTCATTCCCCTTGTTTAAAAGCATGAAAATCCAGTCCGCCCAGCACTTTCCCGGCACAAGCATAGCCTTCTTCATAAAGAGCCTCCAGCTTGGCCGTATTTTCTTCCAGGCGGTCCACCGACATCTTTTCCTGCGGACGCACCACGGTGATCTTCCCCTCGTCCTCCAGCCGCTCCACCAACTCCAACTGGCGGTTGTAGCATTCACAACGATGGCTGAGCACCTCACGCAGGCGCGGGAAACGGCGGTAGATGAAATAAGGAATGTGTATGTCGCGCCCCGGCTTGCGGTAACCGCGGTTGCGCGTCAGCACCACCACATTGTGCGCATGGCCCGTGGCCATGGCACGTTCCACGGGGATGGAGTCCACAATGCCCCCGTCGAGCATCGGCATGCGGTCCACCATCACCACGGGGCAGACATAGGGCAGGCTGCTCGATGCCTTGGCGATACGCACCAGGCGGCGGTAGTTGTTCCGCTCCGACAGATAGTTGGGCAAGCCGGTCAGGCAGTTGGTCGTCACCATTTCGAACACCGCCGGATTGGCCTTGTAAGCCTCAAAATCATAGGGCACCAACCGTTCCGGGAAATCTTTGTAGAGCAGTTCCTGGTTCAGGATACTGTGCTGCGTCCACAAGTATTTCATCCCGATATACTTATACTGCGCAAGCATGTCGATATTGCTGTACTTGGCCCTCCCGCGCTGGCGGCTCATGTACGACAGCCCGTTGCAGGCCCCCGCCGAAACGGCCACCGTATAGGGGAATTGGATATGGTGGTCCAGCAGCCAGTCCAATACGCCGCAGGTGAACACGCCGCGCATGCCTCCCCCCTCCAGCACCAGTCCGGTTTGCTTGTTTATCTCCATGAGGTCATTTAAACTTATGTTAGATTCTTAAATGTGTTTCAAATGTTAAAGCACAGTCTGCAAATAGAATTATTTCTTATATCATGGGTGACCAGACTCATACATAAAGAAAGTCCTATGTACGCTGTGCATGACAAAGATACGATAAAAAAAGGAATCTTGCCCCATCTTTCCACTGCGAAACGTGGCTATGCCACTCAAAGTTGCCTCATTGAAGTGGTAAACGCCATTCCGTACAAGCTCAAGCGGGTTGTCAATGGGCACTCCTGCCGGTGAATTTGGCTTTTGCGGTCTTGTTACTAAAGAAAATTTCACGAAAACAAAAAGTTAAAACACTGCTGGTTGAGATGTAGTTTTAACATTAGAGTGCAAGGACCTCTTCCCTTGTTCGCCAGCCTTTGGGATAGGAAAAAATACTGCTACCTAAAAAAACTTCTAATAGATGTAACTATCTAACACAATGCAATTTGTGATTAATCCTCGCTTAAACGGGTTACGATTTACAAACCTACCAACTGCACAGCATTTCTCATGTTTGCTTTTCAAATAACGCTTTTATTTGATGCAAAGATAATACTTTCCGATACAAAACGAGCCATTTGCCAAATAAATTTTTGTACTTTTGTGCCCACCAGACAAAAGAATGTGAATATGAACCGAATAAAAGAGGTATTGGAGGTTAAGGGCGTTAGCCAAACGGATTTGGCAAATAGACTTGGAAAGACTTTTTAATATGGTCAATCTGTATGCCACGAACAAGGTACAGCCTCCCATTCCTGTATTATACCAGATTGCAGACATCTTGGATGTTGATGTTCGGGAGCTTCTTGTGTCGAACAAACCAATTACGAATAACGGACAATTTTAAGATAACGTAAATGAAACTGACAGATATAATCAAAGGCACGGAGTATGACCTCAGTCTGTTTTCGGAAAGCCAAATCTCGGAGTTGGAAGGCCGTGTAACTGAACGAAAAACGAAGAAAGGTGTGGACTATTACCTTACGTGTTTGGTGCGGAAGAAAGAAATAAAACTGACACCCGAAGAAATAGTGCGACAATTGTATCTGTTGGTACTTACGCAGGATTTAGGCTACCCCATTTCAAGAATAGCACTTGAATTTGAAGTGACATTCGGCAGGGAAAAGAAACGGGCTGACATTGTTGTTTTCGACAAGCAGCAAACCACAAGCCCGTATATCATTGTGGAATTGAAGAAGCCGAAGTTAAAAGACGGCAAGGAGCAACTGAAAAGTTATTGCAACGCAACGGGTGCGCCCATCGGAGTATGGAGCAACGGTAGGCAGATTTCTTACTACCATCGCAAAGACCCGAATTATTTTGAAGATTTGAGTATGCTTCCACGTGCCGACCAAAAACTTTCGGACATCCTTTCGGAGCGATGGAAAATTGCCGACCTCATCAAGAAAGACAAATTGGTGACGGAGCGCAAATCGCTGAAAGACCTTATTCTTGAAATGGAAGATGAGGTATTGGCAAATGCCGGCGTGGATGTGTTTGAAGAAGTTTTCAAACTTATCTTCACTAAACTCTATGATGAAATGGAGAGCGGACGCAAGCCTGACCGAAACCTTGAATTTCGCAACTACGGCGATACAGAAACCGAGTTAAAAGAGAAGTTGCAGACGCTTTTCGACCAAGCCAAAGACAAATGGCCCGGTGTATTCACCGAAGATGCCAAGATATTGCTTACTCCGTCACACCTCTCTGTATGTGTGGCTTCTTTGCAGGATGTCAAACTGTTCAACTCCAACCTTGATGTGGTCGATGAAGCCTTTGAGTATCTTATCAACAAAAGCAGCAAAGGCGAAAAAGGACAATATTTCACACCTCGCTACGTGATAGACATGTGCGTGAGGATGCTAAACCCAAAGGCGGACGAGAAGATGATAGACACTGCGGCTGGAAGTTGCGGATTTCCTGTTCATACGATATTCTATGTATGGCAAAACATCTTGGAAGCAAAAGGAATAAAACGCAGCCATCTGTTTACTCTGGAAGAAAAGCCCGCCGAATGCAGTGACTATGTGCAGAACAACGTGTTTGCCATTGACTTTGATGAAAAGGCTGTGCGTGTGGCACGAACTCTTAACCTGATTGCAGGTGACGGTCAGACAAACGTGATGCACCTGAACACGCTTGACTATGAACGATGGGATGAAAACGTCAAAGACGAGAATTGGCTTGACACTTATTCCGAAGGATGGAAGAAGCTCAAAAAGATGAGAGCCGAAAAGAATAGCAACCGTGATTTCACCTTTGACATTGTGATGGCAAATCCCCCATTTGCAGGTGATATAAAGGAAAGCCGGATACTTGCAAAGTATGATTTGAGCCGTTCTGTTTCGTTGGAGAAATTGAAAAATGCGCCACGAGGAGCAACGATTGCCAAAAGAGAGCCTACATTCCCCGAAGCATTGGCTAATAGCGGTGAAACGGTTTACCAAATGGCAGACGGCACATTCCGCAAGACGAAATTGAAACAAGCTTCCAATATGAGCCGTGATGTGCTGTTTGTGGAGCGAAACATTGACTTCCTGAAACCGGGCGGACGAATGGCTATAGTCCTGCCACAAGGACGCTTCAACAACAGTAGCGACAAGGCGTTGCGTGAATACATCGCAGACCGTTGCCGCATACTTGCCGTTGTTGGATTGCATGGCAACGTGTTCAAACCGCATACTGGCACGAAAACGAGCGTTCTGTTCGTGCAGAAATGGGATGACGTGCTTTGTCCGAAAGTGGAAGATTACAACATCTTCTTTGCCACCATGCAAGAGCCAAGCAAGGACAACAGCGGTGACAAGATTTATCGGAACACGACGGATGAAGATGGAAACAACATGCCATTGCTTGATACGCATGGGCATCTGATTGTGAAGCACGACCTGTTCAACCATGACGGACTGACACAAGATGGCATTGCCGAGGCTTTTGCCGAATTTGCAAAGAAAGAGGGCTTATCTTTTTTCGTGGATGCCCCTTTGATGAAGTGAAGTACAAGGCTTTGTTGGAGGGGCTGGAAATAACGGAAATTAGTATTGGACAGTTAGAACGTACATTAAGATTAGACGCTGAATTTTATTCAAAATCAAATCTTAGTCAAGTGCAATTATTGCAGAATATAAGCGCAATGCCTTTAACGGCATTCTCTAATATTTCTGACGGAAATCATATGTCCATCAGCGAAGAATTTACAGATGAGGGCATACCTTACTATCGTGGTGGCGATATTTATAATCCATTTATAGAGTTTTCACCTAATCCCTTACGTATTCCTAAGCACATATATGAATTACCCACAATGCACAGGTCTCATCTACAAAAAGGTGACATCTTGATGTCTATTGTCGGTGCAATTATCGGAAATATATCTATTGTTTCAACAAATAATGATGCAACTTGTAGTTGTAAATTGGCAATAATACGCCCTCACAATGAAATATTGGCTGAATATTTGGCAACTTATCTTAGATGTAAATTTGGACAGCGACAAATTCAAAAATTTCGCAGAGGTTCTGGGCAAACAGGTGTTATATTAGAAGATTTTGACCAATTATTAGTGCCTAAACTAAGCAGAGAGGTGCAGACACTGGTTGCGAACATTGTTAATCAATCTCACAAATTTTCTTTACAAGGCAGATATTTGTATTCCGAAGCCGAAGCCTATCTCTTGGAATGTTTAGGCATGACGGATTTTGCCGCCAACCCTGACGCATACAATGTCAAGACATTGAAAGAGTCTTTTCTCGAAACAGGACGCTTTGACGCAGAATATTACCAGCCGAAATATGAGGACTATTGTAGGCTTGTGCAATCCTATATCAATGGTTATGAACCATTAGGTGATGTTTGTGACATCAAGGACACCAATTATGCCCCTGAAGCCGGTGTGCGCTATAAGTACATTGAGCTTACCAACATCGGCAAATCGGGCGAGATAACGGGATGCAACATACAAGACGGAGAAAACCTGCCGACCCGTGCAAGACGATTGGTACATCAAGGCGATGTGATAGTTTCCTCAATTGAGGGTTCATTGGAAAGCTGCGCATTAGTTACAGACGATTATGATGGTGCTTTGTGCTCCACAGGCTTTTATGTGCTGCAATCCTCCAAGCTCAATTCCGAAACATTGCTGACGCTCTTCAAATCGTTGCCCATGCAACAGCTAATGAAGAAAGGCTGTTCGGGTACAATCCTTACCGCCATCAGCAAACCCGAATTAGAAAAACTGCCCGTTCCCATCATACGGCAAGAAGTGCAGGACGAGATAGCCCAGCACGTGCAAAGGAGCTTCGCCCTACGAAAAGAAGCCATGCAACTGCTTGAGAATGCGAAGATTACGATAGAGCAAGCAATAGAAAACGGGGGGGGTAATTTATTGATATTCAATAAACTACAGAAACAAGCTATTCAAGAAGAAAGATTTGCGGCATGGCTGCTACTTACTGAATTTGGAATGCTGCCTACAACTGAAAAGGAGAATAAAACTGTTAAAACCTACAAGAAGCTGTCAGATAGTTTCTTGTCAAGCGGACGGCTTGATGCAGAGTATTACCAGCCCAAGTATGATTACCTGTTTTCTCATTTGAGCGAATTTGCAACATCTACAATCGGGGAACTGACAGAAATACGCAAATCCATCGAACCGGGCAGTGATGCCTACGGGGAAACAGGCGTGCCGTTTATCAGGGTTTCTGACCTGTCGAAATTCGGACTGTCTGACACAGCCATACACTTGAATGCAGAAGATTACCGCGATGTGATACGACCGAAGAAAAACACCATACTGCTTTCAAAAGACGGAAGTGTCGGCATTGCCTACAAAGTGGAAGAACCTCTTGATGTCATCACGTCAGGGGCAATACTCCACTTGTCATTGAAAAGTGCCGATGTGCTACCCGATTACCTCACATTGGTACTCAATTCTCCGATAGTTCGTTTACAGGCTGAACGGGATGCAGGAGGCTCCATCATCCAACATTGGAAACCATCGGAAATCGAAAATGTTGTCATACCTATATTGCCCATGCAAATACAGCAAAAAATTGCCAATAAAATCAGGTCAAGTTTTAAGCTAAGAAAAGAAAGCCAGCAACTGTTGGATGAATCCAAACAAATGGTTGAAATGGCAATAGAGGGTATAGTCTAATTGGGAGATTTGCAACCAACGGGAATATTGCAAGCGGTTTTGGTCTGCCCAAAACACAAACTTGCAACCCTCCCATCGGCATTGTTTATCATTGCTGTCCGATAAAACTCGTCAGACACAAAAAAGTATAGCCCGGCCATCG
>CAZGSE010000016.1:0-53238 GCA_964528135.1 uncultured Paraprevotella sp. | reverse complement strand
CTTCTTGTTGTCTATGTAAACCTTTCAATGAACTCCTTCTCCGCTTCCCCCAGCATCGAACCCCAGAGAGCCGTGCTTTCCGAAAGCGAGTGCAAAGGTAATACTTTCCCCCGTTCCCACCAAATCCGCGGGCACTTTTTTTTCGCGGAAAAGCACCACAAAAAATACGCAAAAAAGGGCACAAAAACAAGCAATGTGTTGAAAAACATGCTTTTGACGACAAGAAAACAGGGAGGAAACAGGAAGAAAAAAATTATCACGGGAAAGGGAAAACAGTGCCGGAGCGGCCTTCCCATTGCCCGTGCCTGCACCTCCGCTTCTTTATATAATAAGGTGTAGCCGCACCCGTCCCCCAAAACAAGGCACGCACGAACCTGACGACAGGAAAAGCCGGACGGCCACAGGACGAAGCCCTCCGCCCCGCCGCGCAATATTATTCACGCAAACTGGAAAAAGGCTTCCTGCAAAGTTGCACCCCGCCTTGCGCAAAAACAACAGCGTCTTTGCGCAAGGACAGAACCGGGCTTGCGCACAAAACACTACTTTCATCCTCCTCAAGACATAAAGCCTCCCACACGCATGCCATACACCGACCATGACAATAAAAAGCAATCTGATTATTTGCCGCTGAAAAACAAATGTTATATCTTTGTTGACAACGAACAATAAACCCCCTTCCAAGGGCAACAAAACATACGCATCATGGTACAATTCCTACAAATACTCAACGACAGCACCAATGTGGCACAGGTCGTGGAATCGGCGATTCGCACAGGACACACGGACGTCATCATCGAAAAACTCATCGACCTTTGCATCGCAGCCGGAAAGGACATCCTGGTAGCCGTCATCATCTACGTAGTAGGGCGTTTCCTCATCAAATTGATCCAACGGGTCGTCAACAACATGCTGGCGCGGAGACAAGTGGAAAACAGCATCCAGACATTCCTGAACAGTCTGGTGAGCATCCTGCTCAACGTCCTACTCATCATATCCGTCGTGGGGGCATTGGGCATCAACACCACTTCATTCGCCGCCCTACTGGCATCGGCCGGCGTGGCCATCGGCATGGCACTCTCCGGCAACCTGCAGAATTTCGCAGGCGGACTCATCATCCTGTTCTTCAAGCCCTATAAAGTGGGAGACAGTATTGAAGCACAAAGCGTTTCAGGAACCGTCACGGCCATACAGATCATGCACACCATAATCACCACGTCGGACAACAAGGTGGTATATGTGCCCAACGGCTCCATGAGCAGCGGCGTAATCACGAACTATAGCCGCATGGACACACGACGCGTGGAATGGGTCGTGGGCGTGGGCTACGGCGAGGACATCGACAAGGTGAAGCGTGTGGTCATGGGGCTGATTGAACAAGACGCACGCATACTCAAAACCCCCGCCCCCACCGTTGCCCTGCAAGCCTTGGACGCCAGCAGCGTGAATGTGACCATACGGGTATGGGTGCCCAACAAGGAATACTGGAACGTGTACTTCGAAATGAACAAGAACATCTACGACGAGTTCAACAGACAAGGTATAGACTTCCCGTTCCCGCAACTGACCATCCACCAGGCATAAAAAGGCGGAGGGCACCCGATTCGCCGGTTGCCGCTATTGCCTTTCTTCAACAAACGCGCTATATTTGCACCCGATAAACGAAGAAGAGAAGGCATGATCAAACAAATCGAAATCTCACTCGCGCCCCGCCGCCGGGGCTTCCACCTGGTGACCGCCGAGATACTGTCCCAACTGCCGGAACTGCCCCGGACGGGATTGCTGAACCTGTTTGTCAGGCACACCAGTTGCGCGCTATCCATCAACGAAAACGCCGACCCGGACGTGCGTTCGGACATGGCCCGCATCTACGACCGGCTGGTGAAAGAAAACGAACCTTATTACGACCATGTGCTCGAAGGGTCCGATGACATGCCTGCACATGCCAAGTGCACCCTGACGGGCGTGAGCCTGACCATACCGGTGGCCAACGGCCGACCGGCCTTGGGCACCTGGCAGGGCATCTACCTCTGCGAGTTCCGCGACTATGGCGGCAGCCGGAAAGTCATCGCCACAATCATAGGAGAATGAACCGAAAATGATAGACCGAGCAACAGTTGACCGGATCATGGATGCGGCACAGATCGTGGACGTGGTGTCCGACTTCGTGACATTGCGCAAGGCCGGCGCCAACTACAAGGGCCTGTGCCCGTTCCACGACGACCGCACCCCGTCTTTCGTGGTGTCGCCGTCCAAGAACCTATGCAAATGCTTTGCCTGCGGGAAGGGCGGAAACGCCGTGCACTTCATCATGGAGCACGAGCAGCTGTCTTATCCCGATGCCCTGCGCTACCTTGCCCGGAAGTACAACATCGAAATCAAGGAACGCGAACTGTCCGATGAGGAGAAACAGGCGCAAAACGAACGTGAGAGCATGTTCGTGCTCAACGAATGGGCCTGCGGGTTCTTCCAAAACCAGCTGTACGACACTGTGGACGGACGCGCCATCGGCATGGCCTACTTCCGTTCACGCGGCTTCAGGGACGACATCATCAAGAAATTCCAACTGGGTTACAGCCCCATGCAACGGGACGCCTGCGCACAGGCGGCCAAGGCCAAAGGTTATCAGGAACAGTTCCTGCTCTCTACCGGCTTATGCTACAAGCGCGACAACGGACAATTGCAGGACCGTTTCTTCGGGCGCGTCATCTTTCCCGTACACACCCTGAGCGGAAAGGTCGTGGCATTCGGCGGACGGGTACTGGACGCCGCCACCAAAGGCGTGAACGTGAAGTACCAAAATTCGCCGGAGTCGGCCATCTACTCCAAGAAAAAGGAACTCTATGGACTGTTTCTGGCCAAGCAGGCCATCGTGAAACAAGACCTCTGCTATCTGGTGGAAGGCTATACCGACGTCATTTCCATGCACCAGATGGGAGTGGAAAACGTGGTGTCTTCCTCCGGAACAGCCCTGACCACGGAACAGATCCGCATGATACACCGCTTCACGGAAAACATCACCGTGCTCTACGACGGCGATGCCGCCGGCATCAAGGCCTCCGAACGCGGCATCGACATGCTGCTGGCCGAGGGCATGAACGTGAAACTGCTGTTGCTGCCCGATGGCGACGACCCCGACAGTTTCGCCCGCAAGCACAACGCCACAGAGTACCAAGACTACCTGCATGGCCATCAGGTGGATTTCATCACCTACAAGACCAACCTGCTGCTGCACGAAGCGCAGGGAGACCCCATCCGGCTGTCACGCCTCATCAGCAGCATCGTGCACAGCATATCCGTCATTCCGGACGAAATCACCCGCTCCGTATATACCAAGGAAACGGCCAACATGCTGGGCATGGAGGAGCGTACGCTGGTGGCCGCCATCTCACAGGACATGGCCAAGGCCAAGGAAGAAAGACTGAAACGGCAGGAGAACGAAAAGAACCGGAAAACCCAGACAACCGAAAACACCGCCGCCACCGCAGGGCAACCCACACAACCCGCGGAAGCGCAGGCCAAAGACCCGACGGAAACAACGTACATCCCGCCGCAGGCCAACGGGACACAAACGCCACCGCCTCCTGCACAGCCACCGGCCACCATCCCCGAAAACGAAATACAACAAACACCACCGGCCTACGTCAGCAGGCAGACAGCCGACGAGATGGCACTGTACAACAAGGAACTGCTGCTGGTGCAGACACTTGTGCGCTACGGCGAAAAGATTATCTGCTATGCCGAAAACGAACAGGGGGAAGAACTGCCGATAAGCGTGGCCGAATACATCCACTACGCATTAGAAGAGGACAACCTGGCCTTCCACACCCTGTTGCACCGGCGCATCCTGCAGGAAGCACTGGACCACCTGCACGAAGAACAGTTCACGGCCGAACACTATTTCCTGAACCACCCGGACAATGCCATGAGCCGGCTGGCTTTCGAGCTGAGCGATGACAAATACCAACTCAGCAAATACCACTCCAAGCACAAGAAAATAGCCGGTGACGAAGAACGGCTGGCAGAACTGGTCCCCCACCTGATTTCAGACCTGAAACTGGCCATCGTGGACAACAAACTGAAACAGATTCTGGCACAATTGCGCAATCCGGCTGTATTGACGGACAAGGAGCACTACATGGACATCATGAAACACTACAAGGAGATGAAAGAAATAGAACGAACGCTGGCCAAGGACCGGGGCGACAGGGTAATCACCTGACCGCCGCCCTACCCTGCCGTTTCCCCGTATCAGAGGGCACCGCAGCGGTTGCCCTCCACCGTCACGCCACGGCATTGCTCCGTGCGGACGAACTCTTCTGCCATACACCCCGGCCTGGAGGTAGAGATATAATTGTCTTTCACCACCAATCCGTCCGTAGAACGGGCAAAAACGGCCTCGCCCTGCCGGATGACAAAACGGTTTTGCTCCACCCGCACATTGCGGTGTACCGGACCGTCGTAGCGGTCATTCTCCGGCATGATGCCGACAACAGGCGAACCGCATTCCACAAACAAGTTACCCCGGACCGTCATATCCCGCACCGGACCGGACTCATACCAAGCGCGGGCATCGTCCGACACCAATATGGCACTCATCGGCACCCGGTAGAACACATTGCCGGCTATCACCACCCTGCGCCGCGTAGTCACCAGAATACCGCGCGTGGGCATCCGTGCAAAATAGTTGTTCCGGATCTCCACTTCCGGTGTCCACGTCACGTTCTCTACGACAACTTCGCCGGTCGCCCTCACGGGCTTGCCCACCTCCTGCTGCAACGTCAGCAGGATTTCATAGTTGTCCAGCCGCTCCACGGCTTTCACACGGGCCGGCTGCAGGCAACGCAAGGTACGGGCATCCACAAACTCTATCTCGTCGTTCTTGAAAAAAGCCTCGAAACCATAGGACTGCCCGTGCATGAAACGCACCTTCACCTGGTTGGGTGACACAAAACCCGTCACTTTCAGATGGGTGCCGTGGATGTTGATGGGGTCATCGTGCGCCCCCTCAAACCAGGAGTTCAATATCCGCACCGCACCACGGCAACCGGACATCTGCACAAAATCGGCAAAACCGGTGCAAGTGCGCCCCGCCCCCCATTCCGGGGCACAATACAGACGGTCGAAAGTGAGGTTCTCGGAATACTGCCCCACCAGACCGAAGTTGCCCATAAAATTCAGACGGAGATTCTCCAGCCGCACACCCTTGCTCCTATGGATGAAGCCACACACCTCGTTACGTATCGAATGGCGCATCTGATAAACCTCACCCACCCGGAACGAAGGCGTGCGGCTGTAATGGAAACGCACCAGCCCGCTGTCCAGTTCAATGGCCTCCTCCACACCCGCCAAGGGCGACTCGCAACGGTTGGTCACGTTGCTCTGTGGCCGGAACACTTGGGCTATGCCGCCCGAAAAGCGCCACCCCTCGCCCAACCACGAGAACAGCCCACCGACAATCTCATAGCGCGAACCGGCCGTCACCCGCGCCGTCATCGAACGTTCGTCTGTGGCTACCACGGTCATCTCCGGCACGGAAGGGTCGGCTGCGGTCAAGGAAAAGTTCTTCAGCGTCACATTCTCGCAACCGTCCACGACAAATGTTGTCATTTCGCCGTGCGTCACCAGCCGTGCACCGCCACCGTCCAGCGTCACGTTTTTCAGATTCCTGAACCACAGTCCGATGTGTTTTGTCGGATCGGGATTCTCTTCGGCCGAAGCCGTGTTGGAAACATAGTAAACACAACGGGAAGCCGCAGCACGCGAAATGTGATAGTCTCCCTGCCGAAGACGGATCACCACCGGCCGCCCCTTGCAAGCGGCAGCCTTGTCAATGGCCTGTTGCAAGGCACGGGTGGCATCCCCGTCACACACAGGCACGTCCAACACCACCCCGGCCGCCACTGCAACAGCCACGGAACAGAGCCATCCGAGCACACAACTCAAAACCTTTTTCATAAACAGTCCTTTTCTTTACACAGGATTACCCACCACACAAAGGTAATCCATTTGTCTGCGGTTCCGGGAGACTGCGTGATGCAAAAAGTAACAGATTTAATGCAAAAAACGGTTCATATTCCCCTCTTCGGCGTTCCGCCTTGCAACGTCTTGCGAAATCCTTGCGGAATGCCCCAACTGTTTCCGGCGTTTTTTCAGGAACAAGGCTATCCTTTCCCGCGCCAATCCCGCCGCCTGCCGCAAACCGGACGTACAAACCAATCCCCAGCGGCGGGAACGCCTTGCCACATGCCCGCAACTGCAAAGGCCGCCGGCCGCCATCCACATCCCCGGCCCGGCCACATGCCAATCATCTTCTTCTTTTCCCTTTTCCCCTTGCCCCCAGCAGGCTGTCCACGGAATACTTGCCCGGCCCGGCCAAGTACATCAGGCCGAACACCGCAAAGTAAACAAACGCCCATTCGCCGCCGGAAACACTCCCGCCGTGCACCCAAAAGAAATAAAGGAAACCCGCCAACTGGGATATCTGTCATTCGTATTCCCTCCCGTTTTTTACATTTAATAACAACAATCTGACACCGCACCGCGGCCATATTGTTGCAAAACGGCGTTCCCACACTTCCGCCGGACGGCATCCCACAGCCTGCGCCGCCCGCTTGCGCCTGGTGCAAACGCTGATATTTTACTATAATATCATAAAAAAACTGCGGGGCTATCCCAAAATCGCCTAACTTTGCCGCTAAAGGCCGCAGCCCTGCAAGACAGGCGGACGGACGGGCAGAGAAGAACAGCCGCACAGAACGGGCACCTCCTCCATCCGACACATACAGGACCGGCGGCCGCAATCCACAATCTAAAGAAAAAGGACATCATGGAAAAAGTTTATCGTTCGCTGACCGAACTGATTGGCCGCACACCGTTGCTGGAAGTCAGCCATATCGAAAAAGAAGAGCAGTTGGCCGCACGGGTCATCGTGAAACTGGAGAGTTTCAACCCTGGCGGGAGCGTGAAAGACCGCGCCGCATTCTATATGATAAAAGCAGCCGAGGAAGCGGGAGCATTGCGCCCCGGCGGCCTCATCATCGAGCCTACCAGCGGCAACACCGGCATCGGGCTGGCCTGGATAGCCGCGGTCAGGGGCTACACCCTGATACTGACCATGCCCGAAACCATGAGCCTGGAACGGCGCAGCCTGCTCAAGGCCCTGGGCGCCCAACTGGTGCTGACGCCGGGCAGCGAAGGCATGGCGGGTGCCGTACGCAAGGCAGAGGAACTGCACGCCACACATCCGAATTCCTTCATCCCGCAACAGTTCCAGAATCCGGCCAACCCCGACGCCCACCTGCACACCACGGCAGAGGAAATCTGGCAGGACACGGACGGACGGGTGGACATCCTTGTGGCCAGCGTGGGCACAGGCGGCACCCTGACCGGAACGGCCAAAGGCCTGAAAGCCCGCAACCCGGCCCTGAAAGCCGTGGCCGTGGAACCGGACGCATCCCCCGTACTGTCGGGCGGAAAAGCCGGGCCGCACAAGATACAAGGTATCGGGGCCGGTTTCGTCCCCGGCAACTTCGACCGCAGCGTAACCGATGAAATCATCCGCGTGAAAGATGAAGAGGCCATACGCGCCTCACGGCTCCTGACCCGGCACGAGGGAGTGCTCGCGGGCATCTCGTCGGGAGCGGCCCTGCATGCCGCCATGGAACTGGCCCGCCGTCCGGAGAACAAGGGCAAGACCATCGTGGCCATATTGCCCGACACCGGGGAACGCTACCTTTCCACCGTGCTTTACGATTTCAACGGTTACCCGCTATAAACCTCCGTCCTCTCCTCAAATACTACCCCCGGCGTCCGGCATTTGCCCGCGCCGGGGAGCATTTCCGTAAACCATCGGTCAAAGGCAAACCGAAGCCTGCCGGAAGAATGCGATTTCTGTTTGCGCAAATCCGCTTCCGTCCTTGCGCATGTCCGGGAAAGTTCTTGCGCAAGGACGGAAACGAAATTGCGCACATCCCCCGGCGACCGTCCGTCCCCATGAAACCCTTTTCTCAGGAATCGCGGGGCAAGTCTGAATTTCTGCCCCGCAAGACGGGAATGTCCAGGCACACCCGGCAGGCAGCAACAATCTCCGGCAACGGCACTGAACAGCACCCAAGATGCCCAAAGCGCAACTTCGGCAAAATTCAGGCGTTTGCCCTGAATTATTTATCCCGTCATTTGGATATATCATCAGGAAAACGTACCTTTGCACCACTTTCAACCTATAGGACAGGTTGTTTTATGGTCATATCGGGGTGTAGCGCAGTCCGGTTAGCGCACCTGCTTTGGGAGCAGGGGGTCGTGGGTTCGAATCCCGCTACCCCGACAGGAAAAACATTCTTTCATTCAAAGAATGCAGTCAGCAGAAAAACAATCAAGATACGCATAATCACAGACGGCCTGTAAAGGAAAAAATTCGTGTCTCTTATCCTCAATGCAGCCTTGAGGCTTTTTGGGCTTCGGATGGTTCAGTTGCGGGATCTTTTGATAAGTTTTCGTACCGGCAAAAGCCCTTCAAACCGACATGGCAGCCCCTGCTGTTTGCAGTTGTGTCAAACGTTTCGAGAAAGAAGAACACCAACACTTTTCTGAAAACAAAGAAAAAAATGGAGCATTTGCCCTGTAAAAGAAACCCAGAATTTTGCTGCAACAAAAAAAATGCGTATCTTTGCAGCAGTTTTAGAAAACGCTATCCCTTTTTGAGAAAAGCGTGCAAATGGTGACTATAGTTCAGTTGGTTAGAGCGTCAGATTGTGGTTCTGAATGTCGTGGGTTCGAGTCCCACTAGTCACCCCAAAATAAAGGGGAAAGGATTTCGACATTCCCCTCCCCTCAAGTATTCCGAAGAAAATCCCTAAGCCTAAGATTTCCCGTCTTTTTGTTTTGTTCCCTTATTCTTGGACGATGCGATGGGTTAAGACTCACGTGTTTCCATCCGTGCTTCCGCCACATTGATAATACAGTCGGACAACTGTTCACATTCATTGATAACATCCATGTACATGGCTCCCGTCTGGTAACCGTACACACCATTGTTCACGTCCGTGAAGTTCAGGTTGCGCAATTGGTTGCGGAACTTGTTGATTTCGTTTTCAATGTAATAGGCCGTGGAGGCTTCCTTGGGCGGCCTGCGCACGGACAGCAGGTTCCTCATCTGCTCCAAAACCTGTTCGGTCAGTTGGAACATCTGGTGGATGTGTTCCTTTTGTTTGTCCGTGAACCGCTGCGGACTGTAGAAGTTGCGCCGGGCAGTGTGGGCTATGTGATGGCAACTGTCGCCTATGCTTTCTATCTCTGCCACTTCGAGCAGCATGCTGCGTATGAAGGGGCGAAGGCGTTCCGGCACATCCTCTTCAGCGGTAATCTTGTTCAGGTAATTGGCGATATCCATCTCCATATCATCGCAGATGTCCTCATAACGCTCTACGAGAGTATAGATGTTCTTGAATTCCGTCTCATTATGCGCAGAAAACAGGTAGCGCGTCTGCGTGAACATCCGCGTCACGGTATCGGCATAGTTGACGATTTCCTTGCGTGCCGCTACGATGGAGTCTTCCGGTGTGTCAAGCAAACCCTTGTTGATAAAGAGCAGCTTGCCCTCCTCCTCACTATGTTCGCGGTGTTTCGTGACATGGTGTGCGGCCAACAATTCCAGCGGCTTGGCAAAGCCGATGAAGAGCAGTGCGTTGCAGAAGTTGAATCCGGTGTGAAACGCCGCCAGCACATAAGCCAGGTTGTTGTCGGCCGTAATCTGCCGTTGCATGGGGTCGAGGTGAAACAGGTCGCACAACAGGTTGACAAACCAAGGGAAGGCCAGGAACATCCAAGCAACCCCGCCAATGTTGAACAACAGTTGACCAAAAGCCGTGCGGCGTGCCGGTGTACCGGCCGATGCGGCAGCACGGCAGGTAACGATGGCGCGGCCGATGTTTTCGCCCAACATGAAAGCCACTCCGGCATAGACCGACCATACCCCTGTGGAGCAGAGTGCCATGGACGTGGCCATGATGGCAGCGGACGACTGCACGGCAAAAGCCACGGCCGCTCCCATGAGCAGCAGCAAGACATAAGAGCCGTAATGTTCACCGGGGACGGACAAGTGGCCGGCAATAACACCTTGGCCGGACAGTTGCATTTCATTGGCAAGGTTGCACAATAGCCCCAGGCTCAACAGGATGAAACACAGTCCAAAGAGAGTCTCGCCCAATGCACGCTGTTTACGGCTGTACACCATCAGGAAAGCTATCAGCATCAGGGGATAAATGTAGTTGCTGACACCGAAGTTGAACTCGGCGGCCATGATCCAGGCAATGGGCGTGTTGCCGGCCGAGGCTCCCATCAACAAGGGAAGGGACTGCGAGAGTGTGAGCAGGCCGGCATGCACGAGGTTGATGGTCAGCAACGAGGCACTGGTGGACGACTGCAGCATCACGGCCACGAGCATGCCGGTGAGCAGCGATGTGAAGCGGTTGGTGGCCAACGAGTCGAGGACATACCGGAGTCTGTCTCCGGCCAGTTTCTGCAGGCTTTCTCCCATAAGTTTTGTGCCGTACATCAATAAGCCCAGGCACCCCAAAAGTTTTAAAAATGCTAAAACCACCATAATCCAGTACAAATATAAGTGAACGGCAGGATGTAGTCTCCCGTCCATTGCGTACATTTAGAAGTTGTTTCACACAAAATCCAATCAACTTATGGTACAAGAGATAAGAATCCGTTGCAAAAATAATAAAAAAAGCATAAACATCCCCATCGGAAGCACACTTTGGGAGGCTTATCATGACCTGGACCTGCACATGCCTTACGGACCCGTAAGTGCGAAAGTGAACAATAAAGTCGAAGGGTTGCACTACCGTTTTTACAATGACAAGGACGTGGAGTTCCTCGATGTGACCTCACCTTCGGGCATGCGTACCTACACCCGCTCTCTCTTCTTCGTGCTGGTCAAAGCCGTGAAAGAGTTGTTCCCCGGCTGCCAGTTGCGCATCGACACCCCTGTTTCGCGCGGCTACTACTGCAACCTGCGCATCGGGCGGCCGTTGGAAGAGAACGATGTGACGGCCATCCGGCACAAGATGAAAGAAATCGTGGAGGCCGACATCCCTTTCCACCGGGTGCAAAGCCCCACGGAAGAGGCTGTGGAGATGTTCCGCAAGGAAGGCATGCACAGCAAGGTGAAACTGCTGGAGAGTTCTGGAACCATTTATACACATTATTATATATTGGGCGACACCGTGGATTATTTTTACGGTTCGCTGCTCACTTCCACGGGAGGACTGAAAGTGTTCGATGTCATGAAATACTACGACGGCTTACTGCTGCGCATCCCCTCACGCAAGAATCCGAAGCAGTTGGAAGAAATGGTACACCAGGAAAAGATGCTCGACATATTCCGCGAACACCACCGTTGGCAGGAAATCGTAGGGGTGAGTACGGTGGGCGATTTCAACCGGGCTTGCCAGGAAGGATACGCCACGGCACTGATCAACGTGGCCGAAGCGTTGCAGGAAAAGAAAATTGTGCGCATAGCCGATGATATCTATTCGCGCCGCAACCTGAAACTGGTGCTGATTGCCGGCCCGTCGTCGAGCGGAAAGACCACGTTCAGCAAGCGGCTTTCCATCCAGTTGATGGCCAACGGGATAAAACCCTATCCCATATCGTTGGACGATTATTTCCTGGATCGCGAACAAACGCCGCGGGACGAGAACGGGGACTATGACTTCGAGTCGCTCTATGCCTTGGACCTGCCGTTTTTCAATGCCCAGCTCCAGGCGTTGCTCGCGGGCGAGGAAGTGGAACTGCCGCGCTTCAACTTCCAGACGGGACGGCGTGAGATGAGCGGGAAAAAGCTCCGGCTGGACGAGAACATGATCTTGGTATTGGAGGGCATACACGGCCTGAACCCGGAACTGACGGCACAGATAGAGGATTGCTATAAATACCGCATCTATGTATCGGCCATGACCACCATCCTGCTGGATACCCACAATTATATCCCCACGACAGACAACCGACTGCTGCGTCGCATCATCCGCGACTACAAGTACCGCGGCTATTCCGCACTGGATACGATACGCCGCTGGCAGAGCGTGCGCAACGGCGAGGACAAATGGATATTCCCCTATCAGGAGGAAGCCGACGCCATGTTCAACAGTGCGTTGTTGTTCGAACTGGCTGTCATCCGCAACCAAGCCCTCCCGCTGCTTGAACTTGTGCCGGAAAACGTGCCGGAGTATTCCGAAGCCTACCGCCTGCGCAAGTTCCTGCGTTATTTCGTGCCCCTGTCGGATGACGAAGTACCGGCCACCTCACTATTGCGTGAGTTCCTGGGCGGAAGTTCGTTCCAGTATTAGGCTTTTGCCAATGAACAAGGCTGCCGCACTGTCCGTCCGTATATCCACTGGCTCAGGCAGAACACGGGATAGGAAGTGATGATGCCCGCAATGGAATCCACGAGATAATGGGCCTGGATATAGACGGTGGATAACGTCAGGAGCACGGCAAAAGGCAGTAGGGCATAAAAAAGCCTGCGGCTCTGTGGATATACCAAATACAACAAAATGAGCGTAATGGCAATGTGCGATGAAGGAAAAGCGGCCGTGGGGCGTTCGCCTATTTCCTGGGCATGGCACACCAATTTGTAGAACAAGCCTCCAGCATCGCCCGGAGCCGGCATCATTTCGGTGTGACCATTGAAATAAGAACCCAAGGCAGGAAAGCATCCGCTCTCAATGGCAGACGAAGGAATGGCCCAGAAATAAAACTGTGGCCCGGTCACGGGAAGCCAGATATAGATGAGGTAATAAATGAAAAAAGAACACATGACGATAAAAGATGCCTGTACGTATCGGCCGTTGCGGCACACGAAATAGAACATCATGACCACAAGAATCATGGGATAGTAGGAAAAATAACCCATGTAGAGGATTTCGCTGAACCATTTCCAGGGACACAGACGGCTGAATTCCAAAGCCGGCTGGCAACCGAACAGCACATAGTCCCAGCGGGCAAACACGTGGTCCAAGTTTGGCAGGGTGCAGTTGAAATCATAAGTGTCCGGGTACCAGTAACAGAGAAGCACCATTTGCGCGGTGATGCGCACAAACGTCAGGATGCGCACAGGCCGTAGCCTATACATCCTCCAGAGCAGCAGCGTAAGTCCCAGGATACAAAGCCGGCCGGCCAACATGTCCCAAGGAAGGTTCATGCGGGGCCACAGAACGAACAGGAATGCCGTTGTCAGTGCGCTGTAAGCCAATGCCAGCCATTCGACGGGCCAGAGGCCTAGAGGCATCCCGTCGCGTGTGGTGAACCATTTTGCCTGAGGCAGCGCAGCGGTCATAACCATCCTTCTTTCTTGTACCACGCTACGGCTTCTTTCACCCCCTGCTCCAATGTATATTCCGGACAGAAACCCAGTTCACGCCGGGCCGGTTCTATGTCGCACTGCCAGTTGCGCTGGCAGAGAATATGAAACTTATCGCGGTTCAGGGTGGTGCATTCCCCCCGCCAGGCGGCTATCGCCCCGTTAATGCTGCACACTGCGCGCAGGAACCATACGGGTGCCTTGACGCGGAGCATGAAAGGCCGCCCCAGTTCCTGATGAAGCAAGTCGCTGAATGTCGTACTGTGATAGACCTGTCCGTCGCTGAGGAAATACTCCCGGCCTATGACATCCTTTTCCATGGCAAGGAATACGGCCTGCACCACATCGCGGACATAGACGAACGTGATTTCCTGCGGGCGGTAGCCCACGCTGAAATCTACATGCCGCTGTATGCTTTGCGCCATGACGTAATAGTCTTTTTCACGCGGGCCATAGACGCCCGTTGGCCTCAGGATGACCCAGGGGAATCCCGGCAACGACTTCAGGTAACGTTCAGCTTCCAGTTTGCTTTCGCCGTAGGCCGTGTTGGGATGCGGAGTGTCATCTTCCCGGATGGGAGCATAAATCCACGGATTGTCTGGCGTGGCTTTGCGTACAGGTTGTTCGCGTATGGCACCGTACACACTCAGCGAACTGACAAAGATGAACCGCTGTGGCGCCATGTCCAGTTCGCGCAGCATGTCGGCCAGATGGCGTGTTCCGTCAGCGTTTGTACGGAAAAAATCCTCGTAGTGCACGCATTTGGTAGCTCCTGCGGCATGTACGATGATGTCCCATCCGCCGAACCCGGCTTTGCAGGAAGCCAATTGTGCCCGCAGCACCTCAGGATGTGCCATGTCCAGTTCCACAAACTGCGTCCGACGGTCTGCCAGATATTTGCGGCTGCTGGAAGCCCGCATGCCGGCCCACACGTCGTGGCCGCGTTTCAGTCCTTCTTCTACGATAAAGCTGCCGATGAATCCGCTGGCACCTGTTACTAATATCTTCATAGATTTTGCTTATTGCTGATAACTGTTGGTGGGTTTCGTATGATGTCCTTCCGTTGATTTCACCGGTTCCACGTGTATGCTGATGTGGGTCTCCATGCCATAGGTCTCCTTGAGTTTCTGTTCTATGTCCGAAGCCTTGGCATGTGCTTCATAAAGGGTCAGCCGGCCGTCCATGCGCACATGCATCTCTATGGCATAATGGTTGCCGATGCGGCGGGTACACAGGTTATGCACTTCCGACACACCCGGTGTGCTCTCGGTGATGCGACAGATTTGCTGTTCGGTTTCTTCGGGCAGGGACTTTTCCGTCAGGTCGCCGATACAAGGTTTCAGCAAATCCACCGACACTTTCATGATGAATACGCTCACGACGATGGCCGCCAACGGATCCAGTATGGTCCATTTTTCGCCCAGGCAGATGGCCCCCCCGATGCCTGCTGCCGTGCCTACCGACGACAGGGCATCGCTGCGGTGGTGCCAGGCATTGGCCACAACGGCATCGGATTTGCATTTTCGTCCTATATATAGGGTATAACGGTAAATCAGTTCTTTGGATACAATGGAAATGAGGGCAGCCCAGAGCGCCAGCAAGTCGGGAGAAGGGAGCGTGCCTCCATTCCATACCGTCTGCACAGCCTGCAGACCGTTCCAACAGATACCGGCCCCAATGATAAGCAGCACGACACCGATGATGGCCGTGGCCAATGTTTCATATTTACCATGCCCATAGTCGTGGTTCTTGTCTTGCGGCTTGCTGGAGATGCGCACGAAAACCAGCACAACGATATCGGTGGCAAAGTCGGACAGTGAATGCACCGCATCCGCCAGCATGGCCGCACTGTGCCCTGTGACTCCCGCAATGAACTTGAAAATCACCAGCAGGAAATTAACCACACTTCCGGTCCATGTCACGGTGTAGATGGCTTTTTTTCGTTCTTCCTGTTCCATCATTTGGGTGTTTGGGGACTGCAAAGATAATGAAATTCAGAAAAAATAAGATATAAAACGCCGCAGGAATGAATAAATATGACTAACTTGCATGAAATTAGAGACGACGAGTCTCTTTAATGCGTTTTTTATGGGAAAATCAAGAAAAAGGGGCGGAAAACGCCTGAAGAAAAAGGAACTGGCGAAAGTGTTGATGGAACTTTTCCAACACAATCCGACAGAAACCTATGACATCAAGCGCATCTTCACGGAACTCCATCTGGACACCCATCCGGCCAAGTTGCTCTGTATGGATTTGCTGGAAGACCTGGCGGCTGACGATTATATAAAGGAAACGGAGAACCTACACTTCCGTCTGAACACGGCGGGGCAGGTGTTTGAGGCCATATTCAACCGAAAGGCCAACGGGAAGAACACGGTGACACCTTTGGATGGCGGAGAACCGGTATTCGTGGCCGAACGGAATTCACTGCATGCCATGGACGGCGACAAGGTGAAAGTGTCTTTGTTGGCGCGGCGTAAGCACCACCTGCGCGAGGCGCAAGTGGTGGAAATCCTGAAGCGCGGCGAGAAAACGTTTGTGGGAAAACTCGAAGTGCGCAAGGATTTCGCTTTTCTGGTGACCGAGGACCGCACGCTGGCCAACGACATCTTCATTCCCAAAAAAGCATTAAAGGGAGGAAAAAACGGCGACAAGGCCGTAGTGAAAATCACGGAATGGCCCGAAACAGCCAAGAATCCCATAGGCAAAGTGGTGGACATCTTAGGGCGCAGTGGCGACAACACCGCGGAGATGCATGCCATCCTGGCGGAGTATGGGCTGCCTTATACTTATCCCAAGCAAGTGGAGAACGAAGCCGACCGGATTGACCCGGATATCACGCCGGAGGAGATTGCCCGACGCGAGGATTTCAGGGGAGTGACGACATTCACCATCGACCCCAGGGATGCGAAAGACTTTGACGATGCCCTCTCCATCCGCCGGACCGAGGACGGACAGTGGGAGGTGGGAGTACACATTGCCGATGTGTCTCATTATGTGAAAGAGGGAAGCATTATTGACAAGGAAGCCGTAAAGCGGGCCACGAGCGTCTATCTGGTGGACCGCACGGTGCCTATGTTGCCGGAACGCCTGTGCAACTTTATCTGCTCTTTGCGACCGAACGAGGAGAAGTTGGCCTATAGTGTCATATTCAAGATGAACGACAAGGCCGAAGTGTCCGGTTGGCATCTGGCACACACGGTAATCCGGAGCGACCGCCGTTTTACTTATGAGGAGGTACAGGCCGTGCTGGAACAGCACCATGAGGCTTCGCCGGAGGATTACGGGAAACCCGGCGACCACGCAGCCGACCCTTCTTTCAGCGGACCGGATGTGTTGCCTGCCGAACATTTCGCAGAGGAACTGATTGTGCTTAACCGGCTGGCAAAGTTGCTCCGTGCCCGCCGTTTCGAACACGGCTCCATCAACTTCGATCGCAGTGAGGTGCGTTTCGACATCGATGAAAACGGGAAACCCACGGGAGTGTACTTCAAAGTGGCGAAAGATGCCAACAAACTTGTGGAGGAATTCATGTTGCTAGCCAACCGCACGGTAGCCGAGAGTGTGGGCAAAGTGCCGAAAAACCGTAAACCGAAAATTCTGCCTTACCGGATACACGATTTGCCGGACCAGGAAAAGTTACTCAAATTAAGTGAATTTGTGGTGAAGTTCGGCTATAAGATGAAAACAACGGGAACGAAAGAGGATGTGGGCAAGAGCCTGAACAAGCTGCTGACAGACGTGCAGGGCAAGAAAGAACAGAATCTGATAGAGACGGTGTCGCTGCGGGCAATGATGAAAGCACGCTACAGCACGCAGAATATCGGCCACTATGGTTTGGCGTTCGATTATTATACCCATTTCACTTCTCCCATACGTCGTTATCCCGATGTCATGGTCCACCGTTTGCTGACGCGGTATGCCGAGGGCGGGCGCAGTGCCAGCCGTGAAAAGTATGAAGAGTTGTGCGAACACTGCAGTGCCATGGAGCAACTGGCGGCAAACGCCGAACGTTCGAGCATCAAGTACAAGCAGGTGGAGTTCATGAGCGACAAGCTCGGTTTAGTGTTCGACGGCACGGTGAGCGGCGTGACCGAGTTTGGCTTGTATGTTGAAATCAACGAAAACAAGTGCGAAGGCATGGTGCCCCTGCGGGATTTGAAAGACGATTATTATGAATTTGACGAGCGCAACTACTGCCTGTGGGGGCGTAAGTACCACTACCGTTATTCCTTGGGCGATGCCGTGAAGATAAAGGTA
Source organism: uncultured Paraprevotella sp. (assembly GCA_964528135.1). GTDB lineage: Bacteria > Bacteroidota > Bacteroidia > Bacteroidales > Bacteroidaceae > Paraprevotella. The sequence continues at coordinate 35,612 of CAZGSE010000016.1, read as the reverse complement.
GCTAGGGCTAACATGGAAAAGAAACAGCTGGATTTTGAATTGGTAAAAGAATAAACGCAGGATGGACGGTGGAAATGTGACGGCAAATTTTGCATTTCCCTTGGCCTTGCGTTAACTTTGCAAAGGAATTTTTCTATTAAGTCAGATATATGTCACAGAAATTAGTCCAAAACCAGGCACTGGAGCAGGTGGCGGTCCTTTCCCCGCAACAAGTATTGCAGGTGCGGCTTCTGGAGATGCCGGTGTCCGAACTGGAACAACGGGTGAAGAACGAACTGATGGACAACGGGGCGTTGGAAGAAAGCTTGGGAACGCCTGCAGGCGACGACCTGACTGCCGATGAGGTTTACGGGGAAGAGGATGACGGCGGGCAACCTGCGGCTGCCGATGACTCCCCGGCCTTGCCTGTGGATGATTACCGTCCGGAAGAAGTGCGCCGGGCCATGGACGACTATGGCAGTCCGGACGATGTGCCCGACTATCTGCTGCAGGACCGTGGCGGAAAAAGCCGTCCGGAAACGGTGGAGTACGGCGACACCGTCTCGTTCTACGAGCAAATGATAGCGCAGATGCGTGAATGTGAACTGACTCCTCACGAGGAGGAACTGATGACTTATCTGATCGGTTCGCTGGAAAGCGACGGGCTGTTGAAGAAAAAACTCTCCACTCTGGTCGATGAACTGGAAATCTATAATGGGGTGCAGACATCGGAAGAGGAACTGGAAAGCGTATTACGCAAATTGCAATCCTTTGACCCTCCGGGCATCGGGGCACGCAACCTGCAGGAGTGCCTGTTGCTCCAGCTCCGCCGTGACCCGAATCGCGACATACCGGCCAAACAGAAAGAATACACCATCATAGAGAAAATGTTCGATGAGTTCACACACAAGCGCTGGGACCGCATCTGTCAGAAGATGAACCTGACAGAAACGGAAGCGGCGCGGCTGCAAAAGGACTTGAGGCGGCTCAACCCGCGTCCGGGCAGTGCCATGGGAGAAGTGGCCGGGCATAATTACCAACAGATTGTGCCGGACTTCACCGTAGAGACGGACGACAATGGGGAAATCACCCTGACACTGAACAAGGGTAACGTGCCGGAGCTGCACGTCAGTCCATCGTTCCTCGGACTGGTGCGTGATGCCGAGACCAGCCGCTCGCACATGGGCAAGAGCGAACGCCAGGCCCTGCAGTACACCCGCCAGAAGATAGAGAAGGCACAAGGATTCATCGAAGCGGTGAAACAGCGGCGGCGCACGTTGCTGGGCGTGATGCAGGCTATTGTCGATCTGCAGCGTCCTTTCTTCCTGGAGGGCGATGAGACATTGTTGCGCCCGATGATCCTGAAAGACGTGGCTGTCCGGACAGGACTGGATATTTCCACCGTGTCGCGGGCGGCCAACAGCAAATATGTAGAGACGGACTACGGCACCTACCCCCTGAAATGGTTCTTCAGCGACGGCTTCGTGACAGAAGAGGGGCAAGAGATTGCCACACGGCGCATCCAGGCCGCCCTGCGTGAATGCGTGGAGAATGAGGACAAACGGAAGCCGTTGAGCGACGAGGCCCTCACGGTAATGTTGAACAAACGGGGATTCCCCATAGCGCGGCGCACGGTGGCCAAATACCGTGAGCAACTGGGCATCCCTGTGGCAAGACTGCGGCGGTGATGCACAGGGGAGTGATTGTTGCGGCACGCCTGCTGTCGTACGTGTTCCGGCCTTATTGGTTTCCCGTAATGGGCTTTGTGGCTTTGTTCCTGTTCACCTATTTGAGGCTGTTGCCCTTGTCCTACAAAGCGACGGTGGTGGCAATGGTGTATGTGTTCACGGTATTGTTGCCGCGTTTGTGCGTGTTCGCTTGGCGCAGGTTTTGCGGCCTGTCGGCCATCCAGCTCCGCAAGCGTGAGCAGCGTGCCGTGCCTTATTCATTATTCATTGTGTCTTACGGGGCATGCCTGTACATGCTGGTGCATCTTCATATGCCTTATTACATGTGTGGCATCGTGTTGTCGGCCTTGCTGGTGCAGTTGGTGTGTATCTTCATCAACGTGTGGTGGAAGATCAGCGTGCATGCAGCCGGGGCGGGTGCCCTGGTGGGTGCGCTGATGGCCTATTCCATATTGTTCATGTTCAATCCTGTGTGGTGGTTATGCCTTATGATTCTGTTATCCGGGGCCGTAGGTTCGGCCCGGATGCTCCTCCGCCAGCACAGCCTGTGGCAGGTGCTGGCCGGTACGCTTGTAGGCGTGGCCTGCGGGTTTTCGGGTATTCTTCTGGCTTGAACCCTGCAGGGAACGGAAGAGAAGTTTTCCGGCGTGTGTATTGGATTTGAAAAAACATAAAACAAGAAAAGAAAATGAAACCGATTGTAAGTATCATTATGGGCAGTACGTCCGACCTTCCGGTAATGGAGAAAGCTGCCCGCGTCTTGGATGAGATGGAAATTCCCTTTGAAATGAACGCCTTGTCGGCACACCGCACGCCGGCCGAGGTGGAGGACTTTGCCCGGCAGGCCGCCGGCCGAGGGCTGAAAGTGGTCATCGCCGGTGCGGGCATGGCGGCGGCACTGCCGGGGGTGATTGCGGCATCCACGACGCTGCCGGTCATCGGGGTGCCCGTCAAGGGGATGCTCGACGGGCTGGACGCCCTGCTCTCCATCGTGCAGATGCCGCCGGGCATACCGGTGGCCACGGTGGCCGTGAACGGGGCACAGAATGCGGCCATCCTGGCCGTACAGATGCTGGCCTTGGGCGATGAGGCCCTGGCGGCCCGCCTAGCGGCCTACAAGGAGAGCCTGAAAACCAAAATAGTGAAAGCCAACGCGGATTTGGGCGAGGTGAAGTTTAAGTTCAAATGCAACTGACGCGCGATGGACTTGTTTAATTACCGGCGGCGGGAAACCACCGAAGTGCAAGTGGGCGGGACGCCACTGGGCGGAAGCTGCCCCATCCGCCTGCAAAGCATGACGGACACCTGCACCATGGACACGGAGGCCAGCGCGGCACAAGTGCTGCGCATAGCGGCCGCCGGCGGGGAGTACGTGCGGCTGACCACCCAAGGGGTGCGCGAGGCGGAAAACCTGCGCAACATCAATGCGGCCGTCCGTGCGGCGGGCTGCAACGTACCGCTTGTGGCCGACGTGCATTTCAATCCCCGCGTGGCGGAGGTGGCGGCGCTCTATGCCGAAAAAGTGCGCATCAATCCGGGCAACTACGTGGATCCTGCACGCACGTTCCGCCACAAGGAATACACGGACGAGGAGTATGCGGCAGAGCTACGGCGGATAGAGGAGCGTTTCGTGCCTTTGCTGCGCCTGTGCCGCGAGCACGGCACGGCGTTGCGCATCGGCGTGAATCACGGCTCGCTCTCCGACCGCATCATGAGCCGTTACGGCGACACGCCGCAGGGGATTGTGGAAAGTTGCATGGAGTTCTTGCGCATCTGCGTGAAAGAAGATTTCCGCAACGTGGTGGTGTCCGTCAAGGCCAGCAATGCCGCGGTGATGGTGCGCAGCGTGCGCCGGCTGGTGGCCGCCATGGAGGCGGAGGGCATGCGTTTCCCCCTGCATCTGGGCGTGACGGAAGCCGGGGCGGGCGAGGACGGGCGCATCAAGAGTGCCGTGGGCATCGGTGCCCTGTTGGCCGACGGCATCGGCGACACTATCCGGGTGTCGCTGAGCGAAGCCCCGGAAGCAGAGATTCCCGTGGCCCGCAAACTGGCGGACCATGTGTGCCGACGTGAAGGCGCCATGCCGATACCGGGTGTCGTGGCCGACGGTTTCGACTATACGGATCCCGTGCGGCGGTGCACACGGGCAGTGCGGAACATCGGGGGAGACAACGTGCCCGTAGTGATGGCCGACCGCATGAACGCTGCGGGCGATGGCCGGAGGGAAGGCGATGCGGAGCTTGTCCCGGACTACATCTACTGCGGCCGTCAGTTACCGGAAGCGGCCGACCGCGAGGCTGCGGAATATATCGTGGATGCCGACATGTGGACGGGCGAGCTGGGCACGTGGCCCGCCTTCTCCAGCAACATGCTGCCTTTCATGGGCGCATGTGCGGCGGAACAGAAGTTCCTGTTCCTGACCTACGGGGCACTGTCGGAAGAGGCACGGGCTTGCCTGCGCCATCACCCCGAAGCGGTGGTCGTCTCGCAGAGCCGCCATCCCAACCGCCTGGGAGAACACCGCGCGCTGGTGCATGAACTGACGCGCGAGGGGTTGCATAATCCGGTCATTATCTTCCAACAGTATGCCCACGGGCAGGACGAACTGGAGGACCTGCAGGTGGAGGCCGGGGCGGACATGGGGCCGCTGCTGTTCGACGGGCTGTGTGACGGGCTTTATCTGCACAACGACGGTAACGCGGCAGCCCGCGATGTGGATACCGTGGCGTTCGGCATCCTGCAGGCCGCCCGGCTGCGCACCACCCGGACGGAATATATCTCCTGTCCGGGCTGCGGACGTACGCTCTACGACCTGCAGCAGACGCTGGCCAAGGTGCGGGCGGCCACGGGGCACCTCAAGGGGCTCAAAATAGCCGTGATGGGCTGCATCGTGAACGGGCCGGGCGAGATGGCCGATGCCGACTACGGCTACGTGGGCGCAGCGCGGGGCAAAGTGAGCCTCTACCGCAAGCGGGAGTGCGTGGAACGCAATATCCCGGAGGAGGAAGCCGTGGAACACCTGCTCAGGCTGATCCGTGAGAATGGGGACGACCCCGGATGTCCCCAACCAACAAACCGATAAAAACATTTATATTCTTTTTATACGACTATGGAACAGAAACTGTTTATCTACAATACGCTGACGCGGCGCAAGGAGGAATTCCGGCCCATTACGCCGGGACGGGCGGGCATGTACGTGTGCGGCCCTACGGTGTATGGCGATGCCCATTTGGGGCATGCCCGTCCGGCCATTACGTTCGACCTGTTGTTCCGCTACCTGCGCCATTTGGGTTACAAGGTGCGCTACGTGCGCAACATCACCGATGTGGGCCACCTGGAGCACGATGCCGACGAGGGGGAGGATAAAATAGCCAAGAAAGCCCGCCTGGAGCAGCTGGAGCCGATGGAGGTGGCGCAGTATTACACCAACCGCTTCCATGACGCCATGCAGGCCCTCAACGTGCTACCGCCCAGCATCGAACCTTGTGCCTCAGGCCACATCATCGAACAGATTGAGTTGGTAAAGCGGATATTGGACAACGGTTTTGCCTACGAAAGCAACGGCAGCGTTTATTTCGACGTGGAGAAATACGCCCGGAAATACCACTACGGCAAGTTGTCCGGACGCAACACGGAGGATGTCGTGAACAACTCCCGCGAACTGGACGGCGTGGGGGAAAAGCACCACCAGGTGGACTTTGCCCTGTGGAAACGGGCGCAACCCGGACACATCATGCGCTGGCCCAGCCCGTGGGGCGAGGGATTCCCCGGATGGCACTGCGAATGCACGGCCATGGGGCGCAAATATCTGGGCGAACACTTCGACATCCACGGCGGGGGGATGGACCTGGTATTCCCGCACCACGAATGCGAGATAGCGCAAGCCGTGGCCAGCCAGGGCGATGAAATGGTGCACTACTGGATGCACAACAACATGATTACCATCAACGGGCAGAAGATGGGCAAGAGCCTGGAAAACTTCATCACCCTGGCCCAGTTCTTCAGCGGCGACCATTCCGCCCTGACGCAGGCCTACAGCCCGATGACCATCCGCTTCTTCATCCTGCAGGCCCACTACCGCAGTACAGTGGACTTCAGCAACGAGGCCCTGCAGGCCAGCGAGAAGGGGCTGTCGCGCCTGATGGAAGGCTGGGCCGCCCTGAAACGCATCGTGCCGGCCGGCGGAGAGGGCACCGTGACGTTGGCCTACGTGGACGACTTGCGGCAAAAGTGTTACGCGGCGATGAACGACGACCTGAACTCGTCTGTGGTCATCAGCCATCTGTTCGACGCCTGCCGCGTCATCAACTCCGTTGCAGACAAGAAGGCGACGATGGATGCGGCAGTGCTGGAAGCATTGACCGATGCGTTCCGCACCTTCGCATTCGACATTCTGGGCCTGAAAGAAGAAACGGGCAGCGGAAGCGGACGCGAGGAGGCTTTCGGGCACGTGGTAGATATGCTGCTGGAACAGCGCATGGCCGCCAAAGCCAACAAAGACTGGGCCACGAGCGACAAAATCCGCGACCGCCTGGCCGAGTTGGGCTTCGAGGTGAAAGACACGAAAGACGGTTTCACCTGGAAGCTGAACCGCTGACGGCAGCGTGTCCGGGACATATATGCAGCAAGGGTGCTTCCCGCCATGAAAAAACCGCGGGAAGCACCCTTGCTTTTTTTGAAACAGGGTTTGTCCGCACCGGCTGTGTTCACGGGGTGCGCCTCACCGTGTGGATTATCTTGCCCGAAGCATCGACCATGTGCAGGCAGAGTTCGTTCTTGTCCACCGTGATGAGCGAGAAACCGGCAGCCGGACTGCAGAACACAGCCCCTTCGGCAGCCTCCACCGGACGGCTGAGCGAGCCGGAAGAGTTGACCACGTAGTCAATATCGCAGTCCGGCATGCGGATGTGCTGGAAATTGTGGATGTGCCCGCACAGGTACATGTCCACATTCTTGTGTTTGCGCAGGATGGTGTTTACTTTCTCTTGCATGTCCGTGCGCTCGGATTCGTTCTTGTCCGTGTCGGCATAGATGGGGTGATGGCCCACCACGAGCACCCAGTCCTCCTGTGCGGCCGTCAGCACGGAGTCTATCCATGCCAGTTGTTTCCGGTCGTCCTGCTTGCAGGCATCGGGATACTTCTCCGTGTCCTTGCGGTACTTTTCGAGCAAGGACGATGTGTCTATCATCACCAGCCGGAGCGTGATGCCGTCTTCTTCCACCACCTTGGTGTAGTAGCGTGCAGGCATGTTCCAACGGGCACTCACGTTGCTGTAATCGACAACGGCTTGGGTGTTTCCGCGATACTCGTGGTTGCCGCAGATGGCATACCAGGGGAGCATCAGTTCGGGATGGCTGTAGATAAGCTCATAGTTGGTCATCCAGAGCGGGTCGCTCGTGCTGCGCACCCCTTCAAAGTGGTGTACATCGCCGGCAGCCACGATGAACTCTATGCTTATGTTCTCGGCCATCCGTCCCATCAGTCCGGCGATGGGCTTCTGTTCGTAGTAGCCGTTGCGGCCCAGGTCGTTGACCAGATAGAAGTTGAGCGGTTTCTCTACGGCTTTCCATTCTGAGGCGTCCTGCGCCGGCGCGACGAGCGCACAGGCAGCAAGCAGGACAACCAGAAAAAATTTCCTCATAAGTGTTATGTTTACGGTTTTTGTCGTTATTTCCTTTCTCCTTACTGGGGCTGGTTGCAGCCGAACCATGCACCAACAGCCGGCGAGGTATAGGTTGTGCCGCCCACGCTCAGGCCGGTAGTGGCAAAGTGCGGCTGTGCGAACGTCTCGTTACCGCTGTATGCCCCATTGAAGGCCACGGTGGGGGTGAAATCCCAACTTTCGTCGTAAACCACGTTCCGCATGCTGGCTCCCTCCAGGTCGTAGTTGCGGAACTGCGGGTTGTAGTAGTTGCCTTCCGTGGCAATCAGGCTGTTGCCGTCCACTGCGGGAATCACGGTCGTGCCGTCCTGTGCGATGCTGGCTGTCAGGTGGTAGTCCTCATGATCGTAATTGTAGCCTTTCCAGGCGTAGTCTATGCCCTGCCCGGTGACGGTTTCGCCGTCATCGTCCCATTCGGTGATGACCAGGTCGCTCGGCGTGGAAGCCGACACATAGCAGTTGTAGTCGATGACCGAACGGGTGTCGAAGCCGCCGTCCGTGTTGTTCGGGTCGGACCAGTCGGGCACCTGTGCGCGGTATTTGCAGTTGACCATCATGTTGTTGAACACGTTGGCCAGCACGTTCTTTTCGGCATAGATGCAACCGCCCTTCTCCCCGTCGCGGCGCCATCCGGCGTTGAGTATGGTATTGTTGTAGGCCGTTACTTCCGCCTGGCAGCGGCTTTCGCTCTGCCCGCCGCTGGAGAGCTTCAGTCCGTTGGTGTTGGGGGAATACATGATGTTGCGCGCCACATCGGCGATGCAACCCGACTTCACGTTCACGGCTTCTTCACCATCGTAACCGTTGCCGGCAAAGATATTGTTGGCGATGATGGCACGCCCGCCCATCATGTAAATCCCGTCCGACTGCCCGTAGCGGATGATGCTGTTGGTGATGACATAACGCCCGTTGGGGTTGTTGGTGGTGATTTGCGGATAGATGTCGTCGCCGGCTTCATAGTATCCCGCATTGGCAGCGGGCGAGCCTTGCACCACCTCGCCGCCGGTGTATTCTATGATGGTGTGGTCTATGAGCATTTCCTCGCAGGATTCATAGGCCACGATGCCGCCCCATTCATAGTCGGCGTTGTGGATGTTGGCCGTGGTGCGTTCGTCTTCGGGGATTGTCAGCAGCACAGGGTTTTCGGCCGTGCCCCTGCAGTAGAGGTTGCCACGCACGATGAACTCCACGGGCACGTGGTTCGTGCCCACGCCTTCGGTGGTGAACACCACCTCCACACCTTCTTCGATGGTCAGCGAACTGCCTTCCGGCACGGTGATGTGGCCGTTGACGGCTACCACGGTATGTGCGGCCCATGTGCCGGACACGTCACCCGACACCACGGTATCGGCTTCCACAACGGAGGAAGTCCCGCCTTCCGTGCCAACGCCCGTCTGTTCGGTGATGTCGTTGTTTTCATCGTCACACGCGGTTGCGGACACTCCCAGTGTGGCCGTCAGGGCCACAGCATACAGATAGTGTTTCAGTCTCATAAGATAAATCATTTAAAATTGGTGTATGAATTTGTTTGATGCCTGTTTGTTTCAGAGCCGGTAGCGCACGCCTATCATGATGGTGCGCCCGCTCCAGGATTCGCGCTCCACCACGTTACCGTCCTCGCGGCGGGAGGTAACGTTCACCGTGTGGTCGCCCTTGTGGATGTAGCGCAGGATAGGGGTGTCGAGCAGGTTCGAGGCTTTGGCAAAGACGGTCAGGCCGGACTTGAAGCCTTTCTCCAATGAGGCGTCGATTTGCAGGAAGCCGTCCTCCCAGATGTCATCGTCGGCCCAGGTGGAGATGTCGGCCAGCCGTTTGCCGGTGTAAGTGCCCAGCAACTGGCCTTCCCAGGCATGACGGTTGCTCTTGAACAGGAGCGACAGGTTGGCCACGTGGGCGGCCTGCCCGTAGAGCGGGCGGGTCTGTTCCACCATGACCACGTCGTTGCCCTCCATCCGCTGCTTGCCGGTGGTGATGGCCGAGTGCGTGTAGGTGTAGTTGGCCTTGATGCCAAACCAACTGAAGTATTTCATGATGTCCACCTCCACACCCAGGTTGGTGGCCGTACCGAAGTTCATGGGCTTGTATTTAAGGTCCTGCCCCTCGGTGACCAGCCCGTATTCGATGGGGTCCTTGATGTTCTTGTAGAACACGCCCACCATGAACTGTTCGCTGGTGCGGGGGAAGAACTCATAGCGCAAGTCCAGGTTGTCGGCCACGGTATGCTTCAGGTCGGGGTTGCCCTCTTCGTTGTAGTCGTCGCCGACAAGGCTGTAGGGCACAATCTCGAAAAAGCTGGGACGGTTCACGGCCCGGTAGTAAGACAACCGCAGGTTGGCATTTTCGTGCACCTGGTATTTCAGGTGCGCGCTGGGCAGCCAGTCCCAGTACTTTTGCCGTCCCTCCGGGTCGGAATTGTCTTCCGGGAACTTCAGCGTGTAGCCCTGGTCCGTGTGCTCTGCCCTCAGCCCGGCGTTCATCTCCCAGAGCGGGCGGGTGTATTTGAACATGACGTAGGCAGCCCCGATGCGTTCTGTGGCATCGTAGTTGAGCGGGTCGGCGATATTGCCATAGCGGCGGCGCGGGGTGAATTCAATGTCGTCGAAGTTCTCCCAGTCGTAGCCTGTTTCCGAGTTGAACGTATAACTGTTGTAGAAACTGTTGCGCTTCTTGTCGCGGTAAAGCCCGCCGACCTTGATATCCAGGCGTTGCCCGGACGATATGTCCTGCCTGTAGGCCAGGTTGGCCTGTGCCGAAAGATCGCGGTCGGAGTTGTGCTCCCAGCTGCGTTCGGCACAGTTCTGCGAATACACGCGGCGGCCGTTGAATTCCATCTTCACCTGGTCCGGCGTCTCGTTGTAGGCCTTGGAGCCGTTGGCAGCCCAGTCGAGTGTCAGGGCACCGTTTTCCGTAAAACGGTGTTCACCTTTCAGGGTGGAATTGAATATGTACTGGTGGTTCCATTTGAAACGCACTTCGCGGTCCACGTTGTCGGACCCGTCGCGCACCTCGCCCTCACGCAGGTCCATGTATCCGTTATACCACGTGAGCTTGTTGTCCGCATCAATTTGGCAGTCCAGTTTCAGGTGCACTCCCGTCCGCGTCTGGCGCACGGAGTACAGACGGTGCAGCGTGCCGCTTTGCGTGGTGCCCGGCCGGTATTCGATGTCGCTTTCCTGCCCGCGGCTGGTGTTTTGGAAACTTCCGGCCAGCATGATGCCGATGCGGTTGTCCCAAAAGCGGTCGCCATAGGACAGTCCGGCCGTCAGGTCGGGCAACGGCCGCTTTTCCGTCATGTGCAACGGGGCCTGGTCGAAGTATCCGGCTTCCATGCGGCTGCCGGTCTGCGTGGTGCCCAGCCGTTCATCGGGCGATTCCCTGTTGATTTCACCCCATGCGAACGACTGGAAATCGCGGTCGAAAAACATCGTGTTGTATCCAGTGGAGACGTTGGCCGTGAACTGCCGCTGCATGGGAGCGTCTTTCATAACAAGGTTCACGGCACCGCCTATGCCGTCGGCCTCCATGTCGGCCGTGAGCGATTTGGTCACTTCCAGGCGGTCGAGCATTTCGCTGGGGAAGATGTCGAGCGGCACGAAACGGTTCTTGTTGTCCGGGCTGGCTATCTTCACGCCGTTCACCAGCGTATAGTTATACCGTTTGTCCATGCCGCGCAGGATGGCATACTGCCCTTCCCCGCTGGAGTTGCGCTCTATCGTAACGCCGCTCATGCGCTGTATGACATTGGCCACGGTGATGTCCGGGCTCAGTTCTATGGCTTTCGCGCTCATCACGTTCACCACGTTCATGGCATTTTTCTCTATGAGCCGCGCCCCGGCTTCGGAGCGTCCGGGGTTATGGGCGGTAACGGTCACGCTCCGGAGCTCGATTTCGTTGCTCACCAGAGGAATCTCGATGTTTTCGTTGTCCGCATCCACCTGCACTTCAAAAGGCTTGTAGCCCATGTAGGTGCATACCAGCGTAGGCGACTGGTCGTCCACGGAAAGGTTGAAACTGCCGTCCAATCCGCTGGCCACGGCTTTCGACGGCTCGTCCTTCACTTGGATGCGGGCACCGATGATTTCCTCGCCCGTCTGTGCATCGCGTATTTTGCCTTTGATGATTTTGCTTTCGGCTTGCAGTGCCAATATGCTGCAGGTGAGCAGCAGCCAACATCTTTTCATTACTTTTTCCACTCCTTCTGAATTCCACTGCAAAAGTACGGCGGTGATGTTACTCCGGGGTTACACGAGGATTAAAATGCAATGAAAATGGAAAGGCTGCGGACCCGGCCTTGAACTTCGTGGAAATCAAAGGCCGGGCATACAAAAAAAACGGGGGCATCCCGGCCTTTCTCCGGCATGCCCCCGTACAGAGGGTTCCACATCCTTCAGGGTTTCCCGTTCCTCTTCACGGGCAATCCCGTTTGGATTATGTTATTTCACGGCTTTCTTCTGGCCGTTCACAATGTAGATGCCTTTCTGCAAGCCTTGCAGGGCTTCGCCGGCCTTCACGTTCTTCCGCAGGAGCACGCCGTTGATGCTATATACGCTGACTTTCTCCTGGTCGCCGCCGGCCACTACATCGGCTATGCCGGTTGCCGTATCCTCGCCCGGCAGGATCAGTGCCGAAGCATCCAGGCCGGCTTCAGAGGCCGTTTCAGCATCGATATAGGCCTGGTAGGCCGCAACCGTTGTTTCAGAGCCGGTTTCTATCCGGTAGAAGCCATTCACGCCGTCCTGGTTCTGTAGCACATAACTTCCGGCCTCTGCCGTCAGTCCGGCCAGCGTACCGGTCATCCCGCCTGCGGTGTATGTATCCTGCGTGGCCAGCCCGTAACCGCTGAAGGCATAAGTGCCGGCTGTACCTTTTATGATATACGGCGTGTTGGCGGCGAACTGTTCACCGGCTTCTTCCAGTGTGAGCCTTACGGTGCCGTCATCTTCCATTTCCGTTCCTGCATAAGTATAGGCTGTCAGTCCTTCCGGCACTTCGGCGTCATAGGGCAGCATCAGTGTGGCCCATTCCTCTTCGGTCACTTCCAGTTCCACTTCGGCCTCTTCGGCTGTCTGGATATTGAAATCGATGTGGCTGTACACGGTGAAGAAGCCACTGTCCTGTCCGCCTATGTACTGGTCGGCCACGGTGTTGCGCAGGTAATGCACGCCGTCGGTGGAGGTGGCAATCACCTGAATAGGCAAGGCCAGGCTGCGGTCTGTCGTGGTGCGGATTTGGGAAACGGTGCCCTCGTAAACGGTTCCCGTGCATACATAATAGGTCTGCCCGTCCGTCCCGATGAAAGACATCAGGTAACAGTTGACACCCTCATCAGCCTTTTCCATAATGAAAGACTGTGCATAGTTCGCGTTAGGCTCCGAGTAGTATCCGAGTGAATATTCACCCATTCCGTCCGTACGTCCGCCCACGAAAGTAACGGCATACCCGCTGTATTCCCAAGACGAAGCCATGATAACGTTGAAGCGTTCCCCTTCGGCCGGCTCGTTAAGCTCCACGTTCTGATAACTTTCTATGGCAGCTTGCAGGGCGGCAATTGCGTTCTCCACCTCCGTCACGTCTTCAGACAGCGCATAAACGTTGTCGGCATCCATAAACGCATCGTCGAAAGCATCCACGGCCGATTCCGGAATCTGGAATGCCGCCGTGCCCACATTGGCCGTTATGTTGATGTCCTCAGCCTGGTCCAGCAGGTCTTTCAGTGCCGCTTTCGCCACCTCCAGCTGTTCGTCGTCGGCAATGCCGCTTACGAAGAGCAGTTGGAAGTCGTCAATGGAGCACCATGTGTATTGGGTGCTGCTGCTCGATGTAGCACCCAAGGTCAGCGAGTTGCCGCCCACCGTTACTTCCAGCGTCTTGTAGTTCCATCCGCGTCCGGCATTGTTGTTGGCGAACGTCTTCCCGGCAGCCAGGCCTTCTTCTATGCTGGCCCATTCGGTACCATCGGTGGCAATGGTGCCGCCCACGTCTTCGTAGGAGTCGAACGCAATGGTATCATTATTGGCAAACAGTGATATGGTGGCCACAATGCTGGCACGTCCGGCAGCCTTGAGTTCATAGTATCCGTTGGGCAGGGTGATGGTCTGCGATATGCCGCAATCCCAGCTGCTGGCACTCCAGTTGCACGGCTCGATATACACGTTGACCGACCCGCTCCAGTGCTGGCTGGAATTTGCACCTACCGTACCGGTCGTGGTCCATCCGTCAGTGCTGGAACAGTCGGCGTTCACGATGAGGAAGGTCATGTCGAAAGGATAGCCGTCCGCAGGCACTGCATTCTGCACGTAAGTCTGCCTTGCGCTTTCCAGTGCCTCCAGGGCTGCTTCAATCGCCTCCACGCTCTCGGCATTTGTCACGGTCTCTGTGGCTGTGCTGATTGCCGCAACATATACTGCCTTCACCTCATCATCGGCTTCCGAATGGTCGGCTATGGACTGGTACGTATCGCTGATTTCCGCCAAAGCCGCCTCACGTGCCGCCACCAGTTCCTGGTCAATTTCCTCCTCCAGTTCCTGGTCAATGCCGCCTACGAAAAGCAGTTGGAAGTCGTCGATGGAACACCATGTGTGTAAGGAGTCGCTGCTCGACGTGGCACCCAAAGTCAGCGTCTTGTCGCTCACCGTTATTTCCAGCGTCTTGTAGTTCCATCCGCGTCCGGCATTGTTGTTGGCGAACGTCTTCCCGGCAGCCAGGCCTTCTTCTATGCTGGCCCATTCGGTACCATCGGTGGCAATGGTGCCGCCCACGTCTTCGTAGGAGTCGAACGCAATGGTATCATTATTGGCAAACAGTGATATGGTGGCCACAATGCTGGCACGTCCGGCAGCCTTGAGTTCATAGTATCCGTTGGGCAGGGTGATGGTCTGCGATATGCCGCAATCCCAGCTGCTGGCACTCCAGTTGCACGGCTCGATATACACGTTGACCGACCCGCTCCAGTGCTGGCTGGAATTTGCACCTACCGTACCGGTCGTGGTCCATCCGTCAGTGCTGGAACAGTCGGCGTTCACGATGAGGAAGGTCATGTCGAAAGGATAGCCGTCCGCAGGCACTGCATTCTGCACGTAAGTCTGCCTTGCGCTTTCCAGTGCCTCCAGGGCTGCTTCAATCGCCTCCACGCTCTCGGCATTTGTCACGGTCTCTGTGGCTGTGCTGATTGCCGCAACATATACTGCCTTCACCTCATCATCGGCTTCCGAATGGTCGGCTATGGACTGGTACGTATCGCTGATTTCCGCCAAAGCCGTATTGCGTTTCGTCACCAGCTCCTGGTTGTTGAAGTCATCTATCAGGATGCTGTAGATGACGAACTTGCCGATGTAGTCGCCCTGTTTGTTCGCGGCCGTTTCAGCCCCGTCCTGAATGGGATCGTCCTCTTGTTCCCACGGCCCTACATATCCTTTATATCCTGCATCGCTTGACATAGGATATTTGCCGTTCTCAAAGGTCCAGTAATCGCCCTCTGCATCATAGTTAAAGATGAACTGTGTCCATTCGCAGGGTTCCGGCTGGTCATGTGTCCTGAAGTAGTAAGCCGCATTGTATTCCGTCTGCATCAGGTATGTAGATTCATTCACATTGCGGAAAGCATATCCGTCAGTATCGTAACCGTTATAACCGTTGTTATCTTCAATCATCCACACCCGGTTGAGGTCGCCTGACGGATCGACAGAAGTCCTGTACCACCATGTCTTGTAGCTGCTTCCCTGCTGGGATCCGGCTTCCAAAGTCATCATAAGGTCTTTGTCCTTATCCACGATAATGAAATAATAGTCGGACAGGTTTTCAGGCATGGCCGTTACCTTGGCATACCCTAACTCCTCTGTAAGGATGTCCGTGTCCGCCTTTGCCCATGGGGCAAAACCGGCTGCGGCCATAAACAGCGCCGCAAATTTAAGTAACTGTTTTTTCATTTTAATTTAGAAATTAGTTAATGTAATGTAATATAGTTATTATTGCACACTTAGGTTTTTCTTTTCCGCATCGGCGGTGAAACCGGAACAGGCACCGGACCGAAATCACCGCGTTTGCGCAAATATAAGGCTTTGCCATTTAATAAACAAACATACGGCAACATTTTTTTTAAAATTCCCCTTCACCCCTGATGTTTTTCCGCAAGGCTTCGCACGGTTTTGCGGAAAAACGCCTCCCGTTGTGCGCAAAAAAAACCAACGCCGGCAAGACGTTGGACAACAAACGGTTAATGGCACCTGTGACCCATCAGGGTTTTCCGTTCCATGTTTTTTCCTATTTACCTTTCACTATACGTTTGATTTCATTCAGTTTGTTAAGGGCTTCCACCGGCGTCAGGTTGTCGATGTCGAGGTTCATGATCTCGTCCCTCACCTGGCAGAGCACGGGGTCGTCCAGCTGGAAAAAGCTGAGTTGCACACCGCCATCGGGCGGAAGCACTTTGGCCGCCCCGGATTCCCGCCGCTGTACAACGTCCTTGCTGTTGGCCGACTCCAGTTCCTTCAGTATCGTGGTTGCCCGCGACACGATACGCTTGGGCATCCCGGCCAGACCGGCCACGTGGATGCCGAAAGAATGCTCGCTGCCCCCCCTGACCAGCTTGCGCAGGAAGATGACCTTGCGGTCCACCTCGCGCACGGAGACATTGTAGTTCTTGATGCGGGCATAGAGTTTTTCCATCTCGTTCAGTTCGTGGTAATGGGTGGCAAAGAGCGTGCGCGCGCGGCCGCGGCTGTTCTCGTGGATGTATTCCACGATGGCCCAGGCGATGCTTATGCCGTCGTAGGTGGACGTGCCGCGCCCCAGTTCGTCGAAGAGCACCAGGCTGCGCGGCGATATGTTGTTCAGGATGTTGGCCGCTTCGTTCATCTCCACCATGAACGTGCTCTCGCCCATGGAGATGTTGTCGCTCGCCCCCACACGGGTGAATATCTTGTCCACCAGCCCGATGTGCGCCGACTCGGCCGGGACGAAGCTGCCCGCCTGGGCCATGAGGGTGATGAGGGCGGTCTGGCGCAGCAGGGCAGACTTTCCGGCCATGTTGGGGCCGGTGATGATGATGATCTGCTGCTTCCCGGTGTCCAAATAAACATCGTTGGCCACATAGGGTTCGCCCACGGGCAGTTCTTTCTCTATCACCGGATGGCGCCCCTGCCGGATGTCCAGCACGTCGTCGTCCGCAATAACCGGCCGGACGTAACGGTTCTCTTCGGCCACCCGTGCGAAAGAAAGCAGGCAGTCCAGCCGCGCCAGCAAGTTGGCGTCGATTTGTATGGCGGGCGTAAATTCAGACAGGCACAACACCAGTTCGTTATAGAGTTTCGTCTCCAACACCAGTATTTTGTCCTGTGCCCCCATGATTTTCTCCTCATATTCTTTCAGTTCCGGTGTGATGTAGCGTTCGGCGTTGACCAGCGTCTGCTTGCGTATCCATTCGTGGGGCACCTTGTCCTTGTGCGTGTTGCGCACCTCCAGGTAGTAGCCGAATACGTTGTTATACGAAATCTTCAAACTGGGAATGCCCGTGCGCTCCATCTCGCGCTGCTGTATCTTCAACAGATAGTCTTTGCCTTCATAAGCGATGTGGCGCAGGTTGTCCAACTCTTCGTCCACCCCGCTTGCAATCACGCCGCCCTTGTTCACCAGCAACGGCGGGTCGTCCTGTATCTCGCGGGCTATGCGGTCGCGGATGGAGACACAAAGCTCCAGCTGCTCCCCTATCCTGCGCAGCGTGGCGTCCGCGGCGTGCAGGCAAGCCGCCTTGACGGGTTCCATCGCCTGCAGGGCCACCCTGAGCTGCACCACGTCGCGCGGCGAGACCCTCCCCACCGACACCTTGGAAATGATGCGCTCCAAGTCGCCCATGCGGTGCAACTGTTCCGCCACCAGCTGCTTGAATTCCGGCTCGCGGAAAAAATATTCCACCACATCGAGGCGTTCATTGACGGGCTTTTCGTCTTTCAACGGGAAGAGAAGCCAGCGCCGGAGCAGGCGGGCGCCCATCGGCGTTATCGTGCGGTCCGTCACGCCCAGGAGCGAGTTGCCTCCCTCCACCATGGCATCCAGCAACTCCAGGTTGCGCACGGTGAACTTGTCCAGACGGACGTAGCGTTCCTCTTCGATACGCGAAATGGAAGTAACATGCCCTATCTGGTTGTGCTGCGTCATCTCAAGGTATTGCAGGATGACGCCGGCGGCCACGATGCCATGCTTCAAATGGTCGATGCCGAAGCCTTTCAGGTTTTTCACTTCAAAGTGTTTCAGCAGCTTTTCCGTGGCCGAACGTTCGGTGAACACCCAGTCGTCCAGCTCAAAAGTGAAGAACCTGTTGCCGAATTTGGCTTCGAACTCCCCTCGCCTGCCCCGTTCGAACAACACTTCCTTCGGCGAAAAGTTGCCCAGCAGTTTGTCGATGTATTCCGTCTTGCCCTCGGCCGTGAGAAACTCCCCGGTGCTGATGTCCAGGAAAGCCACGCCACAGGTGTTTTTTCCGAAATGCACGGCAGCCAGAAAATTGTTCTCCTTATAATTCAGCACATTGTCATTCATGGACACACCGGGCGTAACCAACTCCGTAATGCCCCGTTTGACCAATGTCTTGGTCAGCTTGGGGTCTTCCAACTGGTCGCATATCGCCACGCGCCGCCCCGCCCTGATCAGCTTGGGCAGGTAGGTGTCCAAGGCATGGTAAGGGAAACCGGCCATCTCCACGGGTTCCCCGTTCTTGCCTCCGTTGTTCCGTTTCGTCAAGGTTATTCCAAGGATTTCAGAAGCCACCACGGCATCCTGGCTATAGGTTTCGTAAAAATCGCCGCAACGGAATAGCATGATGGCATCCGGATGCTTGGACTTCAGATCGTAAAATTGCTTCATCATCGGGGTCAACCCTTCTTTCGCCATAACTCGTAACCGTTTAAAATCACCGCACAAAAATACAATTATTTTTTTCGACAACGGGCCAACCGCATGTTCTTTTTGAAAGACACAAAAAACGGGACAACCCTCATATCACAAGAGGAAAGCCCCGACAACAAATCTTTAATCTCTCAAAAAAATTCCAATAAACAATAAACGAACTATTCTCTGCTTTTTCCATAATCGGACAATCTGCATCACGCAGCTTAGCGCCCAATAAAATAACAATCTTTTTAACCTTAACTTAATACCATCAAACCCCGTCTCACGACGTAATAAACGTTCATATAACACTTAAAAACAATGCAAATATAGCACATTGCCCGCTATGCCATAACACTTCTGTTATGAAACATCCCCATTAAGCCCTTTTTCTTGACTTATGTCAAGTAAAAGCTCATTTTTCAACCTGCAACATGCGGCTGGCACACTTAAAATCCGTATCTTTGTACTCCTATAATAAAAAGGAATCCAAATGGAGATGAAAAGAATAGAAGTTTCCCAACTCACAGAAAATTTCTTTGATGCCATCGGCAAAGAATGGATGCTGGTGTGCGCCGGCAATGCCGAGGGCTATAACGTGATGACCGCCTCATGGGGCGGGACAGGATGGTTGTGGAACAAACCCGTGGCTTTCATATTCATCCGTCCCGAACGCCATACGTTCGGATTTACCGAAAAGGACGACCGCATGACACTCTCTTTCCTGGGACATTCACAGGAAGCCCGCAACATTTACCAACTGTGCGGCTCCCTCTCCGGACGAGACACGGACAAGGTGAAAACCTGCGGGCTGACACCGGTGCCGCTGGACGGCAAGGGCGTAGCTTTCGGACAAGCGCGGCTCACGCTGTGCTGCCGGAAACTATATGCAGACGACCTGAAACCTGAATCCTTCACCGACCCGTCGGTCAACAAAGCCTGGTATGGAACCAAAGGCGGCTATCACAAAATGTACATTGTGGAAATCACCGACGTGTTCACGCAACAACAAGAAGACTGACACAGGGCAGGGGAAACCCGGCATACCGGGACCCACCCGGACAGAAACGATTATTCACCTACAATAAAATGGAATACAATTTCAGAGAAATAGAACAGAAGTGGCAGAAATACTGGGTGGAACACCACATATATAAGGTAACGGAACGGAAAGACAAACAGAAGTTCTACGTGCTCAACATGTTTCCTTATCCCAGCGGTGCCGGACTGCATGTGGGACATCCGTTGGGCTACATAGCCTCGGACATATACGCCCGCTACAAACGCCTGCAGGGATTCAATGTGCTTAATCCCATGGGATACGATGCCTACGGACTCCCGGCCGAACAATATGCCATACAGACCGGACAACATCCGTCCGTCACCACGGCAACCAACATTGACCGCTACCGCGAACAGCTGGACAAGATAGGGTTCAGTTTCGACTGGGACAGGGAGGTACGCACCTGCGACCCGTCGTACTACCACTGGACGCAATGGGCTTTCCAAAAAATGTTCAACAGTTATTACTGCAACAAGCGGCAGCAGGCACGCCCCATAGAGGAGCTCATTGAAAGGCTGGCACAGACAGGCACGGAAGGACTGGACGCCGCCTGCAGCGAAGAACTGCAGCTGACGGCCGATGAATGGCGGTCTATGACGGAAAAACAACAGCAGGAAACGCTGATGAACTACCGCATCGCCTACCTGGGTGAAACGATGGTGAACTGGTGTCCAAAACTTGGTACAGTGCTGGCAAACGATGAAGTGGTGGACGGCGTGAGCGAACGTGGAGGCTATCCCGTGGTGCAGAAAAAGATGCGCCAGTGGTGCTTGCGCGTAAGTGCCTATGCCCAGCGGCTGCTCGATGGACTGGAAACCATAGACTGGACCGACTCCCTGAAAGAGACACAACGCAACTGGATAGGCCGCTCCGAGGGCGCAGAAGTGCGGTTCAAACTGAAAGACAGCGACAAAGAGTTCACTATCTTCACTACCCGTGCCGACACGATGTTCGGTGTCACGTTCATGGTGCTGGCGCCGGAAAGTGAACTGGTGCAACAAGTAACCACCCCCGCACAACAGGCTGAAGTGGACGCCTATCTCGATGCCACAAAAAAGAGAACCGAACGCGAGCGCATCGCCGACCGCCGGGTAACAGGCGTATTCTCCGGTTCCTATGCCGTCAACCCGTTCACGGGAGAAAACATTCCGATATGGATCAGCGACTACGTGCTGGCCGGATACGGGACAGGAGCCATCATGGCCGTCCCGGCACACGACAGCCGCGACTACGCCTTCGCCCGCCATTTCAACCTGCCTGTCGTTCCACTGATAGAAGGCTGCGACGTGAGCGAAGAGAGCTTCGATGCAAAAGAAGGCATAGTGACCAACTCACCCAGGGCAGGAGCAAAACCGTACATCGACTTTTCGCTCAACGGACTGACCGTGAAAGAAGCTATCACCGCTACGAAAAGGTATGTGGAAGAACACCACCTCGGAAGAATCAAGGTAAATTACCGCTTGCGCGATGCCATCTTCAGCCGTCAGCGTTATTGGGGTGAACCATTCCCCGTCTATTACAAGGACGACATGCCCTACATGATACCGGAAGAATGCTTACCGCTGGAATTACCGCAAGTGAGCAAGTTCCTGCCCACCGAAAACGGAGAACCACCCCTGGGACACGCCACACGATGGGCTTGGGATACGGTGAACCGCTGTGTAACGGAAAATTCGCGTATTGACCACCAAACCGTATTCCCGTTGGAGTTGAACACCATGCCCGGATTCGCCGGCAGTTCGGCTTACTACTTGCGTTATATGGACCCCAAAAACGACAAGGCTTTGGTAAGCAAGGAAGCGGATGAATACTGGCAGAACGTAGATTTGTATGTCGGCGGCACGGAACATGCCACGGGACACCTCATTTACAGCCGTTTTTGGAACAAATTCTTGCACGACTACGGTTACAGCTGTACCGAAGAACCTTTCCGGAAACTCATCAACCAGGGTATGATACAGGGGCGGAGCAATTTCGTTTACCGCATCAAAGACACCAACACTTTCGTGTCGCTGAACCTGAAAGACCAATATGAAACCACACCGCTCCACGTGGATGTCAATATCGTGACGGGCGATGTGCTGGACATAGAATCGTTCCGCAACTGGCGTCCCGAATACAAAGACGCAGAATTTATCCTGGAAAACGGAAAATACATCTGCGGATGGGCCATTGAGAAAATGAGCAAGAGCATGTTCAACGTGGTCAATCCCGACATGATTGTAGAGAAATTCGGAGCCGACACGTTGCGACTTTACGAAATGTTCCTCGGCCCAGTGGAACAAAGCAAACCGTGGGACACGAACGGCATTGACGGTTGCCACCGCTTCCTCAAGAAGTTCTGGGCACTGTTCTACGACCGTAGCGGAAATTTCCTTCCGGCAGACGAATCACCGGCAAAAGACGCGCTTAAATCGCTCCACAAGCTCATCAAGAAAGTGACGGCGGACATCGAGGCTTTTTCCTACAACACATCTGTGAGCGCATTCATGATTTGCGTGAACGAACTGTCGCAACAAAAATGCCGCAGCCGCGAAGTATTGCAGACGCTCGTGGTGCTGATAGCGCCTTTCGCCCCGCACATTGCCGAAGAACTGTGGCACGTGCTGGGCGGGGAAGGCACCGTATGCGATGCCCAATGGCCGTCCTGCAACGAGGAATATCTGACAGAAGACACCGTCAGGATGAGCATCTCATTCAACGGCAAAACGCGCTTTACGATGGATTTCCCGGCCGATGCAGACAATGCCACCATCGAAAGCCAAGTACTGGCAGACGGACAGACCGAGAAATACATTGAAGGCAAACAGATTATCAAGGTAATCATCGTGCCCAAACGTATAGTCAACATCGTATTGAAATAAAGAAAACACAACACAGCCGGAAGGGATGCAGTTTACTCCCGGCTGTGTTTCTTTTTATAAAACCGCACACCATGAAACAGTCAAAAGCACTCAAACAGCGGGAAGGCATTGAAATATTCCGCCGGGTCAACCGCATAGACCCAAAGGCCTTCGTATCGCAAAGCAATGTGATGGGGTATATGGCGAAGGATTTGACCGCATTAAAGTAAAATGATGATGGACAGGCAGACAGGAACGGACCTCCATGAAAATTCCCGGACACTTCATGAAACTGCCGGGGACACCGGCTTTCACATGGCTTCGTTGCCTGACCAACCTATACAACAGGAAGAACAACACGTTTTGAGAAAAGACAAAAAATAAAACAACAATGAAGAAAAAACTTGTATTTGCCACCAACAATGCCCACAAACTGGAAGAAATAAGAGCCATCCTGGGCAACAAAACAGAAATTCTGAGCCTCTCGGACATTGGTTGCCATACCGACATACCGGAAACGGCCGGCACTCTGGAGGGCAACGCCCGGCAAAAAGCCATGTACGTTTATGAGCATTACGGCCTGGACTGTTTTGCCGACGACACCGGACTGGAAGTGGACAGCCTGGGCGGGGCACCGGGCGCGTACTCCGCCCGCTATGCCGGAAACGGGCACGACCCGCAGGCCAACATGGAGAAACTGCTGCACGAAATGGAGAAAAAAAACAACCGCAGCGCACAATTTCGCACGATTATCTCGTTAATAGAAAAAGGAGAGGAACAGCAATTTGAAGGAATAGTGAAAGGCCACATCACCAGGGAAAAGAGAGGAGAAGCTGGATTCGGCTACGACCCCATATTCCAACCGGAAGGTTACGGCCTCACGTTCGCCGAACTGGGCAACGATGTCAAGAACACCATCAGCCACCGTGCCCGTGCCGTAGCCTCACTGTGTGAGTACCTGTCCCGGAAAGAATGAACATATCAAAAACCCTATACGAACATGATGAAAAGATTTATACCGCTATTCGCCGTCCTTGTCTGTTGCACGCACCTACTGTACGGACAGGCCATAGGTTCGTGGAAAGCCTATCCGGCCCTGCAAAACGCCACTTACAACGTGGCGGCAGGCGAAACAGTATATTCACTGTGCGACGGAAATCTTTTCAGCTACAACACCCGCACCACGGAAATCTACGTGTATGACCGCCTGAACGGACTGCACGACACCGACATACAATTCATCAGATACAACAAAACAAGCGGGAAGCTGGTGGCGGTGTATGAAAACGGCAATGTAGATTTTATTTACCAGGATGACGGCGTTTACAACATGAGCCAACTGAAAGACAAGAACTACTCAAGCCTGACCATCAACCAACTCTACATCACAGACGAAATGGCTTACATCTGTACGAACTTCGGCATGGTGGCACTGGATACGGAAAAGGAAGAGTTTGAAAACACCTATGACTTGGACTTGAACGTGCTATGCTGTGCCGTGAGCGAAGACACCATCTACATGTCCACCACCACCGGCTTTTATGTGGGCGACCGTACACTGAACCTCCTGGACAAAAGCAACTGGAAGTATGTCAGCAGCAATGCTTTCCACGCGCTCGCCTTTTTCGGAGGAGAACTGATAGGCTACAACAGGGTGAACGGACTTTTCATCGTGAACCGCCGGAGCTTTACCACCACGGCACTGCATTCCGGCAGTCTTAACTTTTTCTACAGCGATGACAACCTCATGACCACCGGCAACAGTTCCACGGTTTATATTTTCAATTCCCCGACCGCCACGGCAGACAACCCGCAGGCGATAACCCTGGAAAACACACTGAACCACCTGTCCTACCGCAACGGTACCTATTGGGGCAGCCAGGGGATGTATGGCCTGCAACCCTACACCTTATCCGACAACCGGTTCACGCCCGTACAGTCCGCCATACAGCCCAACAGCCCCGTGCGGGACTATTTCTGCAACATGTACTACAACGGCAACCGGTTGATGGTGGCCGGAGGAGACCAGAACTACAGCAGCTTGGTCAGGGACGGGACGGTCATGTACTATGAGAATGACACATGGTACAACTTCAGCGAAGAAAATATTGCGGAACAGACCGGACAGACCTATGTCAACACGAACAGCATAGCACAGGATCCCAACGACCCCACGCACCATTACGTAGGTTCCGCCGGACACGGACTGTATGAATTCAAGGACAGGGAATACGTTGCCAACTACGATGAAACAAATTCCCCGCTCTTGCCTGTAAACATAGACAATCTTGCAAAACCGGAGGAATATGTACGTTGTGACGCCCTGCAATACGATGCGGACGGCAACCTGTGGATGGCGAACGCCGAGACCGACACGGTACTCACGGTGCTGAAGGCAGACGGGACATGGACCAAACTGTACTATGAGGAACTGGAAATGGCCCCGAATTGCACCTACATATTCTTCGATGAGAAGGGAAGGCTGTGGCTCAACTCCAAACGGCTGGACTGGAGCGGCATATTCGTGTTGGACTACAACGGCACGATAGACGACACTTCGGACGACACATACCGCAAACAACGGAAAATCACAAACCAGGACGGAGTGGAATATACTCCTTATTACTACAACTGTTTTGCCCAGACCCTCGACGGACAGATGTGGGTGGGCACGAGTTCCGGGCTGTTTGTCATCGACGATATGGATGATTTTGTGAACAGTGACGACTATATATACACGCAAATCAAAATATCGCGCGACGACGGAAGCGGCTATGCCGATTACCTGCTGAGCGAAGTAGATGTGAGTGCCATCGCCGTGGATGCGGCCAACCGGAAGTGGGTGGGCACCTCATCGAACGGCATCTACCTGTTCAGCGAAGACGGGCAGGAAACCCTGCAACACTTCACCACCGACAATTCGCCCTTGCTTTCTGACGAAATACAAAGCATCGCCATCAACCCGCAGACCGGTGAAGTCATGATAGGCACCGGACTCGGCCTGATGTCTTACATGAGCGATGCCACCCCTCCGGAGCAGGAACTGGACAAAAACAACGTGCGGGTGTTCCCCAACCCCGTCCGTCCGGACTATAACGGGGTCATATCCGTCAGCGGGCTGACCCTCAACGCCGAGGTGAAAATCACCACCGTCACCGGACAACTCGTCAGTTCCGGACGCTCCACCGGCGGCCTGTTCACCTGGAACGGGCGCGACCAGAAAGGAAGGAGGGTGTCTTCCGGTGTTTACAACATCATCTCCACCAATTCCGAAGGCAAGACAGCCATTGTGAACCGCGTGGTTTTCATTCACTGACGGGGGCACTCCCCGCCATGGGAAAAGCATTGACGGCGGCAATCACCTCGTCCGTCTCACGGTCTGTCAGCAAAGGAGACATAGGCAAACTCAGCTCTTCACGATGAATCCGTTCCGTCACCGGCAGCGAAAGTGAAGCATAATCCCGCAACGCCCCCTGACGGTGGGGCGGGATGGGGTAGTGCACCAATGTCTGCACCCCGCACTCTGCCAGATGACGCTGCAATTCGTCCCTGCGCGCACAAAACACCGTGAAGATGTGATACACGTGTTCCGACCGGCCTGCCGCACGGGGCAATACCACTTCCGGATGGCAGATGCCCTGCATGTACCGCTCCGCCACACGGCGGCGCAGTTCATTGCAGCTGTCCAACCTGTCCAGTTTGACATTCAGCACGGCGGCCTGTAATTCATCCATCCGGCTGTTCACACCTGCATAAGGATGCACATATTTGGCCGAAGAACCGTAGTTGGCCAATGTCCGTATCCGTCCGGCCAATTCACCGTCGTCCGTCGTCACGGCCCCGGCATCGCCCAACGCACCGAGGTTCTTGCCGGGATAGAAACTGAACCCGGCCGCATGCCCCAAGGCTCCTGCGCGCACGTTTCCCTTATACAAAGCCCCGTGCGCCTGTGCGCAGTCTTCCACCACCAGCAACCCGTGCCGGCAGGCCACGGCGTTCACTTCGTCCATACGGCACACCCGCCCGTACAGATGGACCACCATGACAGCCCGCGTGCGCGGCGTCAGCAATTCTTCTATTTTTTCCGGGCAAATATTGCAAGTGTCCGGTTCAGGTTCGCAGAAAACGGGTTTCAAACCGGCCCTGAGCACCGCCAGGATGCTGGCTATGTAGGTGTTGGCCGGCACAATGACTTCATCGCCACTGCGCATCCGCCCCATGCTGACGTACGACATCAGAATAAGCGTCAGGGCATCCAGTCCGTTGCCCACTCCCACACAATGCTCCACACCGCAATATCCGGCAAAACGCCTTTCAAAATCCCGCACTTCACTGCCCAGCAGATACCAGCCGGAGCGCACCACACGTTCCACAGCCGCCGACAACTCCGGTTCGAAAGAATCATTGATTCTTTTCAAATCCAAATACTTCACCATTTCCACAGCAATAAATACTTTCCGGAAGCTAAATTACAACTAATTTCCGTCCCATGAAACTTTTCCCGCCACAAAATCCCGCACGAAAACTTCCGCATGCCGCCGACCGGCCTTGCGCAAAAACAACGGTTTTCTTGCGCAAGAACGTTTCCTGTTTTGCGCAAGAAAACCGTACATCTTATTTTCAGGTCAAATCCATTTCATAGGTGTCATACATCACGGCGCGGCCGCCAAAACCTTCTTTCTGGAAAATAAGGCCTTTGTTCAACACGCGGCCGCCTT
The DNA here is from genome assembly GCA_964528135.1 of uncultured Paraprevotella sp. Lineage (GTDB taxonomy): Bacteria > Bacteroidota > Bacteroidia > Bacteroidales > Bacteroidaceae > Paraprevotella. The sequence goes on along the minus strand of CAZGSE010000016.1, from coordinate 8,777 downwards.
CTTCCACAGAAGTACCCATGTCGAAATAACGCACATCGGCATATACCTCATGAAGCAGATGATAGAACAGCAGATCCACTGCCCCGCGAGCCCTTCCCTCTTCAGTAGAACCTATATACTGCACATGGGCCACGTTCCGCGTAAGGTACATCACGCAGCCGGCCACCGTGTTGCCGTCACTGTCGCACACCCTGTGCAATACGATGTTCTCCGGAAAACCGGCGTGCAACAACAATATTTCCTCCAGCGAATGCACCGGACGGGCCTGGTGACGCTCACGGAGATTGTTTTCCAGCACGCTCCAAAAAGCCGCAAAGTCCTCGTCCTGCAAAACAGTAAGCCCTTCCCGCAAGGCACGGTTTACCAAATATTTCCGCCGGCGGAACGTATTGAACCGGCACGCCGCCCCCGCGGGAATGACCGTAGAAATCTTGCGTTCCACCAGCCAGCCGCCGAAGCGGAACAAGGCATACAAGTCTTCCTCGCTCGGATAGTTGGCATAAATATAAGGCACAGGATGATAAACCCACCGCACCGCCCTGACGGAAGAACGGACGAAACGGATGATTTCACCAAACAATTCCATCATCATCCAGGCCGTCATCCTGCCGTCAAAAACCACCCCTCCATAGGTCAGCCCGCGGTGGCTGTACAACACATCCCTGTCTATATGAGCCGGCAGGACGGCACATAACTTGCCACCATGATAAGCCATCAGGGAAAAGTCGCGGAAACGGTTGGCGTGGTAGTCCATATAGCCGCGCAGGAACAGGAACGTACCGTTGCGGGAAGCGGCGATGAAACTGTCCCATTCCTGCCTGCAAGACGGTTCATAACGCCTGATTTCCCATGTTGACAATACACTGCCGTTCATACCTCGCCGTGAATGATACGGAGAAACTCATCGTAAGAATTGATGTACATCTCCGGCTGGTAAAGGTGGGAAGAAAGGACAAGAAGTACGGCATCCGGCGAAAAATAAAATAATTCATTCCACGTCAGAGGGGGAATGAGCAGCCCCTTGTCCGGCGAATCGAGACAACAGGTGCGCCGCCCGTCCTTGTTTTCCAATGTTAATTTCACACAACCTTTCACCGCCACCAGATACTGGTAGGTGATGCGGCTGGCGTGTTTTCCCCTTTCCTTTCCCTCAGGCACACCGTAAATCCAAAAAACCCTACGCACGTTGAAAGGAATTTCTTTTCCCACCTCTCCCACGGTAAGGTTTCCACGCTCATCGGTGAACGTGTTCAGAATGTTCGTCATAACCCCAGCTTCTCAGAAATTTCCAACATCCGCCGTATCGGCCTCACAGCCTTTTCGGCCACCTCTTGCGGAATGGTGATTTCCGGCCATTCGTACTTCAGGGTGTTATAGAGTTTTTCCAGCGTAATCAGACGCATGAAATTACATTCATTGCACGCACAGGTGCTGTCTGCAGGAGGCGCCGGTATGAAAGTTTTCCCCGGACAGGATTTCTGCATTTCATGAAGGATGCCGCTCTCCGTGGCTACGATGAACTCCGCCGTTTCGCTTTTTTGGGCGTATTTCAGCAGCGTGGCCGTCGAACCCACCACATCCGCCACCTTCAATACCGGGCCTTTGCATTCAGGATGCGCCAACACCTTGGCTCCGGGATGGGCCTTTTTCAAGTCCAATATCTTTTCAACGGAGAATTTCTCGTGCACATGGCAAGCGCCGTCCCACAGCAACATGTTGCGCCCCGTGACGGAATTGATGTAATTGCCCAGGTTACGGTCCGGCCCGAAAATGATTTTCGCATCCTCCGGAAAGCTCTCCACTATCTGACGGGCGTTGCCCGATGTGACCACCACATCGGTAACGGCTTTCGTGGCCGCCGTGGTGTTCACATAGGAGATGACCGTATATCCGGGATGCTCTTCCACGAAACGGGTAAACGTATCGGCCGGACAACTTTCGGCCAACGAGCATGTGGCGTTCAAATCGGGGACAAGCACTTTTTTCTGCGGGCAGAGAATCTTGTTGGTCTCTCCCATGAAATGCACGCCGCACATCACAATGATGTCGGCTTCGGTGGTGGCCGCTTTCTGCGCCAAGGCCAGGCTGTCGCCCACAAAGTCTGCCAAATCCTGTATCACGCCCTCCGTGTAGTAATGGGCCATGATGACAGCATTCTTTTCCTCGCAGAGTTTCCTGATCTCGCTTTTAAGATCTATGCCTTGCTCCACAGGTTCGTCAACGAAACCTTTCCTAATCCATTCCTCTTTAACCATAAATATATTATTTATTCTTTTAGTCTTTCTTGAAAAAGAACCTGATGCTGATGATGATAGGCTGTCGATAGTGTCGAAAAAAAAACGCCGGCCGGTTTGCTTTTTTTATTATTAAATCGGGGCATGGCGTTATGCGTTACTTTTCAACATTGCGAAGGCATTCTTCCTGCTCTCGGACTGAATGCCTTAAATCTCTTGCAGCCCATCTTTCAACAAAGTGTTCATAACATACAAAGTTAAAAACTTTAATGCAAAAACGCATTGTTTTTAGATGAAAATGTGGTTCAAATTCCATTTCTATCTTTTGGCAATTAATTTTGTATTTTGAAAAAGAATGGCAATGGCATTGGTTTTGATGATTTCCAAATTTATGGTGATTGATTTTTCTTTTATTTGTGAACGCTTTATCACGGGGTTTTGCCTGCTTTTGCTATCTTTGTGAACAAATAAGTTGAAAACAATGAGAAAACTCAAGATAACGGAGCTGCACCGGATGTCGGCAGATGAGTTCAAAACAGCCGAAAAATTGCCTTTGGTAGTTGTGCTGGACCACGTGAGGAGCCTGTACAACGTGGGTTCCGTTTTCCGTTCTTCCGATGCTTTCCGGGTGGAAAGCATCTGTCTGTGTGGCATTACGGCCACTCCTCCCCATGTGGAGATTCATAAGACTGCGTTGGGTGCCGAAGAGTCGGTGGAGTGGAAGTATTATAAGGATACACGGGAAGCCGTGAATGAACTGAAGGCTTGCGGAACAGAAGTTTGGGCTGTGGAACAGGTGGAGGGCAGTACCCTGCTGCAGGATTTTGCACCACAGGCAGGGAAAAGGTATGCTATTGTTTTTGGCAACGAAGTGAAAGGCGTGCAGCAAGAAGTTGTCAACCTGTGTGACGGTTGCATAGAAATACCTCAGTTCGGTACGAAACATTCTTTGAATGTTTCGGTTACGGCCGGAATCCTGATATGGGAATTTGCCCGCAAGCTGAAGTTATGAACATCACAGTGCACCGATTTCAACCATTCTTACCACCCGTTCGGTCAATTTGTCATCGGCCTCCGCATCATACTCCTTTTTCAAACTGGCTCCGAAGATGCTGGCAAAAGTTTGATAGAATCCGGCTTTGAACGGACCGAAGAACGCTTTTACTATTTCATAGGAATTTTGATTACATTCGCGATCCACCAGTTTGATGAGCAACTTTCCTTGTGAATAGGTCAGTTTCTTCATTTCCGGGGTGTATTGCTTCTTGATGCCCTTCTCTACGGCGCGGATATGTTCGTCTTTTTCTTTTTTGGTATGCAGGGTTTCCAGATATTCGTAGGTCTCGGCTATGGTCTGGTTCACTTTCTTTGCTATGGGTAATGTCTTTTTAACGTTATAAACCAGTTTGTTGTAGCGTAGGGCTTCTTTCTTGTTTTTGAATTTCAACGGCGGATATACTGGCAGTTCCGGCATGATGATAACCGTGATGGAGTCGCCTTTATAGATTTCCTTCTGTACTTTCTTATAAAATACTACCTTTATGTTCTCTCCCTGAACGGGTGGGATAAAGTCATCCTGTGCCGCCACCTTGGCGGTGGTGGCACAGCCTATTAAGAGTAATATAACATATATCCATCTCTCCATATCAGTTGCAAAAATATAAATTAAATACTTTCATATAATGATTTTTGCAAATAATATAATTTGTTATATTAAAATAGTTGGTTAATTTTGGAACATGGAAAATAAAACGCTTTATGAAAGTTATCGACAGTGGTTGTGGATAACGGTTTTAATTATCTGTTTCCTACAATGGTATCCTGTGGATAAAATCTATGGACAACAGCTTTCTTGGGAAGATTTTGTTGAGAAAATATCTGTTGGCGAATATGAAGAATATGATTACCTTACCCCATTGCTGGAGGATTTGTCGGAATTGCACGAGCATCCTTTCAATATTAATACGGTCACCAAAGAGCAGCTGGAACGATTGCCTTTTCTGACAGACACGGACATAGAAGAAGTTTTGGCATACGTTTATCGGTACGGGCCGATGCAATCGTTAGGGGAATTGAAACTGATAGAAAAACTGGATTACCGGACTGCACAGTACTTGAGTCTGTTTGTCCATGTGGCTCCTCCACAGGCTGACAGCGGGAAAATAAAGTGGAAAGACTTGTGGAAATACGGGCGGCAAGAGTTGATGACACGTCTGGATGTGCCTCTTTATCGCCGTGAAGGGTTCAAAATCCCGGACGATGAAGTGCTGCTGGAAAATCCCAATAAAGTATATTTGGGTAATGCTTTGTATCACAATATCCGTTATACCTATAAGTATAAAGACAGATTGTTCTGGGGAATTGCCATGGAAAAGGATGCAGGCGAACCTTTCGGAAGTTATGGCAACAAGGCGTATGATTCTTATTCCTTCCATTTCCTGCTCAAGGATTGTGGCGTTTTGAAGGTTCTGGCCTTGGGAGATTACCGTTTGGGGTTCGGCGAAGGATTGGTGGTCAACTCGGATTTTGCTTTCGGCAAGTCTGACATATCCGATATAAGTGGGATAAAAACCGTCGTCAAGAAGTTCTCTTCCACTTCCGAAACTTCTTTTTTCCGTGGTGCAGCAACTGTTTTCAAGTTAGGAGCGGTGGACGTTTCCGCTTTTTATTCCTGCTTGCCGACAGACGCCACTTTACGCAAGGACGGTAGCATTTCCTCTTTGAAAACGGACGGATTGCACCGTACATTGCTGGAAATATCGAAAAAGCACAACGTGACGGAGCAGACCGCCGGAGGGGACATTACCTGGAATGGCCGGCATCTTTCTGTGGGAATGCTGGCGTTTTACCAGCATTTCACCAAACCTTTTTCTACAGGTACCGAATTATATCGGCGATATTATCCCGAAGGGAAGAATTTCATGAATGCAAGCCTGCATTACCGTTTGCAGTATGACAGGTTCCTGTTTTCAGGTGAGACGGCTTTCAGCGACACCCATACGGGATGGGCTACGCTGAACAGGGCGGTTTACCGCTTCAACCATCATTACAGGATAGTGGCCTTGCAGCGTTTTTTTGCTTACCAGTATGTGGGGTTGCGTGCCAATGCCTTTTCGGAGGGAGGTGCAGTGAGGAACGAAAGCGGGGTTTACGTGGGAGCGGAGGTTTCGCCCCTGAACGAACTGAAGCTGTCCGCTTATTTCGACTATTTTTATTTCCCGTGGCCCAAATTTGCCACTCCGCATACCTCGGAGGGTCATGAAACGACGGTGCAGGCCGATTGGACACCCTACGGGAAATGGAACTGGTCCGGACGTTACCAGTTGAAAAGGAAAGAACGGTATGGTTTGCCCTACCTCTATCATAAACTGAAAACACAGGTGCAGTTCATGCCTTCAGACTGTTGGAATTTCCGTTTGTCCGGCCGATATACACAAGTGAGGGATGAGAACGGCTGCCATGTGCGCGGATATATGGCCGGCAGCATCCTGAAATGGAAAGAAAAAAAGCAGAGGGGCAGTATTTCCCTATCCTGTGTGTATTTCAACAGCGAGGATTACAAGGCACCCATGTCCTTTTATGAACCGTCTTTGCTCTATGCTTTTTCTTTTTTTACCTTTTACGGGAAAGGGATGAGAATGGCCTTGACCGGGCGTTGGGACGTTTCCTGCCGATGGATGTTGATGTTGAAATGCGGAAGCACGGGATATTTTGACCGGAATGAAATAGGGGAGGGGTTGCAGCGCATTGACGGGCGTTGGAAAAACGACCTTTCTTTCCTTTTGCGTTACAAGTTCTGATATATTGTGTTACCTTTGCAGTGAATTTAGAAAGGATTGTATGCCGTTATGTCAACTGTGATTTATCCTTCGCCCATATTCGGTCCCGTGCACAGCCGCAGGCTGGGGGTTTCGCTGGGTATCAACCTGCTTCCGGGAGACGGGAAACTGTGTACTTTCGATTGCATTTATTGTGAATGCGGGTTCAACAGGGATTTCCGTCCGCGCAAGCCTTTCCCTTCACGGGAGGATGTGCGTGAGGCTTTGGAAAAACGCCTGGAAACCATGCTGGTTGACGGTCCGGCACCGGACGTGCTGACTTTTGCCGGAAACGGCGAACCCACCATACATCCCCAGTTCCCTGAAATCGTAAACGATGTGTGCGCCTTGCGCAATCGCTATTTCCCGCAGGCCAAAATCAGCGTGTTGAGCAACTCCACACAAATTTTCAAGCCTGTTGTTTTTGAAGCATTGAAAAAGGTGGACAACAATATTCTGAAGCTGGACACGGTGGACAGGGAATACATCCGCCTGGTGGACCGTCCTGCGGGCCATTATGACGTGGACCACTTGGTGGACCGCCTGAAAGAGTTCAAAGGAAAAGTAATCATACAGACGATGTTCATGAAAGGGGCGTTTGAAGGCAGGGACGTGGACAACACTTCCGACCGTTTCGTGTTACCGTGGTTGGAAGCCGTAAAGAAGATAGCTCCTTCGCAAGTGATGATTTATACCATCGACCGTGAAACGCCCGACCACGATCTGAAGAAAGCCACTCACGAAGAACTGGACCGCATTGCCGTTTTGTTGCGCTACGAAGGATTGAAGGTTTCGGTTTCCTATTGATGTCCGGGCAAAGGCTGTCCGCTCCGCTTTTTTTATGGGCACAACCCTGCCCGCCCTTGCGCAAAGAAGTTTTTGTTTGTGCGCAAGGGCGGGTACGGTTGTGCGGAAAGGGTAGCGCGGCATATACCGCGCCGCTTTCGCTGTGTGGGGTGGGTCACTTCTGGTCGTAGGCATGCTTGGGATAGTCGGTGGTGTAGTGCAGTCCCCGGCTTTCCTTGCGTTCCATGGCCTGGCGGGTGATGAGATAGCCCACGTTGATCATGTTGCGCAGTTCGCAAATGTCCTTGGTGGCTTTCACCCGCTTGAAGAGTTCTTCCGTTTCTTCGTAGAGCAGGTCCAGACGGGTCCAGGCCCGCTTCAGGCGCAGGTCGCTGCGCACGATGCCCACGTAATTGCTCATGATTTGGCCTACCTCTTTCATGTCTTGGGCAATCAGCACCTTCTCCTCGTTGGTCATTGTACCCTCTTCGTTCCATTCCGGCACTTTCTCGTTGAACGTATATTGGTCGATGACGCCTAGGCTGTGGCGTGCGGCCGCGTCGGCATATACCACGGCTTCGATGAGCGAGTTGCTGGCCAGACGGTTGCCGCCGTGCAGCCCGGTGCACGAACATTCGCCCACGGCATACAGCCTTTTGATGCTGGAGCAGGCGTTGAGGTCCACCTTGATGCCGCCGCACATGTAGTGTGCGCAGGGTGCCACGGGGATGTACTGTTTCGTGATGTCGATGCCGATGGAGAGGCACTTGGCATAGATGTTGGGAAAGTGGTGCCGGGTTTCTTCCGCGTTCTTGTGGGTGACGTCCAGGCACACATGGTCCAGTCCGTGTATCTTCATTTCTTTGTCTATGGCCCGCGCCACGATGTCCCTTGGGGCGAGGCTGAGCCGTTTGTCATACTTTTGCATGAATTCTTCCCCGTTGGGCAGGCGCAGGATGCCCCCGTAGCCCCGCATGGCTTCGGTGATGAGGTAGGCCGGATGGGTCTCGCCGGGGTGGAAAAGGGCCGTGGGGTGGAACTGCACGAACTCCATCCCCTCCACCGTCCCCTTGGCACGGTAAACCATGGCTATGCCGTCGCCCGTGGCGATGTTCGGGTTGGTGGTGGTGGCATAGACGGCACCTGTGCCGCCGGTGGCCATCAGGGTCACCTTGGACAGGAAAGTGTCTATCTTCTTCGTGTCGGGATCCAGGATGTAGGCTCCGTAGCATTCTATGTCGGGCGTGCGCCGTGTCACTTCGATGCCCAGGTGGTGTTGTGTGATGATTTCCACGGCAAAATGTTTTTCCAGGATGATGATGTTCGGGTGATGGCGCACGGCTTCCATCAGGCCCCGTTGGATTTCAAACCCCGTGTCGTCGGCATGGTGCAGGATGCGGAACTCCGAATGCCCGCCTTCGCGGTGCAGGTCGAAGTTCCCTTTTTCGTCCTTGTCGAAGTTCACCCCCCATTTCACCAGGTCGCGGATGCCTTTCGGCGCGTTTTTCACCACCTGTTCCACGGCTGCCGGGTTGCTGATATAGTCGCCGGCTATCATGGTGTCCCTGATATGCTTTTCAAAATTGTCTGTTTCCAGATTGGTAACGGAGGCTATTCCTCCTTGTGCCTTGGCTGTGTTGGCCTCGTCCAGTGTGGTCTTGCATACGATGGCCACTTTCCCTTTTCCTGCATCGGCCACTTTCAGTGCGTAACTCATTCCCGCCACTCCGGAACCGATGACCAAAAAATCAAACTTGCGTATCATGCTGTCGGAATTATTGGTTAGATGTTGCAAAACTACTTAAAAAATAGCTTCATTGTGCAATTTGTCACGATTTTCTTGGCACAACCTGCCGGAAGTTGTGCGTTACCATTAAAATAATCAAAATAAGTGCGGGATATTTTCTGCTTCATGGGAAAAAGTGTAACTTGCCTTAAA
>CAZGSE010000015.1:0-53464 GCA_964528135.1 uncultured Paraprevotella sp. | reverse complement strand
CAAAACCAAAGCGTACAGTTACGCCTTTTATGTATATGCATCCGCCCTACCTCTGCCCAACAGGGCTTTCAGCATGGATTCGGACATCGCAAAATTAAGTTTTTTTCTGCAAACATCCCACTCCCGGAAGGTATTTTTTCATGGATTTGTTGCCGGAGCGGAAAACAGATGAAAGAAAACACCCGGCTATGCGCAACCGGGGGGACTGGATTTTGCCTCCGGCCCCGACGGCCCGTCCGGGCAACCGGCCAAGGAACACCCCTCGCCCGTCAGGCGGCGGCTTTGCGCAAGGAGGGCAACGCCTGTGCGCAAGGCCGCCGCCCTCCTTGCGCAAGAAAAACGTGCACGCACAAGCAACCGGCGGGAAGCCGTTTCCACGCCTCCCGCCGGGACTCCGCACACCGCCGCACCGTCATTCCACCGTGACCGACTTGGCCAGGTTGCGCGGCTGGTCCACATTCATGCCCTTGCACACGGCGATGTGGTAGGCCAGCAACTGCAAGGGGACGGAAGCCACCAGGGGATCGAAACACTCTATCGTTTCGGGAAGTTCCACCACGGCATCGGCCAGCTCGCGGATTTTCGTGTCGCCTTTCGTCACGAAGGCAATAATCTTGCCCTGACGGGCCTTCACTTCCTGTATGTTGCTGATAATCTTGTCGTACAGCCCGTTGCGCGTGGCGATGACGAACACCGGCATCTCCGAGTCGATGAGCGCGATGGGGCCGTGCTTCATCTCGGCCGCCGGATAGCCTTCGGCGTGTATGTAGGAAATCTCCTTCAGTTTCAAGGCCCCTTCGAGCGCCACGGGATAACAATAGCCGCGCCCCAGGTAGAGGCAGTTGCGGGCGTAGGTGAACACCTTGGCCATCTGGGCTATCTGTTCGTTGGTCTTGAGCACCTCTTCCATCTTGTCGGGTATGGCCACCAGTTCGCGCACCATCTTGACGTATTCGTCCCGCGAGATGGTGCCCCGCTCCTTGGCCAGTGCCAGGGTGAGCATGGCCAGCACCGTCACCTGTCCGGTGAACGCCTTGGTGGAAGCCACGCCGATTTCCGGCCCCACGTGGATGTAAGCCCCCGCGTGGGTGACCCGCGGGATGGATGCCCCCACAGAGTTGCAGATGCCGAACACGAAAGCCCCCTGCTTGCGTGCCAGTTCGATGGCTGCCAGCGTGTCGGCCGTCTCGCCGGACTGCGAAATGGCAATCACCACGTCCGTGGGCAGGATGACGGGGTTGCGGTAGCGGAACTCCGAGGCATATTCCACATAGACGGGGATGCGGCAATAGCTCTCGATGAGCTGCTGCCCGATAAGCCCGGCATGCCATGACGTGCCGCAGGCCACGATGATGAAACGGCTTGCGGACAGGAGTTTGTCCTTGTGGTCGATGACAGCCGAGAGGGTCACGTTGTCGGCATCCACGTTGATGCGCCCGCGCATACAGTCGCGCAGGCAGCCGGGCTGTTCGAAAATCTCCTTGAGCATGAAGAACGGGTAACCGTCCTTTTCCAGCTGGCCCAGGTTGATGTCCACGGTCTTCACCGTGGGATACATGCGGGTGTTGTTCATGTCCACCACCTTCAGTTCATAGCCGGGGCGGATGACGGCAATGTCGCCGTCGTCCAGATAGACCACCTTGTCGGTGTATTCCACGATGGGCGTGGCGTCCGAAGCCAGATAGAAATCGTTGTCGCGCCCGATGCCCACCACCAGCGGGCTGCTCTTGCGCGCCGCGATAATCTGTTCGGGATGGCACTTGTCCAGGATGGCAATGGCGTAAGCGCCGATCACCTCGTGCAAGGCCACCTGCACGGCTCCCAGCAGGTCCAGGTTGTTGCTCACCTGGATATATTCGATAAGTTGTACCAGCACCTCCGAGTCCGTCTGGCTGTGGAACTTCACGCCGCGCTTCTGCAGGCGTTCCTTCAGCGTGGCATAGTTTTCGATGATACCGTTGTGTATCAGTGCCAGGTTGCCCGAAGCCGAGTAGTGCGGGTGGGCGTTTTCGGCACAAGGTTCGCCGTGCGTGGCCCAGCGCGTATGGGCAATGCCCACGTGGCCGCTCACGTCTTTCTCCTCCACGGCGCGCTCCAAATCGGCCACCTTGCCCTTGTTCTTATACACGTTCAGGTTGCCGTCGCCGCCCACCAAGGCCACGCCCGCACTGTCATATCCTCTATATTCCAATCGTTTAAGTCCCTTTATTAAAATAGGATAAGCATCTTTCTTCCCTATATAGCCGACAATTCCACACATAATGCAAATTAGTTTATAAAGACAAACATATTAAAGTTAAACGTCACATGCACTAAATATCGTATAAAAAAAGGATGATTTAAGTTATTTTAGTATATTTGCCCCACAAAACAAGGAGCAAAGCAATGAAAAACCAACCCGAAGAAGAAACCCATGCCGCACGGCTTTGGCAGGCGGCGCGGGAACGCCATGCGGCAGGCGACGAACTGGCGGCCATGGCCCTGCTGACGCAGGCACTCATGGAAAACGGGGAACTGGCAGAGGCGCGGTTGCTCCGCGCCGAAATCCTGTATGCCACCGGCAGCCTGCAGGAAGCCGAAGCCGATGCCGACCTGCTGCTGGGGCAACCGGCCCCCTTGCCAAGGGCCGGCCTGCTGAAAGCCGCGCTGCGCCTGCGGCAAGGGGATGCGGAAACCGCCATCATACATTATAATAAGGTGAAAGAACAATTCCCGCAGGAAGGCGAAGCCTATGTGGGACTGAGCAGGGCTTATGCAGCCCTGCGGCAGACCGGCCGCGCACTGGAAGTGATGGACGAGGCCGTGGAACGGCTGCCCGGCTATGCCGGCGCCTACCACGAACGGGGACGCCTCCGCCTGCTGCTCAACGACAAGGCCGGGGCCATGGACGACCTGAGGCGTGCCCTGCTGGCCGACCCGCAGGCCGCCGGGATGCTGGAAGGCCGCTTCACCAACATCCGGCAGGAACAACAGCCGGACGGGGCGGACCCGGACGGGAAAGGAACGGACAAACGTCACTGAAAACAGGTATTTCCGTCACAAGTTACCACTTTCTGACGAAAAAACACACCGTTTGGTTTGCCGGGAACAAAATAAATCCTAACTTTGCAGCAGAATCAATAACAGAGAGATGAAAGAATTGTTTGCTACATACTTCTATTTCTTCTTTTACTTTTACTTTAGCCACAAAGTGAAGCGGGAAATCGTATGTGCATCCAACCGGATTTTATGCAAATGACAATAGAACGACAGCATCCCGCTTCATTCCGAAGCGGGATTTTTTTGTAAAAAGACAAAACGACAAGATGAAACGAATCGCAATCCAAGGAATCGAGGGCTCATACCACGACATGGCCGCCCACTACTTCTTCGACAAGGAGGACATCGAACTCATTTGCTGCTCCACGTTCGAGGATGTGTTCACCGCGGTGAGGGACGACAGCACCGTGTTGGGCATGGCCGCCATAGAGAACACCATCGCCGGCAGCCTGCTCCACAACTACGAACTGCTCCGCAACAGCGGACTGACCATCGTGGGGGAGCACAAGCTGCGCATCTCGCACAGCCTGCTGGCCCTGCCGGGCGAACGGCTGGAAGACATCACGGAAGTGAACTCCCACCCCGTGGCCCTCATGCAGTGCCGCGAGTTCCTCTCGCGCCATCCGGGACTGAAGATAGTGGAGACGGAAGACACCGCCGGAGCGGCCGAACTCATCAGCCGCAAGCAAATGCACGGCCATGCGGCCATCTGCTCCAAGTTTGCCGCCCCGCTCTACGGCATGACGGTGCTGGAAGAGGGCATCGAGACCAACAAGCACAACTTCACGCGGTTCCTGGTGTTCAGCCAGCCGCAGCGTGCCAACCTGCTGCGCGACATCCGCAAGGCCAACAAGGCCAGCCTGGTGTTCACCCTGCCGCACGAAACGGGGTCGCTCTCGCATGTGCTCTCCATCCTGTCGTTCTACAAGCTGAGCCTGACCAAGATACAGAGCCTGCCGCTCGTGGGCAAGGAATGGCAGTATATGTTTTACGTGGACCTGGCGTTCGATGACTACACCCGCTATTCGCAAAGCATCGACGCCATAACCCCGCTGACCCAGGAACTCAAAATATTAGGAGAATACCAAGATGGAAGACAGACTATATAACCCGGACATACACCCGGCCGACCGGCTGGGGGACGTGAAAGAGTACTACTTCTCCATGAAGCTCAAGGAGGTGGCCCGCATGAACGCCGAAGGCCGCGACGTCATCAGCCTGGCCATCGGCAGCCCGGACATGCCGCCCTCGCCCCAGACCATCGAGACCCTGTGCAAGGAAGCGCGCCGGGACGACGCACACGGCTACCAGCCGACCATGGGCATACCGGAGCTGAGGGAGGCCATGGCCGGCTTCTACAAGCGATGGTACGGCGTGGACCTCGATCCGGCCTGCGAGATACAGCCCCTGATAGGGTCGAAAGAAGGCATACTGCACGTCACGCTGGCTTTTGCCAACCCCGGCGACCGCGTGCTGGTGCCCAATCCGGGCTATCCCACCTACACCTCGCTCAGCAAAATCCTGGGCTGCAACATCGTGAACTACGACCTGCGCCCGGAAAACGGCTGGCAGCCGGACTTCAACGCGCTGGAGCAAATGGACCTGACGGACGTGAAAATCATGTGGACCAACTATCCCAACATGCCCACCGGCGCCAACGCGCGGCGGGAAACGTATGAAAAGCTGGTGGACTTCGCCCTGCGGCACAACATCATCGTAGTGAACGACAACCCCTACAGCTTCATCCTGAACCGCGAACGGCTCAGCATCCTGCAGGTGCCCGGAGCCAAACGCTGCTGCATCGAGTTCAACTCTATGAGCAAGAGCCACAACATGCCGGGCTGGCGCGTGGGCATGCTGGCCACCAACGCACAGTTCGTGCAATGGGTCCTGAAGGTGAAGAGCAACATCGACTCCGGCACGTTCCGCCCCATACAGCTGGCCGCGGCGGCAGCTTATGCCAACGACGAGCAATGGCACGAAGAAGCCAACGTGCACGTCTATGCCGAACGGCGCCGGTTGGCGGAACAAATCATGGAAGCCCTGGGGTGCACGTTCGACCCGGCGCAAGTGGGCATGTTCCTGTGGGGGCGCATCCCCGACCGCTACGATGATGTGGAACAGCTCACGGAGAAAGTGCTCCACGAGGCGCGCGTCTTCATCACGCCGGGATTCATCTTCGGCACGGGCGGGAATCGCTACATCCGCATCTCGCTCTGCGCCAAGAAAGAGAAGATGGCCGAGGCACTGGAACGCATCCGTTCCGTGTTCAACTGAGACAAGAACAAGAAAACCGAACAAAAAGGACAATGATATGGACGACTTAAAACTGGCTCCACTGAACATACCGGGAGTGGACGACAACAAGCGACCCCTCGTCATCGCCGGCCCTTGCAGCGCCGAAACCGAGGAACAAGTGATGACCACCGCACAGCAGCTGGCCGGCAAGGGATTCAGGATATTCCGCGCCGGCGTGTGGAAACCCCGCACCAAACCCGGCGGTTTCGAGGGGATGGGCGATGCCGCACTGCCCTGGCTGCAACGGGTGAAGCAGGAAACCGGCATGCTCACCGCCACCGAAGTGGCCATGCCGAAGCACGTGGAGGCCGCCCTGAAAGCCGGCATCGACCTGCTGTGGATCGGCGCGCGCACCACGGCCAACCCCTTTGCCATGCAGGAGATAGCCAACGCGCTGCAGGGCACGGACATCCCCGTGCTGGTGAAAAACCCCGTGAACCCCGACATCGAACTGTGGATCGGTGCGCTGGAGCGCATCAACGGCGCAGGCATCACCCGCCTGGGAGCCATACACCGGGGCTTCTCCAGCATAGACCAGAAGATTTACCGCAACGCACCGATGTGGCACATCCCCATCGAACTGCACCGCCGCTACCCCAACCTGCCCATCATCTGCGACCCCAGCCACATCGGCGGACGGCGCGAACTGGTGGCCCCGCTGTGCCAGCAGGCCATGGACATGGGCTTCAAGGGGCTCATCGTGGAGAGCCACTGCAACCCCGACTGCGCGTGGAGCGACGCCAAGCAGCAGGTGCTGCCCGAAGTGCTCGACTTCATCCTCGACCGGCTCATGGTGCGCGAAAACGTGGAAATGACCGAAAGCCTGTCGGCCCTGCGCAAGCAGATTGACGAGCTGGACAACGAGCTGATGAACCTGCTCACCAAAAGGATGCGGGTGAGCCGCGAAATAGCTACCTACAAGAAACAGCACAACATGGCCGTGGTGCAGACCGGACGCTACTCCGAAATCCTGGACAAGCGCGGGGTGCAAGGGGCGCTCTGCGGCATGGACGCCGACTTCGTGAAAAAAATCTTCGAGGCCATCCACGAGGAAAGCGTGCGCCAGCAAATGGAGGTAATCAACAAGTAGCAGGAGTGCAAACCCTAAAAAAGACAAGGACATGAGAATACTCATATTGGGCGCAGGCAAGATGGGGTCGTTCTTCGTCGATCTGCTCAGTTTTGAACACGAAACAGCCGTGTACGACATTGATGCGCACCGACTGCGCTTCATGTACAACACGCTGCGTTTCACGTCGCTGGACGAGATAGACGGTTTCCGCCCGGAACTGGTCATCAACGCCGTGACCCTGAAATACACGCTCGACGTGTTCGGCCAGGTAATACCGCACCTGCCGCAGGACTGCATCCTGAGCGACATTTCTTCCGTAAAGACCGGCTTCAAGGATTTCTATGAAGGCACGGGCATGCGCTACGTCAGCACGCACCCGATGTTCGGCCCCACGTTTGCCAACCTGGGCAGCCTGAACCACGAAAACGCCATTGTCATCAACGAGGGCGACTACATGGGGCGCATCTTCTTCCGCGACCTGTACAGCCGCCTCGGCCTGCACGTGTGTGAATACTCTTTCGACGAGCACGATGAGACCATGGCCTATTCGCTGAGCATCCCGTTCGTCTCCACTTTCACTTTTGCCGCCGTGATGAAGCATCAGGACGCACCGGGCACAACCTTCAAGCGCCACTTGAAAATTGCACAGGGCGTATTGAGCGAAGACGACTGCCTGCTGCGGGAAATCCTGTTCAACCCGCGCACCAAAAGCCAGGTGGAGCGCATCCGCGAAGAACTGAAAAAGCTGATAGCCATCATCGACGCACGCGATGAAGACGCGCTCAACGCTTATCTTAGCCGCATCAGGGAGAACATCCGTTAATCCTGACCGCCCGCAAGGCCGGGGGTGCCACGCCGGAGCGCCTGCACCGCCCTGCCGTCCCGCCCCTCCGTACAGCCCTGCCGCCCGCAAGGCTGTACGGAGGGGCGGGTGCCGTCTGCCGCCTTTCCTTTCCGGTAATCTATCGGCGAGCGGCCGGACTTCCGCTTGAAGAACTTACGGAAAGCCGACTGGTCGGAGAAATTCAGGCGGTATGCAATCTCACCGATCGACAACCGGGAAGACACCAAAAGCACGCAAGCCTCGCCGTAGAGCAGCGAATAGATGAGGTCGGACACCGTCTGGCCCGTGGCCTGGCGCACCAGCAACGTCAGATAATGGGCCGACACTCCCAGTTCGCCGGCGTAGAAATCCACGGTATGATGCTTGCGGAAACAGCGTATGACAAGTTCTATGAACCGCTCTATCAGCATGTCGCGGCGCGTCAGTCCCGGCTCACCTCCACCGGCCGAGGTGACGAAGCGGTCTATCGCGGCGCTCAGGTCCAGATAGAACAGGTTCAGCGAGGTGACCACCAGTTCGTCATAATACGGATGGCCGGTGCGGGCCACCGATTCACCCACCCCTGACATCCGCCCCACCAGGTGCTCCAACTGCTCCGGATGCAGGCGGAACACCGGCCTGGACAGCAGCCGCGCACCGTAACGGGCACGCCTTGAAACCATCTCCGCCGAATCCATTTCACGCATATAGTCCCTCTCCACGGTCAGGCAATGGGCATAAAAGTCGTCGCTCCAGCTGTCCCAATGGTAGAGCCTGCCGAGATGCAGGAGCAACAACACGCCGGGTTCCAACGTATAAGGTTTGTAGTTCACGGTCACTCGCGCCGTGCCCGAAACCACGATACCCACCAGCATGCCGTCGAAAAACGCAGAGGCGGCAAACTTTTCGCGCACGGTTTCCCCCGTCAGGCCGAAAGTAAGCACGCGCCGATCCCTGTCGGAACCTTTTTCCTTAACGTTTCTTTTTGCGTCTTGTTCCATTTGTTACTCCTAATCTGTCCTGCAAAGGTACGTTTTTCGCCCTTCATGTCCAAACAAAACCAATTTCAGGACCAAAAGAAATCCCCTCGGAACGCGAAAAAAGACGAAATTTGCAGCGTTTTTAACGTACAGAACAGCTCAAGAAAACCCCATGTACAACATGAAGAAAACCCTTTTTGCGGCCTATGCCCTCCTCGTTTTTTCAGGAGAAAAGGCCGCCGTCCTCCGGGCACAGGATGTCCTGCCCCTGAGCATAGAAGACTTGTTCCGGCAAGCCGAGACGTCCAATCACGGAATGCAGGTGTTCCGCATGGCGGAAGAAGAAGCCGCACAGGCTGTCAAGGTGTCGCGCAACGCACTGCTCCCCACCATAACGGGAGAGGCCTCGGCCAGCTATCTGGGCAATGCCCGGCTCTGGGAACGTGACTTCACGGGCAGCACATCGGCACCCATGCCGCATTTCGGCAACAACTTTGCCCTGGAAGCCGTGCAGACCCTCTATACGGGAGGACGCATCAGCAGCGACATTTCCATCGCAAAGCTGCGCCAGCGGTCGGCACAAATCGCCAGGGAAGACAACCGCCAGTCCTTGCGTTTCCTGCTGGCCGGCAATTACCTGGAACTGTCCAAATTGCAGAACCAGGAAAAAGTGTACTTGCAGAACATCGGCCAGACCATACGGCTGATAGAAGAAATCGAGGCCAAGCATGCACAGGGAGTCGTCCTGAAAAACGATGTGACCCGCTATGAACTGCAACTCAAAGGCCTGCAGTTGGGGCTCACGCAACTGCGCAACAGCATGGACATCCTCAACCACCAGCTGGTGGTCGCCCTCGGCTTGCCGGAACAGACAATCATCGGCGTGGACACCACCCTTGCCGAAGGGTTACCCCCCTTGTCGGACGAAGCGGGATGGCTGGCTTTGGCCATGCAGTCCGCCCCGGCACTGCAGCAGTCGCAAACCGAGGTGGACATTGCCCGGCAACAGGAAAAGGCGGTGCGCGCCGAACGTATTCCGGACCTGTCGGTCTTTGCAGGCGACCATCTGGACGGCCCCATCACCATAGAGGTGCCTCCGCTGGACCAGAACCTGAACTATTGGTACGTAGGCATAGGGCTGAAGTACGACTTTTCATCGCTATTCAAGAGCAACAAAAAGGCACGGCAGGCGCGCATCGCCACGCAGAAAGCTGCCGAGGAACATCTGGCGCGGCAGGACGAACTGCGCACGGACGTGAAAGAGGCTTACGTCCGTTTCGTCGAGGCGTTCACCATATACGACACACAGCTGAAAAGCCTGCAGTTGGCCCAGCAAAACCATGCCGTGGTGAACAACCGTTACCTGAACGGACTGGCGCTGGTGACCGACATGTTGGATGCAGACAACGCCAAGCTGGATGCCGAGCTGCAAGTGGTGAACGCCAGAATAAACATCCTGTTCAACTATTATAAACTGAAAAAAACAACCGGAACATTATAAAAGCAACAAATATCATCATGAGACACAGAACCAAGAAACTGACGTACAACGTCATCGTAGGGCTGCTGCTCCTGGCCGCCCTGCTGTGGGTCGTTTCCCATTTCGTGCATCTGGGGCGGGTGGAGTTTACCGACAACGCACAGGTGAAGCAGCACATCGTCCCCGTCATCTCGCGCGTGCAGGGATTCATCAAGGAGATACGCTTTGAAGAGTACCAGACGGTACGCAAGGGCGACACGCTTGCCATCATCGAGGACGCCGAGTTCCGCTACCGGCTGGCGCAGGCCGAAGCCGACTACCAGAACGCCGTCACGGGAAGGACCGTGACAAACTCCACCATAGAGACCACACGGAGCAACATCTCCGTGTCTGACGCCGGCATCGAAGAAGCCCGCATCAGGATGGAGAATGCCGAACGCAACTTCAGACGCTTCAGCAACCTGCTGGCCCAGGACGCCGTCACCCGCCAGCAATATGACGACATGCAGACGGAGTACGAGGCCGCCAAGGCACGCTACACCCAGCTGGTACAGCAGAAACAGTCCACCACGCTGGTGAAAGCGGAACAGCATAACCGCCTGGGACAGAACGAAGCCGGCATCAAGCTGGCCGAAGCCGCGGTGGAACTGGCCCGCCTGAACCTGTCCTACACCGTGCTGTTAGCCCCGTGCGACGGCGTGACCGGCCGCAAGGGTATCCAGACGGGGCAGTTCATCCAGACGGGACAAACCCTTGTGGACATCGTGGACAACGGCGAGAAGTGGGTGGTTGCCAACTACAAGGAGACGCAAACCGCCCGCATCCGTCCGGGGCAGGACGTGGACATCGAGGTGGATGCCGTCCCCGGCATCGTGTTCAAGGGTAAGGTACGTTCCGTATCGCAGGCTACCGGGGCCAGCTTTTCACTGTTGCCGCAAGACAATTCGGCAGGCAACTTCGTGAAGATAGAGCAGCGTATTCCCGTACGTATAGATTTCACGCCAGACAACCGTCCGGAAGAAATCAGCCGCGTGGGAGCCGGGATGAACGTGGAATGCTGTGTGAAATATTAGTTTTATATGGAACACCCTGTTGCCCCATTTTCCATCCCGGCCATCCGCCCATTTGTGCCGGAACGGCTCAAACCGTGGCTGATCATCGCCTTTTTCGTCATCGTCCAGTTCTCCGGCGGGGTCTATCTTTCCGCCGTGGGCGAGATGGTGGGCGGCACGGCCCTGATGCGGGAAGACATCATGATGGCAGGCTACGCCTCGCTGGCAGGAATGTCGCTGACCTTTGTCGTCATGTTCCGCCTGAAGTTCGCCATTCCGCCCAAGACCACGTTCTTCATCTGCGGGTGCGTCCTCATTGCGGCCAACCTGATTTGCATGCACACACGCAGCGTACCGTTGCTGGTGGGCACCTGCTTTGTCGCCGGCTTTTTCCGCATGTGGGCCACCTTTGAATGCAACTCCACCATCCAACTGTGGATTACGCCCAAGCGCGACCTTTCAGTGTTTTTCTGTTACATCTGCTTTGTGGTCAACGGTGTCATGCAGTTGTCGGGCATACTGACCGTTCATCTCGCGTCATGGGCTACGTGGGAATACATGCACTGGTGCATCACCGGCTTGCTGACCTTGCTGCTGATAGCCGTCCTGCTCACCTACCGCAACCATTCCACCGTGCCCAGGCTGCCGCTCTATGGCATAGACTGGCTGGGCATGCTGATGTGGGGGATGACCCTGCTTTGCATCATCTTCGTCTGCGTTTACGGCGAACACTACGACTGGTTCCGCTCACCACACATCCGCACGGCTGCCGTCATGGGGGCTGTCCTGTTGGCCCTGAACCTGTGGCGTTCCTCATTCATCCGTCACCCGTTCATCTTCATCAAGACGTTTTCATTCCCCATCGTAGGGATTTCGCTGGCAATCTACCTCGTAACGGACATCCTGCTGGCCCCTTCCCACCTGTTCGAACATGCGCTCATGGAAGACATCCTGAATTACGACAACCTGCACCTCATTTCATTGAACTGGGTGGCCTTTGCCGGGATTGTCACGGGCGCAGCCTTTGCCTACCTCACCTTTGCCCGAAGGAAATGGGCTTACCAAACCATGATAAGCATAGCCTTTGCCTGCTACACGCTCTATCTGGGCTATTTCTATTTCTTCATCGACTATGATTTGCCGAAGGAAGCCCTGGCCTTCCCCGTCTATGTCCGCAGCTTCGGCTACGTTGTCATGGCCATCTGCCTGCTTACGGTCCTGTCCCGTGTCCCCTTTCCCTATCACTTCTTCCAGTCAATAGCCATCCAGGGATTCGTCAGCGCAGCCTGCGGCAACGCCATCGGAACAGCCATCGTGGGACGGGTGCTCAGCATCGTACAGAAGAAAAACTATATGCTGTTGGGCACTCCGCTGGACCGTGTAAACCCCGATGCTGCACACCTTCCCCTGTCTGCCCTCAACGGCGCGGTACAGGAACAGGCCCTGATGGTGTCCATGAAAGAGATTTACGGCTGGCTGCTGATGGTGTCCTGCTGCTGTCTGTTGCTCCTCCTGCTCCGCAAGAGCGACATCCGTCCGCTACGCGCCATACATCCGGCCTATAGTGTCATCCGCAAGGCTTTCAAGCACGAAATCCGGATCCGTCTGAAATACCGGGAACTACACAGACAGCAAGGACGGTAGCCGCATCTCTGCCTCCGACGGCGGGGCGGGCAACGGGCAGAGGATTTATGCAGGAAATGTTTTGCCGTCCGCCTGCTTTGTCGTAACTTTGTCCTCTATGAAAAAAATCATCCTGATTACCGGAGGAGAACGTTCCGGGAAAAGCCGCTTCGCCGAACAACTGGCGCTCCGCCTTTCCGACCGTCCGGTCTATCTGGCCACGGCACGCATCTGGGACGAGGAGTTCAAGCTGCGCGTCAGGCTCCACCGGGAACGGCGTGGAACGCAATGGACCAACATCGAAGAAGAGAAACAACTGAGCCGCCACCATCTGGAAGGGCGGACGGTGCTGGTGGACTGCCTGACGCTTTGGGCCACCAACTTCTTTTCCGATTACCGCCCCGGACCCGAAGCCCTGTCTGCGGCAACGGGCACAGGAACGGTGGAAAGCCGGCAGGCCGAAGCCGGATGGTGCCAGGTGGAAAGCACCCTGCAGGCTCTGAAAGCGGAATTTCTACGCTTCACCGGCCAAGACGCCACGTTCATCTTCGTGACCAACGAAATCGGGATGGGAGGAGTGTCGCCCAACGAAGTGCAGCGCCGGTTCACCGACCTCTTGGGATGGACCAACCAGTTCGTTGCCGCACAGGCGGACGAAGTCTATTGGATGGTCAGTGGCATTCCTGTAAAAATCAAAAGCAATGAAGCACTTTGACATCACCCCGCCCGATGAAGTCTTGCGGCCCGTGCTACAGGCCAGGATAGACAACCTGAACAAACCCAAAGGTTCCTTGGGACGCCTGGAGGAACTGGCCCTGCAGATCGGGATGATACAGCAGACCACGAAACCGGAACTGCGCTGTCCCTGCCACCTGCTGTTCGGTGCCGACCATGGCATCGAGCAGGAAGGTGTCAGCATCTCCCCGCGTGAAGTCACCTGGCAGCAGATGGTCAACTTCACCCTGGGCGGAGGCGGCATCAACCTGTTCTGCCGCCAGCACGGCTTCAAACTCTTCATCATAGACGTGGGAGTGGACCACGACCTGCAGTCCTGTCCCGGCATCGTGCACTGCAAGGTAGCGCGGGGCACGCGGAACTTCCGCCACGAAGCGGCCATGACTCCCGCAGAAAAGGACTTGTGCATCCGCACCGGTGCCCGGCTGGCGGCCGAATGCCACGGCCGGGGATGCAACGTGATCAGTATCGGCGAAATGGGTATCGGTAACACATCGCCCTCTTCCGTATGGATGCACCTGCTGACCGGCATCCCGCTGGAACAGTGTGTCGGGACAGGCGCAGGACTGGACACGGCCGGCATACGCCACAAACTCGATGTGTTGCAGGAGGCAGTGGACACGTTCCTCCGGCATCATCCCGGTTTCCGCCCCGGCAGTCCGGACACGGCTTCCTGCGAAGAGGTTCTCCGCTGGTTTGGCGGCTTCGAGATGGTGTCTGCCGTAGGTGCCATGCTACAGGCCGCAGAACTGAAGATGGTGCTGTTGGTGGATGGCTTCATCATGACCGCCTGCCTGCTGATGGCTTCCCGTTTCTGTCCGGCGGTGCGGTCTTATGCCGTATTCGGGCATGAGGGCGATGAAGCCGGACACGGGCTGTTACTCCGAACCTTGCACGCACAGGGGCTGCTGCGTCTGGGATTACGCCTGGGCGAAGGCACAGGTGCCGTCTGCGCCTATCCGCTCCTGCAATCGGCTGTGAACATGCTGCGGGAGATGAACGACTTCGACCATGCCCACGTCACCCGTTACTTTTAACATGCCATGCCCATGATGACCGACCGACTGCTGGCCGCACTGATGTTCTTCACCCGTCTGCCTTTCGGGCGCATCCGGCGGGTGGATGCGGAATGTTTCCGTCATGTAGTGGATTATTGGCCTTTTGCCGGTTGGCTGACAGGCGGCATGCTGGCCGTTGTGCTCCTGTTGGCACAGGGCGTGCTGCCCGCTTTCGTTGCCGCCCTGCTGGCTGTGGGGATGCGGTTGCTCCTCACAGGAGCCTTGCACGAGGACGGACTGGCAGACTGCTGCGACGGTTTCGGCGGCGGTCGGGACCGCCGGCAAGTGCTGGCCATCATGAAAGATTCCCGCATCGGCACCTATGGCGTGCTGGGCCTACTGTTCCATACGGCTTTATTGGTCTCCCTCATGTCGCTCCTGCCGGAGGGAGAGGCTCCGGCCCTGGTCTTCACCGCCGACATCTATGCCAAAGCGTGCGCCAGCTTCATCCTTCTGCAACTGCCCTATGCCCGCACGGCAGAACAGGCCAAGGCCGGAGTGGTCTATGCCGGGTGGCAGGGCCGCAGGATCCTGTGGCATGCCGCGCGTTGCCTGTGCGCCCTGCTGCCGGCCTTGGCCTGGCTTTGGCATACGGCCGATGCGTTCCCCTACTGGGCTTTCCTTGCCCCGCCCGTTGTGGAAGGACTGACGGTGCGCTACCTCCGCCATCGCCTGCAAGGTTACACGGGCGACTGTTGCGGAGCCGTATTCCTGCTCTGCGAACTGGTTTTTTATCTGACATTCATTATCCTTTATACTTATTAATCCTCATCTATCATGGAAGTCTATCTCATCCGACACACTTCAGTGGACGTGCCCCAGGGCACCTGCTACGGTTTTTCCGATGTCCCCCTCAAATCCTCTTTCCAGAGGGAGGCCGCCGCTACCCGGTTGCGCCTGAACGGCCTGCACTTCGACTGCGTTTATACCAGTCCGCTCAGCCGGGCCGCCCGGCTGGCCGCCTTCTGCGGACATCCCGATGCCCTGCGGGACGACCGTCTCAAGGAGATGAACATGGGGGAATGGGAGATGCAGCGTTTCGATGACATCACGGACAAACGCCTGCAGGCCTGGTATGACGACTACCTGAACCTGCCGGCTACCGGCGGGGAATCATTCCGCCATCTCTATGCACGGGTCTCCGCCTTTCTGGACGAACTGCGCCAACAGCCTTTCCGCCGCGTGGCGGTCTTTGCCCACGGCGGGGTGCTCATCTGCGCCCGCGCCTATGCCGGCGAGCTTTCCCCGGAACTGGGATTCAATGACCTTACTCCCTATGGGGGAGTGGTGTCCATCAGCCTCTGACCCCATGAGACGCTTGTTCTTCTTCCTGTCTGTCCTATGGGCTGCGGCTTTCTGCCCCCCGGCGGCTGCCATGCCCTACACGTTCAGCCGCATAGATGCCTCCGACGGGCTAAGTGACAACCAGGTGCAGCACATCCTGCAACTGCCGGACGGCCGGATGGTGTTCACCACTCTGGGCAACATCAACCTGTACGATGGCATGCAGTTCCGCTATATCCACCGCAACGACTCCGATGCCTATACGCTCGACAGCTATACGGGAGCCTACCACGTTTACGTGGGAGCCAACGACCTGCTGTGGATAAAGGACTACAAAAGGCTGCGCTGCCTAGATCTGCGCCGCGAACGCTACCGGACGCATCCGGAACAAATCTTCCGCGAAACGGGGACAAGCGAACACGTGACGGACCTGTTCGTGGACTCGGAACAGGGTTTGTGGCTGGTGACCGCCAGAGGATTGTGGGAAGCCGGGCTAAAAAGATACCTGCCCTTGCCGGCAGACGCGGGTCCCCTGCAAGACGTGGAGGTGGCCGGCGACAGGCTCTACTTGTTTTTCAGCAACGGCGAGGTGTACTGCCACTCGCGCCGTAACGGGCAATTGCTCTACAGCGAGGCCGCCTATCCGGCGGACGAGCGCGCCCTCTATGCCAACACTTCCCTCGTAGTGAAAGGGCCGGACGGCAACTTCTACCAGCTGCGCGTGGGGCGGCGGGGCGGTTTCTTTGCCTTCAACACCCAGACCCGGCAATGGCGCAAGCTCATAGACACCCGCGAACCGCTCCACACACTCATCGTGCCTACCGCCCGGACGGCCTACATCAGCAGCCTGAACGGCATCTACGAGATAGACCTGCCCTCCGGGCGGACCTCTTTCCGCTCTACCCTGAGAACCGCAGAAGGGCAGTGCATAGTAACAGACATCAACACCATCTTCCAAGACCGCCAGCTGGGCATCTGGCTGGGCACGCGCGACCAAGGCGTGCTCTATGCCCATTCGCAACGTTTCCGGTTCGTTTCCGCTCCCGACCTGGGGAACCTGCTGCCACAAGCGGATGCCGTACTGCTGCCGCAACCCGCACCGCGGACCGTGTTCGATGGACAGGCCTACAATGATGTGCATACCGACAGCCGCGGATGGACCTGGGCCGGTACGGCAGACGGACTGCGGCTGTTCGTCCCCGGCGAAACCGGCTTCCGCACCCTTTACACGGAAGACGGGCTGACCAACAATTTCGTCCATGCCATTACCGAAGACCACAACGGCGACCTTTGGGTGTCCACCAGTTGCGGCCTCTCGCGCATCCGCACCAGCGGGCACCCCGATACGCTCCGTTTTGCCAACTTCCGGCAGGAAGACGGTACGCTAAGGGGGGAATACCGCAACCGCGACGTGCGGCACACCCGCGACGGACATCTGCTGATGGGCGGTGTGGAGGGCTGGACACTGTTTCATCCCGACAGCGTGGAAATACCCCGGCAGACGTTCCACCCGCTGCTCATCGGACTGTCCCTCCACGGACAGGCGGTAAGCATCGCGCGCGATACAGCCGACGCCGGTGCCTTGCTCCCCTATGCCCTGCCCTACGTGTCGTATTACGAATTCAGCCATGACCAGAACAACATCGCGTTCGACTTCTCTGCCCTGAACTATGCCTGCCCCACGCACACGCACTACCGTTACCGCCTGATGCACGAAGCAGACTCGGCATGGTACACTGCCCACTGGCGACCCGCAGGCGGTGCGGTGGACAGCCACGGATGCCTGCACCTCTCCTTCGCCCTGCTGCCGCCGGGCGACTACCGCCTGCAAGTGATGGCCTCCACGCACCACGACGACCGGAACGGACCGTTGGCGGAAGTGGCTTTCCGCATCCGTGCCCCGTGGTGGCGCACGCCCTATGCCTATACGGCCTATGTCCTGATACTACTGTCACTGGCCGCCGCAGGCCTGCAACTCTACATCCGCCAGTCCAGACAGCGCATCCTGCGCCGCCACAAAGAGGACATCCTGTTGCTGCGCATGCAACACCTCATCGAACGGTGCAACCGCTACGAACGGCAGTATGACTCTGCCCCGGCCGGCCTTGGGACCAAACCGGAAAAGGAGCCGCCCATCAACGCCGCCGACAGGGAGTTCCTGAACAAGGCCGTAGCTTTGGTGGAGGCCCATATCAATACTCCCGGTTACTCCGTGGAACAACTCAGCAAGGACCTGTGCATGGACCGCAGCGGGCTGTACAAGAAACTGACCACCCTGCTGGACAAGTCGCCCAGCCTTTTCATCCGGAGCATACGGCTCAAAAAGGCAGCCGCACTGCTGCGCGAGGGACGGCTGAACGTGTCGGAGATAGCGGAGGAAGTGGGATTCAGTTCCGCCAGCTACATGAGCAAGTGTTTCCAGGAAGAGTTTGGCTGCAAACCGTCGGAATACGCTTTGCAGGCGAAAGAATCAACATAGTTGCCATAACTTTCAACATAAGTGTTGCCATTTGGCGGCAGTCCGGACGTAACTTTGCGACATCATGAACATCGAAAAACAAGTCTGGACAATGAAAAAGACAGCATTCATCTTCTGTGGCCTCGCCTTGGCCACACTGCTGCCCGCCCAGGAAGTGGAACGGACAGCCCATGGCGTAAAAAATTTTATCTCCGCGCAGGACGTGACGGAGGAGGTTTGTTTCTATTCCCCCGACATCGTACGGGTCATCCGTTACCCCTCGCGCGTCCGCCCCGCCAAGAAAAGCTACTCGGTGGTGAAAGCCCCCGGAGAGGCCGGAATCGCCTATGCGGAGCACAACGGGCAACTTTCCATGAAAACCCGCAGCATGGAAGTGGTGATGGACAAGAACACGGGGAAACTCACTTTCAGGGACGCCGGAGGCCGCCTGCTGGTAAGTGAAAAGGAGTATGGCACGAACTTCATCCCGTGCAAGGACGGCCCTTCGGACAGCTACCGCGTCAGCCAGCGTTTCATGCTGGAACCCGGTGAAACCATCTACGGACTGGGGCAACAACAGACCGGTAAAATGAACCAACGCGACCAGGAACTGATGCTGCGCAACGAGAACATGCACGTGTGCATCCCCTACATCACATCGGAAAAAGGCTACGGCATTTACTGGGACAACCCTTCACCCACCCTCTTCTCCGACACACCACAGGAAACCAGTTTCAACAGCGAAGCCGGACTGATGGGCGACTACTATTTCCTCTACCGCGACGGCACGCAGGACGGCACGATAGCCTGCATCCGCGACCTGACCGGACAGGCCACCATGTTCCCGCTCTGGACGCTGGGCTACTGGCAGAGCCGCGAACGCTACAAAAGCAGCGATGAGGTGTGCGACGTGGTGGACCAATACCGCAAACTGGGCGTACCGTTGGACGGCATCATACAGGACTGGCAGTATTGGGGCTGCGACTCCAACTGGAATGCCATGAAGTTCATGAACCCGCGCTACATCAACAAATTGGGCGACCCGCAATGGATGAGATACCTGCCCAACGGCGAGGACCCGAACGCCACATATCCCGAACCGCGCATCAAGACCCCGCAAGAGATGGTGGAGTATGTGCACCGTCAGAATGCCCACATCATGATTTCCGTATGGGCCAGCTTCGGTCCCTGGACCGACCAGTATAAAGAGCTAAAGGCCATGAACGCCCTGTTGCCCTTCGACACGTGGCCCCGCAATGCGGGCGTGGCTCCCTACGACCCGTTCAACCCGCAGGCCCGCGGACTGTACTGGCGTTACCTGAAGCACCTTTACGACCTGGGCATCGACGCCTGGTGGACCGACTCCACCGAACCGGACCGCTTCAACATGACAACGGAGAAGTTCGACCTTCCCACGGCCGACGGCACGTTCCGCAGCGTGCACAACGCCTATCCCCTCATGAGCAACAAAGGGGTGTACGAACACCAGCGCGCCCTGTCGGATGACAAGCGCCTGTTCCTCATGACACGCTCCTCCTTTTTCGGGCAACAACACTACGGCTCTTTCTGCTGGAGCGGCGACATCGTATCGCAATGGGACGTGATGCGCCGGCAGATAGCAGGCGGACTGAACTATTCGCTCTGCGGCATCCCCTACTGGAGCACAGACATCGGGGGCTTCTTCGGTTGGCCTTATGGCAACGACTGGCGCGATGTGGCTTTCCAGGAACTGAAAGTGCGCTGGATGCAATGGGGTTGTTTCCAGCCCATAATGCGCAACCACTGCTCATCGCCCATGGAAAACGAAATCTACAAGTTCGGGCAAGAGGGTTATTGGGCCTACGACGCGCAGAAAAAAGCCATCGAACTACGCTACCGCCTGCTGCCTTACATCTACAGCCTTTGCGGTGCGGTGGTGCAGGAAAGCGGCAGCATCATGCGCCCCTTCGTGATGGACTTCCCGCACGACAAGACCGCCATACGGCTGGACAACGAATACATGTTCGGACACCAGCTGCTGGTGATGCCCGTCACGGACTCGCTCTACACCTACTATGACACGCAGGCCAGGAAAGGCGTTGCCTCCGTGCCCGATGTAGCCAAGGCGGCCAAGAACGTGAAAGTCTATCTGCCGGAAAGCGCGAAATGGTACAATTTCTGGACCAACGAGCAGCATGCGGGCGGGCAGGAGGTCAGCATGCCGTGCCCCATCGACATCATGCCCGTTTTTGTCAGGGCCGGTTCCATCCTGCCCTTCGGCCCGGCCGTGCAGTATGCGGCCGAAAAGAAATGGGACAATCTGGAAATCCGCATTTATCCGGGAGCCGACGGCACGTTCACGCTCTATGAAGACGAGGGCGACAACTACAACTACGAGCAGGGAGCCTTCTCCCGGATCCAGTTCCGCTGGAACGATGCCGACCGCACCCTCACCATCGGCAGCCGGGAGGGCGACTACAAAGGCATGCTCAAGAAACGCAACTTCCGCATCCTCGTCATAGACAGGCAATCGCCTTCGGGCGACCAAGAACCCGGCAAGTTCACCCGCACCGTGCGCTACAATGGCAAGGCACAGACCGTGAAACTGTAAGACAAGACCGGAAAGGAGAAGAAAAGCGGACGCATCCGCCCAATATGCGTAAAAAGGCCTAAGGCATCCCTTGTCTCTTCTCCTTTCCTTCCTCTCTATTTTTCTAACACACTTAAAAACTTCGAAAACATGAAAACGAACTCTAACCAACAACTTTTTTGTTATAAAAGCATCGTATTGGGGATATTGGCCCTCATGGCCAATCAGGTTGCCGCACAACAAGCCTACAGTTTCCATTGCCGCGACTATGTGTCAACGGATGACAACCGCGCCCCTCAGACAGCTTTCAGTTATGATGACGCTGCCAACACGTTCACCATCACGGCCAGCGGACAGAATAACATTGCTTTTGCCATGGACATGGCAAAAGACGGCGCATATTACATCAGCAACACGCAGGACTGGTTCATCGTACAAGGCACCCATCTCGATACGGCTGCCGGACAGAGTTACATCTGGTGGTTCAACGGTTACAACCACGGCAACCAGACGCCACCGGACTACAGTGTGGACAACGGTGACAGCACCACCCTCGTATTGTGGGACATCCGCAACACGGCGGACCTGAATGCAAACATGAATTTCACCCATCCCAACATATTTATTTCCTCCAACGGAAATTCTTTCATCCAGTCGATGGGGCTGACCTCCACCACCGGCGCATCCACCATTTCCAACATAGGCTACTACGCCAAGCACGAGGCCGCCGCCACCTACCCGTCATTGCTCTCTACCTTGGGCTACACGGAAGAAAGCCTGACCGGAGAAATCAAGGACCTGCTCAACCAGGCTATCCAGGAGGCACAGGCCGCCATCGAAGACGATGCCCCTTCAGGTCCCAAGACGGAACTGGAGAATGCCATCAGCGAGGCGCAGGCAACCTACGATACAACCGAAGCCACGGATTATGCCACCGTTTTCAACGCCTTAAACAACCTGCGCGATGCCGTAAGCAGTTATACGGAAACGGTCATCACCTATTCGTATGAAGCGACCGGTTACGGAATCCGCGCCCAATTGAACGGCCAGTATGTCCACCTGATACTCTATGCCGACAACATCATACGTGTGGTGAAATCCTATGACGACACGGTGGAAAAGAGAAGCCTTTCCGTGACAGACGTGCCGGATGCCTACGCCGGGCTCGAAGTGACAGAAGACGCGGAAAACCTTACCGTGACCCTAAATACGGCTAAAATGAAAGTGGTCTATCACCTGGCCACGGGACAGGTGGCGGTACTCCGCTACAACGGTGCCGAAGTCCTCCGCGAAAAAGAGAATGGCACGTCATTCATCGCGGTGAAAGACGGGCCTTATGACAGCTATCAGATAACAAGCACGTTCCAACTTGACGATGACGAACAAATCTACGGTATGGGGCAGATTCAGGACGGACTGCTGAACCGCCGCGGGCAAACCTTCTCTCTGGCACAGAACAACATGAAAGTGTGCATCCCTTATTTCCAGTCCACCAAGGACTATGCGCTCTTCTGGGACAACTATTCGCCCACCATTTTCACGGACGATGCCGATGGCACCCGTTTCCAGTCCACCGGAACGGAGATTGACTACTATGTGATGGTGGGCGATGACAGCAACGGTGTCTTGGCCGCCATGCGTGAACTGACGGGCAAAAGCCCGATGATGCCCTTGTGGAATTTCGGCCTTTACCAGAGCAAGGAACGCTACACCAGCGCGGCAGAGGTGATGGAGGTGGTGGACCGTTACCGGGAACTGGGCGTGCCACTGGACTGCATCGTGCAAGATTGGCAGTATTGGGGCGAGGACAATAGCTACTGGAATGCCTTGGCCTTCCTGAACCCAAACTACAGCAACGCGGAGGAGATGATCGGGCATGTGCATGAAAAAGAGGCCAAAATCATGATTTCCATCTGGGCTAACTTCGGGCCTCAGACCGAGCCTTACAGCGAATTGAACGCCTTGGGGCGGCTCATCCCGGTGGAAAGCTATCCGCAGAATTACGGCGTACGTCCGTATGATGTTTACGATGAAAATTCGCGCGGCATCTACTGGAAATACCTTTACGGCGGGCTTATCAGCAAGGGCATCGATGCCTATTGGATGGACTCTACCGAACCGGATTACTTCAACTGGAAAGACAGCGACCTGGACTATGTGAGCGGAGAGGGGCGCACCTGGCGCAGCCTGCGCAATGCCTTCCCTATCGCCCATGTGGGCGGAGTGGCTACGCATCACCGTGGACAGGAAGCCCAAGGCGACCCGTATCTGGCCGGCAAGCGCGTGTCTATCCTGACCCGTTCGGCTTTTGCCGGACAGCAACGCTACGGGGCCAACACCTGGAGCGGCGACGTGACTGCCAGTTGGCAGAACCTTGCCGCACAGATTCCCGCGGCCTGCAACCTTTCGGTCTGCGGTATCCCCTATTGGAACAGCGACATCGGCGGGTTCTTCACCGGAAGTTTCGGTGGGGTCAGCGACGGCAACTGGCGCAGGCTATACATGCGCTGGATGCAGTTCGGCACATTCACGCCCATGATGCGTTTCCACGGCACAAGCACCCCGCGCGAGATCTACCAGTTCGGTTCTGCCGGCGACGGGATGGGCGACTACGACCACATCCTGAAATATATCAAGATACGCTACCGCCTGCTGCCTTACCTTTACAGCACGGCATGGCAGGTTTACAAAAACGATGCCACGTTCATGCAGGCTCTCCCCGTCGCTTTCGGCAACGACCGGCAAGGTTATGACGTGACGGACGAATACATGTTCGGCGAAGCCTTCCTCGTGGCACCGGTGGTGCAGGATGGGGTCTCCTCGCGCGATGTCTATCTGCCGGACGGCACAACATGGACAGACTTCTGGACGGGCGAGAGCTTCGATGGCGGACAGACCGTGAACAAACGGGCCAACCTGGACATCTTGCCGCTCTATGTGAAAGCAGGCAGCATCCTGCCTTGGGGGCCGGACGTGCAATATGCCGCGGAGCAAATGTGGGACGACCTTGAGATCCGCGTCTATCCCGGTGCCGACGGCAGCTTCACGCTCTATGAGGATGAGGGTGACAACTATAACTACGAGAACGGCCAATACACCGAGATACCTTTCCGCTGGGACGATGAGGCACAAACCCTGACCATAGGTGACCGCCAAGGTTCGTTCGACGGGATGTTGGCCGCACGCACCTTCCGCATCGTCAAGGTGTCCACCCGCCGTGGTACGGGCGACCTGCACACCTCCCGGTATGAAGCCGTGGTGACATACGACGGAACAGAAATCCAAATAACATTGGACAGCCAGGACCAACCCGTGGCCCTGACCGACATCACGGCCGAATACATCCGGAATCCCAGTTTCGAGGATGACGGACAAACGCTCTCACAACAGGCCCCGCAGGGGTGGACGGTGAACAGCACCACCTCATGGTGGGGCGTGAATGCAGGAGGGGGCAACGGCGACCCCGCAGCCACCGATGGCACGTACATCTTCGGCGTATGGGACGCCTCTAACTCCGCACAGGCCGAAATCAGCCAGACCATCAGCGGCCTGCACGCCGGCAACTACCGCCTGACGGTGGATATGCACGCGACAAACAGGAGCAACGGAATACGCGTAGGCAACCAGCGGTTGTTCGCGGGCAACCAAGTGGCTTACTTCAAAGACCAGGTGGTTTCCGCAGGCTCCAATGACATGCACCCGCTGCAAACCGTCAGCCTCGACTTCACGGTGACAACCGATGACGAGCCTCTCACCATCGGCGTAACCACCTCGGACGCACAGAACGAAACGTGGTTCAAGATAGACAATTTCCGCCTTTACACCCTGGAACGCCCCACGGTGGAATTAGACGAAAACACCAGTTACACACCGGTGACACCAGGCATGACTGACGTTCATCTGACCCGGCAACTGGATGCCGGCTGCTGGAACACACTGTGCGTCCCGTTCAGCCTGAGCGAAGAAGAGACGAAGGCACATTTCAGCGAAGTGAAAGTACTGTCCTCCGTCACCTATTCCGGCGACAGTTATGATTTGGATTTCACGGATACGCCGTGCATCGAGGCAGGCAAGCCCTGTCTGGTCAAACCCGCAAGCGACCTCACGGAACTGACACTGGCAGACGCGATATTCAGCAATACCCCTGAACCGTCCGTCACCGTGAGCGGAGTGACGCTCAACGGCACATATAGCCCCCTGACGCTGTCCGGCGGCGAATATCTCATCAACGGCAACATGTTCTGCCGGTCCGACAATCCGGTAACGGTCAAAGGCTACCGGGCTTATGCCACGCTGGACGAAACGGCCGCACAGCCCGTCAACAGCCTGCGGATACTGATTGACGGACAGGCAACAGGCCTTGCGGTCATCCCGGCTGATGAGGACGGAAAAACGGACGTTTACAGCCTGAGCGGCATCTGCTTCAAACGGGATGTCCCACGCACGGAAGCCCTCGACGGACTGCCGCACGGGATTTATATCGTGGACGGAAAGAAAATAATAATCCGTTAGTTTCAAAGCCTGCGGCCTGTTGCCCGCATGCTTCCGGGCAACAGGCCTTTAAACGAAAAGATTCCGTCTTGCGCAAGAATTTTGGCGTTCTTGCTCAAGACGGAATCTTTTTATGCGCAAGGATGGACTGCACCATGCGTAAAAAAACCGGGCAGGAAGATGGGGCCGCCGCAACGGCTATCTGTTAGACATCTGATGCAACAGCCGGAGGATTTCCGCCGGGGTTTCCACGAAACAGGCCGCACCGTTACGTTCGAGGAAATCACGCCCGCGGAATCCCCACAACACGGAAATGCACGGCAAACCGCAGGCTGCGGCCGTGGCCACATCCACCTCCGAATCGCCCACATAGACCGCCTCGTCTTTCGTTGCCTTCAGTTCGCGCAGGGCAATGTCCACCATGTCAGGGGCGGGCTTGCACCGCACGCCCGGCCGTTCGCCCACGGCCACCTGCACCGTATCCTTGAAGTAGCGGGCATACAGTTCGTCCACACCGCCTTGTAACTTGTTGGACACGATGCCCGTTTTGTAACCCTCCCCGGCCAAGGCGGCAAGCAGTTCCGCTATGCCGGGATAGAGTCCGGTCTTCACCATACAATGGTCCACATAATAGCGTTTGAAGCAGTCGAGCACCTTTTCAAACAGTTCGTTCTCCTCTCCTCCGGGCACTGCCCGTTCCATCAGCTTACGCACCCCGTTGCCCAGGAAACAGCGCACTTCTTCCAGCGTGCGCTGCGGGAAACCGAACTGCGCCAGCGCATGGTTCGTACTATCGGCCAGGTCGTCCAGCGTGTTGAGCAGCGTGCCGTCCAAATCGAATATCACAGTAGTCAGAGTTGCCATCGTATATTTTTTATATTTATTGTCCGCCGCAGGCCTTAGCACCATGTTGTCTGCTATTTATTCTTAAAAAAAGGAGGTCAGAGGGAACTGCGGTGTATCAGGTCGAGAAACTCCTCACGCGTCTTGGCTTGGTTGAACGCGCCGGTAAAGTCGCTGGTGGTGGTTATGGAATTCTGTTTCTCCACGCCACGCATCTGCATGCACATGTGGCGCGCTTCCACCACCACCATCACCCCTAAAGGCTGGAGGGCCTGATGGATGCAATCCTTGATCTGCAACGTCATGCGTTCCTGCACCTGCAGGCGGTGGGAAAAACAGTCCACCACGCGGGCTATCTTGCTCAGGCCCGTGATGTAACCGTTGGGTATGTAGGCCACATGCACCTTGCCGTAGAAAGGCAACAGATGGTGCTCGCAGAGTGAAAAGAAATCGATGTCTTTCACAATCACCATGTGGCGGTAGTTTTCTTTGAACCTTGCGGAATTGAGAATCTCCCCCGGATCTTCGGCATAGCCCCGTGTGAGCATCTGCATGGCCCGTGCCACACGATAAGGTGTTTTCTGCAACCCCTCGCGGCCGGCATCCTCGCCCAACAGGGTCAGTATGGAGCGGTAATGCGCTTCCAGTTCCCGCTGCACGGCCTCATTACTTAGCTGTTCTTCCATCAATAAGGTATTTGAATAACGGATTTCACGATGAGTGCCTCGTCAAACTGTTGGGTCTCGCGCAGCTCACGCAAGGCCTGGCTGGCCTCCTCGTAGGTCCTGAAATCGCCCACACGGCAAATCCAGCGCGGACTCTGGAAATGGGTATAGGTGGGCATGTCACTGAAAAAACTCTTCACCTTTGCGGCCATCCGCTGGGCTTCCTGGCGGGCTTCACGCGAATTGCCGCCGGCATACACCTGTATGCGGTAGCCATTGGCCTTCATCATACGCACGGTCTTTTTCGCCCCGGCCTCTTCCTGCGTCCCGTCCTCGGCCGGAGCAGCAGTGTCCTGTCCGGCAGACGTGCCCGGAACGGCCTCCGGCAATGTCCCGTTCACCAGCCGGGTGATCTCGTCGTCCTGCACCACCCGCACCGTGCCTTGCCCGGCCACCGGGTTCACCAGCCTGTCGATAAACTTCTGCTGGGCAGAAAGCGGCATCAAACCTCCGCACAAAAACAATAACAAGAAAAGTCGTCTCATAAAAATCCTGTTTTTAAACGACAATAAAAAGCGGCCATTCCGGCGGCATTCCGCCGACCGGAAATGGCCGCATGGCTATCCATCAAGCCTTCCAGGCGTCGATGATACCCTTGAAGTCGGCACACTTCAGGGCAGCACCACCGATCAGGCCGCCGTCCACATCCGGCTTTGCAAAGATTTCCTTGGCATTGGAGGGCTTGCAGCTGCCTCCGTAAAGGATGGAAACATTCTCGGCTGCCTCGGCACCAAACTGCTCCGCAATCGTACTGCGGATGAAAGCGTGCATCTCCTCGGCCTGTTCTGCCGTAGCCGTCTTGCCCGTGCCGATAGCCCACACGGGTTCATAGGCCAGGATGATGTTGGAGAACTGTTCCGGAGTGAGGTCAAACAGCGAACCGGCCAACTGTGCCTTGACTACCTCGTTCTGCTTGTCGGCTTCACGTTCCTCCAGCACCTCACCGATGCAAAAGATTACCTTCAGGCCGTTTGCCAAGGCCAGGTTGACCTTCTCCTTCAGGATTTCGGCCGTCTCGCCGTAATAAGCACGACGCTCGGAATGTCCCAAAATAACATACTGCGCACCGGTGGACTTCACCATAGCGGCGGAAACCTCACCCGTATAGGCACCCTTCTCCTTGTCGGCGCAGTTCTCGGCACCCAGCCCGATGGTACCGGCATCCAACACGGCAGCGACAGAAGCCAAATGGATGAACGGCGTGCAAATCACCACATCACAATTGGGTTTGTCGGCAGCCAAAGCTGCATTCAACTCCGTAGCCAAAGCCACACCTTCTTGCAGGTTCAGGTTCATTTTCCAGTTGCCTGCCACAATTTTCTTTCTCATGTCTTTTCTTTTTAAAAGGTT
This sequence comes from uncultured Paraprevotella sp., assembly GCA_964528135.1. Classification (GTDB taxonomy): domain Bacteria; phylum Bacteroidota; class Bacteroidia; order Bacteroidales; family Bacteroidaceae; genus Paraprevotella. The sequence continues at coordinate 25,584 of CAZGSE010000015.1, read as the reverse complement.
GATAATCCTATTTCTATGTTTCATTCGCCTGTACAATTTACTACCCACCCAAATGCGGTCGGCTCCAGCCAGCAGCATGAGTGGCACAAGAAACCAAAGCACTACCCGCAAAGTGGTCATGGTGCGCGAAGCCGACTGCAAACGTCCCAACTCGCTATCCTCAAGAGGAAGCGCCAGTTCGTCTTCCGCCGGAAGGTCGTTGCAACTCCATTTATTATAAACCGTGCCGTCTTTCAGCAAAATCAGTCCCGGATTGGAACGTATCATCGTCTTCAAGGTTACGTCATCCGCCAACCCGAAAGGATAGTCCGCCCCCGTCAACTCCTGCCAACGCAGAATGGTTTCATCCCCCGAAGCCGTCAGGCAATAAAAGGCATAACCATGCTCCAAACAGTAATCGTAAAGCCCGTTGATGCGGTCGATATTGCTGTCGTCGGCCCACTCCAGATAGGGAGCCACCAACAGGAACGTATAGCCGGGATTGTCCAGAATGACCCAGGTCAGGTCCTCACCGCTCCCCCACCGGGCAACGGAAAAATCATGCAACGGCGGCACATAACCCTCTTCCGCCAACACGGTCTTGCTGTCCACGAAATGCCATGCCGTGTCCGCAGGATAACTGTCCACTGTAAATTCCTCGCGGCGGCCGTCTTTTTCCAATATGAAAGTCGTAACATATTCCGGCCCTTCCTCTCCCTCCGGAATCTCCATTGCCTGGGGCAGATTGGCACCGATGTGGTAGGGTCTGAAATCGAACACCGGAAGATAGTAAAGGCAGAAGCCACCCAATATAAAAGCGAAGAAAATCGAATAAAGTGAAATCATCCACTGGTTGCGCTCGGAGATGAAGCGCGTCATGAGACGGGGATAACGGAAGATTACTCCCACCATCAGGAGCAGGACAAGGTTTTTGCCGAACGTCTCCCAGTGGGTCAGTTTGACGGCATCGCCGAAGCAACCGCAGTCGGCCACCGGATTGGCCCACGCCAGATAAAGCGTCAACGGCGTCATAACCCCCATAAAAAAGAGGGCAAGCCAGGAGGTCAGCCGACGGCGTATGCCGAAAAACAGATAGACTCCCAAACTGAATTCAAAAACGGACAGGAACACAGAAAGCCACAGGGGCAGGAAGCCCGGCACCCATCCGGACAAGCCGAAAGCCTGGAAATAGTCTTCCAGTTTGTACTGTGTCCCCCGCGGATCCACAATCTTCACAAGCCCGGAAAACACAAACGTGCATGCCAACAACAGGCGGCAGACGTTCACAGCCGTCCAACGCAACCTCTGCCTAACCCTGTTGTTCACCGAACGTCAGTTTTATCAGGCCGAAAACGGCATAGTTCATCATATCCATGTAATTGGCATCCACCCCTTCGGACACCAAGGTATTCCCGCACAAGGATTCAATCTGCTTGGTCCGGTAGAGTTTCATCAGGATGAGGTCCGTATAGGAACTGACACGCATCCCGCGCCAAGCCTCATCGTAATCGTGGTTCTTCCGCAGCATCAGTTCGAGCGACCGGGCGGCATATTTGTCATAAGACTCCAACGCCTCCGCCACCGTCATGTCTTCGCTCTCCGCAAAGCCTGATTCCAACTGGATCAAACCGATGATACTGTAATTCACAATGGCTATGAACTCCGGCCGGATGCCTTCGCCCACCAATGACACGCCTTTCATCTCCAAACTGCGGATACGGCTGGCCTTAATGAAAATCTGGTCGGTCACGGAGGAGGGACGCAGAATACGCCATGCCGCACCATAATCGTGCAATTTCTTGGCAAACAACTCGCGGCATTCTTCCATTATCTTCCTGAACTGTTCTTGCGTATCCATAATCTGCGCGTCTGTAAATGTCTATCACATGCCCGGACGAACCGGGAAAAACCACTGGGACGGACAAAGAGGAGTTTGCCTCCTAACATGTGGCAAACTCCCCCTCCGTCGAAACATTGCTTATGAATATTTTATAATCTGTCCTATGCGGAGGACCGTCTTTTGCGAAATGCCATTCAACTTGCATAACTTCGCCACCGTGGTCCCGTACTTGGCCGCAATGACCGAGAGGTTTTCACCCGACTTCACACGATGGATATTCGTCCGCGGGCGGGCCGTAGGCTGCGGACGGGTGGCAGACTTACCTTCAGCCACGCCCGTCTGTGTGCTCTTCTTGCCGGAACGGAAAACGTAATAATCCCCCGTCACGTCCTGCGCAACGAAATCGAACATTTCGGCCGGATTGATGGCCACTCCCAGAAAACGGGTCTCAAAATGCAAATGGGAACCGGTGGAACGTCCGGTGTTGCCGCCCAGCCCGATGGGTTCTCCGGCCTTCACAATCTGGTTTTCCTGCACCAGCTGTTTGGACAAATGGCCGTAGATGGTCTCCAATCCATTGGGATGGCGGATCACGACATACTTGCCATAACCGCGGTGTTCGTAATTCACAATGCGCACCTTGCCGCTAAAAGCCGAGCGGATGGTATCGCCGATGTAAACCTTAATGTCCAATCCTTTGTGCTGGCGCCGGAAAGAGGCACGATAACCGTAATTGGAGGTTATCCTGCGACTGGGCGTCGGCATGCAGAAATGCCGCAAGTCTATCTTGTATTCTTCCGGCAATTCTACGTCATAACGATGGGCATATTGGTTATTCCAATCGGGATAAAGGCCAAACGCTGGGTTTTCGAGCTGCTCGTCGCTAATCAAATGTTGCAGGGCAACAGAGTCCACCGCTCTCATCTTCTTGTCTATAGGGGCTTGGCGTGCCAACAAGTCCTGCCCTGCAACCGGCAGGCTCAACATGGCCAAGACCGCCATAGTTCCTATTTTAAGTCCTTTGAATCTGAAAAACATTTAGTTACTCTTTTTTATAGTTCACTTATCCTTTTAAAGTTCGTCCAAAGCATACAGGAACCTCTGGTTGGAAGACTCGTAATCGTATATCTCCTCAAGCCTGAAGAAACGCGCCAACTCTATGGCCGCATTTTCCAACGAATCGGAAGCATGGACGATATTCTGCTGATTGCTCATACAATAGTCACCACGGATGGTGCCCGGAAGCGCATTCCGGCCATTGGTGGCTCCCGTCATCGCACGGACAACCGCCACCGCATCTACCCCTTCAAGACAGCAGGCTATCACCGGTGTGGCCATCATGGAGTCTTTCAACGCCCGGAAGAAAGGCTTCTCCCGCAAATGGGCATAATGCTCATCCAAGAGAGCGTCTGTCAGTTGCATCATCTTCATTCCGGCCAACCGCAATCCCTTTTTCTCGAAACGGTTGACCACCTCACCTACCAACCCACGCTGCAACGTGCACGGCTTCAACAAGACTAAGGTCTTTTCCATGTATGATTATAGACTTTATTGATTAAACTTTTTACAGCATAGTGTTTATCAAACACTAATGAGCACAAAGATAATCCTTTCATAACATAAAGCCAAGAAAATTAACAGTATTTCTTCCTTTATAGACTGTTTTTTAAGAAATAGCACCCCAATTGATTGTGGTATGCCTTAATTTATCCAACTGTTTCCAGAGCACCCCGTTCCTTGCGGAAGAACAAGCGGGGTCTTCGTCCAGCACCTTCTCCGCCGTTTCGCGTGCCAACTGCAAGATTTGCCCGTCGCGCACCAAGTTGGCCAGTTTGAGCGTAAAAGCCACGCCACTCTGCTGGGTTCCCTCCAAATCGCCCGGCCCCCGCAGTTTCAGGTCGGCCTCGGCTATCTCAAAGCCATCGTTGGTTTCCGTCATGATTTGTATGCGCTTGCGCGTATCGGCACTCAACTGGTATTTCGTCACCAAAATACAATAGGACTGGTCTGCCCCGCGACCCACACGCCCCCGCAACTGATGCAACTGGGCCAACCCGAAACGCTCGGCATTCTCTATCACCATGACCGATGCATTCGGCACGTTCACCCCCACTTCTATCACAGTAGTAGCCACCAGAATCTGCGTTTCGCCGGAAACAAAAGCCTGCATTTCGGTCTCCTTTTCAGCCGGTTTCATTTTTCCGTGCACCCGGCTGATCCTATAACCCGGCAGGTCGCGGCAAAGCTGTTCGTAACCGTCCTCCAGATTCTTGAGGTCCGTCTTCTCACTTTCCTTAATCAGCGGATAGACCACATAGACCTGGCGGCCTTCGTCCAGCTGTGCCCGGATGCCGCGATAAAGACTTTCCCGGCGGTTGTCATACTGGTGGATCGTCTGTACCGGCTTGCGCCCCGGCGGCAATTCGTCGATAACAGACACGTCAAGGTCGCCATACAATGTCATGGCCAACGTACGCGGAATCGGCGTGGCCGTCATCACCAACACATGTGGCGGGTTCGTGTTCTTCGTCCACAGCCTGGCACGTTGCGCCACTCCGAAACGGTGCTGCTCGTCTATCACCACCATGCCGAGGGAATGGAAAGTTACCGTGTCCTCCAGCACCGCGTGCGTGCCAACCAGGATATGCACATTCCCTTGCTCCAACTCCCCCAGAATGGCCGCACGCCGCTTCCCTTTCACCGTACCGGTGAGCAGTTCCACCTGCACAGGCAATCCCGACAATATCTTTCTGAACGTAGCATAATGCTGCTCTGCCAGGATCTCCGTAGGAGCCATGATGCAAGCCTGAAAGCCATTGTCCAGTGCAAGCAGCATGGCCATCAAGGCTACCAGCGTCTTACCGCTGCCCACATCGCCCTGCAACAAGCGGTTCATCTGCCGTCCGCTCCCCATATCCTGCCGGATTTCACGAATCACACGTTTCTGTGCCCCCGTCAATTCAAAAGGCAAGTTGTTCTCATAAAAAGCATGGAAAAAAGTACCCACCCGGCGGAATACATACCCGCGACACTTCTGACGGCGATCGCGCGCATACCTTATTATATTGAGCTGGATGTAGAAAAGTTCTTCAAACTTCAGCCGGAACATGGCCTTGCGAAGTGCCTCCGCGCCGGTGGGATAATGGGCATTACGGAGCGCTTCGTCAAGGGAAACCAACCCCAAACGTTCCACGAGATAAGCCGGAAGGGTTTCCGGAATAGGCTGGTCTATCAGACGAAACATCGTGGCCGTGAAATGCTCGATGGAACGGGAATTCAGGCCGGCACGCTTCATCTTCTCCGTCGTACCATAATAAGGCTGCAAGCCCATGGTGTTCAACCGCAGTTCGTCTGCCGGTTCCACATCGGGATGGACGATGTTGACCCGTCCGTTGAACACGCCGGGGCGGCCGAATACAATATAGTCCGTCCGGAACTTATAGGCAGACATGATATACTTGATACCGTTGAACCAAACCAAATCTACCACGCCCTCCCCATCGGTGAAATGGGCCACCAGACGATGCTTGCGCCCTTCGCCTTCCGTTTCAAATCCCAGAATCTGTCCGCGGATCTGCACATAGGGCATATCTGCCGTCAATTCGCGAATGGCATAAAGCCGCGTCCGGTCAATATGTTTGTAAGGGAAAGTATAGAGCAAATCACGCACCGTGCGAATCTGCAGTTCATCACCCAACAGTTTGGCACGGCGTGGTCCCACCCCCGGCAGGAACGTGATTTCCTGATAGTCTATGTCTATCATTCCTCGTCAGACAAAAAAGCCTCGGCAATTTTCAAATCGAACCGGGTGGTTATCTTGATATTCTCCCGGTTCCCCGCCACCATCCTTACAGGCACCCCCATGGCCTCCACCACAGAGGCATCATCCGTGAAAGCCGGACAATATGGTTGGGTATAAGCGGCTTTCAATGTTTCTACCCTGAAAACCTGCGGTGTCTGTACCATACGGTATTCCGAACGGCAGACGGTATGACTCGCACCGGCATCATCGACCGACAAACGCCGAAGGGTGTCCACCACCTCCACCACCGGGATGACGGCCCGCCCGTGCAGAGCCTCCTCGAAGCAGGCGGCTATCACCCCGCGGGAAACAAACGGACGCACCCCATCATGCACCGCCACCACAGCCTCCGGTTCCCCGTCTGGGACCAATGCCAATCCGTTTGCCACGGAATGGTAACGGGTTTCACCCCCATCCGCCAAACGATGGGGAACAGTGAAACGGTATGTATGGCACAAGTCATGCCAATAGTCCCGTTGTGCGGCCGGCAATACCAAGATCAGCCGCATGCCGTTATCATAGTCATGAAAGGCTTCCAGCGTACGCATCAGAACCGGACGGCCTTTGACGGGAAGGAACTGCTTGGGAATTTCACCACCCATACGCAGCCCCTTACCCCCGGCAACTATGATTGCATATTTCTTCATTATTTCCCCACTTCGTTGTAGAGCATGTCGTTGCGCACGGCCTCAGCCTTGTCCTTTCCGGCCAAACGGGTAGCTATGGCGTAACCAAACTCGAACACAGCGGCCGGCCCTTTGCCGGTAATGAACTGCCCGTCTTCCTCCACCAATGCACCGGTATATTCAGCTCCTTCCAGATTCTCCTCGAATCCCGGATAACAAGTAGCCTTCAGGCCTTTCAGCAACCCCATCCGTCCATAAACCAGAGGTGCGGCACAGATGGCGGCCAACGGTTTTCCGGCTTCATACTGGCGGCGGATGCCTTCGGCCAATCCCTGATGTTCCGCCAAATTATAGGCACCGGGAAGCCCTCCGGGCAACACAAGCATGGCTGCTTGCGAGAAATCCACCTGCCCAAACAATAAATCGGCTTTCACCTGAATGCCATGCGCACCCGTGACCATTTCTTCCCCGGTAACGGACACGATACGGGTCTCCACGCCCGCACGGCGCAAAATATCCACAACAGTCAGAGCCTCCACTTCCTCCGTGCCTTCTGCAAAAAACAAATAAACTGTTTCCATCATCCTACATTTTTTAGTTAATACATATCTTTTTCATTCTCGTGACAATGCCGTCTGCACGTCTTCACCCGACGGAGACTGGAACACGCGTAACCCGAACTCCGGAATCACGGCCAGCACATGCTCGAACACATCCGCCTGTATGCCTTCATAAGGCACCCAGTCTTTCATTTTAGAGAAGAAATATAATTCCACCGGAATTCCCTTGTCTGTAGGTTGCAGGTGGCGTACCATACAATGCAACCCTTGGTTGGTGTAAGGCAAACTGCGCAGATAAGCCACAAGATAGGCACGGAACACGCCCAGGTTAGTCTGCCTGCGCCCGTTCACCAACACGTCCCCGTCAACTCCGTTTGCCGCATTATATTCCCGCAACTCTTGTTCTTTCTCATCTATGTAACCTTTCAACAAATCTATCTTGCGGAAACGCTCCAGCATCTCCGGCGTACAGAAACATACGCTATTCATGTCAATGTTCACCGAACGCTTGATCCGCCTGCCACCGCTCTCGCGCATGGCATTCCAATTCTGAAAAGAGTCGCTGACCAACGTATAAGGCGGAATGGTCGTGACAGTATTATCCCAATTCCTGACTTTCACCGTATTCAGTGTGACTTCCGTCACCACACCGTCAGCATCATACTTGGGCATCTTGATCCAATCGCCCACTTTCAACATTTCGTTGGCGGCCAACTGCACCCCACTTACCAATCCCATGATGGAATCCTTGAACACCAGCATCAATACGGCGGCAGAAGCGCCCAGCCCGGCCAACAACGAAAGCGGATCCTTGTCTATCAGCTCGCTCAGGATAACTATACCGCCAACAAACCACAGCACCACTTGAAGGGTCTGCAACATGCCCTTTAACGGACGATTGCGAAAACTCTCCCGTCCGCTATAAACATTGTAGCCAGCCCTCAGGAACACATGGACAAAAGACAAAAAAGACAGGATGACGAATGCCATACAGACACGCTGCACAAGATCCACCGTAGCACTGTCCACATCAGCGAACACAGCCGGAATGAAGAGATAGAATATTACAGGCATTACCATACGGCTCAAACGTACCATCACCTTGTGGTCGAACAATATATCGTCCCACGTGGCCTTTGTACGTTTCACCAGTTTGGCCATAGTCCTCAGCAGGAACCGGCGGCACAACACATCTGCCAGCAAGGCAACCAGCACCAACGCCAACAATGCAACGCCGTGCGCCACAATAGAGGCCACCGATCCCATGCCCCAAGCCGTCAGCCGAGCCGTGAACCATCCCAACAAATCCGCTTCAACCATGATTCATCAAGAAAGGCATTCCAGATAACGTTTGATAGTGGCCTGCAACCCTAAGTACAAGGCATCACAAATCAACGCGTGACCAATGCTTACCTCATCCAACCAACCAATCTGCTCGTGTATGTATTTCAAGTTCACTAAACTCAGGTCATGTCCCGCATTCAACCCCAAACCCATGCTCCGCGCCACCTTGGCGGCCTCTACAAAGGGAGCCACGGCAGCTTCAGGCCCCTTGGCAAATGCCGAAGCATAGGGTTCTGTATAAAGTTCCACACGGTCGGCTCCGGCCTTGGCCGCATATTCCACCATTTCCGGTTCGGCATTGACAAAAACAGACGTCCGGATGCCCTTTTCCTTGAACTCCCCGATAACTTCAGCTAAAAAGGCTTGATTCTTGCGGGTATCCCAACCGGCATTCGATGTAATCTGGTCCGGCGCATCGGGCACAAGCGTCACTTGGGTGGGACGCACTTTCAGAACCAAGTCATTGAACTTATCCACAGGGTTCCCTTCTATATTGAACTCAGTGTGCAGTACAGCCTTCAAATCATATACGTCCTGATAGCGGATGTGCCGTTCGTCAGGACGAGGATGAACCGTAATACCCTGTGCACCAAAAGTCTCACAATCCAGCGCAACCTGTACTACATTCGGATTGTCCCCCCCCCGCGCATTGCGTATCGTAGCCACTTTGTTGATATTCACACTCAATTTCGTCATGTCTTTGCAAATTATAAGTTATCACTGATAGAGCAAAGTTAGAAAAAAATACTATATTTGTGAACTCATACCATTGTAAAAGTCTTAATTAATCTTAGCAGAATGGCAGAAAAGCTCAAATTCGCCTTGTTCGGCAACGTATATCAGGCCAAGAAATCGGTCTCTCTCAGGCAACTCATTGCCCAACTGACGCGACATGATGCCGAATTATATATTGACAAAGCATTCTATACCTACCTGACCCAGGAACTCCATATCTACGACCTTAGCCCTACCGGTCTGATTGACAGCGACGATTTCCAGGCAGATATTGCGGTCAGCATGGGAGGGGACGGCACGTTTCTGGCTGCAGCCAGTAAAGTGCGCGACAAGAACATCCCCATCTTAGGCATCAACATGGGACGTCTCGGCTTCCTGGCAGACATATCCCCGGAAGAAATCAGCGAATGCATCGACGACATCTACAACAAAACCTACAGAATAGACGAACGAAGCGTGATAGAGGTGCAATACAACGGACCGAAACCCTTGGGATATCCTTTTGCACTGAACGAAGTGGCCGTGCTGAAACGGGACAACTCTTCCATGATTTCCATACACGTGGAAATTGACGGGGAGTTCCTGGCCAACTACCAGGCCGACGGCCTGATTATCAATACCCCCACAGGGTCCACCGGTTATGCACTGAGTGTGGGAGGCCCTGTCATCATGCCGCAGTCCGGCATTTTCTGCATTACACCTGTAGCCTCCCACAGCCTGAATGCCCGCCCCATCACATTCCGCGACCAAGCCATACTAACCCTGTCCGTGGAATCACGCAACCACAACTTCCTGGTCGCCATTGACGGGCGAAGCGAAGCCTGCACAGAAAACACAAAATTGACCTTGAAGAAAGCATCCTATACCATCAAAGTGCTGCAACGCAAGAACCATTCTTTCTATTCCACCCTGCGTGAGAAACTCATGTGGGGCACAGACCCGCGAGAACAGTCATGCTGAGTCCGTCCTCCCATCCGCACCATACTTCCTATCCCACCGGCAGATTGCTAAAATGGCTGTGGGACATCTTGCGGCAACACCGCTTGCAAGCCGGTTTGAACACCCTGACAGGATGCTCTTTCGTCCTGCTGGACTTTGCATTCATCGGTGCTACCAAATGGTGCATCGACATTGCCACCCACAAAAGCAACGGTTCGCTCCATACGGCTGCAGCATGGCTCATCTCCATACTGCTGTCACAACTGGCCATCGGTTTCGCCGCCAAATGGATAAAGGCCATTTTGGGGGTCAGGGCACAGAATCACATGCGCCTATTCTATTTCGACCGTCTGCTGCACAGCGAATGGAACGAACGTAACCAACGCCACAGCGGAGACATACTGAACCGCTTGGAACGTGATGTCACAGACGTGGTCAATGCCGTAACAGAAACCGCCCCGTCCATCATAGCCGTCATTATACGCCTCACCGGGGCATTCCTGTTCCTGTATTCCATGGATGCCTCACTCGCCTGCCTAACCATTTCTATCATCCCGCTGTTCATCCTTCTCAGCAAACTGTACATGAGAAAGATGCGCAAGCTGAACCGTGAAGTCCGCAATACGGACAGCCGCGTGCAAAGCATCCTGCAGGAAAACATACAGCACCAGACCATCATACAGAGCTTGGGACAACAGTCCATCGTAACCCGACGCCTCCATGAGATGCAACAAAGGTTACAACAGCAGATCAAGACACGTACAAAGTTCTCATCCGCATCCTCCTCCCTGTTGAGTGCAGGTTTCATGGGATGTTATCTCATGGCTTTCCTTTGGGGAGCCGCCCGTTTGCAGGAAGGCTCCATCACCTATGGCATGATGCTGGCTTTCATACAGCTGGTAGGGCAAATCCAAGGCCCATTCCGCGACATGACTCGCTTCATCCCGGTCTTTGCCAATGCCTTCACCGCCGGAGAAAGACTGATACAGTTGGAAGAGATTCCCCTGGAAAAGCCTGGCGAAAAGATTATTTCGGAGAAAATCCCCGGAATACGCTTCTCGCAGGTTACTTACACCTACACGCCCCACGGCCGTCACATCCTGGAACAATTCAGTTTCAACTTCCCGCCGGGCAGCCACACGGCCATCGTGGGAGAGACCGGCACGGGCAAGACCACCTTGATACGCCTGATGCTCTCACTCATCCATCCCACAAGCGGCCGCATCTTGCTTTATGACGGGGAAAAAGAAACGGAATGCAGTGCTGCCACACGCTCTTACTTCACCTATGTCCCGCAAGGAAACACGCTTTTCAGCGGCACCATCCGCGAGAACCTCAGGCTGGGCAACCCGCAGGCCAGCAGCGACGAGATGGAGGATGCGCTACGGAAAGCCTGTGCCGACTTCGTATTCAACCTGCCGAAAGGATTGGACACCTTGTGCGGAGAAAACGGAACCGGCCTGAGCGAAGGCCAAGCACAGCGCATCACCATAGCCAGGGCCTTACTGCGCCCCGGCGGAATCCTGCTTCTTGATGAAGCCACATCTTCTCTTGACGAGTTAACAGAAAAGAAAGTTCTGGAAAACGTGACCCGACACTGCACAGGAAAGACCCTTATATTTGTCACACACAGGAGAAACACCATCAGTCCAGACACACGCCTACTGCACTTAAAAAGCTGACTCCCCATTCCCGCATGCAGGTGCAACATGAAGGACAACAATGCACACAGCCTTCCTTTCCACACAGCCACACCGGCCTGCGGGAAAGAAAGGCTTTTTCAGTCTTGATAGTACACCCGTTTGACCCGCGAACTGACTCCCGTCAGGATTTCATACGGAATCGTACCCACGGTATCACTCAGCACCGTCACCGGCAGGCCGTCACCGAAAACAATGGCTGTATCACCCTCCTGACAGTCGATGTCCGTCACGTCTATCATACAGACATCCATACAGATATTCCCCACGTAGGGCGCACGCTGCCCGTTGACCAGACAATATGCGCGCCCGCAGCCCAACTTACGGTCCAGCCCATCGGCATAGCCGATAGGAAGGGTGGCTATGCGGCTGTTGCGGGTGAGCCGTCCTTTACGGCTATAGCCCACGGTTTCCTCTTTGGGCACATCATGTATCTGCAATATCGTGGTCTTGAGCGTACTGATGTTGCGCAAACCGGTATCGCACCGCGCATCAATCCCGTATAATCCCAGGCCGAGCCGCACCATCTCCAAATGACGGCCGGGGAAATGGCTGATGGCCGCGCTGTTGCAGATATGGCGCAAGATTCTGTGGCGGTAAGCCTGTTGGAGCATCGCGCTGCCTTGCAGGAACAAGTCATACTGCCGTGCGGAGAAAGCGTCAAAACCATCGCTGTCACTGCCCACGAAATGCGAAAAGACAGAACGTGGAATCAGGGCTGTCTGGCGACGCAACCGTTCCACCAAGGCAGGCATGTCGCGCAAGGAATCGAACCCCAAACGGTGCATACCCGTATCCAGCTTCACATGGATGGGGAAATGGGTCACCCCTTCCCTTTCCGCCTCGCGGATCAGGGCTTCCAACAGCCGGAAGCTATAAACTTCCGGCTCCAGGTCGTATTCAAACAGCGTTCGGAAACTGGTCATCTCCGGATTCATCACCATAATGTTCGCCGTGATGCCGGCCTTACGCAAGTCTGCCCCCTCGTCGGCAACGGCCACTGCCAGATAGTCCACGCGATGGTCTTGCAGGGTTTTGGCAATCTCCACCGCCCCCGCGCCATAGGCAGAGGCCTTGACCATACACACCAGCTTGGTGTCCGGCTTCATGAAACTGCGGTAATAGTTCAGGTTGTCCACCACGGCATTAAGGTTGACCTCCAAAATGGTCTCATGCACTTTCAGGGTCAGTTGTTCCGTCAGCCGGTCGAAGCGGAACGAACGCGCCCCCTTGACCAGCACCAGCTCGTTGTGCAGGCTGTTGAACAGGGCACTACCCAGCAGCTCGTCCGTAGTGGCGAAGAAATGCGACTCCATGGTAAACTTGCCGCACGAGGCCTGCAACCCAGGCCCCACGCCGATGAAACGATCCACGCCCCGACGGGCTGCCAGGCGGGCCACACGCCCGTAAAGCACTTCCGCCGTTTCTCCTGTCTGTTCGATGTCACTCAGGATCAACGTGTGCCGAAGGCCTTTACGACCGGGGCGGCGGTTCATGAAATCGAGTGCAATGTCCAGAGAGTTGAAGTCTGAATTATAGCTGTCATTGATCAGTGTACACCCCGCACGTCCTTCTTTCACTTCCAGCCGCATGGCCACCGGCTCCAACCGTTCCATCCGCTCTGCGATCACCCGCGGCTCCAGTCCCAGGCAGAGACATACGGCCAGACAGGACACGGCATTTTCCAGCGAAGCCTCGTCGATGAAAGGAATGCGGCAGACATTCTCGCCACCTTTATATATATAAGTAATCTGCGTGGAGTGTTCCTCTTTGTCCACCGCAGTAACCGCCAGCGGCACATCCCGCCGCAGCATGGACCAGGCCAGATATTCCCCCTTGAAAGGCGACAGATTGACGCAGCCGGCCACACAAGCATCATCGATGTTGTAAACCAGCACCTTCGCGTCCTTGAACAGTTTCAGCTTCTCTTGGCATTTTTGTTCGCGCGAGGCGAAATTTTCCTGATGCGCGTCGCCCAGATGGGTGAAAACGCCAATCGTGGGCTGTATGATGGATTGCAGGGCCTCCATCTCCCCGCACTCGGATACGCCGGCCTCAAAGATGCCCAGTTCGCTCTTCTCGTCCAGGTTCCAAACAGACAAGGGCACACCAATCTGCGAATTGTAGCTGCGCGGCGAACGGGTGACGGAAAGGTCGGGCGAAAGCAACTGGTAGAGCCACTCTTTCACCACAGTTTTCCCGTTACTGCCCGTAACCCCCACCACCGGAATCGTAAACTCCTCGCGATGGCGCTCGGCCAGACGTTGCAGGGCCTTGAGCGGGTCCAGCACCTGCAGGAAACCTGCCCCGGCATAGTGTTCCGGCTGTTCCGGCATACGGCTCACCACAAAGGCACGCACGCCGCGCCGGTAAAGTTCCGGGATATAGCGATGGCCGTCATTCCTGCGGCTTTCCAGGGCAAAAAACAAAGTGTCTTCCGGGAAACACAACGAACGGCTGTCTGTCAACACCCAACAGACTTTCCTTTCTTCCCCCCCCCAAAGATGGGCACCGATGAGCGAGGCGACTTCCTCCAAAGAATAAGACATAGCAAATTAACTTTTTAATATCTCCTTTAGTCTATTATACTCAGGCCTTTCCGCTAAGTTCGGATATTTTTCCATAAGCCGCTCCATCTTTAACATAGTTTGACGCAGGAAGTCCCTGTATTCGGTGGAATCCGGGCGGCGCGGACGGTGAGACAGGGCCTTGGCCAGGCCTTGCCACTCCGCCATTAAAGCCAATGCCTGCGGCGAAAGGCAGCTTTGGGAGAAACGCTCCCAAACGTAGTTCACCGCCACCTCTGAAGGATGCAGCATATCTTCGGCATAAAAACGGTAGTCGCGCAACTCATCGAGCACAATCTCATAGGCCGGGAAATACAGGCAACGCCCCTCGAAACGGCGGCACAGGCCATCCACGGCCAGCAACAGGACGGCTTTCCCCAGCTGGCTGCCATGGAAACCATATTTGGCATAGCGGTAAGGGCTGACCGTGAATATGACTTTCAAGCCGGGATTCACCTGCCAGAGCTGTTCAAGGGTACGGCCCATCTCCTCCACCACCTCGTCCACTCCCATTTGACACTCGGTAAAACAGCGGGCGGGCTGCTTGTGGCAGTTGCCCACCGTCCGCCCGGTGGCGTTCAGCACGTAGTAACGGTTCGTGCCCAGCGTGAGGAAAAGGTAGTCCAAGACACGGAGCCGTTTGCCCTCGATGCGGCAGGCTTCCCGCAACCTTGCACGGCACTCTTCGCGGCTTCCGGCCGAAAACATACTGTCGTTCAGCCAACTGTGCCACAGGTTTCCGTCCGAAAAGAAACAATCGTCCGCAAAATCCATGCCCATTGCCATGGCCCGGCACATCTCCGAGATGCTTGCAGGATTGTAGAGCACCCCGAAAGGGTTCACATGCACGTCCAGTCCCGCCCCCGCCATGCGGCTACCCACATGCACGGCAAAGCAAGAACCCAGCAAGGAAATCCGGTCCTCCGGGCGGACGGACAGTCCGGACATCTCAAACTCCACGGTTGTACGAAAATCCATATCTACCAGATGTCAGCCTGAAAGGCTGCATTTTTCCTGCAAAAATAAACAAGATATATGAATTTATGCTAATTTTGCAGAGATTAAATCAAACTGATGAACCACAAAAATACATATAACCTTTTGTCACAAATCCATTATCCGGCCGACCTGCGGCAGATGCCCATAGAACAGTTGCCGCAGGTGTGCGATGAATTGCGACGCGACATCATAGACGAACTGGCGGACAATCCCGGCCATTTCGCCTCCAGCCTGGGGGTTGTGGAGCTTACGGTAGCCCTGCACTATGTGTACGACACGCCTTACGACCGCATCGTGTGGGACGTAGGCCACCAGGCATACGGGCACAAGATTCTGACCGGCCGGAGGCTGCAATTCTCCACCAACCGCAAACTGCACGGCCTGAAGCCCTTCCCTTCTCCCTCGGAAAGTGAATACGACTCTTTCACCTGCGGGCACGCTTCCAACTCCATCTCGGCGGCGTTGGGCATGGCCGTGGCCGCCATCAACAAAAAGGAAAGCCACCGGCACATCATCGCCGTCATCGGCGACGGCTCCATGAGCGGCGGACTGGCCTTTGAAGGGCTGAACAATGCCTCATCAACGCCCAACGACATCCTCATCATACTGAACGACAACAACATGAGCATAGACCGGAGCGTGGGAGGAATGAACCATTACTTCCACCAGCTCCACACCAGCAACCTGTACAACCAGCTGCGCTTCGCCGCTTCGCGGAAACTGTTCAACTGGGGTTGGCTCAACGACGAGCGGCGCAAAAGCCTCATCCGGTTCAACAACTCGCTGAAGTCGCTCATCAGCAACCAGCAGAACGTGTTCGAAGGAATGAACATACGCTACTTCGGCCCCAGCAACGGGCACAACGTCATCGAGCTCGTACACACGCTGCGCACGCTGAAAAACATGAAAGGCCCCAAACTGCTCCACATCCACACCGTGAAAGGCAAAGGGTTCAAGCCGGCCGAACAGGCCGCCGACATTTGGCACGCCCCCGGCAAGTTCGACAAGGAAACGGGCAAACGCCTCACGGCAGACACCGCCAACCTCCCCCCCCGCTACCAGGATGTGTTCGGGGAGACACTGCTCGAACTGACCCGCATCAACCCGCGCATCATAGGGGTGACCCCGGCCATGCCCTCCGGCTGTTCGATGAATATCCTGATGAAAGCCCTGCCGGACCGGGCTTTCGACGTGGGCATTGCCGAAGGGCACGCCATCACCTTCTCCGGGGGCATGGCACAAGACGGGTTGCTACCGTTCTGCAACATCTACTCTTCCTTTGCGCAGCGGGCCTATGACAACATCATCCACGACGTGGCCATAGAACGGCTGAACGTGGTCATCTGCCTGGACCGGGCCGGACTGGTGGGAGAAGACGGCCCCACCCACCACGGTGCTTTCGATCTGGCCGCACTGCGCCCCATCCCCAACCTGACCATCGCCTCGCCACTCAACGAGAAAGAATTGCGGCGGCTGATGTACACGGCGCAACTGCCCGACAAAGGGCCGTTCGTCATCCGCTACCCGCGCGGACGGGGCACGCAGACCGACTGGAAGTGCCCGCTGGAAGCCATCGAAGTGGGCAAGGGGCAACGCCTCAAAGACGGAACGGACATCGCCCTGCTCTCCATAGGCCCCATAGGCAACACCGCCGCCGAAGCCATCCGCCGCTTTGAACGGGAACAGGAAGAGAAAGGGCAACCCCTCACCGTGGCCCACTACGACATGCGTTTCCTGAAACCGTTGGACGAGGACATCCTGCACGAAGCGGGAACACGCTTCCGCCACATCATCACGCTGGAAGACGGCGTGGTGCGCGGCGGGCTCGGCTCGGCCGTACTGGAATACATGGCCGACCACGACTTCCATCCCCGCATCAGGCGGATGGGACTGCCGGACACGTTCGTGGAACACGGGAGCATCCCGGAGCTGCAGCACATCGTGGGCATTGACGTCGAGGCCATCGTCGGGCAACTCCGTTCCATCATAACAACACAAACGACATGAAAATCATCATTGCCGGTGCCGGAGCCGTCGGCACCCACCTCGCCCAACTGCTGGCTAGGGAGAACCAGAACATCACCCTGGTGGACGAAAGCGAGGAAAAACTGGCCAAGGTGGCCGACAACGTGGACCTGATGACGCTCAACGCCAAGCCGACGTCCATCAACGGGCTGAAGGAAGCCGGGACGGCAAATGCCGACTTGTTCATCGCCGTCACGCCGGACGAGATGAAGAACATCACCTGCTGCATGTTGGCCAAAACGCTCGGCGCAAAAAAAACCGTGGCCAGAATAGACAACGCCGAGTATCTGTATCCCGAATACAAGGACTTCTTCCGGGACATCGGCATCAGTTCGCTGATTTTTCCCGAAATACTGGCCGCCAAGGACATTGTGGAAGGCATCAGGCACAGTTGGGTGCGCCAATGGTGGGAAGTGCACAACGGCGCGCTCGTCATGCTGGGCATCAAACTGCGCGAAACGGCCGAAATCCTCGACATTCCCCTCAAAACGCTCTGCAGGCCGGACACGAACTACCACATCGTAGCCATCAAGCGGGATGACACCACCATCATTCCCAACGGGGAAACCTCGCTGCGGCTGAACGACATCGTTTATTTCATGACCACAAAGAAATACATCCCCTACATCCGCAAGATCGTGGGCAAGGAGCATTATGCCGATGTAAAGAATGTCATGATAATGGGAGGCGGACGGACGGCCATGCACACGGCCCTGGGCGTACCGGGATACATGGAGGTAAAAATCATAGAACGCGACCCGCAACGCTGCAACGAACTGAACGAAGCCCTGGGAGACAGCGATGTGATGGTCATCAACGGCGACGGGCGCGACTCTTCGCTCCTCATCACCGAAGGCATACAGCACACGCAGGCTTTCGCCGCCCTGACCGGGCAAAGCGAAAGCAACATCCTGGCCTGCCTCACGGCCAAACGGCTGGGCGTGAGAAAGACCGTGGCCTTAGTGGAAAACATGGACTACATTTCCATGGCCGAAAAACTGGACATCGGCACAATCATCAACAAAAAGACCATTGCCGCCAGCCACATCTACCAGATGATGCTGGATGCGGACGTCAGCAACGTGAAGTGCCTCACCGTGGCCGATGCCGATGTGGCAGAGTTTGAGGTAAAAGCGGGGGCACGCGTCACCCGCAAGCCTGTGAAAGACCTGGGGCTGCCGGCCGGTGTAACCATCGGCGGGCTCGTAAGGAAAGGGGAAGGCATGCGCGTGAACGGCATGACCCGGATTCAGGAAGGCGACAGCGTAGTGGTGTTCTGCCAGGACATGTTCATCAAGAAGATTGACAAGTATTTCGTGTAGCACGCCGGCTTATCCGCTCCATCAGCCGGCGGAGGTCGCGCTGCAACATGCGGTAAGGCGGCGCGTCCTTGAACCCGGTGTTCTTGCGCAACATGTCTTCCAAGGAATGCAGGCTGTGCTGGTAACACGCCAGCTCGTTCTGCCGCTGCACGTCGTGTTCGGCCAGATCGCGGATTTCGCGCTCCCGCTCCTTGCGCAACAGGGCACACACCGGCCCCAGCAGGGGCGACACCACATTGTCGAACAGCGTGTGTCCTTGGATGAAAAGATAAGTGGTTTCGGGCGTCACTCCCAGCTTCAGCAGTTCTTGCTTCAGGCCGGCGTAATCTTTCCGGGCCTGCGGGAAATGCCGCTGCAGCCACGCCACCTTGCGGTTGACCTTCCGCCGCACCGCCTCCAGCGTGAGCTCCGGATGATATACGTTCACATCCCCGAAACCGATGTGGTTGCCGAAGTCCGTCAGGGTGAACTCACGGTAACGGTCGTGGCGGTGCACCCAGACAGACCAGACGAACAGCGGCCAGATTATCTGCGAATAGTCGCGCAAGAAACCCTCAAAATCCACCAACTGCCGGTCGTTCAGCGTGGCCATCACGCACACGCGGTGTAGCGTCCCGGCATAGCACTGGTAGTTTTCAATGGCATACACATAGGTGTGGAACACGAAAGGGTTCCCGTTCACGAAACGCGATGTCTGCGTAATATCCTGCAAGAGATAGTCGTAGTCGGCATCGACACAGGCAATCATGTAATTGCCCAGCTGGGAGCCGAGTTTGTTGGCCAGTGCCAACTTCTTGCCCTTTCCCAGGGTGTTCCTGGAGGGTAGCATGATTTCAAAGTAATATTCCTCATTCTCGAAATCGTCCAATACGGTGCGCCAGAAGAAGATGTCGTCGTAACTCTCCACATAAGCCACGATTTTGTGGCGCGCCGTCTTGGACTTCAACTGCTGCGCCGCCCCCAGGTACAGGGAAGTGAGATTCTCCGACAACCTTTTTGCCATGCGGTATCCTCCTCCACCCGTGCGGTTCATAGGGTAATGTCCGTCACTTCTGTCACGGCATCCATCCACCCGTTCATGATGACGGCCGGCGAATGGGTGGTCAGTATGATCTGCACGTTCGGGTTCAGCTGCCGTATCAGCCCGATAAGTTGCTGCTGCCATTCCACGTGCAGGCTTACTTCCGGTTCGTCCATGAAGAGCACATAGGGCTGGCGGTCCTCCACCAATGCCGTGAGCAGGATCACGAGCATCTGCTTCTCGCCGGACGAGAGTTTATAGGGCGAAAGCGTCTCCCCGTACTGCTCCAGCAGGATTTCATTGGAATTGCGGAGAAGTTTCTTGCCCGTCTCGCGGAACAGGTCGTCCACTATGTCCTGGAACATCTTCCTTGCCGAGGCCGCCTCCTGCGCCTTTTCCCGCGCATCGGAAGCACCCTCCGTGAGCATCTCTATCATGCGGTTGCCCACATTGACCTGGTAATCCAGGTAGCGGCGCTGCAGCAGGTAAAGCTGCCAGTCCAGTTCCGTAGCCACACGGTCGTCGGCCAGTTTCTCCAGCAGGTTGCCGCGAATCAGCGGGCGGTCGAAACTGCGCACCACATCGAAGCGCACGCCGGTGGCATCTTCCGGGGCATAAGTCAACTTCACGTTCGGCATGTCGTCCGTCCCGTCTTTCACCATGTGCAACAGGCTGGAGATGGTTTTGTTCAGGATTGTGCTCTTCCCCACCCCGTTCACCCCGCTCAGGATATTCACCCAGCGGTCCAGGTTCCACACGATATGCTTCTGCCCGCACCACAACGAGTCGATTTCAATGCGTTTGATGTATTTTCCCAGCTGTCCCATAACCTGTGCCTTTTTGCATCCTCTTTCCACAAAGATAACCTTTCCCTGCAAAAGAAGCAACAGCAGAATGCTAAATTTTGTGATAAAAGCCGTAACTTTGCACCGTTTTCCACGACAAGACAATCTGACAAAAAGCAACCGACAAGATGTACAAAGACAAGAACCTGGCAGGCCACCTTTGCATGTTCGCGGCCTGTGCCGCCTGGGGGCTGATGGCGCCGCTGGGCAAAGATGCCATGTCGAACGGCATCAGCGGGCTGGCATTGGTCAGTTTCCGCGTTGTAGGTGCCGCGGCCTGTTTCTGGCTCACGTCCCTGCTGGGACGCCAAAAGGAAGAAGTGAGCCCGCACGACATGCTGCAGCTTTTCTTTGCCGGCATGCTGGCCATCGTGTTCAACCAATGCTGCTTCACCATCGGGCTGTCGCTCACCTCGCCGGTGGATGCCAGCATCGTCACCACCATCCTGCCTATCGTGACCATGGTGCTGGCCGCCTTATTCCTGAAAGAACCGGTGACCAACAAAAAGGTGATGGGCATTTTCTGCGGGGCGATAGGCGCACTGCTGCTCATCATGGGCAACAGCGGCACGGCACAAAAGAGCGGCGGCAGCCTGACGGGCGACCTGCTGTGCCTCACGGCACAATGCAGTTTCGCCGTCTATCTGACCGTGTTCAAGAAAGTGACCCAGAAATATTCCGTGGTGACGTGCATGAAATGGATGTTCACCTATGCCGCCATCTTCATCCTGCCTTTCACCTACGGGGAGCTGGCCTCGCTGCCCTGGGCCGGGATTCCGGCAAGCACCTACGGCGAAACGGCTTTCGTCGTGTTCGTGGCCACCTATCTGGCCTACATCCTGATGATGACCGGCCAGAAAATGCTGCGCCCCACCATCGTGAGCATGTACAACTATGTGCAACCCATCGTGGCCTGCGTGGTCAGCGTGACCGCCGGCCTGGGCACATTCGGCTGGTGCCAGGGGCTGGCCGTGGCATTGGTGTTCAGCGGGGTGTGGCTGGTGACGCAGAGCAAGAGCCGTGCCGCCCTGGAAGCACTGCCATCCTCTTCCCCCTCAACAAAATCCTGACCCGGCCATGACTTCATCTTCCATCCTGTGGCTCCAGCAGCAGTGCCGGCTTCTGCAACTGGAATACGAATACGAAAAGGCGCAGTTCCGCCAACAGGCGGAAACAACCGGCATCGCACGCAAAATAAGGCAAGGGGTGTGCTGGTATCCGCTCAGCCTGGGCAGGAGTTACTACAATTCGCTCAACCAGCTGGTGGTGGAGGCCGAACGCACCGGGCATACAGGACAAGAACACTCTTTTGAACCGGGGAAACAGGTGTGTTTCTTCACACAAGACGCCTCCGGCATCCCCTACGGACGGGGGCATGGCGGCATGTTGCACTACTTCAGGTTCACGGGCACGGTCAGTTTCGTGGACGGTGACCGCATGGTCATAGCCTTGCCCGACAGCAACGCCCTGGCACAGCTGGCGGACAGCAACGGCCATGTGGGCGTACAGTTGTCTTTGGACGAAACCACCTACCGGCTGATGTTCGAGGCACTGGAGCGCGTGTCGGCTGCCCGCCACGGGAGGCTGGCCGAACTGCGGGAGGTGTTCCACGGCACTTCTCCGGCGGGACGTTTCGCATTCCTGCCCGTGCGCTTCCCCTGGCTGAATGCCACGCAGGAGGCCGCTGTCAACGAGGTGCTGAGGGCCAAGGACGTGGCAATCGTGCACGGCCCGCCGGGCACCGGAAAGACCACCACGCTGGTGGGAGCCATCTATGAGACCCTGCGCCGCGAAAACCAGGTGCTCGTGTGCGCGCAAAGCAACATGGCCGTGGACTGGATTGCCGAGAAACTGGCCGACCGCGGGGTGGCCGTGCTGCGCATCGGCAACCCTTCGCGCGTGAACGACAAGATGCTTTCTTTCACCTACGAACGGCGTTTCGAGTCGCACCCCTCTTATCCGCAACTCTGGGCCATACGGAAAACCATACGCGAACTGTATGCCCACCGCCCCTCCACGAACCGCACCGCTTTCCACCAGAAGATTGCCCGGCTGCGCGACCGCGCCACGGAACTGGAAATCGCCATCAGCGAAAGCCTGTTCAATGAGGCGCGTGTCATCGCCTGCACCCTGACGGGCAGTGCCGCCCGCACGCTGGCGGGCAAGCATTTCTCCACCTTGTTCATCGATGAAGCGGCACAGGCCCTGGAGGCTGCCTGCTGGATTGCCATACAGAAAGCCGGACGGGTCATACTGGCCGGCGACCACCGGCAGTTGCCGCCTACCATCAAATGCCCCGCGGCCCTGAAAGGGGGATTGGACCGCACCCTGATGGAATCCATCGCCGCACGCCATCCCGGAGCGGTCAGCCTGCTCCGCACGCAATACCGCATGAACGAAAGCATCATGCGTTTCTCCAGCAACTATTTCTATGAAGGGAAAGTGGAAAGCGCGCCGGAAGTAAAATACCGCGGCATACTGGACTGGGACAACCCGATGGAATGGATTGACACGGCCGACAGCGGGCAGACCGCCCCCTATCTGCAAGACGAGGGGGAAACGGAAACCGGCACCGAAGCCGACACGGACAGCCCGGACTTCGGCGAAGCGCAGAACCCCGACACCACCAGCCGCTCCAACCCGGCCGAGGCACGGCTGACCCTGAACATCCTGAAAGCCTATTTCCGGAAAATCGGGAAAGAACGGATTCTGGCTGAACGGCTGGACACGGGCGTCATCTCCCCCTACAAAGGGCAGGTACACCTGTTGCGCTCCCTGCTGCGCAAGGACGCTTTCTTCGCCCCCTACCGGCAACTGTTGACGGTGAACACCGTTGACGGGTTCCAGGGACAAGAGCGCGACATCATCCTCATCAGCATGGTGCGGAGCAACGAAAGCGGGGAAATCGGTTTCCTGCACGACCTGCGGCGGATGAACGTGGCCATCACCAGGGCGCGGATGAAACTCATCCTCGTGGGCGACAGCCGCACGCTTTGCCGCACCGCTTTCTACAGGAAACTGTATGAATACGCCAGGCAGCCCGGCAACGGACCGGAAGAGGACACGCACACAAGCGGGTAATATTTTTCACCCCTCCCCCACACACTTTCCTTGTTTTTTCGTACATTTGTCCAAACAACCTTAAAAAACACAGGGATTATGAACTTCAAGGAACTTTGCCTGGCGCGCTATTCCGTACGCGCCTACCGCCCGGATGCCATACCGGCCGGGAAACTGGAATACATCAAGGAGTGTACGCGGCTGGCCCCGTCGGCCGTCAACCGCCAGCCATGGAAATTTATCTTCTGCACTTCGGAAGAAGACCGCAGACGGTTGCAGCAATGCTATGACCGCGAATGGTTCCGTGAGGCACCGGCCTACATCCTGGCCTGCGAAAACCGGGTTGAAGCCTGGACACGCCGCTACGACGGCAAGAACCATGCCGACATCGACGTAGCCATCGCCATCGAGCACCTCTGCCTGGCCGCTGCCGAACAAGGGCTGGGCACATGCTGGGTCTGCAATTTCAACGTGCAGCTGTGCCACGAACTGTTCAGCCTGCCCGAAGGATGGGAGCCGGCCGCCATCATCCCCATCGGCTATCCGGCCTCTGCCGACATCCCGGAAAAGAGCCGCAAGCCCATGCCGGACATCTGGGTGAACCGCTGACACGGGCCACAGGGCAACAAGGCCGGCCGAAGCCCACAGGACAAGGGCGGGAAGAGCCTTGCAGGGAAAACGAAATCGCCTTGCGCAAGAACGGAAAGGATCTTGCGCAAGGCGATTCTCGTTTGTACGCACAAAACCAGAGGATGCGGCGCAACCCCGGAAAGGTCAGGCCACCCGCTCCAACCGCTTCATCATGGAAAACATGAACACCGCAGAGAGCAGGCACAGCACGACGAACACCGCCCACACCTGCCACAAGGGCAGGGACGTGCCCCACAGGAAGCTGCCCACAGACGTCAGCAGGTTGCCGATGGCCGTGGCCACGAACCAACCGCCCATCATCATCCCCTTATATTTGGGAGGAGCCACCTTGGATACAAACGAAATGCCCATGGGCGACAACAACAGTTCGCCGAAAGTCAGTACGAGGTAAGTGGAAATCAACCAGTTGGGAGACACCAGCATGGCCGTTCCGGCCTCCATGGCTTCGTGCTGCCCGCCCGAACTGGGCAAATTCCACGAACCGACGGCCATAATCAGGAAACCCACAGCGGCCACCAGCATGCCCAACGCAATCTTGCGCGGTGCGGAAGGCTCCTTGCCCTTGCGGGCCAGCCGGCCGAACAACGCGATGGAAACCGGTGTCAGCGCCACCACGAAACAGGGGTTGAACTGCTGGAATATCGGGGCATCCACCGGCGTGGACTCCGGCAACACGGAATACTTGTAGGCCAGGCCGCCCAGCGAAGCCAGAATCACCAGCGCGGAAATGAGTTTGCCACGTCCCGTCTTGCTCTGGAAAAGCGAGAACAAGGCATAGACAATGAAAATGCACAACAACAGGTTGGCCACATCGAACATCATGCTCTCCGCGCCCGACGAGGACTTCGCCGTAAATTCATCGGCAAACAAGGTCAGCGTCAGACCGTTCTGGTGGAAGGCCATCCAGAAGAAAATCACCACGGCAAACACAAGGCAAAGCGCCACGATGCGGGCCCTGGTCTCGGCGGGAGCCAGTTCCTGGCTGTCCTGAAGAGCCGCCGCCTTGCCGGCCGCCTTCTTGCCGCCCTCCACGTGGCGGAACGTGCTGCGGGAACCATAATATATGGCGATGGAGACAACGAGGGACACGCAGGCCACAGCGAAAGCAAAGTGATAGGAATCGTTCTCGGACACGCCCAACGACTGCTGGGCGTACTGCATGATCTTGACGGCCGCCGTAGGAGCGAACAAAGCCCCGATATTGATGGCCATATAGAAAATGGAGAATGCAGAATCGCGCTTGGCGGCATGCTCCGGCGCATCATAAAGGTTGCCCACCATAACCTGCAGGTTGCCCTTGAACAGCCCCGTGCCCACACTGACGAGCAGCAACGCACAGGCCATGCCGGCCACACCCACCGCCCCGGAACCCAACGGGATGGAAAGGAACAGGTAGCCCAGGAACATGATGAGAATCCCGATGGTGACCATCTTGCCGTAACCGAAAAGGTCGGCCAGGATGCCGCCCACGAACGGCAGGAAATAAACCAGTCCCAGGAAAGTGCCGTATATGGCTCCGGCCGTTTCCGGCGAAAAGCCAAAGTTCGCTTTCAGGAACAGGACGAACAC
>CAZGSE010000014.1:0-54155 GCA_964528135.1 uncultured Paraprevotella sp. | reverse complement strand
CCTTTAATGAATTTAGGCTTGAAGCCATACTATTTGATAATAACGGCATCAACTCTCGCCTTAAGAAATTTATATAATCCTCTTTACCGTTATTACATTTGCTTACTGCAGCTTTATATGCAACTGCACTATTATATATTGTAAAGAACAAACCTAACAAGCTGGCAAACATAGCAGCAACTATACCATATAACAAATGCTGTAAGCCATTTAGATTGTTTGCAAAAATTTGGTCAAAATCCACACCTAATAATCCAGTAATTATTCCTATAAATGTGCCAGCTAGTCCTAAATACAGTGGGACATTAAGACTGCTTTGTATTTCATCCTCCAATGTTTCCTTTTGGCTATTACATATATCTTCAAGTACTTCCAAGTCTGCACTTGTTCCAGTGTTCTTGCATAAATACTCATTGGTTCTATTGATAATTGTTTCAAATCTTTGATTGGATGGTTCTTTATCTTGAAGAACTATAAGTGATAAATTAGTATAGTTAATATTACTTCCGTCATCAGTATTGCGTGGAGGAATGTTCTTTAAAAAATCTGTCAATCGTTGTTTATCTTTTAGTACATATGGAGTGATAGAAGTTTCTTTTAAAGATAAACTATTAGCTTCTTCAAATAAATTGTTGAATTCTTTGATTTTCTTTTTTGTTTTAAAGAAACTGCAAATCTGTAGTATGATAACGGTCATGACGACAATGAACGCAACAATTAAACCGATATTTTCATTTATATTTTCCATTTTTATTATGTCTTAATCAGTTGTTTTATTCGAACAGACTTTTACTTTGTATACTTTCGCTTGTCTTCTTTTGGGCTTTTCGTTCCTTCTTGAATTCTTTTGCTTTCAGTTTGTTAGCATCTATCTCTTCTTGTGACATTGGTTGATAACCCTCTATTCCATTTGGATATTTGCCTTCAATATAGAGTTTTACTAATCCTGCATGTGACAAAGGTTTTGAGATATCCCGAAAATTAGCAGTATTATAATCTAACAATACAATATCTTGAATTTTGCTTTGCGCTTTTATTCTTTCTATTACATGATGAACTTCGGGAACATTGTCTAGCACCCATTTATATGTTGGAAGATAGATAAGCATCCTCGCTTCGAAGTATCCCAACAACTCTTTGCTATAAACTCCTTTACTGTGTCCTTTGGGCATTCCATATTTTCGTACAGTTCGTTTTAAACCTCGCATTGTATCATTCTTGAATGTCGCAATATCTACACCTGCATTCTCAAAGACTTTTAGTCCTTGCCATACAGCTTCGACACACGTAGCCTTTAACCCATCAGTAAAAGGAATAGGTATATTTCCGTGTGGATAAAACGGGCTCAAGATTTTTGCGTACCGCGTCTCGGAATTGGAAGTAATATCTAGTATTACGGCGTTAGGATATTCTTCCTTTATCTTTTCCAATTTTCTTTTTTTGCTTTCTATATAAACCATAATTCAAAAATTATATAGATTTACAATATATTTCTTCGAAACAAATGTCTTTACCATGACTTCAGCTTGATGAGGCTTGAAATCAATATCATCTTTACGGACATAATTCCTTTTAGTTGCGTTAAAATTGACCCTTTTCAAATCATCTAATTCTCCTCCGTGAGTATGAAGTTTATCTGCTGCATTAATATCGGAAAACAGTGTACCTTTTAGTAAAGCCACATCTGCTTTAATTTTTAGGATGACTATATCACTTCCCGATTGCTGTAAACGATAAGCCATAGGATGGTCATTACAAAAACTCAAACGAACATAGTCTTCTAAACCATATTTTTTATCTAACTCTTGTGAATTATAATCACCACCTTGACACGGAATAGTTATATTGTTTTTCTTGCAATAATGCCAAGAGAATAGCCCCCCATGCCTCTTAATTGATGGAATATTCCGTCTATCCGTGAAATGGTATAGGTATCGAATACCATTATCGTCCAATATTTGTTTGAAATCAGACCAATTTTCTTTTCGCTCAGTAGATAGAATCTCTAATCGTTCCTTTTCTGCTAATTCTGCTTGCTCTTTCTTTCTGGCTTCTTCGGCAAGTCTATTTGCTTCCTGCTGTCGCCGTATTCGTTCTTCTGCTATTCTTCTTTCATTCTCTATTCTTTCCTTTTCTTCTCTTTCTCTTTTCTTACGTTCTTCTTCCTCTTTGCGCTTTTGTTCTTCGACTAACCTAACAAGTCTCTCATGTTCTAATTCTCTTTCTAATTCAGATAAAGATTTCTGCAAAAGTGTGTATTGCTTTCTTATGCCCGAATCTTTTGTACGCACTATTTCACGCGTAATTTCATCAATTATTTGCTTTGCCTCTCGAAACTTTCGCTGCGTAATAAAGGTTTCAAGTTTATCCAATAATGATTTTACCTTTTCCTCTTGTACTGCTAATTCATGTGCCTCTTTTCTTAATCTTTCATCTTTTAAAACTTGGAGGGAAGGTATATTCTCAAATTTACGCGGAGAAAAGACACGAGTTTGTAATTCATCTTTGTGGAGAGGAATATTTAAGGAATACCAATCAGTTGGTGATTGCTTAAGTTTGTCCCTATTTTGCTTTACACGTTCTTTCTTTTTGTCAAGTTCATCAAAAGGTAATGGATAATCAATTGGCGTTTCCCTATCATTTGTAGATAATCCAAATAGTTTTTTAAGCAGCCATTTAAAAATCATACCAAATACCTTTTAACACGAATACGTGGAACTGCATGCCACACTTCTTTATGTACAGGCCCTGAGAAAACCTTTGGAAACAGATGTGGGAATGTTTCCGCCGCAAGCCGGCGTGATGGAAAGTGCAAACAACTGTTCCCGGATGCCCGCAAGAAGCCATCCTCAACGGGCAAACCGGGACCAGTTGCCGGACGGATCTGAACACCCGGCTATAATTGGATGAATTCAACATCATCTACAACCAACTTCTGTTTGCCATAAGTATAAAAGCCGAAACCCGAATAATCCAACGGCATGTAGCGCACTTTCATTATCGGCACACCATCCACGACAAACGTCAGTATCTGGCCGTCACTGATAAGTTCCCACTCCTGGTCAACCTTTTTTACCTTAGTCCATTTCACGCCTTGCGAAATGAACCCTACAATAGCACCATCCACGTGACGCTCAAAGCGCACCATCTCATCGTTGAAGTTAAAACTGTAAAAGTTCCCGCCGTCTTTATAATTGAACACCAGACCCGTCGTCCTATCGTCTGCCAGCTTTTGGACCTTGACATGTGTCCTTATTTTGAACGGTTTCTGCACATCGAGCGGAGCATAACAATGCGTTTCAAAGAAAGTGTTCACGCCGGATTTCGTCGGAACCCCGCTCATGAGCGTAAGCGCAACGCCCAGGCCCTTTTTCTCACCCTTTGAAGTCACAGTCATTTTCCCACCATCGATAATGGCAGTCCCATACTCATTGTCATAGGCACATTCGGTCCATTCCAACGAGTTCGCGTCAAACGTTTCTTTAAAAGTCTGGGCATCCACGGAAGATACGGCCGCCATCAGTGCCAGTCCTCCCATCAGTTTTCTTGCAATCATATCCATAATAATAAAAATTAAGCCTCAATCACAAACTGCTCACCTTGCCTATACGGGTCTGCAATTCCTCAAGAAGCGGCTCCAGTTCCTTGGGAATCCTGTCCACTTCCGTGAATTCCCCATGCCGGGCGGCATGGTTCCCTGCCACCTCAGAGGACACCTTGATTTGGAAGGCAGCCCGCCGGGGTGTGGAAATATCCCGCACCGTCACCCTGTTCCTGAGCTGCATCTCCGACAAGGTGAATGTCTTATACTGCCACGGTGTCTGCAAATATCCGCCATATATGTCCGTAACAGAAATCTCTTCAAAGTAATTCAAAAGAATCTGATGAAGCAGTTTCCAGGCCGCTTCCACATTTACCTTTTCCCCTTCCACGTTGTAATACCTCGAATCAATGTCAACCGTGAAAAACTTGTTCACAATGCCAGAAGCTGCCGATGCGCGGTAAAACCCATCCTGCTGCAACTGGAATGAGATGCTGGTCCGCTTGTCGGCCCCGTAAAATTTTGTGAGCAACGGCTTGTATTCATTGCATTCGCAACGAATAACGGCAACTCCGTTTTTCTTATCGGGACGCTTGAATTCTGCATAGCCGTAACCCAGCAGCGTGTTATTGACGTAAATCGCCGCTTCCTTAGGCTCAACCATTATCTTTACCATTTTCGAACGTCCCGCAGCTTCCGTACCCGCAATGAGAATGAATAGCATTCCCAGCAAAAATAATTTCTTTTTCATTTCCTTATCTTGTTCTTGGTTTAACTTGCTGTCCGGATGAATAACGATAATCCTTGGGGATAACCAACTCGAAAAGATGGTTTTTCATGCCTTTCACATAAAGCCTGCGGCTATAGACTTCCTCCCCGGCATCCCTGCATGAAACATATATATAATCCGTCCCTTTGGGGACAACATATTGCACCAGCCCTTTCCCTGCATATTCTCCATTAACATACATCTCTATCTGTTGTTCTTCACACAGCAGGCTGATGGGTATGCTGCCGGCACAAGAACAGAAAAACAAAGGACATAGGATAGTAAGCATGAACTGTTTCATGACTTTGCCTGTTTGCATTATTCAATATGGCAAAATTACAACAAACTTCCGCCTCCCGGCGAAGTCCGCCGTTGGAACAAATCACGGTTTTGTTGAAAAGAAATCACGTTCAGACAAATCGTTCACGTAATATTGGAAAAAATTGTGGTGAAGAACCTTGGATATCCGGGCCAACAATGCCGTATCGATGCTTTCACGCTTGAATATGGAATATACATTTGTACGCTCACAACAGAGTTTGTTTGCGAACCATGTGACGGAACGCTCCTGACGATGAAGCTCCGCCTCGATTAACTTCCCGATGTGTATCATGTTCCATTAGAAACAAAAGCAAACAAAAAACGTGGACTTCTCACTGCGTCTATGTTCCGGAGGTATCGCCAAACACCTTATGCACCATATACGAGTAAAAGCCCACGCCGTTTGACGTGGGCATTAACTTTTACTCTTGGTGCTTCTTCTAAATTGGCGATTTTTCCGAAACAAGAATAAAGCTAAATGCCTTCTTACCTTATTTTATTCAATATAATCTACTTCATCGGCCTTTTCCTTTAAAATTCCAGAAACAAAGATAGCAAATAGAACTTACTTGAACAAAAGAAAGTTCCTCACATGTCTGTTTTTTTAATATAATTATGGCACACATCGCCTGCCATGACCCGCGAATGAGAATAGTACAAGAAGCCCGCCTTATGACACAAAGGCACTGTAACGCAGAGAAAAAATGCGGATCTGTAAGGACAGTAAAACCTGCCGTCCCGATGATTTTCCCACAAAAAGGAAGGACGTGCCCCGCTCTGCCGGAACACGTCCCCGTTTCAACTGTCCTATGACCTATATCATACCGCCGTTGTCCCGGCTTCCGCCTGGCGGTAGTTCGCCAACTGGCCGGGCGTGAACTTGCGGATAAAGCAGAAGTGCTTCTCCACTTCGGCCTCAGCATAGTTCACATATACGTCCAGGCTCTTGCCGAACAGGTCCGGACGGCGGGTGGCATCCTGCATCAACAGGTGGCACATGATGATGTCGGCGGCCATCTCCATCAGGCGGCGCGCCACGAAGTCGTGCAGCTCCTGATGGTTCATTTCCTTTACGGCATTCGTACAAGCATCGAACTTGTCGGCCATCTCCTTGATGCGGGTCATGTAACCGTCATATTCCGGCAGGGCCGGAACCGTTTCAAACTCGCGGATGGCGGCGATATAGCCGCCGTTGGTCACGTAGCGGATGGCGGCCACCGTCTGCAACTGTGTCGTACCTTCGTAGATAGAAGTAATGCGGGCGTCGCGATAGATGCGCTGACAAGCATATTCCAACATGAACCCCGAACCGCCATGCACCTGTATGCAGTCATAGGCATTCTGGTTGGCATACTCGGAATTCATGCCTTTGGCCAGCGGCGTGAAGCTGTCGGCCAGCTTGGCATACTTCTTCTGTTCGGCACGCTCCTCCGGGGTCAGCTTGCGCTCGCGGGCTATGTCGTCCAGCGCCTTGTAGATGTCCACGTAGCGCGAAGTCTGATAAAGCAGGGAACGGCCGGCATCGAGTTTGGCCTTCATCGTGGCCAACATGTCGTACACGGCGGGGAAATGGATGATTTCCTTGCCGAACTGTTTGCGGTCCATGGCGTAAGCCAAAGCCTCGTTATAGGCAGCCTGGCTCAGGCCTACCGACTGGGCGGCAATGCCAAGGCGTGCCCCGTTCATCAGGGCCATCACATATTTGATCAGCCCCATCTTGCGGCTGCCGCAAAGTTCGGCACGGGCATTCTTGTAAACCAGTTCGCAGGTGGGCGACCCATGGATGCCCATCTTGTTTTCGATGCGGCGCACGTCCACTCCCCCGTCGCGCTTGTCGTAGATGAACATAGACAGTCCGCGGCCGTCCCTGGTCCCTTCTTCGGAACGGGCCAGCACGAGATGGATGTCTGCGTCGCCGTTGGTGATGAAACGCTTCACGCCGTTCAGCCGCCAACAGCCGTTCTCCTCGTCGTAGGTAGCCTTCAGCATCACGCTCTGCAGGTCAGAGCCGGCATCCGGCTCGGTCAGGTCCATCGACATGGTTTCCCCGGCGCACACGCGGGGGATAAAACGGCGGTGCTGGTCCTCGTCGCCGAACTCATAGAGCGTCTCTATGCAGTCCTGCAACGACCAGATGTTGCCAAACCCGGCATCGGCCGCAGCCACCACCTCGGCACACATGGTATAGGGCGTGATGGGAAAGTTCAGGCCGTTGTACCTGCGGGGCATGGTCATGCCGTTCATGCCGGCCTTCACCATGGCATCCAGGTTCTCCACCGTCCCGCCGGCATAGTCCACACGGCCGTCGTGATGGTGCGGGCCTTCGGCATCCACGCCCTCGGCATTCGGGGCAATCACATTGGCTGTAATGTCGCCCACGATGTCCAGCACCCTGTCGTATGAGTCCATGGCGTCGGCATAGTCCACCGGCGCATAGTCGAATTCGTCCTTGTCTCTGAAGCCGCGTTCTTTCAGTTCCACGATGCGCTTCATCATCGGATTCTCCAAGTGATACTTGAGTTCCGGTATGTCTGAATAGTAGTTAGCCATGTTTTACTTGCTGTTTTGTTTGTAATACTTGATGAGCTTAGGCACGACCTCTTCCACC
This sequence comes from uncultured Paraprevotella sp., assembly GCA_964528135.1. Classification (GTDB taxonomy): domain Bacteria; phylum Bacteroidota; class Bacteroidia; order Bacteroidales; family Bacteroidaceae; genus Paraprevotella. The sequence continues at coordinate 46,916 of CAZGSE010000014.1, read as the reverse complement.
GTACCGTTGATAACATAGTCGGCTATGGCGTTGATGGGCGCGTTCGGGTCGCTGTTCACCGAGATGATGATGCCGCTTTCCTTCATGCCGGAGATGTGCTGGATGGCACCGGATATGCCGCAGGCGATGTAAACCTTGGGCCGCACCGTCACGCCCGTCTGGCCGATTTGCAGGTCATGGTCGCAAAAGCCGGCATCCACGGCCGCACGGCTACCGCCCACCTCGGCATGCAGCTCGCGGGCCAGCTCATAAAGCATGTCGAAACCTTCCCGGCTGCCCATGCCGTAGCCGCCGGCGATGACGATGGAAGCCCCCTTCAGGTTGTTCTTGGCCTTTTCCACATGGCGGTCGATAACTTTCACCACGTATTCCGTCTGGGGCACGTATTTTGCCACATCGTGCACGATGACCTCGCCTTTGTAGGCAGGGTCGAGCACCTCGGCCTTCATCACGCCGCTGCGCACGGTGGCCATCTGCGGACGGTTCTCCGGGTTGACAATCGTGGCCACGATGTTGCCGCCGAAAGCCGGACGGATCTGATAGAGCAGGTTGTCATAATGCTTGCCCGCTTTCTTGTCGTCATGCGCGCCGATTTCGAGTGCCGTACAGTCGGCCGTCAGCCCGGAATGCAGGGCGGAAGACACGCGCGGCCCCAAGTCGCGGCCCACCACGTCGGCACCCATCAGGCAAATCTGCGGTTTCTCTTCCTTGAAAAGGTTCACCAACACAGCCGTATGGGGCAGCGAAGTGTAAGGCGACAGCCCCGGCGCGTCGAAGATGTGCAGCCGGTCCACACCGTAAGGCAATATCTGGTGTTCAATTTTTCCCGTTATGTCCGCACCGGCGGCCACGGCCTCCAGTTGCACGCCGAGCACATTGGCCAACTTGCGGCCCTTGGTCAACAGTTCCTGGCTTACTTCGGCCACCGCGGTGCCTTCAAGCTCGCAATATACAAAAACGTTGTTCATTGTTTATCCGATTGTATGGTTAGCCAATAATTCCTGTATCAATCCCTCCACATCGGCATCGGAAGCCGTCAGCACCTTGCTCTCCTTGGCCTTGAACACGATGTTCTGCACGGCCTTCACCTTGGTGGGCGAGCCGCCCAGGCCGCACTGTGCCAGGTCGGCATCCACATCGGCCGCACCCAGCTGCCCCAACGTGAGATAAGGCTTCCGGTCGTATTCCTCCGCATAAGCCAGACCCTCGGCCGGCTTCTCCATCGGCACCATGGCCCGTTTGTATTTCATCACCAGCTTGGCATTGCGCGGACGGCAGGGCGCCGCACTGCCGTTGACCGTGAGCACCACGGGATAGGGCGTCTCCACCGTCTCCACCCCTCCGTCGATATGGCGTTTCACGGTCATCTTGCCATCGGCACATTCCAGGATTTCCTCCACATAAGTCACCTGCGGGAAACCGAGTTTTTCGGCCACCTGCGGGCCCACCTGCGCCGTGTCGCCGTCGATGGCCTGGCGTCCGCCCAGCACCACGTCCGGCATCCCTACCTTACGGATGGCCATGGAAAGGGCATAGCTCGTGGCCAGCGTGTCGGCACCGGCAAAGGCACGGTCGGTAAGCAGGTAGCCATTGTCGGCACCGCGGTACAGGCTCTCCCGAATCACTTCGGCCGCCCGCGGAGGCCCCATGGTGATGACGGTCACTGTTGCCCCCGGATGTTTGTCTTTCAGTCTCAACGCCTGTTCCAAAGCGTTCAAATCCTCCGGATTGAAGATGGCAGGCAATGCGGAGCGGTTCACGGTGCCTTCCGGCGTCATGGCGTCCGGCCCGACATTACGCGTGTCGGGTACTTGCTTGGCAAGTACAATGATTTTTAAACTCATAGTCCTTTTACTATTAGCGTATGATAGATTAAGATTTGTTCTGTTGCCCGTGGCAACCCATGTTTGGCAAAAATACGGATTTTATGGCAAGCACCCAAGCAAAAAAGGGATAAAAAGCGGTAAGTGGCCGGAAATGCGCGCAGATTTACTGCCGCGGTGCTTTTTTCCTCTCCCGTTTGCCCCTTTTTCCATCCTTATGCGCTATCTTTGCAGACAAAACCATTCTGAAATGTGCATGAACAAAACCCTCATTTTACTCCTGGGCATCGCCGCCGGCAGCCTGCCGCTCGGCGCACAGCCCAACCGTAATTTCCAGCCCATGGAAGACGTGAACCACGTGACCGACCTCACGCTCGACAGCCTGGATCTGGCCAACACCGCCCGCCCCGTTCCGGGGTCGTTGCGGCAGAATGACCATCCCGTGCTGTTCCTCGTGGGCAATTCCACCATGCGCACCGGCACACGCGGCAACGGCGACAACGGCCAGTGGGGCTGGGGGCGCTTTGCGCAGGATTATTTCGATGCCGGCCGCGTCACAGTGGAAAACCACGCGCTGGGCGGCACCAGCAGCCGGACGTTCTACCGCCAGCTGTGGCCCGACGTGAAGAAAGGCATCCGCCCCGGCGACTACGTCATCATCGAGCTGGGGCACAACGACAACGGGCCTTTCGACAGCGGGCGCGCACGGGCCTCCATCCGCGGCATCAGCCCCACGGACTCCCTGCCCGTCGTCATCAAGGAAACGGGGCGGCAGGAAACGGTGTACAGCTACGGGGAATACCTGCGCCGCTTTGTCCGTGAATGCAAGGCACTGGGGGCACAGCCCATCCTGATGTCGCTCACGCCCCGCAACGCATGGGACGAGAAGAATCCGGGGCACATCGCCCGCGTGGACGGAACGTTCGGGCTGTGGGCCCGCCAGGTGGCCGAGGAACAGGACGTGCCGTTCATCGACCTGAACGAGATTTCGGCATCTAAACTCGAAGGGTTCTCCACGTGGAAGGCAGGCTATCACTTCTACCTCGACCGCATCCACACCAGCGCCTTCGGGGCCAGGCTGAACGCCCGCTCCGCCGCCGAGGGCATCGCGGCGAGCACCCACCCCGCACTGAAAGGCCTGCAGGCCTGCCTTGTGAACCTGGAACTGCCCGCCACACAAGTGAAGCGCGAACCCGGCAAGCCGGTAGTGTTCATCACGGGCGACTCCACGGTGAAGAACGAGGACAAGGACCCCGACGGCATGTGGGGCTGGGGCAGCCAGGCCGCCGACGTGTTCGACACGGATGCCATCACCATAGCCAACGAAGCAATGGCCGGACGCAGCACCCGCACCTATCTGGAGGAAGGACGCTGGGAAAGGGTGTACAACGCCCTGCAGCCGGGTGACTTCGTGCTCATCCAGTTCGGGCACAACGACATCGGCGACATCGACCGCGGCAAAGCCCGCGGGACCATAGCCTGCGCGCAGGACACGAGCCACGTTTACCGCGTCCGGAAAGACGACAAGGCCTACAACGATGTCATCTACTCCTTCGGCTGGTACTTGAAAAAGTTCATCGACGACGTGCGCGAGAAAGGGGCCACCCCCATCCTCGTCTCGCTCACCCCGCGCAACGAATGGCCCGGCGGGAAAATCGAACGCCGCAACGACAGCTACGGCCGCTGGTACCGCGAGGTGGTGGCCGAAACCGCAGTGGAGTTCATCGACCTGCATAACATCACGGCAGACGCCCTCGATGGCATAGGGAAGGAAGGCGCAAAGGCTTACTACAACCGCGACCACACGCACACCTCGTTGCAGGGCGCGCGCCTCAACGCCCAGGGCATCGCCCAAGGGCTGCGCGCCATAGACAGCCCGCTGGCCCGCTACCTGAAATAACCCTCACTGCGCAAGGCGGCGGAAAGCCTTGCGCAATCCCCCGGACGGCCTTGCGCAAAAACGGAACGGTTCTTGCGCAAGGCCGTCCGCCCGTTCCGTGCGGATAGCCTCCTGCCGCCGCGGTCCATCCCGCCTCCGTCCCGCCAGCCACATTCCACCATTTATTTGCAGATTTTCACAAGCAGGCACAATAAAGGCAAAAGAAGCGCGTTTTTCCTAAGAACATATCTTAGCCAAAAGACAAAACATGATAGAATACGTGAAGGGGACAGTTGTCGAACTCACTCCGGCCACCGCCGTCATAGAATGCCACGGCGTGGGCTACGGCCTCAACATCTCATTGAACACGTTCACTGCCCTGCAGGGACAAAAGGAAGCCAAGCTGTACGTCTGCGAATCCATCCGCGAAGATGCCTACACCCTCTTCGGGTTCGCCACACGGCAGGAGCGTTCCCTGTTCCTGCTGCTCGTCAGCGTGTCGGGCATAGGGGGCAACACGGCGCGCATGATCCTCTCCGCCCTCACGCCGGCAGAACTGGCAAACGTGATCAGTTCCGGCAACGAAAAGCTGCTCAAGACCGTGAAGGGCATCGGGCTGAAAACGGCCCAGCGCATCATCGTGGACCTGAAAGACAAGATAAACACCGTGGAGACCGGCGGGACAGACACCGGACGCCACAGTGCCACGGCGCGGCCGGCCTATTCGGAGACCATGGAAGAAGCCGTGGCGGCCCTCACCATGCTGGGCTTCCCGCCGGCACCATCGCAAAAGGTGGCACTGGCCATCCTGGAAGAAGAGCCTGAAACGCCGGTAGAAAAGGTCATCAAACTCGCTCTCAAAAGGTTATAAAAACAACCCCAAGGAACATGGCCCGACAGAAGCATCTGATGGAATATCTGACGGCAGGCATCTGCGTCCTCCTGCTGGCCACCGGCATAAACGCACCGGCGGCCATGGGCGGGACGGCCATGCCGCAACGGCCGCAGGAGCACGCAAACGCCCCTGCCCCGCAGGATTCTGTCAAGCCACGCTTCAGCGTAAAACGCACCGCACCGAACGACGAGAACGACCTGAACAGGCAGAGCATGGACCTGCGCGACCCCGACAACCTGCTGACCGACACCGTATATGACCCAAAGACCAACACTTACACCATCGGCACAAAAATAGGCGACAGCTACCTGAACGCCCCGTTGCTCATGTCGCCGGAGGAATACCAGGAATGGAGCCTGCAGAAATCCCTGCAGAGCTATTTCCGGGCAAAGAACGCCGAGGCCTTCGAAAACGAAGGCAATGACAAATTCGACTTCACCGACATGCAGTTCGATCTGGGACCCGCGGAGAAAATTTTCGGGCCGGGCGGCGTGCGGCTCAAGACGCAAGGGTCGGCCGAACTGAAAATCGGCGGGACCCTGAAACGGACAGACAACCCCAGCCTGTCCGAAAACCGGCGGAAAACGTTCTCCTTCGACTTCGATGAAACCATCAACATGAGCATGAACGGCAGCGTGGGCGACAAAATCAACTTGAACCTGAATTACAACACCGACGCCACCTTCGACTTCGACTCCCAAAACATGAAACTGCGCTACGAGGGCAAAGAAGACGAAATCATCAAGCTCATCGAAGCCGGCAACATAACGCTGCCCACCAACTCATCGCTCATCAAAGGCTCATCGTCGCTCTTCGGCCTGCGCACCGACCTGCAATTCGGCAAGCTGTCGCTGCAAACGGTGGTATCACAAAAGAAATCATCATCACAGACCGTGTCGTCTAAAGGCGGTACGCAGACGCACGACTATGAATTCGCCGCTTCGGAATACGAAGAAAACCGCCACTTCTTCCTGGCCCACTTCTTCCGCGACCACTACGACCAGAACATGAGCCGCCTGCCCACCATCATGTCCGGCGTGACCATCCAACGCGCGGAGTTCTGGGTGACCAACAAGAGCGGGAGCTATGACAGTAACCGCAACATCGTGGCCTTCACCGACCTAGGCGAACACGACAGCATCTCCAACCCGATATGGACAGCCGGCAGCATACAAGTGGCGGCCAACAACGCCAATACGCTCTACTCCACCATGACCTCCCAATACACAGCCGCACGCGTCATCAGCCAGACATCGTCCGAACTGGATGCCATCAGCGGTTTCGAGGGGAGTGTGGACTACGAGAAACTGCAAAGCGCACGCCTGCTCTCATCATCGGAATATACGCTGAACACTTCGTTGGGCTACGTGTCGCTGAACTTTACCCTGCAGTCGGACGAGGTGCTGGCCGTGGCCTTCGAATACACCTACAACGGCACCACTTACCAGGTGGGTGAGTTTTCGTCCGACCTGACCGACAACACCCAGGCTCTCTTTGTCAAAACCCTGAAAAGCACCTCCAACACGCCGGAAATGGGGCACTGGCACCTGATGATGAAGAACGTGTATAGCCTCGGAGCCACCAGCACACAAAAAGACGGCTTCGAGCTGGACATCCAGTACGAAAGCGACTCGGCCGGCGTATATGTATCCTACCTTCCGGAGGAACAGTATAAAAGCACCAAGATTCTGCGCATCATGAACCTAGATCGTCTGGATGCCAACAACAAGACTAACCCGAACGGCAAGTTCGACTACGTGGAAGGCTACACCATCAACAAGGGACGCATCTACTTCCCCGTGGTGGAACCGTTCGGCAGCCACCTCAGGGAGTATCTGGGCAACGATGAGCTGGCCGACAAATATTGCTTCGATGAATTATACACCTGCACCAAGACCACGGCCAAACAGCTTGCGGAGAAAAACAAGTTTATCCTCACCGGGGAATATACCGGCAGCAACGCGGCAGAAATCAGCCTCGGTGCCATGAATATCCCGCAAGGCTCCGTGGTGGTGACGGCCGGCGGCGTGACTCTGGTGGAAAACCAAGACTACACGGTGGATTACTCCTTGGGCGTGGTGACCATCATCAACCAAAGCATCATCGATGCGGGGACGAGTGTGAGCGTGGACTTCGAGAGCAACGACTACTACGGCATGCAGCGCAAGACACTGGTGGGATTCAACATGCAGTACGACATGAACAAGGACCTCTCTTTCGGCGGCACGTTCATGTTCCTCAACGAACAGCCGCTCACCACAAAGGTCAATATTGGCGACGAACCGTTGAGGAACATCCTGTGGGGCGTCAACCTCTCGTGGAAGAAAGAGAGCCAATGGCTCACCAATCTCATCGACAAGATTCCGTTCGTTGATGTGACGGCCCCCTCCCAAATCAACTTCACCGGGGAGTTTGCCCAGCTTATTGCCGGACAGAACAAGAATATCCAAGGCTCGGCTTCCTACATCGATGATTTCGAAAACACAAAAAATGGCATCAGTGTGATGCAACCCACCAACTGGATGATATCCAGTGTGCCTACGGACTTTGAGGAATATTCATTGGTCAACGATGTCCGGGCGGGTTACAACCGCGCCCTGCTCTGCTGGTACACGGTGGATCCGCTCTTCACACGGCAAAGTTCGTCGCTCACCCCTTCGCATATCAAAAGTGACTTGGAACAACTTTCCAACCACTATGTGCGGGAGGTCTATGAACGGGAACTGTATCCCAACCGGACGCAAACCAGCTACAGTTCATCCAATTCCCTGTCTGTCATGAACGTTGCTTTCTATCCCAGCGAACGGGGTGCCTACAATCTGGATACGGACCTCACTTACGAAGGCAAACTCACAAACCCGGAAACGCGCTGGGGAGGCATGATGCGCAAACTGGACACCAATGACTTCGAAACAGCCAACATCGAGTACATAGAATTCTGGATGCTCGACCCTTTCATCTACACCCGTGACCTGACAGGCAATTACGGCGGCGACTTTTACATCAATCTGGGCGAAGTGAGCGAAGACATCCTCCACGACGGAATGAAATTCTTTGAAAGCGGCATGCCCATTGACGGAAGTTCCAGCTACTACACGGAAACCGCATGGGGGCGGGTTCCCACCACCACCAGCGTGGTTTATGCTTTCAACAATGAGTCTGGGGCTCTCGCACTGCAAGACATCGGGCTGGACGGCCTCAGCAGTGAAGAGGAACAGACTTTCGGGGCCTACAGTGAGTTCCTCGCCGCCGTGCAAGGAAAAGTAAGCGCGGCTGTCTATGATTCGTTGCTGGCCGACCCAGCAGCCGACGACTACCATTATTTCCGTGGTACCGACTATGACACGGAGCAACGCAGCATCCTGGACCGCTACAAATATATCAATCTTCCTGAAGGCAACTCATCACAGAATTCCAACGAATCCTATTCCACTGCGTACAAAACCACACCTGATGTGGAAGACATCAACCAAGACTATACGCTCAATGAATATGAGAAATATTACCAATACCACATCAGCATCCGCCCCGAAGATTTCGTGGTGGGTGAAAACTACATTGTGGATAGCCGTACCAGCAGCGTCAAGTTGCGCAACGGAAACACGGAGGAAGTGAACTGGTACCAATTCCGGGTGCCGGTGGACGAATACGAAAAGAAAGTGGGCAGCATCAGTGATTTCTCCAGCATCCGCTTCATGCGCATGTTCATGACCAACTTCGAGCAACCCATCGTCTTGCGCTTCGCCACACTGGACTTGGTGAAAGCCGAATGGCGGGCCTACGAACAGGCACTCTACACGGGCGAGATGCCGGCCGTAACCGCCACGCTGGAGATCTCTGCCGTGAACATCGAGGAAAACAACGACAAGACGCCCGTGAACTACGTTCTTCCGCCAGGCATCAGCCGCGTGGTGGATCCTTCGCAAAGCCAGTTGGCCGAAGAAAACGAGCAGGCCCTGTCGCTCGTCGTGAAGAACTTGGGCTCCGGTGACGCCCGTGCCGTTTACAAAAGCATGAGCCTGGACATACGACAGTACAAACACCTGCAAATGTTTGTCCATGCCAACGCTTTGGAGAGTAACGTGACTGAGACGGAGGACAACCAGACCAGTGTGTTCATCCGTATCGGTTCAGACTACCGGAGCAATTACTACGAATATGAAATCCCCCTCCAGCTAACACCCGAAGGACACTACGACACTTATTCCTCCGAGCAATGCCTCGCCGTGTGGCCGGAGGATAACATGCTGGACATCGACCTGTCTGTGTTCACCGACGTGAAAAAGGCGCGCAACCGCGAGAAAAGCCTCGGAAACACGACACTGACCACGCTGTACTCTACCTACGACAGCGACCGCCCCAACAACAAAATCAGTATCATGGGAAACCCGACCCTGGGCAAGGTGAAAACCATCATGATAGGTATCCGCAACAATTCCAGCGACACAAAATCCGTGGAAGTGTGGGTCAATGAACTGCGCCTGCAAGAATACAGCGACGATGGCGGCTGGGCTACACAGGGCACCCTCAACATACAGTTTGCCGACATAGGCTCCGTCAACCTTTACGGACACATAGAAACCGCCGGGTTCGGCGGTATAGAAGATGCCGTGAGCGAGCGCAACCAGGAGGATACATACAACTACAGCTTCACCACCAGCTTCGAGCTGGGCAAGCTGCTGCCGGAAAAACTCCGTGTCAACGCACCTATCTATTATTCTTTCAGCAAAGAGATTGTACGCCCCAAGTACAATCCGCTGGACACGGACATACTGCTCAAAGACGCCCTGGCCGCCTGTACCACCAAGGAAGAAAAGGATTCGCTGCTCAGCATAGCCACCACCGTGACCGTCAACAAGAACTTCAGCCTGAGCAACTTGAGATTCAATGTGGCCACCCCCAAGCACCCCATGCCCTACGACCCTGCCAACTTCACCTTCAGCTATTCACACAGCATGTCCAACACAACGGGGGAAACCACCGCATGGGAAACGGAGAAAAACTGGAACGGTGCCCTCAACTACAGCTACTCCCCGGACTACAAAGCCTTTGAACCTTTCAAGAAGAAAATCAAGAGCAAGAGCAAATGGCTGGACATCGTCCGCGACCAGAACTTCAATTACCTGCCGCAGAGCATCAGCTTCAACACGAACATCCTGCGCAACTATTATGAATACCAGGAACGCGACGTTGACAACCTGAGCGACCTCACGTCGCTGCCGCTCTCCTACTCCAAGGAATTCCTCTGGAACCGCGACTTCAGCCTGAGGTGGGACCTGACCAAAAACCTGAAGCTCAGTTTCAATTCCGCCACATACGCAGAAATAGAAGAGCCGAACGTGCCGGTGAACAAAGACCTTTATCCGGACCAATACAAGGTGTGGAAAGACTCGGTGAAACAAAGCCTCAAGGGGTTCGGCAGGCCGCTGGACTACCAACAAGACTTCACGGCCTCTTACAAAGTGCCGCTCGACAAAATCCCTTGCTTCGCGTGGATGAGCGCGGACGGCACTTACACGGCCAATTATTCCTGGGAACGCGGCACGGAACTGGAAGACGGCACAACCTATGGCAACACCATCAACAACCAGCGTTCCGCCACCGTGAACGGGCGCTTCAACCTGGAAACGCTCTACAACCTCTCGCCGTTCCTGAGAGAAGTGAACAAGAAATTCTCGGCCAGCGAGATGAAGAAGGCCAAGGACAAGAACACCCGTGAGAAAGCCAAGGCCAAGGCGCAAAAAGAAAAAGAAGAGGCCGAAAAGGAACAAAAAGACGCGCAGGAGACCACCGGCAAGGACAGCCTGAACTCCCAGACGATGACCAACGCCAAGGGCGTGGCCAATGCCAAGGCGAAAAGCACAAGGTTCAAAGGTTTTGTGGGCGAAGTCAGCCTGCGTCCCGACAGCACGTCAAACCTGGTGCACAACCAGAAAAGCCGCCGCATACGCGTGACGGCCGTGGACGCCAAAGGGAAACGCTATCCCATCAAATACAAGAAGTTGGACAAAAACAAAATACGTATCCTGAACATGGACACGATAAAACTCCGCGTCAACGTCATGGCCAAGACCCCGTTCAAGGAAGAACCGTGGTATCCATACCTCCAAGGGGCTACCCGTCTCCTGATGATGGTGCGCAACGTAAGTTTAAGCTACAGCAACACCTATGCCATGTCGTTACCGGGATTCCTGCCCAACGTGGGCGACATGCTCGGCCAACGCACGGGGGGGAGCATGGCACCGGGGCTGGACTTCGCTTTCGGCTTCACGGGCGACAGCTACATCGAAAAGGCACAGGAACGGGGATGGCTGCTCAACAACGACAGCATCAGCACGCCGGCCACCACCAACGCCACGGAGGACCTGCAGATCAAGGCCACGCTCGAACCGCTGTCTGACCTGAAAATAGACCTGAACGCCAGCCGCACGGTGAGCCGCAACAAGAGCATACAATACATGTATGAGGGCATGCCCACCACGCAAAGCGGCAGCTTCACCATGACCACCATCTCCATCAAGTCGGCCTTCGAGAGCCGCGGCAATGCGGGAGACGGCTACAACAGCAAGACATTCAACCGCTTCCTGCAATACCTGAACACGTTCCAGCAGCGTGTGGAAGCCCGCTATGCCGGTGCCACCTATCCGGAAGCCACGGGGCTGCAAGGACAGTTCGACACGGCCAACGGCACCGTGGACACCTATTCGGCCGACGTGATGATCCCGGCCTTCCTTGCCGCCTATACCGGCGGGAGCGACATCAAGTCGCCGCTGGACATCTTCCCGACGCTGGCCCGCATGATGCCCAACTGGAGCATGTCGTACAAGGGATTGATCTACCTGCCTTGGATACGCGACCATTTCAAGAGCGTCACGCTGAACCATGCCTACAAAAGCATCTATTCCGTCGGTTCATACAGCACATACAGCAGCTGGATGCAATACATGGGCGACCTGGGCTTCATACAGAGCGTCACGGACAATTCCATCGTACCCTGCAGCATGTACGACATCAGTTCCGTGTCCATCAACGAGTCTTTCTCGCCCCTGGCCGGACTGGATCTGACGCTGAACAACAACATGACTTTCAGTGTGGAATACCGCAAGACGCGCGTGCTCACCCTGAGCATGACTTCCGTGCAGCTCAACGAAACGTCCAGCAAAGACTTTGTCATCGGATGGGGATACAAGGTGAACGACTTCAAGTTCTCCTCCCTCTTCGGGGGACGGAAAAAGGCAACCAGCCGCAGCAGCAGACAGAGCGGCAACGCGTCGAACAACCGCAACAACAGCCGCACCACCGGTTCTTCATCGCAGAGAAGCTCACGCACCATCAGCCATGACCTGAACCTGCGCTTTGACTTCTCGTTCCGCAACCAGGATGCCATCACGCGCGACATCCAGACGGCGCTCTCCGAGGCCACCAGCGGGAACAAGGCCATAAAAGCCTCTTTCAGTGCCGACTATACCATGAGCCGCTACGTCACCCTGAGCCTCTACTACGACCGCCAGCGCAACAAGCCGCTCCTCTCATCAAGCTCCTATCCAACCATCACGCAAGATTTCGGCTTCAGCCTGCGCTTCTCGCTGACGCGATAAGCACAGGGCACTGCCCGCCGCACCCGCCGTCCCACAGTTGTGGCGGCTCCCCCCTTGTGGGAAGGCAAAAAAAACTTCCGCAAAAAGCCATTGCTTTTTGCGGAAGCCCGGGTTCGTCCTTGCGCAAAACGGCGCACGGGTTCCGGCACATCTGCGGATGCCCCGCACCCGCCTCATTCCCCGCCGGCACCGTCCGGCGCCTTGTCTTCCACGGGGCACAGCCCCATCTTGGCGGCCCGCTCCATCATGAAAGCATAGGCCGCATCATGCTCGTTGGGCACCAGGCCGTCCAGGATGGCATCCTTGATGGCGCTTTTCAGCACGCCCACGGCACGGCAGGGGGGCAGGGCGAACACACGCATGATTTCCTCGCCCGTCACGGGCGGTTGGAAGTTGCGGATGCGGTCGCGCTCCTCCAGGTCCACCAGTTTGCGGCGCACCAGTTTGAAGTTGTCCAGGAAACGCTGCTTGCGCTGCGCATTCCTCGACGTGATGTCCGCCTCACAGAGCATCATCAGGTCATCAATGTCGTCGCCGGCCTCGAACAACAGCCGGCGCACGGCCGAGTCCGTCACTTCTTCGTCGGCAATGGCAATCGGGCGCATGTGAAGCTCCACCAGTTTCTGCACGTATTTCATCTTCTCGTTCAGGGGGAGTTTCATCTTCCTGAAGATGTCCGGCACCATCTTCGCCCCGATGAAGTTATGGTTATGGAACGTCCATCCGGCCACGGGGTCGAAACGCTTCGTGCGCGGTTTGCCGATGTCGTGCAACAGGGCGGCCCACCGCAGCCAGAGGTTATCCGAGCGGCGGCACACGTTGTCCAGCACCTCCAGCGTGTGGTAGAAATTGTCCTTGTGCCCCCGCCCTTTCACCTTGGTCACGCCCTCCATGGCGGCCAGTTCGGGGAATATCAGGGGGAGCAGCCCAGAACGGGACAGGTCCACGAAACCCTTCGAAGGCGTGTCCGTCATCATGATTTTGTTCAACTCGTCCGCTATGCGCTCGCGCGAGATGATGGCGATGCGCTCCCTGTTGCGCTCCAGTGCCTCGAACGTCTCCTCGTCGATATAGAAATTCAGCTGGGTGGCAAAACGTATGCAGCGCATCATGCGCAGGGGGTCGTCACTGAAGGTCACATCGGGGTCGAGGGGCGTGCGGATGAGCCGGTCTTCCATGTCCAGCAACCCCTCGAAAGGGTCCACCAGTTCACCCAGCCGCTGACGGTTGAGGCACACGGCCAGGGCGTTGATGGTGAAGTCGCGGCGGTTCTGGTCGTCCTCAAGCGTGCCGTCCTCCACCACCGGCTTGCGCGAATCGTGGCTGTAGCTCTCACGGCGCGCCCCCACGAACTCCACTTCCTGCCCGCGGAACTTCACCTGCGCCGTCCCGAAATTATTGAACACGCTCAGGTTTGCCCCGCGCCCCATCCGGGCGGCCACCGCACGGGCCAGCCTGATGCCGCTCCCCACCGTGACCACATCAATGTCCTTGGACGGGCGTTCCAAAAGAAGGTCGCGCACATAACCGCCCACCACATAACATTCCATCCCCTCACGGTCGGCCACTTCCGTAATAATCCTGAACACATCGCTGTCCAGCAGCCGTACAAAATCCTCACGTGTCAATCTTCTCATGCTTCACAAAATACCATAAAATCCATGCAAAAATACTATTTTTTACGCACCGCATGGAAATATTCATCCGGAAAATATTACATTTGTAACCTGAAATGCATTATAAAACGACAGATGCCCATGAGAAAAACCTTATACGCCATACTGACGCTTCCCTTGCTGGCATGCGCCTGTTCGGGCGGAACGGACAAAATAGAAAAAGAAGCCGCCGCCATGCTGGGCGATGCCCGCTCACTGATGACGGAAGGGAAATATGAACAGGCACGCGACACAATCCTGGCCATGCGCAGGCGCTGCCCCACGGCTTTCGAGGCACGCACGGCGGGCATCATCGTCATGGACAGCATCGAACTGCTTGAATCGCAGGATTCACTGGCGCATATGGACAGTGTGCTGCAAGTGGAAAAGGAACTGCTCACGCAGCTGGAGGCAGAAAAGCGCAGGGGGCACAACGCCGAATATTACCACCAACGCACAAAAGTGTTCCACATGGAGCAGCGTCTTGACGAGATGGGGGCGAAAGTGAAGTTCTACCTGCGCAAGATAGAAGTGGACCAAAACGAAAGCCAGCGGGAAACACAAACCGGAATCTGACGCAAAAAACCAAAAAGAGGACTGTATTATGAGAAAAAACTTTGGCGCAAAACCGTGGACTTATCCGCAACCGGTGTTTATCGTGGCCACCTATGATGAAGAGGGGCGTCCGGATGCAATGAATGCGGCATGGGGCGGCATAGATTATGACGACCGCATCAACCTATGCCTCGGTGCCAGACACAAGACGGTGAAGAACCTTTTGAAAACGAAGGCTTTCACCGTGAGCATGGCTACGGTGGAGCAACTCGTGGCTTGCGACTATGTAGGCATCGTGTCCGGAAATGAGGAGCCGGACAAATTTTTCAAAGCGGGCTTCCACGTTGTGGAGTCGGAATTTGTCCATGCGCCGATTATAGAGGAACTGCCCATGGCCGTGGAGTGCGAATTAGTGTCGTATGACCCCGAACAATGCCATTTGGTGGGAAGAATCGTCAATGTATCGGCAGATGAGCGGATTTTGGACGAACAGGGGAAGATTGACCCCGTCCGGCTGCGTCCCATTACCTTTGACCCTGTGCATAATGCCTATCTGGCATTGGGCGAGAAAGTGGGTAATGCCTTTAAAGACGGTTTGGCGCTGAAAGACTGATTTGGAGGCATACGGTATTCTCCGGTCAGGGTATCCAGCAAATGTTCCTGAGTTACGTTGCTTTTGGATGCCGAAGCTGCCTTCAAGCCGGGTTGGCTCTCTCCCTTGAGAGTTCAACGTCTGGTATTGCCCCATAAATGTCGAAACGTCCCTCTCGCGGCACTTATACAGGCCGTCGGGGAGACGTTTCTTCGCGTTTTATTGTATTTGTGTTGTAGCCTGAGCCTTTCCCGTTCACCAGAATTTGTTGGCCTGCGGATTATACTCCCAACCCGCCTGTGCCATCTTGCGCTCCAGTTCCCTGCGGTCCAATGCCATATCATCGCACAACGCATCCAATGAGGAATAGGCATCGCGCAACTTCATGTTGACAAAACTCAGCATCATCGCCGGATCTCCCGGAATCTTCTCGTCCATCATCTTGACCTCCTTGGTTCTATTTCCTTTTTTCCCTACTTGCCTCCCTACCCCGGAGGGCAGCCGTGGCCACGGTTACAGGCAACCGCTCTTCACCGAAGCAACCAGCGTGCACACGCAAAGCACCATCACCACAAACGTGAGCAACAGTCCCGCCAGGGCATGTGCATCCGTCATTATCCATTCCAACATCATCTTCTTTACCTTCACTTGCCCCGGCCGCAGGATGCCCCTTTCGGCAAACACCCCGGACGGCACGGACGGCTTCCCCTAAAAAACCGGTTCAAAAGTACAAAGTCCACCGTGCCCCCGCAAGCCTGCGGCAGTTTTTTTAAAAGAAAACCCCTGCTTCTTGACCTAAATCAAGAAACAGGGGAAAATGAGAAAGCCGTTCCCGACCCTGTCCGGCCTATAACAGGAACCGCATGATGTCGTTGTAGCAGGCCAGCACCATAAGCCCCAACAGCAGGGTCATGCCCACCATCTGGGCACGCTCCAGGAACTTGTCGCTGGGCGGACGGCGCAGGATGATCTCCGCAAGGAGGAACAGCACATGGCCGCCGTCCAGTGCCGGAATGGGCAATATGTTCATGAAAGCCAGCATCAGGCTCAGGAAAGCGGTGGTCTGCCAAAAAACCATCCAGTCCCACGTGGCCGGGAAGATACTCCCGATGGTGATGAAACTGCCCACACTCCGGGCCCCGTCGGAGGTGAACAGGTAGCGCAGGTCGCTCACATAACCCGTCAGCACGTCCACGCCGTAGGATACGCCCGCAGGAATGCTCTCTAGGAACCCATATTCAACCTTCACCGGACGGTAATAATCCAGCAGGCTTTGCTTCACCACGCCCAGCTTGTAGTCCGGCGTGAGTTGCAGCACAACGGTGTCAGCCCGTGACGAACCGGCCTGCACGTAGGCCAACGTCAGGCTGCGCAGACTCAGGCTGTCCTCGTGCAGGCAAGAATCATCCGCAAGGCGCTCCATGCGCACACGGATCACCTCGTCGAAATCCGCCCAACTGGACACCGGCTGCCCCTCCATGGCCGTGATGCGGCATCCGGCGCGCATCCCGGCCAGGTCGGCAGGCGAACCGGGCAGGACGGAATCCACCACCGAAGGCACTATGGGGGTCATGAACGGCGGGGTGGCCTTGAGCATCTCCAGCAAGTCCATGTCGCCCGGCAGGGAGAGGGACACCTCCTCCCCGTCGCGCAGGACAGTCACCTCGTGCGCCTCGGAAATGGAACGATACAATGCCCCGTTCCACGCCTTGACGCTTTGGCCGTCCACGGTCACGGGTATGTCACCGCTGCGGAAGCCCGCCTTTTCAGCCTGTTCGTTGAACTGGAAGCCCAACGTCATGTCCCGGATCGGGATATATTCCTCTCCCCATGAAAAAAGAATCATCACGTAGATGAACAAGGCCAACACGAAGTTGACCAGCACACCGCCGACCATGATCAGCAGCCGCTGCCAGGCCGGTTTGGCACGGAATTCCCACGGCTGCGCCGGTTTTTTCATCTGTTCGATGTCCATGCTCTCGTCTATCATGCCGGCAATCTTCACGTAACCGCCGAAAGGCAACCACCCGATCCCGTATTCCGTTTCGGCATTCTTAAACTTGGGAAACCAACGGGTGAACCACTTGTCCTTGGTGCTGAACAAATGGAAATAAGGGTTGAAAAACAGGAAAAACTTTTCCACCCTCACCTTGAAGAGCTTGGCAAAGAAAAAATGCCCCGCTTCGTGCAACACCACCAGGATAGACAGCGAAAGCACCAACTGGAGGGCTTTGATCAGAATTACGTCCATTATTACATGTTTATTTTGCGTTGTTTCTGTTTTCTACGGGTCACGGCATCCCCGCAATGCAGTCCGCGGCAATGCGGCGTGCCTCGGCATCAGTCTGCATATAGTCCTCATAGTCCGGAGCGTCCACAAAAGCGGTTTTTTGCATCGTGGCCTCTATCACGTCGCTCATCTGCAGGAACCCGACCCGTCCGTCCAGGAATGCACGGTTGGCCACCTCATTGGCCGCATTGAGGATGCAAGGCATGTTCCCGCCCCGGCGCAGGGCTTCATAGGCCAAAGCCAGATTGCGGAACCGCCGCAAGTCCGGCTCCTCAAACGTCAGCACCGACGAGCGGAACAGGTCCAGCCGCCCGAACGAACTGTGCAGGCGCAAAGGATAAGAAAAGGCATATTGGATGGGCAGGCGCATGTCCGGCAACCCCATCTGCGCCTTCACCGCCCCGTCGGCAAACTGCACGGCACTGTGGACAATGGACTGGGGATGCACCACCACCTGTATCTGCTCCGGCCTGACCCCGAAGAGCCAGCGCGCCTCGATGACCTCGAACCCCTTGTTCATCATCGAAGCCGAATCAATGGTTATCTTCGCCCCCATCGACCAGTTGGGATGCCTCAGCGCCTGTTCTTTTGTCACTACGGCCAGTTCCTCCATCGTCAGTGTACGGAACGGGCCGCCGGAGGCCGTCAGGATAATCTTCTCGATAGGGCTGACTTCACCGGCCAGACACTGGAATATGGCCGAGTGTTCCGAATCCACCGGCAGGATGTCGGCATGGTGTTCGTCTGCCAGACGGTTGATCAGCTCGCCCGCCACCACCAACGTCTCCTTGTTGGCCAGGGCGATATGCTTGCCGGCACGTATGGCGGCCATGGTCGGCCGCAGTCCGGCATACCCCACCATGGCGGCCAACACCATGTCCACCGGTTTCTCCTGCACCACCTGGCACAGGGCTTCTTCTCCCGCATAGACCTTTATCGGCAGGCCGGACAGGGCGTCACGCAGTTCCGCATACTTCTCCTTGTTGGCTATCACCACCGCTTCGGGGAGGAAGCGGCGCGCCTGTCCGGCCAGCAGTTCCACGTTGTTGTTGGCCGTGAGCACATAGGCCTCATACAAGTCAGAATGTTCCTCTATTACCTGCAAGGCCTGCGTACCGATGGAACCGGTGGACCCCAGTATGGCTATTTTCTTCTTTTCTGTCGTATTCATCAGGCTCTTTGTTTTCTCTATTCATTCCCTTCTCAGTCAACCAGCGCCAGCAATCCCTCCGGCAAGGCCATAAACACCCGGCTCCGGTCGTGGTCTATATCCTCTATCAGTTCCGCACTGGCCGGCACCAGCACACACCCGCCCTCCGGGCGTTCCACTTCAAAAAGTACATTCAGCGTCGTGTCATCCACCGCCTTGACAATCCCTATCCGCCCGCGGTGCACATCCACGACCTCAAATCCCTTGAAATAAGTCCAGGAAAGGGCACTGTCCGATGCTTCCCGCGCCAGCGCCTTGGGGAAAAACACCTCCGCGCCGGCCATCCGCCGGGCTTGCCTTTCATTGTCTATCCCCTCCAGCTTCATCAGCACGGCATCATCGCTCCGGAAGCGGTATTCTTCTATAAAAAACGGCACAAGGATGCCGTCCATGCTGCAAAACAGGTAATCGGCCTGCACGCGGTCGAACACATCATCGGTGAAAGTCATGCACAATTCGCCCGTCACCCCGTGGGGCTTCGTCAGCCGGCCAATCTTGTAAACATCCTCCTCGCGTATCATTGCCGCTCAGTCCTCCATCCGCCTGATGCTGGCACCCAAAGCGCCCAGGCGCCGTTCGATATTCTCGTAGCCGCGGTCTATCTGCTCAATGTTGCTGATGCGGCTCGTCCCCTCCGCGCTCAGGGCCGCGATGAGCAAGGCTATCCCCGCACGTATGTCGGGCGAGGCCATCCGTCCCCCGCGCAGGCGGACCTGGTTGTCATGCCCCACCACCACGGCACGGTGCGGGTCACAGAGGATAATCTGCGCCCCCATGTCAATAAGTCTGTCCACAAAAAACAAACGGCTTTCGAACATCTTCTGGTGGATCAGTACCGAACCTTTGGCCTGCGTGGCCACCACGAGCAACACGCTCAGCAGGTCGGGCGTCAGCCCCGGCCACGGCGCATCACTCAGGGACATAAACGAACCGTCCAGGAATGTCTCTATCTCGTAATGTTCGTGCCGCGGAATGAACAAGTCGTCGCCGCTCCGGATCACCTGTACGCCCAAACGGCCGAAAGTGGCAGGAATGATGCCCAATTGGTCATAACAAACATCCTTTATGCGGATGCCGTCGCCCACCATCGCCGCCATGCCGATGAAACTGCCCACCTCTATCATGTCCGGCAGGACAACATGCGAAGCCCCGTGCAGGGCATCCACGCCCACTATCGTCAGCAGGTTGGAAGCGATGCCGCTGATGTTCGCCCCCATACGGTTCAGGAGATGGCACAACTGCTGGATATAAGGCTCGCAGGCGGCATTGTAGATGGTTGTGGTCCCCACGGCCAGCACAGCCGCCATGATGACGTTGGCCGTGCCCGTCACCGAAGCCTCGTCGAGCAACATGTACGTGCCGCACAAACGGTCGGAGTGGATGGCATATACCTCACGCGAAGCATCGTAGTCAAACTTGGCTCCCAGTTTCTGTATCCCCAGGAAATGCGTATCCAGCCGCCTCCGCCCAATCTTGTCCCCGCCGGGCTTTGCCACTATGGCGTACCCGAAACGGGTAACCAGCGGGCCGATAAGCATCACGCTGCCCCGCAGTTTCGTGCAACGGGAAAGGAATTCGTCACTCTGCGCATAATCCAGGTTCACTTCATCGGCCTGAAACGTGAAGTCACCCGGCGCATTTCGGGTGACTTTCACGCCCACGTCTTCCAACAGGCGTATCTGGTGGTTCACATCCGAAATGTCCGGCACATTCTTTATCCGTACAGGCTCAGAGGTCAGCAACGTGGCACAAATCACCTCCAAAGCCTCGTTTTTCGCACCCTGCGGGACAATCTCCCCGCTCAGGCGACAGCCGCCCTCTATGATAAATGAAGCCATAAACGGGAAAAGGGAAACGGATTATTCACTGTTCCTTCAGTTCTTTTTCTTGTTTTTCCGGTTAATCATCCGGGGCATGGCCAGCAGCCGGCCGGCCGGTGCCATCTTGCCATGCGCATCCGAAACGGCTTGGAACCGTTCGCGGTCCAAATGTATGGCACCATGCGTATAATTCTCCAAATCCAGCGCAATCTTGTCATCGTCCATGGCGTCCTTGTTCCAGTTGCCCAAGCTACGCTTCATCTGGCCTGCCACGAGCAAGACAAGTTCATCGCGCATCGGCCCTTCCGGCATGTCGGGCAACTTTTTCATGAGCGTCTCCAGCAGGTAACCGTAATGGCGATAACGGATTTTCTTCATCGGATAAGCCAACGGAGCGGGACGGTTGGCAGCCGGTTTCTCCGGTGCCATGCCGAACGGGTAGTCGATGTCCAACTGATAATCAGCCATGGCCGCCAGGTGGTCCCACAATTTGTGCTTAAAGTCTGGGACATCACGCAAATGTGGGAACATATTGCCCATGATGGAAACGATTGTGTTGGCACAACGTTGGCGCTCGCCCCTGTCTTTCAGGGTCAGGGCATAGTCCACCATGTTTTGAATGCCCCGCCCGTATTCAGGCATCGGCAATTTTTTACGCTGGGTATTGTATATCATCTACAAAAGTTTTTTTGGTTTTGAAGCCACAAATTCTTTCAGGTAAAAAGGTTCGAAATAGGCCACATCCTCAAAACGGCCGAGGGCAAAGGCCTTTTCGGCCAGCGGCCCCATGTTCCGAGCCAACGGGAACACGTCCGGCAGGAAGTGGGCATTAGGATGCCCTATCTTCATCCGGCACTTTTCAGCACCATCGCCGAAGAAGTACACGGGACGGCCGTCCAGATACTCGCGATAAGTGTCGCCGTCCACCACATCGGCTCCCACGGGACGCACCACATGCAAGGCCCGGTCGTAAAGGGCGGCATAGACCTCCATCCTGCGGGCATCTACCATCGGGCACAACAAGGCGTCCTCCGGCAAATCCTCATTATAGAGCAGCACCGGTACGCACAGCAGTTCCAGCGTGGGCACAGCTATCAGCTTCAACCCGCGGGCATAGCAGATGCCCTTTGCCATGGACACGCCGATGCGCAGGCCCGTGTAAGAACCTGGGCCGCAACTCACGGCCACGGCATCGAAAGGAATCCCATGGTTGTCAATATAAGAAAGGGCTTCATCCACAAAAACACCCAGCTGTACGGCATGCGACGGCCCCGTACGGTCTTCCTTCTCAAACAGAAGCCCACCGTCTTCCGTAACGGCCACCGAACAAACCTTCGTACTCGTCTCTATATGCAGGATGCAAGACATAAATTGTTTTTTCCTTGAATAACTGCGCAAAATTACAATTTTCTCCTTTTATTTTCCTACTTTTGCACAAAATAATTATTAAATCATGATTCTATCAATGACGGGATACGGCAAATCGACAGCCATATACAAAGGAAAAAAAATCAACGTAGAAATCAAATCACTCAATAGCAAGGCACTGGATGTGTCCACACGCATCGCCCCGCTCTACAGGGAAAAGGAAATGGAAATCCGCACCCTGATCGGCCGGACCATCGAACGGGGCAAGGTGGACTTCGCCATCTGGATCGAGAAGGATGAGATACAGGCTGCCACGCCTATCAATGCCCTCCTGTTGGACTACTACTACCGGCAAATCAAAACCATCAGCGAAGAACGGCAGATTCCGCTGCCCTCCGACTGGTTCGCCACCCTGTTGCGGTTGCCCGATGTCATGAGCCGCACGGAAGTGGAGGAACTGGAAGAAGAGGAATGGGAAATCGTGAAAGCGGCCGTCAACGAAGCCGTGGAGAAACTGATGGACTTCCGCAAACAGGAAGGAACAGCCCTGCAAAAGAAATTCACCGAAAAAATCAACAACATAGGCCAACTGCTCAAAAGCATAGAACCTTATGAGCACAGCCGCACCGAACGCATCCGGCAGCGACTGGTGGAAGCACTGGAAGCCATTCCCAACGTGGACTATGACAAGAACCGCTTGGAACAGGAAATGATCTACTACATCGAGAAGCTGGATATCAACGAAGAAAAACAACGCCTGGCCAATCACCTGGCCTACTTCATGGAAACCATGGAGAACGGACACGGACAAGGCAAGAAACTGGGCTTCATAGCCCAGGAGATGGGACGCGAAATCAACACCACCGGCAGCAAGAGCAACCTAGCGGAAATGCAGAACATCGTGGTGAAAATGAAGGACGAACTGGAACAAATCAAGGAACAAGTGCTTAACGTAATGTAAACCAGAAGCGGGAACATGGAAGGAAAACTCATCATCTTTTCCGCTCCCAGCGGAAGCGGGAAAAGCACCATCATCAATTATCTGATGGGACAGGGACTCCGGTTGGCCTTCAGCATCAGTGCCACCAGCCGTCCGCCACGCGGCACGGAACGCGACGGCGTGGAATATTTCTTCCTCACACCGGAAGAATTCCGCAGGCGGATTGCCGACGGTGAATTCTTAGAATATGAAGAAGTCTATAAAGACCGCTTTTACGGAACGCTGAAAGCGCAGGTGGAAAAACAGCTGGCCGAGGGGCAAAACGTAGTGTTCGATGTGGACGTGAACGGTGGATGCCGCATTAAGGAATTTTATGGCGACCGCGCGCTGAGCATGTTCATCCAGCCTCCCTCGGTAGCAGAACTGCGCCGGCGGCTGGAAAGCCGTGGGACGGATGCCCCCGCAGTCATCAACGACCGCATCGCACGGGCCGAATACGAACTGAGCCTCGCGCCGAAATTCGATACCATCGTTGTGAACGACAACCTTGAAAGGGCCGAAGCCGAAGCATTGGACAAAATAAAGTCTTTCCTCAACCTATAACCCTTTATGCTATGGATGACAAAATCATCAACCGAAGCCTTTACACCAGTGTGACGCTGTGCGTCCTGTGCCTGCTGCTGCTCATCGTGGCACTGCTGTTCCAATGGGTGGAAATAGCCATTGCCATGGCGTTGCTGGCCCTCGTGCAGTCCTACTTGGTTTGCGTATGGCTCCATCGCAAACGCCATCCGCTGCGGCGGCATACACGCAAACGCAGGTCTCAGGAAAAAGCATGACACTGACAGGCATCTACGGCGGTTCGTTCAACCCCATCCACAAAGGGCATGTCCAACTGGCTGAAGCCCTATGCCAGAATGGGGCTGTGGATGAAGTGTGGTTTCTCGTCTCTCCCCGGAATCCTCTTAAACAAACGGCCAAAGACTTGCTGGACGAAAGCGACAGACTGGCGCTGGCCCGGCTGGCCACGGCCGGCCACCCGCGGTTCCACGTGAGCGACTTTGAATTCAACCTGCCCCGCCCGTCATACACGGCGGATACGCTCGCCGCCTTACGTCAAGCCTATCCGGAGCGGCAGTTCGTCCTCATCATAGGTGCCGACAACTGGCATTCTTTCAACCGATGGCGGTCACCCGAAGAGATTCTCCGCCACCACCGCATCCTGATCTATCCGCGTCCGGACTATCCTGTGGACACTGCCATGCTCCCTCCCGGCGTGACGCTGGCCGACACTCCTCTCATGGACATCAGTTCTACACAAATCCGCCGCAGCATAGCCCGCGGCGAGGATGCCTCCTACGGCTTGGACGCAGCTGTCTGGAAAGAAATTTGCCGGAAGAAATACTATCTTCCGGCAAAATCCGACAGCATAAAAGAATAAGTCTTACCACGCTTCAAAGCCCCGCGACCACTTCCCCGCGTCAAACGTTGCGCCCGCAGTTTCAACGGGCGTTTGCAGGCTCTTCATAAGCCATGTC
The DNA here is from genome assembly GCA_964528135.1 of uncultured Paraprevotella sp. Classification (GTDB taxonomy): domain Bacteria; phylum Bacteroidota; class Bacteroidia; order Bacteroidales; family Bacteroidaceae; genus Paraprevotella. The sequence continues at coordinate 22,753 of CAZGSE010000014.1, read as the reverse complement.
GCCGGTGAAAGTCACTTTCAGTACAGGAGCGATTGCGTTGGGCTTCGTTTCCGGCAGGGTCACCTTCAGTGCGGCGGCATCGCAGGTGTATTCCACCAAGCCATATCCCAACAGTTCCACTTTGTCCACTTTGCCTTTCACGTAGGGCGAAGCGGAAGCCAGGCATCCCAACCCCACCTCTCCACCGGCGGGCCATCCCAATACGGTGGCATACACCGTGCCGTCTTTCTGCACATAACGGATGTCTTCCGCCGTGTAATTGGTGCCTTCGTTGAAACCTTGGCTGTTAAGCGGATTGGAGGCCTCAGCCGTAGGTCCCTCGCCGAACACGCCCCAAGGACGGGTCCCGTAGATACTTTCGCCATTGATGTCCATCCAGGCTTTGACCTCTTTCAGGATAGCCACCTCTTTTTCATCTATGGCACCGCTGCCGCGCAGAGGCACGCTCAACAGCAGATTGCCGTTTTTGCTGACAATATCCACCAACATCTTCACCACTGTGGCGGCCGACTTATACTCATTCCGTTCGTACACCCCACGGTCGTAGTGCCATTGCCCCAGACAAGTACAGGTTTGCCATGCCTTGTCTTGCATACGGTCGGGAATGCCACGCTCCACGTCCCACAGCATGCCGTCCTTTTGCTCTTCCGTCAGTTTCTTTCCCATCACCACGGCACGCATCTGTCCGCCGTTGTCCGACAGGCTCTTGTTGTACAAGTGTGTCAGGATTTTCAGCCCTTCATCGCTGATGGGATAGAAGGGCACAGCCGTATCGTCGAAATAAATCAGGTCGGGATGATACTTGTTGATGAGGTCTATGGAACGGTTATACACCTTGGTCTTATAGGCTTCCGTGGGTAGTGAGACACCATTGCCCCAATCCCACTGCTGATGGATGAAATTCACGTTGTCGCTGTTCCGGCTGCGCTCGTGGCGTTGTTCATACAAGTCCTGCGGGTCATAGCCTTCCCACCATTTGCCTTTCCCGTCTTCCACCGTCAGTTTGCCATCGAAATCCTGTGCGCCTTCCATCCAGGTCCAGGTGTGGGAGGCGTGTATGCTCACGCCCAATGGCAATCCATATTTCTTGCAAACCTCGGCCCATTCACTTATGATGTTCCGCTTAGGACCCATATTCACCGAGTTCCACGGCTGATACTTGCTGTCCCACAAATCGAAGTTGTCATGATGGTTGGCCAGTGCCATGAAATAACGTGCCCCCACGCTTTTGTAGAAACGCACCAGGGAATCGGGTTCCCACGCCTCAGCCTTCCATTCATTAATCACATCCTTAAAGCCGAAATCCTTGGGTTTGCCGTATTTTTGCACATGCACGTCATACTGCCACTGGCCGGGATAGTAGATGTGGCGGGCATACCAGTCACCCGACTCCGGTTCGCACTGCGGCCCCCAATGCGCCCAGATGCCGAACTTGGCGTCACGGAACCACTCCGGGCATTCATACTTGGCCAATGACTCCCACGTAGGTTCATACTCACCCGCCTGCATCGGTTCGGCTTCCACCTCCTGTTGCGCAAGGGCAGGCTGCAAGGCGGCCAGCATCAGGAAAGTACCGCAGAACCATGTTTTGATACTCTTGTTAGCCATAACTCATAACTTGATAATGATGATTAGATTGTTAACGCTTCACTTCAACCCTTCAAGCTCCCGTTCTCCGGGTAGCTGTTGTGGCAAAGATAGTGAAACCTCCTCATCCGGAATTGGACAATCAAGACAAAGAATTGTACTATTACGACATTCTGCCGCTACAGGAAAGGACTTCCGCCCACTCCCGGCATACCGGCAGGCGGGAGCAAGACCCCACGCGACCACGGAGTGCGCGACCGCACCCGCCGGCAACAAAGACGCATGCGGGACAGCATCGCCGCACCAACGGAAAGGCAAAACCACACGAACCGCACCCGCCCCTGCGACACGCGTGACGCCGGCAGCCATGACACAGCAGGATTCACTGACGGGACAGCCGCCAACGAACTGACGGGCCTATTTCCTGACCTCAACGATGCGCGTGGGTTCCTGCTCTGCATTCCGCCGCCCGGTCTCCTCTGCCACGCGGCGCGCCAAGGCCATGAACGCCTGCCCGGTCGGGGAGGCGTCATCGAGGGCTTCCGGCGTTCCCTTGTCGCCGTTTTCGCAGATGCTCTGCACGATGGGAATCTGCCCCAGCAAAGGCACGTGCATCTCCTCGGACAGACGCTTCACGCCCTCCCTGCCGAAGAGGTAGTATTTGTTTTGCGGAAGCTCGGCAGGCGTGAACCACGCCATGTTTTCCACCAGCCCCAATATAGGTACGTTCACTTTTTCGTTCTGATACATGTTGATGCCCTTGCGCGCATCGGCCAAAGCCACTTTCTGCGGCGTGCTGACAATGACAGCCCCGGTGATCGGGAGCGTCTGCACCAGCGTCAGGTGGATGTCGCTCGTGCCCGGAGGCGTGTCCAGGATAAAGTAGTCCAGTTCGCCCCAGTTGGCATCCCCGATGAGCTGTTTCAGGGCGTTGCAGGCCATGGCCCCGCGCCAGAGCGTGGCCTGGGCGGGATCTACGAAAAACCCGATGGACAGCATCTTGACGCCATACGCCTCTACGGGCACTATCAGGTCGCGCCCGTCCACCGGCTCGGCATAGGGGCGCGCATCCTCCACATGGAACATTTTGGGCATGCTCGGCCCGAAGATGTCGGCGTCCAGCAAGCCCACTTTGTTGCCCAGCCGGGCCAGTGCCACGGCCAGATTGGCCGCCACCGTGGACTTGCCCACGCCCCCCTTGCCGGAAGACACGGCGATGATGTTCTTCACGCCGGGCAAGAGCTGCCCCACTTCCGGGCGAGGTGCCTGCAGGGTCTTGGTCTTGATGTCCACTTCCACCTCCCGTCCCACGTAAGCATGGATGGCGGCCTCGGCCGCCTTCACTATCGACTTGAGGAACGGATTGGTGGGTTTGTCGAAAACCAGGGAGAAACTGACGTACATGCCGCTGATGCGCAGGTCGTCTTCCACCATCCCGGCTTCCACGATGTTTTTGCCCGTGCCAGGATAGCGCACCGTGGCCAGGGCGTCCATGATTAATTTCGGATATATGTTCATAAGTCTTTTTTAGGAAGGATTCACCGCCCTCACCGGCCCATCGCCAGCCCGCTGCGCCTGCTGCGATTGTAACTCCGGTAGTCGTCCAATTCTATGTCCACTTCCGGCTCTGCCAACACTCCCGCGTGCGGCAGGCGGAAACACATGTACCTGATGTTCATTCCGCGGTCTATCCATTGCTGCTCGTAGTAGGTCTGTATGCCCAATATACGCGCCTCTTCCGTACCGGGATGTTCGGCCAGCACACTGTGGTAGAGATCCGTGGTGGAAAATTCCAGGGGCAGCCCGTTTCGTTCCACCATACAGGAGGTGTAGGTGAAAAGGAAGTTGGAGTCCGTCTTCACGTGTATGCGCCCGCCATCCTGCAGGAAACGGCGGTAGCGTTCCATAAAGAAAGTGGATGTCAGCCGTTTGGTGGCTTTCTTCATCTGCGGGTCGCTGAAAGTGAGCCATATCTCGGCCACCTCGTCCGGAGCGAAGAAACGGTCTATGATTTCTATGTTCGTGCGCAGGAAAGCCACGTTCTGCATCTTTTCCTTCAGGGCTTCCGTGGCTCCCGTCCACATACGCGCCCCCTTGATGTCCACCCCGATGAAATTCTTATCGGGATAGAGCCGTGCCAGCCCCACGGTATATTCTCCCCGTCCGCAGCCCAATTCCAGCACAATCGGGTTGCCGTTGTGAAAAAAACGTTCATGCCAATGCCCTTTCATGTCGAAAGGGACGTTATCCATCACCGAGTAAGGATACTCGAACACATGAGGATAACCCGCCATGTCGGCAAACTTCGCCAATTTTCCTTTTCCCATAAACCACAATTCACTTTCGGATGCAAAAGTACGGGCTTTTCCGCGATACTCCAAAAGAATCGCCGTGAAATCACCATAAAAAACGGCGGGAACGCCGCCCGGCGGCAGGGGACGGAAACGCGGATGCGCCCCTTCCCGGCCGCGCAAGATGCCCACCGCCGGATGTCAGCAGGCCGCGCGCTGCCGCTCTTCGTATTCAGCCTTCACATCCTCGTAGAAATGTGCCGTGGCCGCCTGCATATAAGGCACAAGCCAAAGGTAACCGATGCCCAGCGTCAGGATGCAGAGCAGCCACCAACCGATGAAAGTGAGCCACAAGTAAAACAAATCGAACTTGTGCCCTCTCATCATCGCCATGCTCCGCTCAATGGCGGCATTGAACTTCAGTCCAGGCTCGTCGCGCATGACGTAGAACGTCATGGCATAGGAGAAAGACTTGATGATGCCGGGCACAATGAGCAACAAGGACCACAGGGCCACATACACGTACATCAATACAGCCGTGCCCCATACGCGCCAATATTCCTTGAAGCCCACGAACAGTTGCTCCACGGTATATCTCCCTCCGCTGCGGATGTTGTCCAAAAAGGCCACGGCCAGTCCGTAGAGCAACACCGGCAGCCCTGCCCACCACCACAGGTTGGACAGCCCCAAAGCCCCGGCTTGTTCCAGCCACACGGGCACAGCCCCCATAATGGCCCAGTAAACCAACACAACCAGCACCGCACCGCTCCATTTGCCGGACAACGACTTGCGGGCCGCAGCCCGCAGTTCACTTGCACTTCGCAGCATAACAGTATATCAGTTTTCGTGTCTTATTCAATGACCACCGTGGTCCACCCGTGCACATCGGGTTCGATGCCGTACTGGATGTTGCGCAAATGATGGTAGAGCTTGGTGCACACCGGCCCCGGCTTGCCGTCCTTGCTGATGACATAGCTCTTCTTGTTCTCCAGGTCGTCGATGCGTTCAATGGGACTGATAACGGCAGCCGTCCCGCAGGCCCCGGCCTCCTCGAACGTCTCCAGCTCCTCTTCGGGAATCTGGCGGCGCTCCACTTTCATGCCCATGTCCTCGGCCAGTTGCATCAGGCTCTTGTTCGTGATGGACGGCAGGATGGAAGTGGATTTCGGGGTAACATAAGTATTGTTCTTGATACCGAAGAAATTGGCGGCGCCGCATTCATCGATATACTTTTTTTCCTTGGCATCGAGATAGAACTCGCAGGAATAACCCAAATCGTGTGCCATCTTGTTCGCCTTCAAGCTGGCGGCATAGTTGCCGCCCACCTTATAGATGCCCGTGCCCAGCGGGGCCGAACGGTCAAACTCACGGATAATCACGTAGGGATTGGTTGCGAAACCACCTTTGAAATACGGCCCTACCGGCGTGACAAAAATCAGGAACAGATATTCCGTAGCGGGATGCACCCCAACTTGCGCACTCGTGCCGATGAGCAGTGGACGGATGTAAAGGGTGGCCCCGCTCTCGTAGGGCGGGATGAAACGCTCGTTGAGCCGCACCACCTTTTTCACCATCTCCTCGAAACGTTCCGTCGGCAATTCCGGCATCAGGATGCCGCGGCAGGTGCTCTGCAAACGGGCCGCATTCTCGTCCATACGGAACACGCGCACCTTGCCGTCCGGGCAACGGTAAGCCTTCAACCCCTCGAACGCCTCCTGGCCGTAATGCAGGCAAGTGGCCGCCATGTGCAGGTTGACGGTTTCTTCCGAACATATTTCAATTTCTCCCCACTGCCCGTTGCGGTAATAGCAACGCACGTTGTAGTCTGTCTTCATGAAACCGAAAGACAGGTTGGCCCAATCAATTTCTTTCATATCTGTTGTTTCTTGATAATTATCTGCTTTCTGCATGGTTTAACCGGCACAGGATTCATTCGTCGCCGGCGGCCTGCTGCCCCGTCCCGTTTCCGGCAGGCACCGTCCCCGTCTCTTTCATCACCTTCTCCAGGGCATCCGAAACCAGGTTCTTGTTTTCGAACCGTTTCGTATAATTGGTGTAATCCGGATGAATCCGTTCGTAGGCGGCATCCGTGAAAAGCGGACTGGTGATGATGTGGTCGGCGGTGGAACGGTTGCAGCAGAACACGATATTCTCCACGCCCGCCAGCCGTGTCAACGCCTTCACGTCCGTGTCGTGGGGCTGGAGGGTCATCGGGTCGGTAAAGAAGAACAAATAATCAATCTCCCCGTCCACAATGCGCGACCCAATCTGCTGGTCGCCCCCCAACGGGCCGGACTTCAGCACCGTGATATCCCATTCTATGTCGGGATGCTTCTCCTCAAGTGCTTTCCGGATCAGCGTACCGGTAGTGCCGGTACAATAGAACTTATGCCCTATCAGGCGTTCCGAATTCCAAAGCACCCATTCTATCATGTCCGTCTTCATCGCATCGTGTGCCACGAGACCTATCTTGCGAACGATTTTTTCCATAAACTTCCATTTTCAGTTGTTCCAACGGGACATCCCGCCCAAGCCATCAAAAAAACAACAGCCCGTTATGATAGGCAAATTTACGTAAAAAAGCAATAACTACACAAAATTGTTCAGTTTTTATTGCAGGTTATTACTGTTTTTCCTCCGTGCCTAATATTTTTCTTATTTCTTCGTCCGTGGCATAAAGTTTCTTGCGGCAGAAATCTATCAGGCCGCGGGCTTCTTTCAACTGTGCCGCCAACCGGTCTATCCCGGTCTCGTTGTTCTCCACCATGCGCACGATTTCTTCCAGGCGCGCCATGGCTTCTTCATAAGTCTGTTTCTTTTTTTCCATATATTGTGTCACTTTACGACGGAACGGATTTCACCCTCCGCCAGACGGGTCGTGATTTCTTCTCCTTTTTCCAGCGAGGCGGCATCGCGCACCAGCCTGCCGTTGTGGAACGTCAGGCTGTAGCCCCGCTTGAGCAGCAGGAGCGGGTCGGCCGCCGCACAACGCTGTTCCAGCAACTTCAGGCGGAACCGTTCGCGCTCCATCCGCACCGGCAGGGCACGCCGCAAACGTTCGTCGGCCGTCTGCCAGCGGTGGAAACCGCCCTGCAGACGTTCCTTGGCGGCGTGGTCCAGCCGCTGCACCAACACGCCCAGGGCATGTTCGCCCAACGTTCGCACGTGCAAGAACGATGACGAGAGCCGGCCAGCCACCCGTTCCATGCGGGCCTGCTCGCCTTCCACCCGCAGGCGCACCAGGCGTTGCAGCTGCTGACCGGCGGCATCCAGGCGCATGGCCGCATCCAGCTGGTGGCGCACGAGGAAAGCCGCCGCAGCCGTGGGGGTCTTCACCCGCGTATGGGCCACGAGGTCTATCACCGTGTCGTCACGCTCATGGCCGATGCCCGTAATCACAGGCAAGGGGAACTGGGCACAAGCCGCCGCCAGCCAGTAGGAATCGAAACCGGAAAGGTCGCTCGTGGCCCCGCCTCCACGGATAATCACCACTACATCCCAACGGCCGTCCGCCTCGTCGCGCATCACGGCCTCCAGGGCCGAGAGCACGGACTGTTCCACGCGCTCGCCCTGCATGACGGCAGGAAAAAGGCGCACGTGGAAACGGAAGTGGTAGTCGTTCTTCAACAGTTGGTCGCGGAAGTCGCCGAAGCCGGCGGCCGTGGCCGATGAAATCACCGCCACGCGGGACACCGTCATGGGCAGGGGCAACTCCTTGTTGGCATTCAGGATGCCGTCTTCCTCCAGCCGCGCCAGGATTTCCCTGCGCAGCCGCGCCATGTCGCCCAACGTGTAAGTGGGGTCGATGTCGGCCACCGTGAGCGAATAGCCGTAGAGTTCATGAAACGTGACCGACACCTGCACCAGCACTTTCAGCCCTGCGGCCAACGGACGTCCCGTCTCCCGCTCGAACATGGGCTTCAGCCGGCGGTAGGTGCCGGCCCAGACCACGCCGCGTGCCTTGGCCACAAGGTTGCGGCCGCCCGCATCCTTCTGCACGAACTCCAGGTAGCAATGGCCGTTGTAGGCCTCGCGCGCCTCGCTCAGTTCGGCCTGCAGCCAATAACGGTCGGACAGGCTGCCCTCCAACACCCCGCGCACCAGTCCGTTCAGTTCATACAGGGTCAGTGCATCGTTCCTACCGCACATAAGCCTGCACTCCTTTTTGCAAACAAATATAAGCCCCGCCCAACATCCTGTCGCCCGCATAGAACACGGCAGACTGGCCGGGCGTGACGGCCGAGGCCTCCCCATCGAAGCTGACCAGCCACAAAGGGCCGGGCGTCTCGTCGGGGAACAGGCTCTCCACCCTGCGCACGCGGCAGGGAATGGGGACGCTGCGGTAGCGGATGCGCACCGCCACGCCCGGCGCGTCCACCAGGTCCGCCTCCTCCACGGCCTGCAACTGCGACACCAGCATGTGGCGTGCGCGCAACTGCTCCTCCACACCCAGCACCACCGTGTTCCGGTCGGCATTCAGCCGCAACACATAGGCCGGATGCCCCAAGGCGATGCCCAGCCCCTTGCGCTGCCCCACGGTGTAATACGGGAAACCGGCATGCGTGCCCAGTATCCGCCCTTGGGTGTCCACAAACTTGCCCTCCCCCACACGTTGGTCGAGGCCGGGCACTTGTTCCCGCAGGAAGTCACGGTAGTCCTTGTCGATGAAGCACACCTCCATCGACTCCCCGCTCCGGGCTTTCAGGACAAGCCCCTTGTCCTCCAGATAGGCCCGCACCTCGCCCTTGCTCAGGCGGCCCAACGGGAACAGGCAGCGGGAAAGCGTACGCTGGTCCAACCGCCAGAGGAAATAAGACTGGTCTTTCTTCGCGTCTGCCCCGCAATGCAGGTAGAAACGCCCGCCGCAGGACTTCACCTGCACGTAATGCCCGGTGGCTATATGGTCGCACCCCAGACGGTCGGCCCACTCCGCGAGCATGCGGAACTTGAACATGGGGTTGCACATCACGCAGGGGTTCGGCGTGCGCCCGGACAGATATTCGTCGATGAAGTTGCGCACCACGATGCGCCGGAAAGCCTCGCGTTCGTCCGCCACATGGTGCGGGATGCCCATCCGGGAAGCCAGTTCCCCGGCCTCTTGGATGAAGTCCGGCAGCTCCTGTCCGGGAGTCCGGAACTGGCGCGGCAGATCCCACACACGCATGGTGACGCCCACCACGTCGTAGCCCTGCTCCTGCAGCATCAAACAAACAGCCGTGCTGTCGATGCCTCCCGACATGCCGACCAAAACCTTCTTCCGTCCCTGTTCCATATCATTCCGCATGAAAGTCCATTTTTACAAAAATACGAAGAAAAAAATTACGGTACAACGTACAGGCGGAACTTTTCCACCACCCACCCTCCATTTGTCCCGGAAACGGCTCCCCCGGCCGAACGGCACACCGCCTTGCGCAAAACGGGGAACGGCCTTGCGCACAGCCGCGGCCGCCCTTGCGCAAAAACGGCCTGCGCGGCCTGCCCGTTTTGCCCCCGTCCTCCCGCCATCGCCAATAAAAAAGCCGTTACCCGGAGCGGGGCAACGGCCATACCTTAATATAAAAGGAAGTGTCAGCTCAGGAAACCCAGCAGCACACCGGCGGCCACAGCCGAACCGATGACACCGGCCACGTTCGGCCCCATGGCATGCATCAGCAGGTAGTTCTTGGAATCGTATTCCAACCCCAGGTTCTGCGAGATGCGCGCAGCCATCGGCACGGCCGACACACCGGCATTCCCGATCAGCGGATTGATTTTCTTGTGCTGGGGCAGGAACAGGTTGAAGAACTTGACGAACAGCACCCCCGAAGCCGTAGCGATGATGAAGGCCAACGCGCCAAGGAAGAAAATCTTGATGGTGTCCATGGTCAGGAACTCACTGGCCTGGGTGGAGCACCCTACGGTCAGCCCCAGCAGCATGACGATAATGTCGTTCAGCGCGCTACCTGCCGTTTTGGCCAGACGCGTGGTTTTCGTACTCTCTTTCAGCAGATTGCCAAAAAAAAGCATACCCAGCAACGGAAGGCCGGACGGCACGATGAAAGTAGTCATCAGCAGGCCGACTATCGGAAAGATGATTTTCTCCGTCTGCGACACCTGGCGTGCCGGTTTCATGTGTATCACCCTCTCCTTCTTCGTTGTCAGCAGGCGCATCAGAGGCGGTTGGATAACCGGCACCAAAGCCATGTAGGAATAGGCGCACACCGCAATGGCACCCATAAGGTTGGGCGACAGTTTGGACGACAAGAAGATGGCGGTAGGCCCGTCCGCCCCGCCGATAATGGCGATACCGGCCGCCTGATTAGGCTCAAAACCCAAGGCCAGGGCTATGATATACGCCCCGAAGATGCCGAACTGCGCGGCGGCACCCACGAGCAACAGCTTCGGGTTGGCAATCAACGCGGAGAAATCCGTCATGGCCCCGATGCCCAGGAACACCAGAGGCGGATACCAACCGGCCTTCACGCCCTGATAGAAGATGTTCAGCACAGAGTTGTCCTCATAAAGGCCAATCTCAAGCCCCACGGCCTTGAACGGGATATTGCCCAGGATAATCCCAAGGCCTATGGGCACCAGCAGCAGAGGCTCAAAGTCCTTTTTGATGGCCAGCCACAAGAAGAAAGCCCCGACAAGAATCATAATCCAGTTTCCCCACTCGGCATTCGCAAAGCCCGTATAGGTGAGGAAATCGGCCAGCTTTGCTCCAATGAAATCAAATATATCCATAAGTCCTAACCGATTGTTACCAAGATTGCACCTTCACGAACAGAATCCCCCTTGTTGACGTGCACTGCCGTGACCGTCCCGTCGCACTCCGCGCCGATGTTGTTCTCCATCTTCATGGCTTCGAGCACCACCACGGTCTGGCCTTTCTTCACGGCCTGTCCCACGTTCACGGCCACGGCATTCACCGTGCCCGGCAGCGGGGCGCGCACGGCCGTGCCCTTTCCGGCCGGCACCTCCGGCTGCGGGTTCGGGTCAACGGCCGGTGTCACCGGGCCGTGGTGCACATGGGCCACCGGACGGATCACCGGCTTGTGTGTCAGGTGCATCGGGCGCTCCAGCTCCACTTCGAACGGGATGCCGTTCACCTCCACTTTGGCCATATTTCCTTCTATCTCGTCTATCTTCACCGTATATTCGGCTCCTTTAATCTTATATTTGTATTCTTTCATGATTGTCTGTGATTAACGTTAAACAAAAATATTCCCTACTCCCGCCATTCGCGTATCGTGTTGCCTTTGGCACTCCACTCGGAATGCTCCTCCGGGTGGTAGGTCAGCACGTTGCTCTCCACATCGTGGACGTCTTCTTCATACTCCTTGAGCGCCATGGCAATAACAGCCATGTAGATTTTCATATCCACGCCTTTCGTTTCCATTCCCTGCTTGGCCATGATGGCAGCACGCTCGGCCTGGTCGTGCACCGTGCGGATGGCCTTGGCACGGGTTATTTTGGAAATCATGGCCACCACATAACCGAAAAGGCGGAAGAAGACATACAGCGCGATGAGTGCCCCAAACACCACAGACATGGCAATGATAGCCATGGCAATGCCATAGGGGTCCCTGGCCTTGAACTCCGCCACCTTGTCTTCTGTCTGCCCCTGCCCCACATTGGTGCCGCCGGGCGTCACCTCGCCCTCGTCCAACACCAGCCAGACGTAGGATCCGGCATCCGCATCGTAAACACGGGCATAAGACTGGTTTTCGCCCAACGGGGGCACCGTGATGGAGTCCAGCAGGGTCTTTCCGTTGCCGTCGAACAGGGCGATGAAATTGGACTGTCCGGGTTTCAGGCTAAAGTTCACATGCAGCGTGCCCAGATTGGTCTTGCCGTCGGCAAAGAACACGATGTGCTGCTGGGCCGCCAAGTTCGTCCGTTCGTCCCCCTTGGGTATCATGGACATCATTTTCACACGCTCCGGCACGGACAAGGTTTTGTCCAGAGCCTCACGGTTCGTAGTCAGATAGCAACTACGGATATTGTTGGTCCCCCACGAAGTGTTGGCAATCTCGATCCAGCCCGAACGTTCGCCGTATTCATCGACGAGTCCCGACGTGTTGCTCACCACCACCTCATTGATTTTAAAGCTGTGCGCCCCCTGTCCGGAAGCGGAAGCCAACACAGCCAGGCCAACAAGGATTCCTAAAAATCTTTTGTGTAGCATCATATTGGTTTTAGTGTATTTACAAAGGGATATTCCCGTGCTTCTTCACGTGGTTCAACAGTTTCTTGGTCTGCAACTGTGTCAAGGCGCGGATGATGCGGAAGCGCGTGTTGCGCGGTTCTATCACGTCATCGATGTAGCCGTATTTGGCAGCCTGGTAGGGGTTGGTGAAGAGTTTGTTGTACTCGGCTTCTTTCTCTGCCAGGAACGCTTTCGGGTCAGCCGCTTCCTTGGCACCCTTGGCATAGAGCACGGCCACGGCACCCTCGGCACCCATCACGGCAATCTCGGCCGACGGCCATGCGTAGTTGATGTCGCCGCGCAGCTGTTTGCAGCTCATCACGATGTGCGAACCGCCGTAACTCTTGCGCAGCGTCACCGTCACCTTGGGCACGGTGGCTTCCCCATAGGCGTAGAGCAACTTGGCACCGTGCAGGATGACGGCGTTGTACTCTTGTCCCGTGCCCGGCAGGAAGCCCGGCACGTCCACCAGCGTCACGATAGGGATGTTGAAAGCGTCGCAGAAGCGGACGAAACGCGCCCCCTTGCGGCTGGCATTGCAGTCGAGCACGCCGGCGTAACACTTCGGCTGGTTGGCCACGATGCCCACGCTCTGGCCGTTGAAACGGGCAAAGCCCACGATGATGTTGCGTGCGTAGTCTTTCTGAACCTCAAGGAATCCGCCGTCATCTACGATAGCCCCGATGACCTCATACATATCATAAGCCTGGTTGGGATTGTCGGGAATGATTTCGTTCAGGAAGTCTTCCACACGGTTGATGGGGTCAGCGCATTCCAGGCGGGGTGCCTCTTCCATGTTGTTTTGCGGGATATAGCTGATCAGCGTGCGTATCATCTCCATGGCTTCCTCTTCCGTGGTTGCGGTGAAATGCGTAACGCCCGATTTCGTGGCGTGCATGCTTGCGCCGCCCAGGTCCTCCTGCGAAACGTCTTCGCCCGTCACGGTCTTCACCACCTTGGGGCCGGTGAGGAACATGTAGGATGTACCTTCCAGCATCAGTGTGAAGTCCGTCAGTGCCGGAGAATATACCGCACCGCCCGCGCAAGGCCCGAAGATACCGGAGATTTGGGGAATCACGCCGGAGGCCTCGATGTTCCGCTGGAAGATGCTGGCGTAACCGCCCAGCGCGTTGATGCCTTCCTGTATGCGTGCGCCTCCGGAGTCGTTCAACCCGATGCAGGGCGCGCCCATCTTCAGGGCCTGGTCCATCACCTTGCAGATTTTCTCGGCCATGGTCTCGGACAGCGAACCGCCGTTCACGGTGAAGTCCTGCGCGAACACGTACACCAGCCGGCCGTCTATCGTGCCGCTCCCGGTCACCACGCCGTCGCCCAAGAACTGTTTCTTTTCCATGCCGAAGTTCGTGCAGCGGTGCTGTTTGAACATGTCCATCTCCTCGAAGCTGCCTTCGTCGAGCAGCATGTCGATGCGTTCGCGTGCCGTGTATTTCCCTTTGGCATGTTGTTTCTCGATGGCTTTTTCTCCTCCCCCCATGCGCGCCTTGGCACGGAGTTCCACTAATTCCTTGATTTTCTCTAACTGATTACTCATGATAAGTTTTGATTTTTAAACAGCTGTTTGCCCCCTCTCCCGCCACGGCAGGAAAGGAAATGCCATGCACCAACAAAGGTACGAAAAAAGAATAGGAAGCAAAGTTTTTAAAGAGGAAAAAATACTTGGAAAAACATTACATACATATTTACCATTTTTAGTAACTTTGCTTCTACAAATCACCTTAACGTATGTCAAACCAAACATCTCCACTGGACTTGGGAACACTTCCGGTCAGCAAGTTGCTGGGGCAATACTCCGTCCCCGCCATCGTAGCCATGACGGCTTCCTCGCTTTACAATATGGTGGACAGCATTTTCATCGGACACGGCGTGGGCGCACTGGCCATATCCGGGCTGGCACTGACATTCCCCTTCATGAACCTGTCCGCGGCTTTCGGTGCCATGGTGGGCGTGGGAGCCTCGACCCTGATTTCCGTCAAACTGGGACAAAAGGACTATGACTCGGCGCAGGACATCTTCGGCAACGTCATCAGCCTGACCCTGATACTTGGCTTGCTGTTCACCGCCGTGTCGCTCATATTCCTCGACCCCATCCTCTACTTCTTCGGGGCCAGCGAGGACACGATACCCTATGCCAGGGAATATATGGAAATCATCCTGGCGGGCAACATCATCACCCATAGCTACCTGACGCTGAACTCTGTCCTGCGTGCCGTGGGCTATCCGCGGCTGGCCATGAACGCCACCATCCTGGCCGTGGTAGTCAATACCCTCCTCAACCCCCTGTTCATCTACGGGTTAGACATGGGCATCCGCGGCTCGGCCACGGCCACCATACTGGCACAGGCCATCTCGCTGTTCTGGCAGCTCAGCGTGTTCCACAAGCCGGGAGAACTGGTCCGCTTCAAGCGCGGGATTTACAGGCTGAAAGGCAAAATCGTGAAAAGCACGCTGGCCATCGGACTTTCGCCTTTCCTCATGAACAGCTGCGCCTGCATCATCGTCATCCTCATCAACCGTGGGTTGGGTGAATACGGCGGAGACCTGGCCATCGGCGCCTACGGCATCGTCAACCGCGTGCTGTTCCTTTTCATCATGATTGTCATCGGACTGAACCAGGGCATGCAACCCATTGCGGGCTACAACTACGGGGCCCAGCGCTACGACCGCATGCTGAAAGTGCTGCGCTACACCATGCTGTGGGGCACGCTGGTGACCACTTCAGGATTCCTCATCGGCGAACTGGTGCCGGAGTTGTGCGTGCGCGCCTTCACCACCGACGAGCAACTGATTGACATTGCCGTGAAAGGCATGCGCATCGTGGTGGTGTTCTACCCGCTCATCGGCATGCAGATGGTGACCACCAACTTCTTCCAGAGCATCGGGCAGGCGGGGAAAAGCATCTTCCTGTCCCTCACGCGGCAACTCCTCTTCCTCATCCCGATGTTGCTCATCCTGCCCCAAGTGCTGGGCGTGAAAGGGGTGTGGATGGCCATGCCCGCGGCCGATGCCATCTCCTGCATCGTCACGGGCAGCATGCTGGTCATGCAATACAAAAAATTCAGCAAGCTGGCCATGCACTGCAATAAAAACGAAAACTTAACAGCATAACGCCATGCAGAAACATATCATCATCAACGTGGGCCGCCAGTTGGGCAGCGGCGGACGCATCATCGGGAGCCGCATCGCGGAAGACTTCAACATCAAGTTCTACGACAAGGAACTGCTGGACCTGGCCGCCAAGGAAAGCGGATTCAACATAAAGTTTTTCGAACGGAACGATGAGCACAAAGGCTTCCTGAAAATACTGTCCGGTCCCTTCGCCCCACTCTTCGGCAACAGCAATCCTTACGGCAACCAGCTGAGCGAAGAGTCGCTGTTCAAGTTCCAGAGCGATGCCATCCGCAAGGCCGCCAACGAACATTCGTGCGTGTTTGTGGGCAGGTGCGCCGACTACATCCTGCGCGACTACCCCAACTGTGCCAACATCTTCATTACGGCCGACATGCCCGACCGCATCAAAAGGCTGTGCGAAATGATGGGCATCAGTGAAAAAGAAGCGGAAAAGAAGTGTCTGGAAGGAGACCGGAAACGCGCCGAATACTATAACTATTACAGTGCCAAGACCTGGGGAGCCGCAGCATCTTACGACCTCTGCATCAACTCATCAACGGTGGGCATCGACAACACGACCGACATCATTGAGAACTTCATCGCACAGAAACTGAAATTATGAAACGTATAGGGCTGCTGTCTGACACACACGCCTATTGGGACGAAAAGTATCTGGAACACTTCCGGGAATGCGATGAAATCTGGCATGCCGGCGACATCGGAAGTGCCGAAGTGGCACGGCGGCTGGCTGCTTTCCGTCCCCTGCGGGCCGTGTGCGGCAACTGCGACGGAGCCGACCTGCGACGGACGTTTGGTGAGAAACTGCGCTGGCGGTGCGAGGAGGCCGATGTGCTCATGACCCACATCGGAGGCTATCCCGGCCACTATGCCCCCGGCATTAAGAAACAGCTGTACGAACGCCCGCCGCAATTGTTCATCAGCGGACATTCACACATTCTCAAGGTCCAGTTTGACCCGCGGCTGGACTTGCTGCACATCAATCCCGGAGCGGCGGGGCTCATGGGCTGGCACAAAGTGCGCACGCTCGTGCGTTTCACCGTGGACGGAAAAGAATTCAAGGACCTGGAGGTCATTGAAATCCAACGTCCGCAACCCTCATAGGCACAAGTCCGGCAACCGGCCATAAACAGCATGCCCGGAACCAACCGCAACGGTTTATTCCGGGCATGCCTGTTCGTGTTGTCACGAAGCGCCTCACTCACGACACCCCACAGAGCAACAACACTATCAGTTCCGCCGTCAGGATACGCAGGAACATCGTCAAAGGATACACCGTGGAATAACCCACCGCCGGCGCATCGGTATTGGACGATTGGTTGGCAAAAGCCAAGGCCGGAGGATCGGTCGTGCTACCGGCAATCAATCCCATAATCGTAAAATAATTGAGCTTGTACTTCATGCGCGCTATCAAACCCACTATTAATATAGGTATAACGGTAATGAGGAAGCCTGTCCACACATACGTCAAGCCATCTCCGGCCACCACGGTCTGCACGAAATGCTCGCCGGCCTTGATGCCCACGCTGGCCAGAAACAGCGCAAGGCCGAACTCACGCAACATCAGGTTGGCACTGGTGGACACATAGGTCACCAGATGGAACTTGTAACCGAAACGGCCTATCAGGATGGCCACAATCAAAGGGCCGCCCGCCAGACCCAGTTTCACCGGAGCCGGCACGCCGGGAATGGCAAAAGGTATGCTTCCGAAAATGATACCCACAAGAATACCTACGAAAATCGTCACCAGATTGGGGTGGTCCAGACGCTTCACGGAATTACCCATCAGCGTGGCCACGCGGTCCACCGCGTCCTCCGGGCCGACCACGACGATCTTGTCGCCCACCTGCATGCGGAGGTTGCGGTCGGCAAAAAGGTTCATGCCGGAACGGGAGATGCGCGTCACGTTCACCCCGTAAACCGAACTGAAGTGCAACTGGCCGAAGGTTTTTCCGTTCATCTTGGGCTGCGTCACCACGATGCTCTTGGACACCATTGGCATGTCCTGCTCTTCCCAGTCCACATAATCTTCCGGACCGATAAAGGCCTTTATGGCCTCCGCATCGTCTTCCGCACAGTTGATGTACAAATGGTCGTCCACATAAAACCTCGTATCTTTGTTCGGTATGCTCACATGCCCTTCATGCAGGGAACGCGAACAAACGTAGTTGCGGCCCAGAAAGTCGCGCACCTGCAACAGGGTTTTCCCATGCAGTGCCGTGTTGGTGACCTTCAAAGTCATCCGGTGCGGCTTTGCATGCGGGTTCTCCGCCTGCTGGGCCTCAATCTGGTTCTCCTCGTCAGAGAGCACAATCCGGCAAATGTAACGGATGGCAATCGTGGCCGCAATGATTCCCACCACGCCCAAAGGATAGGCACAGGCATAGCCGGCCGCAATCTGAGGTACGGACTGTCCTGCCGGGAACACCTGGCTGAGCGCCTCCGTGGCAGCACCCAATCCGGGAGTGTTCGTCACCGCCCCGCACAACACACCCACCATCATGGGCAGATTGTAGGGATTTTCCGTATCGAACACACAAAAATAGAGCACCAACATCACCACGATGTTCAATGCCACTATGGCCGTGGCCAGAATGTTCAGTGTGACTCCCCCTTTCTTAAACGACTCAAAGAATCCCGGCCCCACCTGCAAACCGATGCAGTACACAAACAGAATCAGGCCAAAGTCCTGCAAGAAATTCAGCGTTGACACAGGGCCAGTCAGGCCGAAATGCCCGGCCAGCAACCCCACGAAAAGCACGAATGTCCCCCCCAGCGAGATTCCGAAGAACTTTATCTTGCCCAGATAGACTCCCAACGAAATCACCGCCGTATAGAGCAGGACGATGTGGGCAATGGAATTTGAATCAAACAATAATTGTTCTAACCAATTCATTTTGCTATTGCTTTTTAAAGATCATTCCTTCAAGACACTTAATTCGGGCACAAAAGTAGTCAAAAAAAAAACATCAAATGAGTTTTTATGCCTCAAATTTTGTGCTTACTCAAACTTTTGCTACATTTGCCCGATTGATAAAAATCCTTTTTAACAATATAACAATGGCAGATAGTAAAGAAAAACTTTTTTCTGATTTTACCGCACCCACACGCCAGGAATGGCTTGACAAAATCAACACCGACCTGAAAGGTGCAGACTATCAGAAAAAAATGGTGTGGAGAACCAACGAAGGGTTCAACGCGGAACCATTTTACCGTAAGGAAGACTTGGAAGGGCTGGCGCAAACCGATGCGTTGCCGGGAGAGTTTCCCTACCTCAGGGGAAACAAGAAAGACAGCAACCGATGGTACGTGCGCCAGAACCTCAAGGCCAATGATGCACGGGAGGCCAACGAAAAGGCCCTCGGCTTGCTGGACAAAGGCGTCACCTCGCTGGGCTTCAAGATTCCGGCCAAGCAGCTGAATGAGGGGTTCATCACCACGCTGCTAGAAGGGATACACGCCGAAGCCGTGGAACTGAACTTCAGCACATGCCAAGGACACACCGTGGAACTGGCGCGGTTGCTGGCCGGCTATTTCAACCGGAAAGGCTATAACCCGCAGTCGCTGACGGGCAGCATCGACTTCGACCCGATACAGAAACTTTTGACCAAAGGCAAGGACACCACGCCGCTGCTGGACCAGCTGGCCGAACTGGTGCAGATCATGGAACCATTCCCCAATTTCCGCTGCGTGTGCATCAACGCCGACACTCTCGGCAATGCGGGTGCCTACATCTACCAGGAACTGGGGTATGCCCTGGCATGGGGCAACGAATACCTCAACCTGATGACCGAAGCTGGCATCCCGGCCGCGCTGGCCGCCCGGAAACTGAAGTTCAACTTCAGCATCAGCAGCGTTTACTTCATGGAAATCGCCAAATTCCGCACCGCGCGCATGATATGGGCCAACATCGTCAAACAGTACCTGACGCAGGCACCCGCCGGGAACTGTGCCGCCACGGCAGAAAAGGACGGCTCCTGCCAATGTGCCTGCAAAATGTATGTCAATGCCACGACCACCACATACAACATGACCGTGTTCGACAGCTACGTCAACATGCTCCGCACGCAGACCGAAGCCATGAGTGCGGCACTGGCCAACGTGGACTCCATCGTGGTGCTGCCTTTCGACACACCGTATGAGGAACCGACCGAATTTGCCGAACGCATCGCCCGCAACCAACAACTGTTATTGCAGGAGGAAAGCCACTTCGATAAGATTGTGGACGTGGGCGGAGGATCTTATTTTATCGAAGAACTGACCCATTCACTGGCAAAGGAAGCATGGAAACTATTCCTCGCCATTGAAGAGAAAGGCGGATTCCTGGCTGAAGCCAAAGCCGGAAGCATCCAGCAGGCGGTGAATGACACCAACGCTGCACGGCATGCCAACGCAGGAAAGCGCAAAGAGTTCCTGCTCGGTACCAACCAATTCCCAAATTTCAACGAAAAGAGCGAAGGCAAGAACCCGCTGGCCGCAGCCTGTTGCTGCCACGGACAAGGCGACAACTCCTGCGAGAGGCCTTTTGCCCGGCTGGAAACATCGCGCCTGGCCGCCGACTTCGAACAGCTGCGCCTGCAGACGGAACAGGCCGCCAAACAACCCGTGGCATTCATGCTCACCATCGGTAACCTGGCCATGCGGCAGGCACGCGCGCAATTCAGCTGCAATTTCCTGGCTTGTGCGGGATACAAAGTCGTGGACAACCTCGGTTTCGCTACCGTAGAAGAAGGTGCAGAAGCCGCCCTGAAAGCCGGAGCGGACATCGTTGTCCTGTGCTCCAGCGATGACGAGTATGCCGAATATGCCATCCCGGCCTTCAAGGCACTGGACGGACGCGCCATGTTTGTCGTGGCCGGTGCCCCGGCCTGCATGGACGACCTGAAAGCCGCAGGCATCGAAAACTTTATCCACGTCCGCACGGACCAGCTCCAGACACTGAAAGAATATAACGCAAAATTGGGAATCAAATGAGACAGAACTTCAAGAACATAGACATATTCGCCGGTTTCGGCCACCAAAACGGGCAGGACTGGCAAAAAGAAAACGGCATCACCGCCAACTGGAAGACACCGGAGCAGATTGACATCCAGCCTGTGTACACCAAGGAAGACTTGGAAAGCATGGAGCATCTGGATTTTGCGGCAGGCATACCACCGTTCCTGCGTGGGCCGTACAGCATGATGTATCCGTTCCGCCCGTGGACCATCCGCCAATATGCCGGCTTTTCCACAGCCGAAGAGAGCAACGCTTTCTACCGCCGCAATCTGGCCAGCGGACAGAAAGGCCTTTCGGTAGCTTTCGACCTCCCCACCCACCGTGGTTACGACCCGGACAATGAACGTGTGGTAGGCGATGTGGGCAAGGCAGGCGTATCCATCTGTTCGCTGGAAAACATGAAAGTCCTCTTCGAGGGCATTCCTTTGAACAAGATGTCCGTGTCCATGACCATGAACGGCGCGGTGCTCCCCATCCTGGCTTTCTACATCAACGCAGGACTGGAACAAGGTGCAAAGTTGGAAGAAATGGCCGGCACCATACAGAACGACATCCTGAAAGAATTCATGGTACGCAATACGTACATCTACCCACCGGCCTTCTCCATGAAGATTATCGCCGACATCTTTGAATATACGTCCCAGAAGATGCCGAAGTTCAACTCCATCTCCATCTCCGGCTATCACATGCAGGAAGCAGGTGCAACGGCCGACATCGAGTTGGCCTACACGCTGGCCGACGGCATTGATTACATCCGCGCCGGAGTGAACGCCGGCATTGACATTGATGCTTTCGCCCCGCGCCTGTCTTTCTTCTGGGCTATCGGTATGAACCATTTCATGGAGATTGCCAAGATGCGTGCGGCACGTCTCCTATGGGCCAAGATCGTGAAGAGCTTTGGAGCCAAGAATCCTAAGTCCATGGCCCTGCGCACTCATTCGCAGACCTCCGGATGGTCTCTCACGGAGCAAGACCCGTTCAACAATGTGGGCCGCACGTGCATCGAGGCTATGGCCGCCGTATTGGGACACACCCAATCGTTGCATACAAACTCTCTGGACGAAGCCATCGCCCTGCCCACCGACTTCTCGGCCCGCATCGCACGTAACACTCAGATTTACATCCAGAACGAAACACAGGTGTGCAAGCATATCGACCCATGGGCCGGATCCTATTATGTGGAGACGCTGACTAACGAACTCGTCCATAAGGCTTGGGAACATATCCAAGAAATAGAAAAACTCGGCGGCATGGCCAAGGCCATCGAAACCGGACTGCCCAAGATGCGCATCGAAAAGGCCGCGGCACGCACGCAGGCTCGCATTGACTCCGGCATACAAACCATTGTGGGCGTGAACAAGTACCGCTTGGCACATGAGGATCCCATCGACATCCTCGAAGTGGACAATACAGCCGTGCGCCTGCAACAGGAAGAGAACCTGAAAAAGCTGAAAGCCGACCGGAACGAGGAAGAAGTGAAAAAAGCACTGGCTGACATCACAGAATGTGTACGCGAGTTCAACGAAGGCAAAAAGAGCGAGCACAATCTGCTTGACCTGGCCGTCAAAGCAGCCGGCGTGAGAGCCACACTGGGCGAGATTTCAGACGCCTGCGAAGCCATCGTGGGTCGTTACAAAGCAGTCATCAAAACCATTTCACAAGTGTATTCATCAGAAAGCAAGTCAGACACCGAATTTGCGCAAGCCTGTGAACTGACCGAAGAATTTGCCCGTCAGGAGGGCCGCCGCCCGCGCATCATGATTGCAAAAATGGGACAAGACGGACACGACCGTGGCGCCAAGGTGTGTGCCACCGGCTATGCCGACTGTGGTTTCGACGTGGACATGGGACCATTATTCCAGACACCGGCCGAAGCCGCCCGCGAAGCCGTGGAGAACGATGTGAACATCCTTGGCGTCAGTTCACTGGCCGCGGGGCACAAGACGCTCATCCCGCAAGTGATCAACGAACTGAAGCGACTGGGCCGTGATGACATTATGGTCATCGCCGGAGGCGTTATCCCGGCACAAGACTACGACTTCCTCTACAAGGCAGGCGTGGCCGCCATCTTCGGCCCCGGCACATCCGTGGCCAAAGCAGCCTGCGAGATGATGAAAATTCTGTTGGACAAGGAGTAACCACCTGCCAAGCATGTTTACTCAGGGGTTGCATTGTAACACACGATGCAACCCCTGAGTTTTTATTTGGCAAAAATACCGTCAGTTATTCACTGTCGTACGTTCCGTTTCTATCTTTATTAAAGAGCGCAGGTTCTTCCAATCCTCCCTGTTCTCTATCAGGGACAAGTCATCGATAACCGAACAACGTCTCGTCTCAATCCGCCCGTGACCGCAATCAACATCTTCGGAAACGGAGACGGCGGGCAGAAAACGGAAACTGTCCTGTATCTGTTCCCGGAGGTTGCCCTGATTCCCCTTTACGGCAATCAGGTAGTCAGCCTCTTTCCCGGCAATCGCTGACACTATGTCCTTCTGGCATCCCATTGCGTCAATGGTGACGATACATCCCTTGATTACGGGCA
>CAZGSE010000013.1:0-57135 GCA_964528135.1 uncultured Paraprevotella sp. | reverse complement strand
AAGCCTGAAGAGCCATGAATAAGAGCAAACAAGTGACCAGGTTTTTCATCTTTTTGTTGTTTTAGTTTACGTTATTCGCTCCTAAAGATAATATGTTCCGGGCGAATATGTTTTACCCCCCCCGTATATAGACTTATTTAAGCAAAAATAATAAATATTCATAAAGGTGCGGCACGTACATGTTGAAGTTAGGTTTAATGTCCGGAAAACTGCATACCTTTGCATGAACAGCAAAATACAAATGTATATTTTATGAGAAATCGACTATTCATCTTGCTCAGCGGGGCCGTTTTACTGGTCCTCGGTGCTTGCCGGGAAGAAGGCTACAAGCAACCGGATGCACCGATTCAAGAAGTACCCTTCACCCAAGTGCGGCCGAATGACGGTTTCTGGTTGCCGCGTATCGAAACCAACCGCATGGTTTCCATTCCTTCCGCATTCCGCGAATGCGAGAAGAACGGGCGATTCGACAACTTTGCCATTGCCGGCGGGTTGAAAAAAGGGGAACACCGGGGTGACTTCTCCTTTGACGACACCGACCCTTACAAGGTCATCGAAGGAGCCAGCTATTCGCTGGCCGTGAAATATGATGCTGCCCTGGATGCTTATTTGGACAGCGTTATCCACCTTATTGCCGCAGCGCAGGAACCGGACGGGTATCTCACCACTTGTGTCACCAACCGTTGTACACGCCTGTCGGGATGGTGGGGCACACGTCGGTGGGAAAAGATAAACAGCCACGAGCTCTACAACAGCGGGCATCTCTATGAAGCCGCCGTTGCCCATTACCGCGCCACGGGTAAACGTACCCTGCTGGACGTAGCCATCAAGAATGCCGACTTGGTGTGCGAGGTGTTCGGCCCGGACAGCGGACAGGTTCACCGTCCGGGCGGACATCCCATTGTGGAGATGGCCCTGGCCAAACTCTACAAGGTGACGGGTGACGAGAAGTATTTGCGCGAAGCCCGTTATTTTGTGGAAGAAACAGGCCGCTGCACCGACGGGCACGCCCCCAGCATGTACAGCCAAGACCATAAACCCATCCTGCAACAGGACGAAATCGTGGGACATGCCGTGCGCGCAGGCTACCTCTATTCGGGAGTGGCCGATGTGGCCGCGTTGACAGGAGACACGGCCTATTTCCATGCCCTCGAACGCCTTTGGCAGGACTTGGCCGGGCGCAAGCTCTACATCACCGGAGGCATGGGCTCGCGGGCGCAAGGAGAGGGTTTCGGTCCCCGCTATGAACTGAACAACCATACCGCCTACTGCGAGACGTGTGCGTCCATTGCCAACGTGTATTGGAACTACCGCATGTTTCTGGCAACGGGCGAGGCCAAATACGCCGATGTGATGGAACGCGCCCTTTATAACGGCGTGCTCAGCGGCGTATCGCTCGGCGGCGACCGCTTTTTCTATGACAACCCGCTGGAAAGCATGGGGCAGCACGAACGGCAGCCGTGGTTTGGATGCGCTTGTTGTCCGGGCAACGTGACGCGTTTCATGGCCGGCGTGCCGGGTTATGTTTACGCGACCCAGGGGGCGGACATCTATGTCAACCTCTACATGGGCGGCAGTGCGGACATTTCTACCACCGGGGGCGATGTGCACATTGAACAAACCACCGACTATCCGTGGGACGGTGTCGTGACCTTGACCGTCACTCCCGGACGGGAGACCGATTTTGCCCTGCGGCTGCGTATCCCCGCCTGGGCGGGAACAGCCCCCGTGGCCTCCGACCTCTATGCCTATACCGGCCGCCCTGCGGCCTACACCCTGCAGGTGAACGGAAAGGCCGTGCAACCACTGGAAAGCGACGGCTATGCCACCTTGCTACGCACATGGAAGGCCGGCGACGTGGTAACCCTCTCCCTGCCCATGGAAGTGCGCCGTGTCCGGGCAAACCCGCAAGTGGAGGACAACCGGGGCAAGCTGGCCATGGAGCGGGGGCCTGTGGTATTCTGTCTGGAGGGATGGGACCAACCGGACAGTACGGTATTCAATAAGTTCATCCCCGACGGCACGCCCGTGACGGCCAGCTTCGAGCCGGACCTGCTGAACGGCGTGATAGTGCTGGACGGCATGGCCGGGGAAGTACGTCCCGACGGGACAACCTGCGAAGTGGCTTTTCGCGCCATTCCCTATTCAACCTGGAACAATCGCGGTGCGACACAGATGGCCGTGTGGGTGGCCGAATCGGCCGAGGCGGCCCGTCCCACACCTGCGCCCACTCTGGTCAGCCGTGCCGTTTCCTACTCACTGCCCACGCAGCAGAACGTAGATGTGCCCGCAGCCACTTCCAACCTGCAATGGGCATGGGGATACAATGACCAATGGGAACCCAAAAGCTCCAGCGACACCTCGAAGCCCTACCACTACTGGTGGTTGCGCCGAGGCTCAAAAGAAAACGTGTGCTATCGGTTTGACAAGCCCACGCGGGTGACAAGCACAGATGTGTATTGGCTGGATTTTGACCATTATGACGGAAACTTCCGCGTGCCGGCTTCGTGGAAGCTCTATTATAAGCATGCCGGACAGTGGAAGGAAGTGGAAGCACTGACGCCCTACACCATCGAAAAGGACCGATACAACCACCTGGAGTTTACACCCGTGGAAACCACCGACTTGATGATCGTGGCCCAATTGCAGGATGGAGAATCGGGAGGAGTCATCGAGTGGAAGGTGGAGTGAGGCTGTCGGTGACCGGTGGAGAGAACATGTCCAACAAAAAACACCAGCCGTGAAAACAAGCTGGTGTTTTTTGCTTTCTTCCTTTTGAGTTTATTCTGCGTAAGTGATTTCTATGGTTTGGATACGCAACTGCGTACCGCCGGAGTTGCTCGTGTAGTCATTGACTATAATCCAATTGTAGCCGTCAATGGTGGCATACAGTTGATCGTTGCCCACATAGTTCGTTCCACCGTAAGAATCACAGTAGAGCACCACTTGGGCTATGGGCTTTGTGGATTGCAGCGTCAGTGAGTTGAGTGCATACATGCGTACTCCATTTGTATTCGTATAATACAAGGGTGGATTGTAACCTCCTTCTTGGGCAAAGATGAATTCGGTTCCTTCATCATCGTAGGCTCCGGTGGGAGTTCCTGCGTAATCCCAGCCAAATTCGTTTAAATTGGTTGTGGTTACGTTGTTGCCGGAGGCCGTAACTGACGGGTCGGTCATGGTGATGGTCGCCCCGTTGACGCTAATCGTTACATTGCCTACATCACCTGTCGTATCATCCGTGTCATCATCGTCTGTCGTATCAGCACTTCCGGCCAGCACTTGGATGCTGCTTACTTCCCAAGTGGAAGAATACGTCTCGCTGCAGGTGTGCCGGAAAGCAACCACGATGCTGCCGCCCATAAATTCGGACGGGATGTTCATTTCTTTCTCAACGAAAGTAAAGTCGGAGTTCAGGCCGTTGGTGTCGTATTCCAATTGTGTCCATGTGGCGGTGTTCACATCACCCGTGTAGTCCTTGCTGACGAGCACGGCGTTGTTTGTGTTTATGTCACCGCGTTCGTAGTTGAGAGCCATGTTGATGGTCATGTAGGCTTCCGTGACTTGCGACAAGTCGATAGACGGGCTGACGAGATAAGTCACGCCGGCCGTGTTCGAAGAGTTCTGGTAACCGGTAATCATCGCGCTGGAATAGTCGTTGTACCATGTGAGGCTGCCCGAAGCGGAGATGGACGTGAAGTCACCCAAGGAACTGGTGAAGTCGGCACTGAAGATGGCTTCGGTTTCCTCCTCCGGCATGTCGCCGATTTCTTCCCCGTTGAGGATGGCGGCCGTCACGTTCTTCACGCCGGAAGCACCGTAATAGCGTTCCATCGTGCCGTAGAGGAATACGGCTTGTCCGATGTTTTCCGGGTGGTCGGAAAGGTTCAGGGCCGAACGGACATCGCCGCTGGGGAGCTGCACGGCCATGCAACTGTTGATGTCCGTCTCATCTGCATCGTCGGCAATGACAATGTTAGACGTTGCCGCTCCGTCGGTGGCGAATACCACATCAGAGATGGTATAACTCTCGTTGTCGCTGGAGGCCAGCGGGATGTATCCCACGATGTAGCCTTTCACCCATGCATAGCCCCCGCTCTGGTTCAGTGAGGCGCCTTGCACGCTGTATGGTTCATCCAACGTACCGCTGCCATATATGCTGGCGCTGCCCTGCTGCGGGATGTCGTAAGGCGCGGGGACGTCATCGCAGGCTTGGAAAACAAATGTTCCTAAAGCCACGCACAGTAAACTGATAATGCTTTTGATTTTCATATTGTTTCGTTTTGTTTGATTGCGGTTTTGATTATTGTATGTCTCTTACGGTACGGACAATCATTTGCCACTCTCCGCTGTATTGGGTGAGCAGGCCCGTGACATCCACTTCACCCATCTTCATGTATTCCGTGGCGAAGTTGGCGTAGGTGCTGGTGCGGAAGTAGAGGTCGGTGCTGCCCACTTCCAGGGTGCGGTTCACGCCGTTCCCGCCATCGGCGAGGTCTTCCGGCGCATACTGGGTCAGCCCGTCGGCCTCCCCGAAAGTCACGTTGCTGAACCGGACGAAGAAAGGCGCGTCGGCTTGGTCTGCCGCCTGGAGCCAGGCTTCATCCACATCCTCCGGGGTCAGTTCGGGGTAGCTCAGGTTCGGCTCCCCGATGAGTTTCACGTGGTCCTTCCACAAATATTCCGACATCCGGCCGATGCTGCCCTGGTAGAGGCCGCCCAGTTCCGCCATCGTGCCGTAGCCGCCCATGTAAAGCCCTTGGCAGTCGATGGCTACTTTCTGCCCCACGGGAAGGAAGGCATACAGTCCGGTGGCGTTGATGCCCACCACCAAGGTGCCGGTGCTGTCCCGTACGTACAGGGTCTTGTAGATGTTGCCGGACTCGTCATCGCCGACAATCACCCCCGATATCACCAGACTGTCCTGGATTTCTTCCACGCTGTTGGACGATATGATGTTGCTGTATCTTGCTTTCAGGTCGGCAATGGTCGTGTTGCTTTCGCCCACTGACGAGTTGCCGTAAACGTAGCCGGAGGGGTCGTCGTGGTGGTCCATGCAACCCGTGAACGCGATGGCAAGCATGGCTGCAAGCAGTGATTTCATCTTTTTCATATTCTTGTTCATTTTGGCATTGGGTTAGAATCGGAAGTTCACGTTGAGGAAACCGTTGAGTCCTTGCGCATAGTAGTATTTGGAATGACGCGAGAACTGGTAGGAGCGTTCGCGCCCGTCATCGTAGTTGTCGTCGCGGTTCTGCTCATATCCGCCGGTTTTCATGTTCGTGTTGTTCGTCACGTTGTTCAGGGTCAGGTTGATGCTCATGCTGCGTCCTTTGGCCAGGCGGATGTATTTGCCTATGGAGAGGTCGAGCATGAAGCCGCCGTCGAATTCTTCCTGTTCGGGGATTTCCACGTCCACGGTCTGCCCGTCTTCTCCCACAGTGCCGCTGGGCGTTTCGCTGATGCCCAGCACGTTGCCCAGCCGCCGGTAGGTGGAGAAGTCGATGAACCCGCGGTGGTAATAGTTTCCGTTGATGCTGAAGAACCATCCGTTTATGTTATAGTCCAAGCCGATGCTGTAGGCCGAGAGCGGGGTGCCGCTTTCTTTCATGCCGTTGATATAAACCTTGTCGCTGCTCGTCTCGCTCTCGTTCTCATACGTCAGTTGCGCATCGGGGTTGTTGATGTATTCCGCATCGCTGTACGTGGCCAGGACTTTCAGGCTCAGGGCAGAGGTTATCTTCACGTTGGCGGCCAACTCCACGCCCATGTATTCTTTCTGCACCCCGGTCATGGACAGGTAGGTGTAGCGCGACTCCTGGTCGTTGTAGAACTGGTCCAGTTCCGTCACGTCGTTGAACCGCGTATAGTAGGCATTCACTTTGGCGGCGAACACGGGGCCGTTGTAGGCGTAGTTGAACTCGGCGGTGTACACCTTTTCATTCTTCAGGTTGGCGGCGAAGTCGTTCTTCAGGCGCGGCGCCACGAAAGCGTTGTTGGCCAATGGTGCGTCCTGCTCATAGCCGCCGCCGAGGTTGAACGTGTGCAGGCCGCCGATGCGGAAGGTCAGCCCGGCTTTCACCCCGCCTTCCAGGAACTTGGCCGTGCCGCTGCTCCCTTTGGAGTTGTTGGCCGCCCGCCCGTTGCGCATCAGGCCTTCGCGCTCGATGGTGGTGCCGCCGATGCGCCCTGCGGTAAAGAGGCTGAAGAAACGCTTGGTGTACTGGTAGTTGGTCCAGGCATCGGCCTTGTTGACAAAGATGTTGTAGTTGTAGCCGAACTTGTCGCCCTCATAAATGATGCGGTTCGGGTTGTCCAGGTCGTTCTGTATCAGGCTGGAGTTATAGCCGTAGTCGCGCACGGAGAATTTGTCCACGTCCGTGAAGTAGTCGGCGCCCAGCAGGTCTTTCATCGTCTTGTAGTGCATGCCCTTGGTGGTGCTGGCGTTCACCCCCGCGCTGATGGTGCCATACTCTTCCAAGTCGCGTTTGAGCGTGGAGGCCAGGTTGAAGGCCAACTGGTCGTTGTGGCGGTTCTCCAGGTAATAGAGGGCTTCGCCGCCCACGGCCTTTTGCTGCGCGTTGGCATAGTACAGGGCGTCCCAGTCTATCTGGCGGTTTGCCTTGGAACTGGTCCAGTAGTTGTAGGCGTTCAGCCAGGTCTGCACGTCCTCATCGCTCAGCGGCTGGCTGAACACGTTGCCGCTGATTTGCCCGCTCGGCAGTTTCTTGTAGTAGTCCGGGCGCGGGTCGGAGGCGTTGCCGCTCCAGCCCAGCGCGCTGCTGGCATACATGCTGTATTTCCCGGCGATCGAGGTGGAGAGTTTCGTGCGCTCGTCTATGTCGAAGTCCCATGTGACGATGGCCGTCGGTTCGTAGGATTCCACCACCCTGGCGTTGCGCTTCTTCCCGTTTTGGTATCCCCAGTTGGGGTTATAGTAATGGTCGTTGGCCAGCCAGTAGGCTTCTTCCGTCGCCGAGCCTTGCTGTCCGCGTTCCGTGGGCGAGCCCCAGGTGGTGAAGCTCAGGCTGTGGCGGTCGTTGATGTATTTCTCGAAGCCCAGCAGGTAGCTGAACGAGTTGTAGAACGTGCCCTCCACATATCCCTCGTCGGCCCAGCGGTAGCCCACAGAGCCTGTGAAGGCCCACCCGTTGTTCATCAGGCCGGTGGAATAGGTGTACATGCCGCGGGCGCGGTAGTTCCGGTTCGTCCCCGACAGGGTGACTTTGTGCCCGGCGGCCTGTTGCCCGGCCCGCATGTCGATGTTGTCGGCACCGCCTACCGAAGTATAGCCGAACTGGTTCATCAGGAAGAAAGGCGAACCTTCGCGGTTTCTCGTCACGTCGTTCAGCCCGCCTATGGAGCTGTAGCTGAACACGCCCCGTTCGGCATCGTTGAACTGTACGCCGTTGATGAACATGCCGTTGTTGGAGTTCTGGTAGGCCCTGAGCCGGAAGCGCATGGGGCTGAACAGGTAGCCCACTTCAGACAGGTACAGGTCGTTGCTCACGCCCATGATGGTCGAAACGGTCTGCCCGGCATCATCATCCTCGTTCAGCTGCGATTCCGTGAAAGAGAAATCAGCATTTTCGTTCTGCGCCGCTTGCTGCACTATGGCCAGCGTGTCCGTTTGCTGTGCGTGCAACAGGGCGGATGCGAAGAACGCCGAAAGAATCAGTGTAGTTTTTTTAGCCATTTTTGGTAGATTTATTATAATGTTGTTACAAAGGAAAGCATTATTTTTAACTTCTCAAGAGAAAAACAAGTTTTTTCGATATTTTTCTTGGCTTAGACATCAAAAAAGGCCATATTTGTAACAGGGAATTAACAAACTATTTAAAAAAGGATTTATGAAGCGATTGTTTGCAGGGCTGTGGATGCTGGTGCTTGGGATGCTTGCAGTGTCTGCCCAGGAGAAAAAATACGGTTTGTATGCCGTGGGATTCTATAACCAGGAGAATCTGTTCGACACGATTCACGACGAGGGCAAGAACGACTACGAATACCTGCCCGATGGCAAGATGAAGTGGAACGGCATGAAATATTTCGCCAAACTCAAGAACATGTCGTCCGTCCTGGCCGAGATGGGCACCGACCGCCTGCCCAACGTGGGCGCCTCCGTCATCGGGCTTTCCGAGGTGGAGAACAGCCGGGTATTGGAAGACCTGGTGAACCAGCCGCCGTTGAAAGAGAGGGACATGAAGTACATCCACATCGAGGGGCCGGACCGCCGCGGCGTGGACTGCGCCCTGATTTACAATCCGCGTTTCTTCACGCCGGAAAAGTCGTTCCTGCAACCTTATATATATGAGGAGAAGGACAGCACGCAACGCACGCGCGGCTTCCTGACCGTGCAGGGGAAACTGGCGGGCGACGATGTGACTTTCATCGTGTGCCACTGGCCCAGCCGCGCGGCCGTGTCTTACTACCGTGAGCGTGCCGGCACGCAGGTGCGTGCCCTGAAAGACAGCATCCTCAAGGCCGATCCCGGCATGAAGGTAATCGTGATGGGCGACATGAACGACGACCCCTTCAGTCCCAGCATGGCCAAGTCGCTTGGTGCCAAGCGAAACCTGAAGGACGTGGGAGACTCCGACATGTACAACCCCTGGTGGAACATCCTCTCGAAGGAAGGGCAGGGGACACTGATGTACGACGGCAAGTGGAACCTGTTCGACCAAATCGTGCTTTCGCCCGGCCTGCTGGACCGCGACGGGAAAAAAGACTATTCCAGCCTGAAGTATTTCAAGAGCGAGATATTCATGCGCAACTATTTGTTCCAGACCGAGGGCCGCTACAAGGGCAACACCAAACGCACGCATGCCGGCGGGGTGTGGCTGAACGGCTACAGCGACCACCTGCCCGTGGTGCTCTATCTGGTGAAAGAAATGGAATGATGCCGGCGGCCGCTTCCGGGGCATGGAACCGGCGGCCGGCAGTGCTTTTTTTAACATAAAAAACACAACAGGCGACATGATTTTGCAGAAAAATTGCCTATCTTTGTGCATCCAAAACGGAGAGGACTGTTTGTTTTTTAATTAAATATAGGAATATGGTAAATTACAAAGACTTGGGCTTGGTGAACACCCGCGAGATGTTCAAGAAAGCCATTGATGGCGGTTATGCCATACCTGCTTTCAACTTCAACAACATGGAGCAGATGCAGGCTATCATCCAGGCCGCTGCGGAGACGAAATCTCCGGTGATTCTTCAGGTTTCCAAAGGAGCCCGTCAGTATGCCAACGCCACGTTGCTGCGCTACATGGCACAGGGTGCCGTAGAATATGCCAAGGAATTGGGTTGCCCCAATCCCCAGATTGTGTTGCACCTCGACCACGGCGACAGCTTCGAGCTGTGCAAGAACTGCATCGACATGGGCTTCTCTTCCGTCATGATCGATGGTTCGCACCTGCCTTATGACGAGAATGTGGCACTGACCAAGCAGGTGGTGGACTATGCACACCAGTTCGATGTGACGGTAGAAGGCGAGCTGGGCGTGCTGGCCGGCGTGGAGGACGAAGTGGTGGCAGAGCACCACACTTACACCCGTCCGGAAGAAGTGGTGGATTTCGTGACCAAGACCGGTTGCGATTCGCTGGCCATTTCCATCGGCACTTCG
Organism: uncultured Paraprevotella sp.; assembly: GCA_964528135.1. Taxonomy (GTDB): domain Bacteria; phylum Bacteroidota; class Bacteroidia; order Bacteroidales; family Bacteroidaceae; genus Paraprevotella. Next base: position 47,516 of record CAZGSE010000013.1, on the reverse strand, counting down.
CACGGTGCTTACAAGTTTAAGCCCGAACAGTGCCATGTAGATCCCGCCACGGGCCGCCTGGTTCCTCCTCCCTTGGCTTTCGACGTGCTCGACGGCGTGATGAAGGAACTTCCCGGATTCCCCATCGTGCTCCACGGTTCGTCTTCCGTTCCGCAGGAAGAGGTGGATACCATCAACAAGTTCGGCGGTAAGCTGGATGCGGCCATCGGTATCCCCGAAGAGGAACTGCGCAAGGCTGCCAAGAGCGCGGTCTGCAAGATCAACATCGACTCAGACTCCCGTCTGGCCATGACGGCAGCTGTCCGCAAGGTGTTTGCAGAGAAGCCTGCCGAGTTCGACCCGCGTAAATACCTGGGGCCGGCCCGCGACAACATGAAGAAGATGTACGAGCACAAGATAGTCAACGTGTTGGGTTCTGACAACAAGTTGTAAGCCTTTTCGTTGTTTCATTAAGTTTTTTAATTATTCCAATCGGATTATTTTGAGGAGGCTGTCCAGGTGGACAGCCTCCTCTATTTTCTATTTGCAGGAGTGGGGAGGCAGGATGTCCCTGCCGGCCTTCCCGTCCTTGCGCAAGGAAGCCCGCGGTTTTGCGCAAGAACGGTGCCGTCCTTGCGCAAAACACACGCCGCATCCCCCGGCAAACCTGCCACGGCTGCACGGCATCTTATGGAATAAGGTCTGGGTCTTGCCGGCAAGGCGGCGGGAAGCATCAGATGGGGAACCAGATGAATACGGCCACATCCCATAATGAATGGGAAAGGATGATGGCGGAAAAGCGTCCGGGGAAGAAACGGTATAAAGTCCCCCATACGGCTCCTGCCGTCAGTGCGGCCATGAAGAGCATGAAGTTGCACGAACCGGCGTGCACCAGGGCATAGAGCAGGGTGGAAAGCACCAGGCCGGTATTGGCACCAAGGCGGACGGACAGCGTGCGTTGCACGTAGCCCCGCCAATAGATTTCTTCGGCAGGCCCTATCAGGACGAGCATCAATATGGACAGCAGCCAAGGGGATTGCCCCTCTTTTATGGTGTATATGCTGTCCACCTGCGGGCGGGCAAAATCGAAAAGCCATGCCGCAATTTTGTCCCCCGTCCAGAATATGCCCCACAGCATGGCCGCTATCGCCGCGCCGGCCAGTATGTCGGACGGCCTCCACGTAAGCTGCTTATGCCAACCGGGGTTCAGGCAAGTGGAGATGATGCACAGTACCAGCGCGGAACCGGCCATCATATACCAGAAAGGCACGTGCGGGGCCGTCCACGGGGAGAACATGACGGTCCAAAGTGCGGCCGCCAGCACAAGGGTGTACAGCAGGCTTTTCATGGCATACTCCCGGCAATGACGAACGACAGGGCTATGAGCAGGCTGAAAAGCAGTTGCAGCCTTGCCGTGGCCTCGTCCAAGTTGGCTATCGCGGCCGGTCCGTGCTTGAAGTAGCCGGCTGCCTTGCGTGCATTGGCGATGGCAGGGACGAACGCCCCCCATGCCAACAGGCACCAGACGGGCAGGATGTTCCCCGCTATGCAGCCGCTTAGCCACAGGAAGGGGAAGATGACCTCGAAACAATACAGATATACCGATGCCCGTCCGCCGATGCCCATGGCCAATGTCCGTATGCCGGCCCGGCGGTCGGTTTCAATGTCGCGGGTGTTGTTGCAATGCAGTATGGCAACGGTTATCAGTCCTATGGGCAGGGCCAGGTACAGTATCCTCCAGTCCCATTGCAGGGTCGCCGCGTAAACGGTGCCCACGGTGGGGAGCAGGGAGTAGGCCATGAGTATGACCGCGTCGCCCCCTGCGCGGTACTTCAGTGCCGGATAAAACACCGAGCAAAGCAGTCCGCCCAGGCCTATGTACAGCAGGGGCATGCCGGTGCGCAGCAACAGGCCCATCCCGCCCAGCAGTGCGACGGCCAGGAGGCCGAGCGACAAGCGGAAGATTTCCCTGGGGGTAAACATGCCGGCCGTCAGCGTATGCACCCCGTAAGTGTCTTCCGCATCCACCCGGTGCTTATAGTCGAAATAGTCGCTCCAGGTGTTTCCGGCGGCATGGAACACCACGATGTTCACCAAAGCCCACAGCCCGTTTATCCAGTTCACATCATCATAAACGGCATAGACGTAGCCCAACGTTGCCACTACCGGCATGGTGGATGCCGGGAAAGACCAGGGCCGCACGGCCGTGAGCCATTCTTTCAAGGTATGTTTCCGGTTCATGGGTCTGTCTTGCGGTTAGTAGGCCTCAGCCGTGTCGGTCAGTTGTTTGATGCCGCCGTTGCTCTGGTAAAAAGTCACTTGTGTGGTGGTTTTCTTGTCGAAAAGCACGTTGCTCAGGATTTCCACGTAGCCGAACTGCCCCATGGCATATTCCCCCTTGCAGTATTCCTTTCCGGCATCGAAAACGCTGACGGCCACTTTTTCGGGTACGTTGTAGCGCACGCCTTCCTCCAGCTTGCTTTTTTTCTTGTCGGCTTTCTCATCGGCCACCTGTCCTGCCAGCGTGTTCATGCTTTTCAATGACAGGTAAACCGGTGCGCCGGACAGGTCGTCGTTGTCCACCACGCCCAGCTTCTGCGAGAAACGGAAGAGCACCATCCGGTCGGTGAGTTCGGTGGGGGTGATGTCGATGGTGAACACTTCCGTGCTGGTGTCCACCGTCCCTTTGAACAGTTGCATGAGGGCCGTTTCCTGCAATGCCAGCTGGTCGAGCATGATTTTCAGCTGTGCGCCGTCCTTGGGCATGTTGTCGGCCTCCCCCTTGATGAGGGCCGTGCGGCTGTCCCGCAGGTCATAGATTTCTTCGGCGGTCAGTTCGGCTATTTTGGCATTGCTGCCCGCCGACAGGATTTCCTGGTTCATGTAGTCGCGCGGGTTGGGATGTTTCGGGGCGTCTTCGCCCTGCGGCACGTCGGGCAGCGTTTCTTCGGCCGCTTCCGTGTTGATGGACAGCAGCAGCCCGTCGCGGGTCAGTCCCACCAGCGGGGCCACGGTGCGTTTCTTCAGCTGGATGCTGTAGGCTTTCTGCGGGTCGGGCACACCATAAGGGGTCATGCTGATGCTTTTGATGCTCCATTGGGTGGATGCTTCCGGGCTGATGTCGGACAGGCGCAGGTATTTGTCGGCATATTTGTTGAAATCTCCCGGTGTATAAGTTTTCTTTTCGGCCACCACCACCAGCCTTATGGCCGTGCGCGGCAGGTAATAGGTTACGCCCTCCACCGTTGCGCCGGGGATGTATGGGTTGACTTCGGTTTGTGCTGCGGCTCCCGCGGAGAAAAGGGCCAGGCCGCATAACAGGGGTATTACTTTCATTGTTGTCCTTGTTTTTCTGGTGTCGTTCTTTGTCCTTTCAGTTGCTTGAATGCCTTGGGCAGGGCTTTGATGATGTCGCCCGCCACCATGCTTTCTTCCCCCATCCGCTCACAGGCAATGTCGCCGGCCAGCCCGTGCAGATAGACCCCGGTACGGCAGGCCTCGCCCGCGCTGTAGCCTTGTGCCAGCAGGGCGGTGAGTATGCCGGTCAGCACATCGCCGCTCCCGGCCGTGGCCATGCCCGCGTTGCCCGTGGTGTTGATGACCACGCGCCCTGTCGGGGTGCAAATCATGCTGTAATGCCCTTTGATGATGATGTAAGACTGCATCCTGATGGAGAGTTCGCGCGCCTTGGCCATGCGCTCGTAGCTGCCGGAGCATTTGCCCACCAGCGCTTCCAGTTCTTTGGGGTGCGGGGTCAGTATGGCGTCCTGGGGGATTTCGGTAAGCCATTCGCGGTGGTGCCCCAGTATGTTGAGGGCATCGGCGTCGATGACCATTTCTCCGGGATGGTTGCGGATGAACGCGTGCAGGGCTTCGGCCGTCTCCTCGTGCGTGCCGAGTCCGGGGCCGATGCCCAGCGCGTTGTAGTCGTATGTGGGGATGGGGTGTGTCACCCTGGTGTCGGACAGGTCGTGGCTGAGGATGGCCTCCGGCACGCTGCACTGCAGGATGTTGTTGTTGATGTCCGGCGTGTGGATGGTCAGTTTGCCCACCCCGCCCCGCAGGCAGGCCCTTGCGGCGAGGATGGTGGCTCCCGCCATGCCGTATTGCCCGCTCACCAGCAGTGCGTGCCCCATGGTGCCTTTGTGGGCGAACGGGTCGCGGGGCTTGAGCGGGCGGCTTGCCTCTTCCGGTTCGATGACGGTGATGCTGCTGTCTATGGCGGCCAGCCCGTCGGGGTGCAGTCCGATGTCGAGCACCTGCACCGTGCCGATGTATTTCTGGTTTTCGGCGAAATAGAAAGCCAGCTTGGGCAAACCGATGGTCAGCGTCAGGTCGGCTTGCACGATGGCTTTCGGGTCGTTGCACGCGTTGTCCTCGCCCATCAGTCCCGATGGCATGTCAATGCTTACGGTCGTGGCCGCAGAGGCGTTGATCCGCTTCACCACTTCGGCGTAGCCGCGGCCCAGCGGTTTGTTCAGCCCCGTGCCGAACAAGCCGTCGAGGATGACATCCTGCGCCGTGGTGTCGGGGAAGTTGAATTGCGACGACACTTCCGTGAAGTCCAGCCCTGCCCGTTGTTCCAGTCTTTGCTTGTTGGCCAGGCAGTCGCTGCTGAGGCGTCCGGTGGTATTGAACAGGAACACCTCCACTTTGTAGCCGGCCTTGCACAGCAGCCGTGATACCGCCAAGGCGTCGCCGCCGTTGTTGCCCGGCCCAGCAAAAACGATGAAGCGCGTTTCGCGTCCCCAGCGTATCTTCAGTTCGCCGGCAATCGCTTTGGCGGCACGTTCCATCAGGTCTATCGAAGAGACCGGTTCGTGCTCGATGGTATATCTGTCCCACTCTTTGAATTGGGTAGAAGTCAGTATTTTCATAACTCAAACGGCAGTTTCTTTCTGATAGGGTGCAACGGGGCTGATGGGAATAAAAACGTCTTTTTTATTACGTGAATCTCCTGCTTTTGCACTATCTTTGCAGCAAAATTAGCAAAAAGATATGGAAACACTTCAGATAAAGGACAAAAAATTTGCCGTTTCAATACCCGAAGCGGAAATCTTGAGGCAGGTGAAACGCGTGGCGGGTGAAATCAACCGGGACTTGGCCGGGCGCAAGCCGCTTTTCCTGGCCATATTGAACGGTGCTTTTGTCTTTGCGGCCGATCTGATGCGTGAAATCCGGATGGATGCCCAAATCACTTTCGTGCGGTTGGCTTCCTATTCCGGGACAACGTCAACCGGGCAGGTGACGGAAATGCTCGGACTGGATGCCGACCTTGAGGGGCGCGACATCGTCATTGTGGAGGACATCATAGACTCCGGCCTGACGATGAAACACGTGCTGGAAATGCTGGCGAAGCGGCATCCCCGTTCGGTGACCATCTGTGCCCTGCTGGTGAAGTCGGAGAACCTGCAAGTGGACCTCGACATACGTTATACTTGTTTTGAGATTCCCAACGACTTCATCTTGGGATATGGGTTGGATTACGACGGTTACGGGCGCAACACGCGCGATATTTATACCGTGGTGGACTGACCTGCCTGCGGCCGACGGGAGGAAAAGACTGTTTTTACCAATAAATATTAAATCGGATAGGAAATGAAGAATATCATTATTTTTGGCGCACCGGGTTCCGGGAAAGGCACTTACAGCGATGAAATCGTGTCCCGCTATGGCATGGGTCATATCTCTACGGGCGACGTGCTGCGCGGTGAAATCAAGAACGGCACGGAACTGGGCAAGGTGGCCAAAGGGTATATTGACAACGGGCAGCTGATTCCTGATGAACTGATGATTGACATCCTGGCCAATACCTACGATGCACAGGCGCAGGGCAAAGGCGTGATTTTCGATGGTTTCCCCCGCACGATAGCCCAGGCCGACGCGCTGAAGAAGATGCTGGCCGAAAGGGGGCACGACATGGGGATGATGATAGAACTGGTGGTGGACGAGGAGACGCTCATGGCCCGCCTGTTGAACCGCGCCGTGGAACAGGGGCGTGCCGACGACAATGAAGAGACCATCAAAAAGCGTTTTGAAGTATATCGCAACCAGACGGCACCCCTGGCCGAATGGTTTGAGAAGGAAGGATTGCGCCACACGTTCACCTGGAAAGGTTCGAAAGAACAGATGCTGGCGGAGATCTTCGAGGCTATCGATGCCGAAAACAAGTGACATCGTATGGCGGAATCGAATTTCGTAGATTATGTGAAAATCTACTGCCGTTCCGGACGGGGAGGGCGCGGCTCGGCCCACATGCGCCGGGCAAAGTATGTGCCCAACGGCGGACCGGACGGCGGAAACGGCGGCCGCGGGGGTAACATTTACCTCCGCGGCAACCGCAATTACTGGACCCTGTTGCATCTGCGCTACGAACGCCATGTCTTTGCCGGACACGGCGGTAACGGCACCAAGTCGCGCTCGACGGGAAAGGACGGCGAGGACAAATATATCGAAGTGCCCTGCGGGACGGTGGTTTACAACGCCGATACGGGCGAATATATCTGCGACGTGACCGAGCACGGCCAAGAAGTGCTGCTGCTCAAGGGAGGCCGTGGCGGACTGGGAAACTGGAACTTCCGCACAGCCACCAACCAGGCCCCGCGTTATGCGCAGCCGGGTGAACCCATGCAGGAACTGACGGTCATCATGGAACTGAAGTTGCTGGCCGACGTGGGACTGGTGGGCTTCCCGAACGCGGGCAAGTCCACCTTGTTGAGTGCCGTGTCGTCCGCCCGTCCCAAGATTGCCAACTATCCTTTCACCACGTTGGAGCCCAGTCTGGGCATCGTGTCCTACCGCGACAACCAGTCGTTTGTGATGGCCGACATCCCCGGCATCATCGAGGGAGCCAGCGAGGGGAAGGGGCTGGGCCTGCGTTTCCTGCGCCACATAGAGCGCAATTCGCTGTTGCTGTTCATGGTGCCTGGAGATACCGATGACATCTGCCGGGAGTATGAGATATTGCTCAATGAGCTGGCCACGTTCAATCCGGAAATGCTGGGCAAGCACCGCGTGCTGGCCGTGACCAAGAGCGACCTGCTGGACGAAGAACTCATCGGGATGCTTTCCGCCCATCTGCCCGATGTGCCCCATGTGTTCATCTCTTCCGTGTCGGGGCAGGGCATTGCGGAACTGAAAGACCTGCTCTGGACAGAACTGAACAGCGAGAGCAACAAACTGCAGGCCATTACCGACCAGACCCGGATAGTGCACCGCAACAAGGACCTGGAACTTCTGCAGGGCGAGTTGCAGGAAATGGGAGAGGATGGCAGCCCGGACTACGTGGACGAAGAGGAAGTGGAAGACCTGGAGGACTTCGAGTATGAGGAAGACTGGGACGATGAACCCCGGAAATAAAACTTGCTGATGCCGCAAGTCTCGTTGTTGGATTATGACCTGGGTGCCGGAGTGCGGGCTTTCAGTACGGAGCGTCATGGCGGTTACAGTGAAGGGGCGTATGCTTCGTTCAATGCCAACGCCTGGTGCGGCGATGAGGCCCGCAGCGTGGCCTTGAACCGCGGACTGCTGTGCCGCACGTTGGGACTGGAACCGTCGTGCCTGGTCATGCCCCACCAAGTGCATGCTGACCGCGTGTGCCGCATTGACAAGGCTTTCTTCAGGCTGGCGGATGCCGCCAAGGCCGCTGTGCTCGAAGGCATGGATGCCTTGACGACGGATGTGCCGCGGGTGTGCGTGTCGGTCTCCACGGCCGACTGTACACCTATATTAATATATGATGCCCGGCATCGTGCCGTGGCTGCCGTGCATGCCGGATGGCGGAGCACTGTGGCACGCATCCCGGAAAAGACGCTTGCGGCCATGGCCGCGGCCTATGGCACGCGGGCGGGCGATGTGCGCGTGGCGATTGGGCCGAGCATCTCGCTGGAGTCGTTCGAGGTGGGCGATGAGGTGTATGAGGCTTTCAGGCAGGCGGGATTCCCCATGGGGCAACTGGCCCGCCGTTTCCCGGCGCAGGACGGCACAGGCGGTGAAAAATGGCATATCGACTTGTGGCAGGCCAACCGCCGTATGCTGGAGTTGTCCGGTGTGCCCGGACGCGCTATCCATGTGGCCGGCATCTGCACCTACCGCCATGCGGACCGTTTCTTTTCCGCACGCCGGTCGGGCATCCGTTCGGGGCGTATCCTGAACGGCATTTTTCTGACTGGCAGACAAGAGAAACTATGATGAAGCGGAGCATGATATTGTGTGTGGGAATGCTGCTGGCCCTGTTTTGTTCTTTCGCGGGCGGGCAGGGGGAGCGCGTGTCATTCTCGCGTGCAGAGCGCCGCATGCTCCATATCCCTACGGCCGGGCTTTTTGCCGGAGGGGACTATTTCACGGTGACGCCCGCCGGACTGAAAAGCGACGGTTGGCGTTTCCCCGTGCGTGATGGCGTGTTGTTCACACCGGAATTCCGCCACCAGCCGGTGGGCTGGTACATCATGTCGCCCGAACCGGGGCATGAGGTGTGTGCCGCCATGGACGGGGTGGTGCGGCTGGTGCGCAAGACCGATTGGGGGAAGACCGTGGTCATCCTTCATCCCAACGGGTTGGAGACGGTGTATGCCCATCATGAGCGCACGCTGGTGAAGTCGGGCGATTACGTTTCTGCCGGCCAGCCCATCGCCCGTGCCGGAGCCGGGCACGGGGTGGTCTATACCTATTTTACCCTGATGGCAGACGGCGTCCCGCTCTCGCCGGATTTTATTGCCTGTCCGGACGGGACATTGAAAACGAAGCCGCTGAAATTCTGGCGGGATGAAGGGGGGATGGTGCATGCCGCGGCATTCCGCCCAGGGAGCGTGGCCGAGCGCACGCCGCACTTTGCCTGGGAAGCTGTGCCGGAACCGGTGGACCTGGACCGCCCTTTCACGGCCTTGGAACGCCGTCATGTGGGCGTCGCCACTCCCGGATTGTTTGAGAGTTCCCCCACGTTCACCATAGACCTTGGGCGGGTGGAAAAGTGGTGCTACCCCCTGCCGGGTGCCAAGGTCATCAGTCCTTATGGCGGCAAGCGCAAGAACCACACGGGAACCGACCTGAAGACCCGCCCGAAAGACAAAATCCGTGCGGTGTTCGATGGCGTGGTACGCTTTTCGGGGGAATATGCGGCCTACGGCAATATCGTTGTGGTGCGCCATGCCAACGGCTTGGAGACCTGTTACAGCCATAATGCCAGGAACCTGGTGAAGGCGGGCAACCGTGTGAAAGCGGGCGACGCCATTGCTACGGTGGGACGGACGGGGCGGGCCACTACCGAGCATTGCCATTTTGAGGTGCGGGTGAACGGTGTGCCTTTCGACAGCGATTACCTGTTCGACCACGCCAACCATGCCTTGCGCGATGTGCGGTTGACATTCAAGCGCAAGGCCGACGGGAATATTTCTATCGTGACGGACCGGGGCGAATAGCGTCCGGGCTTCCTGTGTCCACCGTCCGGAATAAACTTGTTCATGTATATGCGGGGAAGGACATGCCCCGTGCATGTATGGTTTTTTCTTTTTCTTCAGGCGGCATGCCCGGCCCGTGCTTTTTACATGTTTTTACTTTTTCTCTCCCCGCAAGGCGGTTGTAACATGCCGGATGTTACTTTTTTCCGGACTAAAACCCCTCTTATGTTTCATACGAAAAATTATCAGGTACATGAGCAAAAAGCCCTTTGACGGAAAATGCGTTAATTTGCAAGGTGCAGGTTCTGTACGAAGTGTCAAGGGAAACGAATATGTATCATAATAAATAAACGAATGATAGAAGTATGGATAAGATTTCTGAGAAAGTTCCGTTGGGCGAGAAGATAGGTTACTCGCTGGGAGACGCGGCGGCCAACCTCGTCTTCCAAATGATGATGATTTACCAGTTGAAGTTTTACACGGATGTGTTCGGGCTGGAAGGGGCTATTGCCGGAACGGTGTTGCTCATAGCACGCATCGTGGATGCGTTTGTGGATCCCACGGTGGGCATCCTTTCCGACAAGACGCAGACCCGCTGGGGCAAGTTCCGCCCCTGGGTGGTGTGGACGGCTCTGCCTTTCATGGTGTTCTATGTGCTGGCTTTTTACAATCCGGGTATCGAAGACAAGACCTTGGTGGCTTTTTATGCGGGAGTGTCCTATGTGCTGCTCATGTCGCTTTATTCGTTCAACAACACCCCTTACAGTTCACTGGGGGGAGTGATGACCGGCGACATCCGGGAGCGCACGAGCATCACCTCCATCCGTTTCGTGGCGGCCACGGTGGCACAGTTCGTCGTGCAGGGCCTTACCCTGCCCCTGGTGCATAAGTTCGGGCGCGGCGAAGGAGCCGACGATGCCCAAGGGTGGCTGACCACCATCACGCTTTTTGCCGTGGTGGGTTTCGTGTTCCTTGTGGTGGCCGGCCTGTCGGCCAAGGAGCGTATTGCCCCGCCGCCATCGCAGAAGATGAATGTGAAGAATGACCTCAAGGGGTTGTTTGCCAATGTGTCGTGGCGTTCCATGTTCGTGCTCACACTGTTCGTTTTCGTCACGCTGGCCATGTGGGGGTCGGCCATGTGTTACTATTTCCAGAATTATGTGGACCCGCAGTCCCTGGGGCAGTTCCTCGACCGTCTCGGACTGGTGAAGGAAGAGGGTGTCGCGCTGGGTGCGGGCATGCGGGTGCTGGACTCTTTCAGCTTGTTGGCCGCAAGGGCTGCCGACGGTACGATAGCCCCTGTGGAGTCGTACACCATCGGGCTGTCGCTGTTTAACATGATAGGGGCACTTGTGCAGTTGGCCGGAGTGATGCTGCTGTCGGAGTTCCTAGCCAACCGCTATGGCAAGAAAGCCACGTTTATCGTCTGTCTGGGACTGACAGCCCTGTTCACGGCGGCGTTCATCCTGCCTTCAAAGGATGACATCGGGATGATTTTTACTTTGGGCATCCTGAAGAGCCTGGCCTATGCACCCACCGTTCCCCTGTTGTGGGCGATGATAGCCGATGTGGCCGACCATATAGAATATGAGAGCCACCGGCGTGCCACGGGGCTGTGTTTCTCCGGCGTGGTGTTTGCCTTGAAGGCCGGTCTGGGCGTGGGAGGAGCCATTGCCGGACTGATACTTTCGATGTTTGGTTACATGAACGACCTTACGGCCGTGCAACCGCCTTCTTCCATCTTGGGTATCCGGCTGGCCTCCAGTATCGTGCCGGGCATCTGTTTTGGCATCGGTGTGGTGGCACTGTTCTTCTATCCCATCTCTAAGTCGGTGAACGAGAAGATGCAGATGGAGCTGGCGCGGCGGCGCATGGAGGAAGACCAAGAATAACCGATTTTTTAATAACCCGTAAAGAAAAGAAGATTATGAAAAAGAGGTATGCAAGTTTCGGGGTGGTGCTGATGGTTTTTGCCGTAGCGTTTGCCGAAAGTGGGAAAACATTGCGTGAGGCTTTTGCCGACAAGTTCCTGATTGGGGCGGCGTTGAATGTCCGCCAGGTGGTGAGCGGGGACGAGGCCTTGCAGTCGCTTATCCGCGAACAGTTCAGTTCCGTGGTAGCGGAAAACTGCATGAAAGCCGAAGAGGTGCAGCCCGTGGAAGGGGAATTCAACTTCCGCGATGGCGACCGCCTGTGCGATTTGGCCGAGAAAAATGGGCAGGTGGTCATCGGGCATTGCCTGATCTGGCACTCGCAAGCCCCCAAATGGTTTTTCACGGACAAGGACGGCGGGGACGTGAGCCGCGAAGTGCTGATCCAACGCATGAAAGACCATATATATAATGTGGCAGGCCATTATAAGGGACGGGTGAAAGGCTGGGATGTGGTGAACGAAGCCGTTTTGGACAACGGGGAGTACCGTAACTCTCCATTTTACCGCATTATCGGTCCGGAATTCATCCAGTTGGCTTTCCAGTTTGCCCATGAGGCAGATCCGGATGCGGAACTGTATTATAATGACTACAACATGGATTCTCCCCGTAAGCGTGAGACCGTGGTGCGCATGGTGCAGGAACTGAAAGCAAAGGGCTGCCGCATCGACGCGGTGGGCATGCAGTCGCACGTGGGGTTCGACACACCGCTCGATGAGTATGAGAAAAGCCTGGAGGCCTTTGCGGCCACGGGGGTGAAAGTGATGGTCACGGAACTGGACCTGAGTGTGTTGCCCCGGCCGAGAGGGAACTACGGTGCTGCCGTGGAAACGAACTTCGGCTACCAGCAGACATTGGATCCCTACAAGGACGGGTTGCCAGCGGATAAACTGGAGGAGCAGTGTGACTTCTTCACTCGCCTGTTCGACATCTACCTGCGTCACAGCAAGGATATTACGCGCGTGACGTTCTGGGGAGTGACCGACGGAGACTCGTGGAAGAACGATTGGCCTATCCGCGGGCGCACGGACTATCCGCTGGCCTTTAACCGCGACCTGACGCCCAAACCATTTGTACAGACAGTCATCGAGATGGCAGAGTCCGGGCGATACAGTGAGTGAACCTCTATATTATTATAAGTATAAGAAACATTAATTATTTTATTTGTATCATGAAAAAAAGGTATTTGGTGCCCGGCGACTTCATGGCAGACCCGTCGGTGCATGTTTTCGATGGAAAAGTATATATCTATCCCTCCCATGACTATGAGAGCGGTATTCCGGAAGACGACTGGGGCTCACATTTCGATATGCGGGACTATCATGTGTTTTCGCTGGACGATGTGATGGACGGGCTGGTGACCGACCATGGTGTGGTGCTCGATGTGGATGATGTGCCTTGGGCCAAGAGACAGATGTGGGATTGCGACTGCTGCGAGAAAGACGGAAAGTATTACCTTTATTTCCCCGCCAAGGACAAGACGGACATATTCCGTTTGGGCGTGGCTGTGGGTGATGCTCCCTGCGGCCCTTTCGTGCCCGAACCCGATCCCATCAGGGGGAGTTATTCCATCGACCCAGCGGTGTTCAAGGACGATGACGGGCAAGTGTACATCTATTTCGGCGGTCTGATGGGAGGGCAACTCCAGCGTTACAAGGATAATTGTGCGTTGGAATGTGCCGCTTTCCCGGCAGATGACGCACCGGCCATTCCTTCGCGTGTGGTGCGGCTGTCTGACGATATGAAGCAATTTGCCGAAGAACCGCGTCCGGTTGTCGTTTTGGACGAAAACGGGCAGCCTTTGACAGCCGGTGATCATGACCGACGTTTTTTTGAGGCCTCGTGGATGCACAAGTACAACGGAAAGTATTATTTTTCTTATTCAACCGGTGACACCCACCGTTTGTGTTACGCCACAGGCGACAGCCCTTACGGCCCGTTTGTCTATCAAGGCGTGATTCTCACGCCGGTGGTGGGCTGGACCACGCACCATTGTATCGTGGAATACAAGGGGCGGTGGTATCTGTTCCACCATGATTCCGTGCCTTCCGGCGGGCGCACATGGCTGCGCAGCCTGAAAGTATGTGAGTTGCAGTATGACGACGACGGACATATCCTGACGATAGAAGGGACAGACGAATGACAGGGGTACAGATGATATTGAGAGGTTGGCTGTGGGTCGTGGGGGTGTTCTTTGTTTTCGGCCTTCGGGCAGAAGACGGCCACCGCCTGTGGCTCCGCATGGAACGGAATGCAAAAGCCGCAGACGTGCGGGTGGATCGGTCAGCGAAGAATACCCCTACGCTGGAAATTGCCGTAAATGAACTGGAAAATTACTGGAAAGGTGCGGGGCGCATCGTATTGTACGTGTCGCCCGACGCGCCTGCCCGCGATGGTTTCCGGCTTCAACGCAGTGGGGATGAGGTCAGGGTGGCTTCGGCCACGGACCGTGGTGTGCTGTATGCAGCTTACGCCCTGCTGAGGATGCAACAGACCGGGCAGGTGCTGATGGACGGACAGACGGTGGAAGAGGTGCCCAGCTATGACCTGCGCATACTGAACCATTGGGACAATCCGGACGGCACCGTTGAGCGGGGCTATGCCGGACGTTCCATCTGGAAGTGGGACGAATTGCCGGGGACGATTTCGCCGCTCTACCGCGAGTATGCACGCGCCAATGCTTCGGTGGGCATCAATGCCACGGTGCTCAACAATGTGAATGCCAAGGCTGAGGTGTTGTCGTCAGAGATGCTTCGCAAGGTGGCGGCCATTGCAGAAGTGCTGCGTCTGTATGGTATCCGTGTCTGTCTGTCGGTGAACTTTGCTTCTCCCCGGCTCATCGGCGGGCTGCCCACGGCCGATCCTTTGGACGAGGCGGTCAGGGCATGGTGGAAGCAGAAGGTAGAGGAGGTTTACCGTCTGGTTCCGGACTTCGGCGGTTTCCTGGTGAAGGCCAACAGCGAGGGGACACCCGGCCCGCAGGACTATGGACGCACGCATGCCGATGGAGCCAACATGCTGGCCGATGTGCTGGCACCTCACGGGGGTGTGGTGATGTGGCGTGCCTTTGTTTATCAGCCTTCCAGTTCCGACCGTGCCTGTCAGGCCTATGAGGAGTTCAAGCCGCTTGACGGAAAATTCAGGAGCAATGTGATGGTGCAAGTGAAGAATGGACCGATCGATTTCCAGCCACGCGAACCTTTCAGTCCGCTGTTTGGTGCCATGCCGGACACCCAACTCATGCCGGAATTCCAGATTACCCAAGAGTATCTGGGGCAGTCCATTCATACGGTATTCTTGGGCACGATGTGGAAAGCCTGTCTGGATGCGGACACTTATTACGACGGAGGCCTGACGGTGGCCGAAGTCACGCAGCGCCGTGTGTCGGAACAGTCGGTGTCCGCCATGGCGGGTGTTTCCAATATCGGAGATGCCATGAACTGGACGGGTAACGACATGGCACAAGCCAATTGGTATGCCTTTGGCCGTTTATGCTGGAATACGGACTATACGGCTGCACGGATTGCCGAGGAATTCCTTTGCCAGACGTTTACGGACGATGAGCGTTTTGTGGGGCCGGTACGGCAGTTGCTTTTGCGTTCGTGGCCCGTGGCGGTAGATTATATGATGCCTTTGGGTTTGCATCACATCTTCGCTTTCAATCATCATTATGGGCCGGAGCCTTGGTGCGATTTGGAAGGGATGAGGGCCGACTGGCTTCCGCCCTATTACCATCAGGCCGATTCTGCTGGGATAGGTTTCGACCGTAGCCGTGGTGGGTCGGGGGCTGTGTTGCAATATCATGAGCCTTTGGCCACCCTTTATGATGATATGCGCACTTGCCCCGAAGAATATTTGCTTTGGTTCCACCATGTGCCTTGGGATTTTGTCCTGCGGAACGGGTTGACGCTATGGGACAATCTGTGTTATACCTATTACCGGGGAGCGGCTGAGGCCGGGGAGTTCGTGGGTATATGGCGGGACATGCAGCCTTATGTGGATGCCGACCGCCATGCCGCCGTGTTGCAGCGGCTGGAGCGCCAGGCGAAGGATGCGGTGTGGTGGCGTGACGCCTGCGTGCTTTATTTCCGGAATTTTTCCGCGCAACCGGTCCCGGCAGATTGCCCGCCTTCAGTCCATCGTTTGGAGGATTTGATGAAATACCGTCTGCCTATTGATAATTATACGGCCGCAGACATGGAAAAACTGCCCTGATGTTACTTGGCCAACAAAAGATGTTATAATGTAACATCGGGGTGCTTTAAGGCAAAAGAAGCGGAAAAGGTGAAAAAAGACACCTTTTTCGCTTCTTTTATAAAAATGAAACACGCCAAAAGAAACTTGATACATCAGCGAAAACGAATCTTTGCTAATTGCCGTAATTTAGCGACCGGTAAGTAAAGAAAGAGAGTGGCAAATTAGATAAATGAGTACTAATAAAAAATGATCTAATATGATATTAAAGAAAAACCAAAAAAGACGACTCCCGTTTTGGGCAGGTCTGGCTTGCGGTGCCTTATGTTGTTTTTCCTCATGCAACGATGGCTACACGTTGGCGGACGAAAATCCCTCATGGCTGGGCAGCAGTATTTATGATTATCTGAAAGAAAACGGCAACTACACGAATGTGGTGCGGATAATTGATGACTTGAGCTATGCCGAAGTGTTGGGCCGCACGGGGAGCAAGACCTTGTTCGTGGCGGACGATGATGCCTACGCGCGTTTCTATAATAATAGGAAATGGGGCGTGGGTAGTTATGAAGAACTCTCGCAGGCGCAGAAAAAACAACTGCTCTACGGGACAATGATAAACAATGCCTGCCAGGTGGCTTATCTGTCCAGTTCCATCGGACCGATAGAAGGTGACTGTATGCGGCGGCTGACTTCTGCGTCGGCCTATGATACCGTACCCATACTAAGTCCGGATGATATGCCGGACAGTAAATATTGGGCCTATTACAAGAATTCGGGCAAGACCATCCCTTGCTTGCAGGATGCGACCACCGCACCCATGATCCATTTCATTGAGGCTTTCCTTCAGAACAAACTCATCACGAACGATGACTGCAACTTCCTTTTCAATTATGAAACGGAACGGCAGGCGGGGGATGCCAATGTGAATGGCGTGATGATGGAGGAACAGAACATCAGATGCTCAAACGGCTTTATCCATAAAATGGCCGAGGTGATGACGCCGTTGCCCAATCTGGCGGACTTGATTGCGCAGATGCCGCGCGCACAGCTTTTCTCTTCGTTGTTGGAACGTTTTTCCGCGCCGTTCTACAGCCAGACGGTTACGCAGGAATATAACCGTTTGTATGGAACGAGTTATGATTCCGTGTTCCAGAAACGTTATTTTTCCGAGCGTTCGCAGGGCGGGACGGCTCTGACCCTTACGCAGAATAACGAACCGGTGGAGGCTACGTTGAAGTTCGATCCGGGTTGGAACGAGTATTACTCCCAACTTAATGCCACTACGGCTGTCGAAGTGGCATTGCAGGAAGACATGGCGGTGATACTCGTGCCCACTGATGTAGCGTTGGATGATTATTGGAACAATGGTGGCGGACAGGTGCTGAAAGACCGTTACGGAACGTGGGAAGACGTGCCCGATCAAGTTGTGTCGAAACTGTTGAACGTGAACATGCTCAATTCCTTCACCAACTCTGTGCCCAGCAAGTTCGGTACGGTGTTGAACGATGCCAACGATGAACTGGGAATAGAGAAAGAGGATGTGGACAGTGTGTTCTTCGCTTGCAATGGTGCGGTGTACCTGACCAACAAGGTGTTTACCCCCGTGGCTTACATTTCCGTGTCGTTCCCGGCACTGGTCAACGAGACGATGAACATTATTTATTGGGCTATTGAACAATTAGATTACGATGTCTATCTGAACTCGCAGAACTCATATTACAGTTTCTTCATTCCGTTGAACGACGGATTGTTGACTTACATCGACCCCTGTTCGTTCGGCAAGAGCAGCACGCAGATCTATCGTTTCCATTACAATGCGACGGCACAGACGGAAGATGAGAGAGTGTGGGCGTCCATCTGGAATTATGACGTGGAAACCGGCGTTGTGGGCGATTCCATCGGTGAGGCTACGCAAACACAGGTGGAGAACCGCCTGAAGGATATTCTGGAGACCCATATCGTAGTGGGGGATGTGGAAGACGGCAACAGTTATTACAAAACGAAAGATGGCGGTATGATTATGGTGGAAAACGCTGGACAGGAAAATACCATGACCGTGACGGGCGGATGGCAGGCAGAGCATGGTGAAAAGGTGACTGTTACGCAGATTTACGACCAAAGCCAGTCCGGCAATGGCAAGGCTTACATCATTCCCACTCCCATCCAGACAGCCCGCAAGTCTGTGCCCGATATCCTGCAAGAGCATGAAGAGTTCCTGAAATTCTACGAATTGCTCGAAGGTTCGTCGCTCATGTCCGACCGCATCACAATGGGTACGAGCAGTGATGCTCCTTGGTATGCTTGCCCCAGCCAGAGCATAAATATCTTTAATACCTTTAATTATACGGTTTACGTGCCGACCAATGAGTCGATCCAGGCCTTGCATGATTCAGGCGACCTGCCTACTTGGGAAGACGTGGAGGCTGAAAACGATGAAGACGAGAAAGAACGGATGGAGAACCAGATTAACCTGTTCCTTAGATATCACATCCAGGATAACTCGCTCTATATCGGGCAGGGCAATATTAGTGCGAACGACTATGAGACTGCGGCTTATGTGCTGAATGAGAGTACAAATACTCTTTCTTACTACCGTGTTAACGTGGAAGGCGACAACAGCGGTTTGAAAGTGACGGACATAGCGGGGAACACACATCGCGTTGTGACGGAGGGCGGACTTTACAATCTGATGGCCCGCGAGTACCAGTACGACCAGAGTACGGCTGCAACGGATGCTTCCACCATCTATACTACTTCGTATGCCGTGGTGCACCAGATTGACGGCCCGTTGATGTGGGAGTAACAGAATAGAATTGTCAAATCAGTAAACATACAGAATGAATGAAAAACATATATCGACATATCGTAGTAGGTGCGTTTGCCGCTTTACCGTTAGCCGGTTTAGCGCAGGCACCCGGAACGATGATTAGCGGAACTGTGTCCGATGATATAGAACCACTGATGATGGTGAATGTTGTCGAGATAGATGAGGCCAACCGTATTGTGGCCCACGGCGTAACGGACGTTAACGGAAACTTCTCTTTCCGTATCGTGGATCCGAAGCACAAGTTGAAGATTTCCTATGTGGGCTATGACACGCAGATTATCCCTATCGACGGCACCCGTTACAACATTGTGCTGAGAAACAACATGCAGCTGCAAGAGGTTGTGGTGCAGCAACAACGGGTGATACAGTCCAGCGGTCTGGCCATTCCGGAACGCGAGGTGTCCGTCGCTCACCAGACTATCGATGCCAAGGAGTTCGAAGGGCTGAGCCTGACGAGTATCGATGAGGCTTTGCAGGGACGTGTGGCCGGTTTGGACATCGTGTTCAATTCCGGAAACCTAGGTTCGGGCACGACGATGCGCTTGCGCGGTGTCAGCTCCATCAACGGCAATACGCAACCCTTGATAGTGGTGGACGGAAACATTTTCGAAAGCGACTACTTGTCCAGCTTTGATTTTGCTTCTGCCACGGAGGAACAGTATTCGGAACTGCTGAACGTCAATCCGGACGACATTGCCAGCATCACCGTGCTCAAGGATGCGGCCGGTACGGCCATTTACGGTTCACAGGGAGCCAACGGTGTCATAGAAATCAAGACGAAACGCGGTACGCGCGGCAAGACGAGAGTGACTTATTCTTACGCCGCCACGATGACCTACCAGCCCAAGGGCATGCGGCTGTTGACGGGAGACGAGTACACGATGCTGATGAAAGAGGCCTACTTCAACCCGCAGTTGAGCGATGCGGCCTCCGATATCTCGGAGTTCAATTATGACCCAACGTTTTCTGAGTATGAGAATTACAACAACAATACCGACTGGGTAGATGAGATTACGAAGATTGGTTGGTTACAGAAGCATTATGTTACGCTCTCCGGAGGTGGTGAGAAGGCCGTGTTCCGCATTTCCGGCGGTTATGACCACCAGACGGGTACGGTCCTTGAGCAACAACTGGACCGCTTCACCACCCGTGTGGCTTTGGACTACTTCGTGAGCGACCGCATCAAGATTGTGACGAACTTTAACATGACTTACCAGAATAACCAGAAGAACTACGATTACACAGACGAAAACGGCACTTCGCTCGATTTGCTGGCCATTGCTTACCGCAAGATGCCGAACATGTCGGTGTATGAACAGGACGAATACGGAAACAACACATCGAACTATTACCACATGCTGCCCACGGCTTCCAGCACATTCCGCAACAGTGGAGACCAGTACAGTCTGGTGAATCCGGTGGCTCTGGCTTATGAGGCTACGAACGATGAGAGCCAGTACAACATCCAGCCGGAATTCCAGTTGCATTACAACCTGCTGGGTATCGACGCCACTCAAACGCAGTTGAAGTATGAAGGCAAGGTGCTGTTCAACATTCAGAACATTTATAACGACTCGTTCTATCCTTCCAGCCTGGTGACTTCCGGATGGACGGACACCAACAACAACCGTTCCACTTCTTCCGCTTACAAGAGCAGCGCGATTACAACGACCCACCGGTTGACGTTCATGCCGGCTTTCAAGAATACCGACCATTCTTTCATGGCCATGGCGCAGTTCCAGTTGACGGACGGCAGCTCCAAGAGGCAGAACAACGAAGTGTATGGCTTGCCCACGGGCAACATCCAGTCGGCCACGGCCAACGGGCTGATTTCTGCAATGTCCACCGAAGCCGGGCAGTGGAGGAGCATTTATCTGACGTTCTCCGCCCACTATGCTTTCAAGGGACGTTATATTGCCGACTTCTCTCTTCGTCGTGACGGTTCAACGAAGTTTGGCGACAACAAGCGTTGGGGCAATTTCCCGGCTTTGTCCTTGCGTTGGAACATCATCGATGAGCCGTGGATGCAGGGCGCAACCAAGTGGCTCTCCATGCTGTCCATCCGTCCGGGATGGGGGCGTGTGGGCAACCAGCCGAGCAGTGACTACCTGTATTTCTCGACTTATTCTTCCACAAACTCTTATAATGGGAACAGCTCCATCTATCCGAGTAACATCCGTTTGAGCAACCTGCAGTGGGAAGAGAAAGAGACATGGAACCTGGGCTTCGACATCGGCCTGTTCAACAACAAGATTACGGCCGACGTGAACCTTTACACCCAGCTGACCAGCCATCTGCTGATGCAGAACCTGAAGTTGCCTTCGTCTTCCGGTTTCTCCTCGTTGTCATGGTCCAATACGGGCGACATGCGCAACAACGGTTGGGAATTCAACGTCAACGGCACAGAGATCATCAAAGCCGGCAAGTTCTCTATGGGCTTCAACGTGACGTTTGCCAACAACAAGAATGAGATTGTGAAAATGGATCCCACGGTATTGGCCAGCCTCAATGAAGATTTCGACTATGAGAACGGCACTTATCTGAGCCGTGTGCAGCTCAACAACCCGTTCGGAGCCATATATGGCTTCCGCTACAAGGGGGTCTATCAGTATTCCGAGTATTCGGAAGTGGAAGTTCCCGGTGTGAGCGGCCCGAACGCCCCGGTGGCACGCGATGAGAACGGGAATGTCATACTCGACAAGGCGGGCTTCACCATCCCCATGGTGTTCGGTTACGACAATACGACCGGTACGGCACTGTATGAGTTCCAGGGTGGGGATGCCATTTACGAGGACATCAACCATGACGGCAACATCAACGAGCTGGACATCGTATATCTCGGTTCTTCCTTGCCTAAGATTACCGGCGGATGGGGCATCAGGTTTAACTATGGACGCTGGTCGCTCAACGCGCAATTCAATTTCCGTGCGGGCAACAAGGTGGTGAATCTGGCGCGTATGAATGCCGAGTCGATGTACAACAACAACAACCAGTCTGCCGCTGTCAACTGGCGTTGGCGCATCGAAGGACAGGAAGCCGAGATACCTCGTGCACTGTACAACACGGGTTACAACTGGCTGGGCAGCGACCGTTTCGTGGAAGATGGCTCTTTCATGCGCCTGAACTATCTTTCGCTCTCTTATTCGCTCGATCCCAAGCTGTTGCAGCGTTTCGGCGTGAATTCTCTGAGTATTAACCTGAATGCCAGCAACCTGTTCTGTTTGACGAACTATTCCGGTGCCGATCCTGAAGTGTCTTACGGTTCGATGGGTGTGGCAAGCGACAATGCCCGCACGCCGCGTTCGCGCCAGTTCACGGCAAGGGTGCAGATAGGATTCTAACTATTAAAACAGTATAGATTATGAAAATCCATATAAACAAAAATCTTGCAAGATTGTTCTCGGCTGCGGTCCTGGCCTCTTCGCTGACGGCCTGTGGCGATTTCCTGAGCATCATTCCGCTGAATGATGTGGTGCTGGAGAACTATTGGACGGAGGAAGCCGATGTGACGAGCGTGGTCAATTCCTGCTACGCCCAGTTGTGTTCGGGCGACTGCCTGAAGCGGATGCTGGTGTGGGGTGAGATGCGTTCCGACAACCTGACCACGGGTTCCGGCGCTTCGCAGGATCTCACACGGATTGCCCAGGAGAACTTGTTGGAGAACAACGGCTACACGGAGTGGCAGGCTTTCTACCAGTGCATCAACCGCTGCAACACCGTGCTCTACTATGCGCCTTCCGTACAAGAGATAGACCCCAATTACACGGAGGCTGAACTGCGTGCCAACATAGCCGAGGTGACGGCCTTGCGCAGCCTGTGCTATTTCTACCTGATCCGCACGTTCCGCGATGTGCCTTACGTGACAGAACCTTCCATCGACGACGGGCAGGATTATCAGATTGCCGCTTCGAGCTTCGATGAGGTGTTGTCCAACATCATAGCCGACTTGGAGGCGGTCAAGGATGATGCCGTGCGTTCTTACGGCGAGTCTCTCTACAGCGGTTCGAGTGATGAAAACATCAACCGCATTACCCGTTATTCCATCTATGCCATGCTGGCCGACATGTACCTGTGGAAGGGCGACTACCAGCGTTGCATCGACTATTGCAATCTGGTTATCGAACACAAGAAAGCGGAATACGAGGAGATGTTGCAGGAACAGTCTTCCCTGGATATAGAGCTTTATGGCGAATATCCTCTGATTTCCGAGGCTCCGGGCACTTCTTCGTATGCCGGAACGGCCTACACGCAGATTTTCGGGACCGGCAACTCTTTCGAGAGCATCTTTGAGTTGAACTTCGTGAATACCGATGCCACGCGCGAAAATCTTCTGGTGAGGGACTTCTACGGTAGTTACAACAGCACCACGGTGGGCCAGCTGGCAGCCAACGCTTATCTGAATTCATCGGTATCCGACGGGACCAACTCCTACTTCGCCAGCACGGACTGCCGTTCCTATGCCAACATGTCCGGTGAGTCCACCGTGCGCATCCGCAAATACGTGGCATCAAGCGTGTCTTTCCGCACGAGCACCACTACGGGCACAGCCCCGACCGTGACGGAAGGGTCTCGCACGGCTAACACGGCCAACTGGATTATCTACCGCCTGACGGATGTCATGCTCATGAAGGCGGAGGCCGAAGTGCAGCTGGCCGGCAACGTGCAAGAAGGCGCCACGCTGACACAGGAGCAGGAGAGCTATTTCCGCTCGGCTTTCGCTTGTGTGTCGGCCGTGTGGAAACGGGCCAACAACAAACGTGTGGCAACGGATACTTTGGTGTTCGAGGACTACGGGACTTCGCGGTTGACCATGGAGAATCTCGTGCTCGACGAACGCCAGCGCGAATTGATGTTCGAGGGCAAGCGTTGGTTCGACTTGGTACGCATGTGCCGTCGCGACGGTTCCAACACCCGCATGCTCGACAAGGTTATGCAGAAGTTCTCGGAGAACACTGCGGCCCTGCGCATTCGTCTCGCCGACACCGATGCACTCTACTGGCCTTACAACGAGGACGAGTTGAGCGCTAATTCCCTACTGGAGCAGAATCCGGTATATAGCAATGAATCCATAATCAGAAGTGAATGAGCACTATGAAAAGAATAGAAAAGATATTGATGAGGCTCATCCTGGCACTTATCACCGTGCCTGCTTTTACATTGTCGTGTTCCGATGAGCCGCTGGCGGAGAACTATTACACCTTTACGGGCGAGATGGCTTCCGACTATCTCTACAACCGCTCCGACCAGTACAGCGACTTTATTTCTGTCCTGCAGCGTTCGGGTATTTACAGCATGTTGGCCGTTTACGGCACCTATACCTGCTTTGCGCCCACCAATACCGCGATGGCGCAGTATCTCAGCGAACGCGGGCTGACCAGTGTGGACCAACTCTCGAAGGAGGACTGTGATACCCTGTCGTGGAACCACGTCATTGACGAGTACGCCTACTTTACCACCGACCTTACGGATGGCAACATTCCGAGTGCGAACATGAACGGACGCTATCTGACGTTCTCTTGCGACACGTCCTCACAGGACTACGTCAGTGTGGTTTACCGTATCAACCAGAACTGTAACATTATAATACGCGATGACTCGGTGGAGAACGGGGTGGTGCATACGCTCGACCGTGTGATTGTCCCGCAGTCGGCCTACCTGCCCGAACTGTTGGCGGAGGATTCCACCATCAGCCTGTTCTACCAGGCGCTTGTGCTGACCCATATGGACGATTCGTTGCGCGAGTATATCGACGAGACCTATACTTGCGGTGACGACTCGGTGAACCAGGACATGACCATCACTACGGGCGGTGGCACCTATTCCGCGCGCTACGTGGGGACGCGGATGAAGCGTTACACGGCTTTCGTGGAGACCGATGAGGTTTATGCAAGCAACGGCATATACACCATTGATGATTTGATCAGTTATGCCAAGAGCGTGTATGATGTGATGTATCCGGAAGACGCCGGGCTGTATGACGATGACTATACCGACCGCCGCAATCCGCTCAACCGTTTCATATCCTACCACTTGCTGTCCTATTACGGAGCCTACAACGACTGGACGGTGTCGGGCGATGTGAAAGAGACTTGTGCCAAGACGGACCTGATAGACTGCACGGATTGGTACACCACCATGATGCCGTACTCGCTCATGAAGATGAGCACGCCGTCCGAAGGTTTGTTCATCAACCGCAAGGGCGTGGGGGCAAGCTACACTGTGCGCGGGACGAAAGTGTATTCCCCGTCGGAAATCGGCAATGTGGACCAGCAGGCCCTGAACGGTATCTACCATTACATCGACGGCATTCTGACCTACAACAGCGAGACACGTGACGTGGTGTTCAACGACCGCATCCGCATCAATGCCGTCACGCTCTCGCCGGAGTTCATGAATTGCGGCGCGCGCGGCAACACGCAGCGGGCCACCGGCTTCAAGGTAATCGAGGGTTGGGACTTCCATGGTTACACCCCATCGATGACCTTGCGTCAGCGCAGCGTCTGGATGGTGACCTATTCCGACTGTATCGACATGGTGGGACAGTTCGACGTGACGTTCAAACTGCATCCCGTGCCCACGTCCGGCAGTTACGAGGTGCGCTTTGCCTATGGTTGGGGCGACATGCGCGGAAAGGTGCAGATTTATTTCGGCTCCGACCCGAACGGCCTGTTGCCCATGGGGCTGCCCATCGATCTGACCATTTACCCGACAGATCCTTCCATCGGCTGGGTGGCCGACACGGGTGATGAAGAGACAGACCGTGCCCTCGACAAAGCCATGCACAACCGCGGCTATATGAAGGATATGGATTCCTGGGCCCAGGGCGGAGTTAATATTTTGAGGGAGCAGAGCGCGAAGTTGCGTAAAATCCTGGTCACGGAGAATATGAGTCCGAGCGAGGACTATTATGTCCGCATCAAGCTGGTGATAGACAATCCGCAGGCTGAGTTCCCCATCAACTATTTCGAACTGGTGCCGAAGAGCATCTATGCCGGTGTGGAGGCGGAGGACACCCATTAATGTAAACCCTTAAAAACAAGAAGACTCATGAAAACAGACAATAAGTTCAAGTTTATGGCGGTGGCGGCCGCGGCCTTTGCGGCTGTCGCCTGCACCGACGCATGGGACGACCACTATTCCGCCTGGAGCGGCGAGGGTTCCGACAAGTCGCTTCTCCAGTTGGTGGAGGAGGCCGGCGACCTGAATGACTTCCTCAAGGTGTTGCAGGCCACCCATGTGTTCAATAACAACAAACCCACGCAGGTGACCTATGCCGACCTCATCGGCAGCGACCAGACTTTCACCGTGTGGGCTCCCAAGGACGGTTCGTTCAACGTTGATTCCCTTTTGGCCGAATGCCAGACGGTGGAGGGCGACTCCATGTGCGGGCAGCACTTCGTGCAGAACCACATCGCGCACTATCTCTCCAGCGACATGGAGCAGAAGTCGGTCATCATGCTCAACGACAAGTACCTCGATATGGAACCGGGATACTTGCACGGTGTGCCCTATGAGGCGGGGCGCACCAACCAACCGGCTTACAACGGGGTGCTGCACGTGCTTTCCTACGATGTGCCCTACATATATAATATATATGAAGGACTGACCACCCTGCCCGAATACTCCGGCATCGGTTCCATCTTCAAGTTCTACGAGAAACTGGAACTGGATGAAAGCTCCAGTATCCAGAGCGGGATTGTGGACGGCAACATTGTCTATTCCGACTCCGTGATGCTTCGTTCCAACATCCTGTTCAACACGTTCGACCGCATCAACGAAGAAGACAGTAACTTCATCATGCTGGTGCCGGAAGCACAGGTGTGGGAGAAGGTTTACGAAGAGGCGTTGGGTTACTTCAACTATGGCTCGGTCAACAAGGCCGACTCCCTGCAGCGTTACTATGCCAACGTGGCCCTTATCCGCGATTTGGTGTACAACCGCAACGTGGGTTGCCGCAACATGGCCGACTCCGTGTATTCCACTTCCTACGTCGTAGGCGATGAGGACCGCCGGCATGTGTACTACAACCCGCTTGAGCCCGGAGGTATTTTCTCTTCTACCTACGTGCGCGACACGATGGAGTGCAGCAACGGTGCCATTTACAATCTCTTCGAGTGGCCTTTCACGCCGGAGCAGATTTATTTCTACCCGGTGAAGACGGAGGCGGAAAACACCACGATGATGACCGAATATTCAGACTGTACCTATTCCGTGGGAAGTGCTGTGGCCGACAGTGTATCTGACGGTTATTTGGTGATTTCACCCCGCACCACGTCATCCAACTGGACGATGAAGTTCCAGATTCCCGAAGCCTTGTCCGGCACTTACGAAATCTGTGCAGTGGTGCTTCCGCGCACGGTGGCCAACTCCAGCGACCGCAATTTCCGCCCGTGCAAGTTCACGGCCACCATCAACTACGAAACGGAGGACGGTGTGCAGCAGAGCTATGGGTTCGACGGCAACGTGCAGAACGACCCTTACCGTGTAGATACGGTGTCGATCGGCATGTTCACCATTCCCGTGTGTAGCTACGGCCAGTCCGACCCCAAGGTCTATCTGACCTTGGAATGCGACATCAGCCGCACGGAGAGCGGGCAGTATAACCGCGAGATGTATCTTGACTGCTTATATTTCAAACCGTATAGAGAAGAATAGTGCCATGAGACATATTTTATCAACATTTTGCTTGATGGCCGCCATGTCTGCACCGGTGGCGGCCCAAGACGCGGCGCAGGATTCCGCGCAGGCTACGGTGCGCGATTCGGCCCGTTTGGCGAAAGAAACCTTGCCGGACGTTCCGATGCGTGAAATCAAGGGACGGGTGTTTGACAGCGCCACCAGGGAACCGGCTGTGGGTGTGAGCGTTTCGGCATACAATGACGCACGCTATGCCGCCATGACCGACGAGGACGGCAGTTATACCATCCTGGTGCCCGCTTATGTGACTTCGTTATGGATGAGGGGCGATGGCTACAGTCCCCTGCAAGTGCCTGTGGGGAAGGCCGACCGTCCGGTGGACGCTTACGTGTTCAGCGATGCGTTCCGGCCGTTCTACACCGCCTCCACATCGGCCACCGTAGCGCGGACTGCCGAGGTGGATCATAACACCAACGACATCAGCATCGACGGGCAAATCCAGACCAAACTGGGCGGCGACATACGTACCATTACCCGTAGCGGGGTACCGGGCATGGGTGTAGCCATGTTCATGAACGGCCTGAACTCATTGAACGCCAATGCGCAGCCGCTGGTGGTCATCGATGGTGTCATTACGGACCTGAAGCTCTCCGCCCCGTCCGTCCACGATGGTTTTTTCAACAACATCCTGTCTAACCTCATGGTGGAGGATATCGAGAAAATCACGGTGCTCAAGAACGGGACGGCCATTTACGGGGCGAAAGGTGCCAACGGGGTGCTGCTCATCGAGACCAAGCGCAACAAGAGCATGGCCACGAAAATCGATGTGTCCATCGGTGCCAGCTATGAACTGTTGCCCAAGTCGATTGACATGATGAATGCCGAGCAATACCGTATTTATGCTTCGGAACTGATCGGGACCACCGGCACAACGGCCAACAGCTTCAAGTTCTTGCAGACCGACCCGAACTACTATTATTATGACATGTACCACAATAGTACGGACTGGCAGAAGTATGTCTATGAAGAGGCGTTCACGCAAAACTACAGCATCAACGTGCAGGGCGGTGACGATGTGGCCAACTACAACCTGTCGGTGGGTTACGCTTCGGCCGATGCCACGCTGAAGAACAACTCTTTCTCACGCTTCAACCTGCGCTTGAATTCCGACATCGTGCTGACCAAGGACATTACGGTGCGTTTCGATGCCTCGTACAGCGATGTGACGCGCGACATGCGCGACGACGGCGCACCCTCCTCGCTGGATGACGGGGTCATTTCCTCTCCCTCTTTCTTGAGTCTGATCAAGTCGCCTTTCCTCAGCCCGTATGCGTTCGACTCCAACGGCAACGTGTCGTCCTATTTGGCTGATGCCGACGACTACCTGTTCGATGTGCTGACCTACAAGTCTTATCTGAACTCGCTGGCCAACCCGCTGTTCATCCTGGAGAACGGCGACGGCGACAACAAGAACTACTTCGGCAACCGTTTGATTACGCTGGCCATCACGCCCAAGTGGGACATCAACAGGTATTGGAGCGTGGCAGAGCATTTTGCCTTCCAGCTCCTCAATACGGACGAGAACGCTTACCTGCCGGTGAACGGCGTGCCCAACTTCGACGTGGACGGAGTGGCCGACGGGCTGCAGAACCGCGCTTCCGCCCTGGCTGCCCGCGAGTCGGTCGTCATGAGCCACACTTACTTCAACTATGCCCGCCGCTTCAGGGCGCACAGCCTCGCTGTGAGCGGCGGATTGCGCTACCAGCACTCGTCTTACCGTCTCAACACCCAGGTGGGTTACAACAGCGGCAATGACAAGACGCCCAACATGTCGATGGATTTGATCTACAAGTCAACCGACGGCACGGAGGACGAAACGGTGGATATGACCTACTACCTCACGGGCGACTACAACTGGCGGGAACGCTACTATCTGAGTGCGGCCCTCAGCATGGCTGGCAGCTCCAAGTTCGGTGTCGATGCGCCCGACGGCGTGAAGATTGGCAACTACGCCTGGGGCTTCTTCCCCTCGGTGCAGGGTTCGTGGGTGCTGACCAACGAGTCATGGATGCCGCAGCAACGCTGGCTGAACAACCTGAAGCTGAACCTGGGTTTCGACCTTACGGGTAACGATGACATCGACAGCCAGGCCTCGCGCACTTATTTCGTGGCGCAGAAGGTGTGGGGGCTGTCCTCCGGATTGTCCATGGGCAACATCGGCAACACGCGCCTGCAGTGGGAAACCACGGCACGCTGGACGGCCGGATTGGAAATGACGGTTTCGGACAACCGGTTCAACGTCGGTTTCAACTTCTTCCATGGAAAAACATCAAACCTGCTTAGCCTGAGCACATTGTCCTATATCAGCGGACTGAGCACCAACTGGAAGAACAGCGGCGAGATGAAAAACCAGGGCTTCGACGTGAACTTCCAGGCGCGGGTGCTCGACCTGAAGGACTGGAAATGGAGCATCGGAGCCAGTGCCGGCCATTACAAGAATGAGCTGACTTCGCTGCCCAACGGGTCTTTCACCACGGAACTTTACGGGGCAAACATCCTTTCGCAAGTGGGTCTGGCGGCCGGCGTGTTCTACGGTTACAAGACCGATGGCGTGTTCTCCACCACGGAAGAGGCTGAGGCCGCGGCGCTTTACCAGGTGGACGAAACCGGGGCGGTCACCTATTTCCGTGCCGGTGACATGAAGTTTGTCGATATGAACGGCGACCACGAAATCAATGAGGAAGACATGGTGGTCATCGGCGACCCGAACCCCGACCTTTACGGCAACATCTTCACCAACCTGCGTTGGCGTAACCTGTCGCTCGATGTGGTGTTCACCTATTCGCTGGGCAACGATGTGTACAACTACCAGCGCCGTCTGCTGGAGAGCGGTTCACGCTTCTACAACCAGACCACGGCCATGCTGTCGCGCTGGACCTACGAGGGGCAGCAGACGGACATCCCGCGCACCTATTACCTGGACACGCCGGGCAACAGCCGCTTCTCCGACCGCTGGATCGAGGACGGTTCCTACCTGAAGTTGAAGAACGTGACGCTGAGCTACTACTTCCCCGTCCGCAGCACCTATCTGCAGGGCATCACCGTGTGGGGATCGGCCAACAACCTGCTCACCTTCACGAAATACCTCGGAGTGGATCCGGAATTCAGTGCGGGCAACACCGTGCTGGTGCAGGGCATCGACCGCGGCCTGTTGGCCCAGAGCCGCAATTTCTCGCTGGGCGTAAAGATTAACTTGTAACCATCATGCACACAATGGAACGAATTATGAAAAAAAACAAGATATTTTCCCTGTCCCTGGCCTTGGTTGTCGGGGCGGGAACCGCTTTGACCTCCTGTGTGGACACGGATTCGAACCTGGTGGACTTCGGGCCGCAGCTCACGTCGCCAAACGACACGGTCTATTCCCTGCTCGGCATCCTGAACAAGATGCAAGGCATCGCCGACCGCACCATCATCCTCGGCGAGATGAAAGGTGACCTGTGCGCCGTCACCTCATCGGCCATTACGGACCTGCAGGCCGTGGCCAACTATACGGCCACGACGGCCAACCGCTACAATGTGCCGTCGGACTACTATGCGGTGATCCAGAACTGCAACTATTACATCGCCCATGCCGACACCAGCCTCTCCCTGCGGGGCGAGAAGGTGTTTGTGCGCGAATTTGCCGCAATAAAGGCGTTCCGGGCCTGGACTTACCTGCAGCTGGCCATCCACTACGGCAAAGTCCCTTTCTACACGCAACCCTTGATGACGGAGGAGGAGGCCGACCCCTCGCTCTACCCGATGTATGACGTGAAGCAGATATGCGATTACTTCATTACCGACCTGGCTCCTTATCTGGAGACCGACTTCCCGTTGGGCGGGAGTTACGATGACCGCTTCATTCCCGTGCGCGTGCTGCTGGGCGACCTGTGCCTCTGGGCCGGACGCTATCAGGAAGCCGCGCAGTACTACCACGACTATCTGACGCATGCCGACAATCCCCAGCCGCCGGTGGCGAACCTGAGCCAGAAGTGGGGGAGCTATGAGTTCCGTTATACCAGTTCCTATACGACCTCTTCCCCTCTGACTTATATCAGCATGGAAAGTTCGGAGTACGATGGTGTGGTGAGCTATCTAGAGGACATCTTCACCTCCACGCAGGACAACAGCTATTATTTCGAGGCCACCGCTTCGCAGGCCATGTCGGAGCTGTCGCGGTCGCAGCGTTATGTGATGGTTTACACCAATCCCACCACGAGCCTGCCCGACACCATTTCCCCGTCGGAGAATCTGGAATACAGCGACGAACGGCAGCGCGGTGACCTGCGCTATTCCGCCAAGGTCATCACGGGTACCTCTTCCGGGGAGAACGGTTTCTCGCGTGAAGTGCAAGCCCTCACCCTGCTCAGTAGTACCGAGGTGCCCATTTACCGCATTTCGTCCATCTACCTGCGCATGGCCGAGGCCTATAACCGCGCGGGGCTGCCGGAGTCGGCCTTCACGATTTTGAAATACGGCCTGAGTTCCACCACCGTGGAGCGTTACGTCAACCAGGCCGAGCGCGACCGTGCGGGCACGCTGCTCACCTGGAGCCAGTATGAGTTCATCACGCAGGACATGTCCGGCACGGTGAACACGGCCGGCATCCACTCCTACGGTTGCGGCGACACGCATGCCGACACGCTCTACGCGATACCGGGAGATCTCGCCACGCTGGAGGATTCCATCCTTTTCGTGGAAGACCTGATTTGCGATGAGATGGCCCTGGAGCAGGGCTTCGAAGGGCAGCGCTTTGCCGACCTGCAACGCATCGCCCTCCGGCGCGGCGACGCTTCTTTCCTGGCCGAAAAGGTGGCCGGACGCAACGGTGCGGACAACTTCGACTCGGAGCTTTACAACCGCCTGCTCGAAGAAGAAAACTGGTACCTGCCTTTGGAATGACGCTGTAACGGGCTGATTCATAGCAGTCGTTGAAATTTGATACATGAGAGAAAAAACGTGATACAAAAAAAAACGGCGGTTAAGAAGCAGAATGCTAACTTAGCCGCCGGATTCAACTCTGCAGAAGGAGAACAAACCGA
This sequence comes from uncultured Paraprevotella sp., assembly GCA_964528135.1. Classification (GTDB taxonomy): domain Bacteria; phylum Bacteroidota; class Bacteroidia; order Bacteroidales; family Bacteroidaceae; genus Paraprevotella. The sequence goes on along the minus strand of CAZGSE010000013.1, from coordinate 15,469 downwards.
AAGAACCATGAGAACATATTTATTTTGTATTAATCTTTAATGAAAAATGCTTATGAAGAAGAGAAACTTTATGATGGCACTCGCCATGACAAGCCTGTGCACCATGGCACAGGCGCAGGTGGTGGCATCGTTGGGCTTTGAGGATTCGGACGCGTATTACCACAACCCCGATTCCAGTCAGTTCGCTTCTTTCCATGCCGACCACATAAACCTTTATAGTGGCGATGTATGGAATGAGAAGAACACGGCCGAGGTGCATTCCGGGACGTATGCCCTGGAGGCCGTGCATGTCAATACGGTGGCCGGCAACACCTGGGACCGCGGCCTGAAGTTGCGCGGCCTGGAGATCGAGCCTGAAACGTCTTACCGCGTGTCGTTCTGGGTGAAGGCGAACAATACCTACACGATGGACGGAAGCTCCGAGGCGGTCTATACGAAAATCAAGTCCACCTTGTCGGTGGGTATTGAGAACTTGGAGGCGCCTTTCGTTTCGCAGGGCGGCACAGAGTTCTATTACAACTGGACGGACGGCGTCATGACCGGTGCATGGCGGCGGCTCTCTTTCGTGTCCTACTTTTCCGGTTGGGATGTGCAGAACAAGGTGTTTGACAATTACAACAACAACATCCGTGAAGTCGTTGACGGAGACACCATCTACTGGGGGGCGGAGTACAGCCAGTTCCCGGAGGAGTTCTTCCTGACCATCAACATGTACAACCCCGGCACGTATTATCTGGACGACATCCTCGTGGAGAAAGCCACCATGGCGGGATGTTACTATAACTACGATGCCATCAAGGTGGACTTCGGCTATCCCACGAACATCGCCCTGCTGGCTTCGGCCAGCACCGATCCCATCGGCGTTTACCTGCTGTCCAACTCGTGTGTGAAAGTGATGAACGGCGACCAGGAGATGGAGGTGTCCACCGTGGAACTGAAGGAAGACGGCTACATGTACATCTTCCTGACAGAAGAGCTGGACGAGGCTACGGCCGCGGGCATCACCGTGAGCTTCACGCCGGACGCCGATTGCCCGATCATTTACAACACCGACCGCCGTCCGAGCATGGACGTGGATAGCGAGATGACGGTGCTGGCGTTCGAGAACGAGGCCATCTATCTGGACGAGACCATCGAGGAGCTGTCTTATGTGATGGACGGGCCGAACTTTCTTTCCAGCGAGCCGGAGGACCACAGCTTCGAACTGGATCCCGCCACGTTCAGCGAAGTGCGGGTGACGTATGACCGCCCGGTATCGACCGAAATCGCTTCCATCCTGCTGATGCAGAACGGCGTGACTTTGGCAGACTTGTGGTATGACACCGTGGTTGACTCCGAAGACCCCAATACACTTGTGGTTACGGTGGGGACGCTGGACAACGGTGAATACCAGTTGGTGCTGACCAACATTACCAATGCCATGAGCGGTTTCGAGTCGTTGACCTCGCAGACCATCACGTTCTCCGTAGGGCCGGACACCGACGATTCTACCTCGGAGGTGATTTATGACGGGTCGGACTTCCTGACGGCTGCTGCCGGGACGTTCCCGAAAGGCTGGCTTTCCAATGACGATGGCACGATTCACCAGTATGGTGTGAATGACGATGGTTCCATCTGGAATTATAATTATGGAAGCACTCCGGGTGGCGGTGGCTGCCGCTTGTTCACCGGCTTCACCGGCGATGCTACGTCTTGGCTTTATTGGCGTGCAACGAACAGCACCGTTGGTACGTTGACTTACGGCGAGCAGGTGAAGGATTACGTGATGGCCGACGGTTCGATCGATCCGGACATGGATCCGGATGTGGCCCTCTATCTGGAGCCGCGCAAGTATCAGGTGACGTTCCGCATGGCAGCTTGGAAGGTTTTGAGCGATGGTTCGTATCCGATGTTCGACTTCTCTTTGGAGAAGATAGACATAGACAATCTTGACGCGGATGGCGAAGTGGTGGCACAATTCACCGATGTGGAGGCCAAACCGAGTGTAGAGGGAGTAAGCGGCGTAGAAATCACCGGTTCGACATTGGCTTCCACGGAATTTACGGTGAACGAGGAAGGTTATTACATGATAAAGTTCTCCTGCCAATCGACCGGCGGATACCATGAATTCCTGTTGGGAGGCGTGGAACTGATTACCCGTCCTTCGGATGCCGCCTACTACAAAGGCCAGTTGCAAACAGCCATAGACAGTGCCACGGTGGTGTTGGCCATGGCGGCAGACGAGGCTTACGCCGGCGACACGAAGACAGCCCTGGAAGCTGCCCTTGCAGAGGCGCAGGGCACCACTTACACCGCTCCTTCGGCAATAGAATCCATGAACGAGCTTCTCTACAGCTTGTGCGGTGCCATGTTGAACCGCATTACATACGTGGACAACTTCGCCCCGAACCTGCAGACGTTGATTGACAACCTCGCCAGCATCGATGCGGCTTCCAAGTATGTCATGTCCGACGAATATGTGGAATGCGAGGCCGTGCGTGACGAATATGAAGACGTGGAAATCTCTTTGCTCGATGATGAGGCGTTGGCCGAAGCGGCAGAGAGAGTGGAATATTGCGCCGGATTGTCGGGCAACATCGTGACCATTGTGGATGTGCTGACCTACCGCCTGACCCTGGCAGCCCAGACGGCACGCCTGATCGGTGCCGAGCCTGAGAGCGCCATCCTGGATGCAGAATCTGCCGTTACGGACGACGACGCGGTGGCCAATACCCTGAACGGATGGAACACATACAAGATCTATCAGATACTGGCCGAGGACGGTGCGATCAGCGAAGACCTGATGACCTCCATCACGAGCGAGACGGAAGCGGACGAGTCCGGCAGCTACATTGTGCTGTCCACCGGTCTGGAACTGACCGGATACGTGAAGAACCCGAACTTCTACACGTACTGCACGTCCACATCCGACACCATCACCCAGGAGAACACTCCGGGCTGGGAGACCATAGAGGGCTTTGCCCACATGCGCGACGGCTATCTGGCCAGCACCACCCAGCCGGTTGCCAAGTCCATGCTCAACCTGTACAAGGGGCAGTATAACATCGCCCAGACCATCAGCGGCCTGCCCGTGGGTATCTACGATGTCCACATGCGCACCCGCACCGCCGACGGCAGGATTGGCGTGAACGACGAGACCGGCATACCCGACATGTACATCTGGGCCTCTACGGCCGAAGGCGACACCGTGCGCGTCCAGTTCGAGGAAGGCAGCGCGAAGTACAACGCACAGGAAGGGTTCCCGACCGTGATCAAGAACGTGTCGGTGGGCGAGAACACCGTGCTGTCCATCGGTGCTAAGGAGGCTTACACGTCCGGCAAGAACTACGTGCTCGACGATGACGGGAATGCCACCGAAGAGGACAACGGCATCTGGGACACGAACACTTACGTGAACGACGTGCGCCTGATGTTCGTGGGCCCGCTGCCCGGATACGACTATTCCGAGGCGTTGCTCGATGTACGCGAGGTGAAGGCTGCCGATCCGGTATCTTATGAGTACTACACCGTGGGCGGCATCAAACTCGACCGTCCGGCTAAGGGCGTGAACATCGTGAAGGTTTACCGCGCCGACGGCACGGTGAGCGTGCAGAAGATGATTGTGAAATGATGACGACACTTTAGTTTCTGAGGTTCAATACTTCTTTTCACCCGTTTTGGAGGGGGCCGTGTCCGCAGGGGATGTGGCCCCCTCTTCGTTTTCAACGGCGTGGCGTCCCTCCGGCGTGGCGCCGTTTTTTTGTGCGCAAGGCGTGCCGCGTCCTTGCGCAGGGCGTGCGCCGTCTTTGCGCAAGGCGGTGCCTGCATGCGGCCGCCGGGGTGGGGCGGGGTTGCGTTTTCCCCCTCTTCCCGCGGTTGCATTCCCGCAGATGCTACATGAGGGCAAAGACGTGTAACATGGGCGAAAATGCCTTTTCCGCCTTTCCGCTACATTTGCAGGCATGAACCAATGTTTTTACGTACCGATGAAAAAGATATTGTTTTCCGTTTTGGCGTTGTGCTGCGTGGCCGTGGCCGGTGCGGCAGTGCGCCTGCCACGCTTTTTCGCCTCAGGGATGGTGTTGCAGCGCGGGGTGCCCGTGCCCGTATGGGGCTGGGCCGATGCGGGCAGCCGTGTGACGGTGGCCCTGTATGCCGAAGGGCAGCCGCAGCCCGTGGGGAGCGCGGAAGCCGTGGCCGGTGACGACGGGGCCTGGCGCGTGGAGCTGCCGTCCCTGGAAGCCGGCGGCCCCTACACGTTGGCCGTGGACGAGGAGGGCGGCGCGGCTTCGGCCGCCGGGCACGGCGTGCAGTTGTCCGATGTGCTGGTGGGCGACGTGTTCCTTTGCTCCGGGCAGTCGAACATGGAGCTGACGGTGGCCCGCTGCATGGATTTGTACCGTGAGGAGGCGGGCAGCTATGCCAACGGCAACATCCGCTACCTGAAGTTGCCCCACCAGTTCAACTACGTGCGCCCGCAGGACGATGTGCAGGCGAAGCCCTGGGTGCCGGTCAACCCTGAAACGGCACCGGACATCGGGGCACTGTGCTACTTCTTCGCGCAACGCATGCAGCAGGAGACGGGCGTGCCCGTGGGCATCATCAACTCCAGCGTGGGCGGCACGTGCGTGGAAGCCTGGATGGGGCGCGGCAACCTCAGCCGTTTCGAGGCATACAAGGATGAGTTCGCCCATCCCAAGTACCACCGCGAGGACTGGCCCGATTCCGTGCGCCGGGCCGAGGCGCGGGCGGGCACGGACTGGGAACGCCGGATGGCCGCCACGGACACGGTGGCCGGACGGTGGCAGTCGGCGGGCTACGACTTCGCTTCGTGGCGCACGGTGAACGTGTTCCGGCGCGGGGAGTGGCGCGCGGACGGGCAGCAGCCTGCGCCCGGCTCGCACTGGTTCCGCCAGACGGTGGATTTGCCTGCCGCCATGGCCGGGCAGGAGGGCATTATCCGCGTGGGGGCGCTGAAGGACGCCGATTCTGTTTTCGTGAACGGCCGTTTCGTGGGCTACACCTCCTATGAATATCCGCCCCGCATTTACAGGTTGCCCGCCGGCCTGCTCCGCGAGGGGGAGAACGAGGTGGTGGTGCGGCTGATGGCGCAGGGCGGTGCGCCGGCGTTCGTGGGCGGCAAGCTCTACCGGATAGAGGCTGCCGGGCAGACGGTGCCCCTCTCCGATGAATGGCAGTATGCCCAAGGATGTTCCATGCCCCCCAAACCCGGTTCCACCTATTTCGTGGCGGCACCCACGGGGCTGTATAACGCAATGATAGCTCCCTTGCGCGATTTTGCCTTCCGCGGTGCCGTGTGGTACCAGGGCGAGTCGAACGTGGGGCAGGACCGCACCTATGCGGCTTATCTTGAAGCCATGGTGGAGGAATGGCGCGCCCAGTTCGGCCACGATTTCCCGTTCGTCATCGTGCAGCTGGCCGGTTTCCAGCGCCGGCACGGGCAGCCGGTGGAGAGTGCGCAGGCCGCCCTGCGCGAGGCGCAGCGGCTGGCGGCGGGAAGCATACCCCGTGCCGCGCTGGCCACAGCCATCGACCTAGGCGAGTGGAACGACATCCACCCGCAGCGGAAAAAGGACATAGGGGTGCGCGTGGCCTTGCAGATGCTGCGTATGGCCTACGGCAGGGATGATATTGTGGCGCAGGGACCCGCCGTGGAGCGGGCACGGCTGCAAGGCGGGCAGGTGGTGCTGGAGTTCGGCGAGGCCACCGGGCGGCTGCGCCCGTTCGACAGTCCGAAAGCGTTCGCCCTGGCGGGGGCTGACGGGCAGTATGTGTGGGCCGCCGCCCGCACCGATGGCGACCGCCGCATCGTGCTGGAAGTGCCGCAGGGCATGCGTCCGGTCAAGGTGCGCTATGCTTGGGACGATTTCCCGGAATGCACGGTTTACAATACGGACGGGCTACCGTCTCCCTCGTTCATGTTGGATGTGGAATGAAAGGGCCGCGCCGGGGCACGGGGCGTGCCCGGCGGCTGTATATCTCTTCATAAGAGAGCAATCGGCGGATGCAAAGCCTTGAAAATGAAAAGGGAAAAGAAAGTTTGTTTCAAAATTTGGCAAACAATCCGTTGCAATTTTAGCAACCATGCGATTTCTTTTGCCTTTTTGTTTGGCCTTTTTCAATCTTTTAGATACATTTGCATCCGCCGATTGCTCTCTTATGAAGAGATACACCGCATCGTGCAACGTGTCCGTGAAGACGGGGTTTTATGCTGTTGAATATTATAAGATATTGTAACTGACTGAAAATCTATTGTGAAACCATGAAAAGGAAAAGACTGTTGGCAAGTTTTGTGTGTGGGCTGTTGGTTTTGTGGGCCATGGCGCAGACACCGGTTTCCTTTACTTCCGACCAGGGATTGTCTAACACCTGCATCCGCTCCATTGTGCAGGACAGCCGGAAAAATGTGTGGATTTGCACACAGAACGGGCTGAACCGCTACGACGGGGCGAAGATGAACATTTACCTCCATGACGATGATGACGAGACGTCGTTGGGGGATGACAATGTCACTTACGTGCTGGAGGAAAAGCCGGGCAGGATATTGGTGGGTACGGAATGCGGCGTGCAGTATTATTCTTACGACACAGACCGTTTCACCCTCGTCCCCCTGGTTTCCCGGAGCGGTGACACCCTGCAGGCCCATGTGGTGTCTATGGCGCGGCTGGCCGACGGTACCATTTATGTCTGCACTTCCGGCTACGGTTGCTACCGCCTGCACACCGCCGCCGACGGCGAAGCGGAACTGCTCCAGACGGACGACCTGCCCACCAAGGGCCATCTGCTGCACATGATGGAGGACAGCCGTGGGCGCCTGTGGGTCTTTGACGCGGGCGACAATGTCTATTGCCGGGAAAACGGGCGCCTGACGCTGGTGGGGCACTATTCCAACGCCAGCAGGTTCTGCGAAAGCTCTTCCGGCCGGATATACCTGGCCACGGTGCACAACGGCCTGTTGTGCTTTTCCGAATCCGAGGGGGAGTTCGTCCCTGCCGACCGGGAAAGCCGCCGGTATGTGATAGCCGCCGTGACAGCCGCGGCGAACGGGCAGCTCCTTGTCTCGACCGATGGCAACGGCCTGAAAATCTATGATGAGGCAACCGGCAGGATGGAGCAGAGCAACATACGGACCTATGAGTATAATCTGGCCACTTCCAACGTGAAGGACGCCATCATGGATGCCGACGGCAATATCTGGGTGGGAGTCTATTGGAAAGGTGTGCTGGTGATGCCGGATGTGGTGACGGATTTCGAATACGTGGGCCGCCGTTCCGTGCAGAAGAACACTATCGGCACCAACTGCGTGACGGCCATCACCGGCGACGGGCAGGGCGACCTGTGGGTGGCCACGGACCACTGCGGCGTCTATCACCTGAAACACGACGGTACGTCCAGTGTGCACTTCAAGCCCGGCGAGGTGAAGGGCATGCCCTCCACGGTGATGAGGATTTTCGAGGATTCCAGGGGGACGCTGTGGCTTGGCTCTTCGTGGAATGGCGTGGTGAAGATGGACAAACGGACCGGCGAGTGCGTCCCGTTGGGGAAAATCGTGCCGGGGGGAGACAATATACCGAATGCCTATGCCCTGGCCGAGGACGGGGAGGGCAACATCTGGATAGGGACGATGGGCTTCGGGCTGTTCCGCTACCGGCCGCATGACGGGTCGCTGGTGCGTTACCAGACGCTGGAGAACAACACCCTGAGCTATCCCTATAAAATCCTGCACAATGGCTATGTGCGCAGCCTGCTCGTGGTGGGCGATGTGCTTTATGCAGGTACGCCGGACGGCATCGGAGTGTTCACGCTGGAGCGCGGGGAATTGAAATTCAAGGAAAAATACCTGGCGCAGCACAGCATACGCGACATGAAGCCCGCTTCCGACGGGACGCTGTGGGTGGCCACCACGCTCGGCCTGGCCCATATCGAGCCGGCCGGCGGGAACTGCCGCGTGTTCGACCGGAAGCAGGGGCTGCCCAACAATGCCGTGAGCAGCGTGGAGCTGACCCGCGATGGCAAGGTGTGGGTGGGGACGAATGATGGCATAGCCTGTTTCGACCCGGCCACGGAGACGTTCGACTGCTACGACGTCATCGACGGCCTGCAAGGCAACGAGTTCACCGAACATGCCTCTTATGCCCTGGACGGCATACTCTATTTCGGCGGCATCAACGGACTGACCTATTTCCACCCGTCGGATGTGGGGAAACACAAGGAGGCGGAAAAGATAGACTTGCGCGTGGTGGACTTTTATGTGAACGGACGGGCCGTGCACGTGGGTGACCGTTCCGGCAGGTATTACATCACAGACCGTTGGATTTCTTTGGCAGACAGGGTAAACCTTTCGTACAAGGACAAGTCGTTCAGTGTCGAACTGTCCACCATGAACTTCTTTATCCCCCGCGTCACCTATTATTACAAAATCAACAACGGCGCATGGACTGCCCTGGAAAACCGGCAGAACTATATCTCTTTCGTGAACATGGAAGCCGGCACCTATCATATCGGCATCAAGGCCGAAGCCTATGGCGAGACTTCAGAGGTGAAGAACCTGACGGTGGTGGTGCACCCCGTGTGGTATTTGTCCCTGCTAGCCTTCATGGTCTATGCTGTGCTGTTCCTGTTTGTCTGCTATGTTGTCGTACAGCAGGTGAAGGAACGCATCAAGGCGCGGCAAATCCTGGCGGAACACCGCCAGACGAAGGAACTGAATGAGGCGCGCATACAGTTCTTCATGAACATCAGCCATGAGATACGCACCCCGATGACGCTCATCCTCAGTCCGCTGGAGAAGCTGATGAAGATGGACACGGACGAGGCGCACCAGCGCAATTATATGCTGATCTACCAGAACTCGCAGCGCATCCTGCGCCTGATCAACCAGCTGATGGACGCACGGAAAATCGAGAAAGGGCAGTTCCGCCTGAAGTACCACAAGGTGGAGATGGTGGGTTTCATCAACAACCTGTACGACCTGTTCCGCTCCACGGCCGCCAGCCGCGGGATAACGTTCACGTTTGTCCATGCCATGCCGGAACTGACCGTGTGCATCGACCCGCAGAACTTCGACAAGGTGGTGATGAACCTGCTCTCCAACGCCTTCAAGTTCACGCCGGACGGCGGGGCCGTGGAGATAGAGTTACGCGATGTGCCGAGCCGCCGCGTTCCAGACGAGCGTTATTTCGTGCTCACCGTGACGGATACGGGAGTGGGTATCCCCGACAAGGACAAGGCGCGCGTGTTCGAGCGTTTCTATGCCGGCGACCGCGGCAACGGCTATGTGGGCACGGGCATCGGCCTGAACCTGACCAAGCTGCTGGTGCAACTGCACGAAGGTTCCATCAGGGTGGAAGACAATCCGGCGGGACAGGGCACACGCTTCTCCGTGCGGATGCCCCAGGCACTGAAACTGATGGAAAACTTCACCGAAGAGTCGTTGGCGGAAGCCACTTACACCTTCCGTCCGGAAAAAGAGCACCTCATCGACTCCGTGTTGACCCCGGAAGACCTGAAAGACGCCGGAAACAGGAAGCACCAGCTGCTGATTGTGGAAGACGATGCGGCCATCCGCCGTTACCTGCACAGCGAACTGGCCGGTGCCTATTACGTGCATGAGTGCAGCAACGGGAAAGAGGCCTTGGACTATATCATGCGCCACACGGAGCGGATAGACCTGGTGGTGAGCGATGTGATGATGCCGGTGATGGACGGCATCACCCTGTTGCAGAAAGTGAAAGAGAACTTCGTCACCAGTCACATCCCGGTGGTGTTGCTCACGGCCAGGAGCGAGGATGCCGACCGGCTGGCCGGACTGTCCGGAGGGGCGGACGCCTACCTGTCCAAGCCGTTCAACATCGACATCCTGCGCCATACGATAGAAAACCTGCTGAAGACCCGCCGCATGCTGGAGGGAAAGTTCCAGGTGAAGAAACATTCGGAAAACCACGTGGAAGAACTGGATGTGGTGTCGCCGGACGACAACCTGATGGAGAGAATCACGAAAGTGGTGAGCGACAACTTGTCCAACCCCGACCTGAACGTGGAACTCATAGCCGAGAAGGTGGGTATCAGCCGCGTGCACTTCCACCGCCGGCTGAAAGACATTACGGGGCTTACGCCGCGCGACTTCGTGCGCAACTACCGCCTGATGCGGGCGGCCAAGCTGTTCTCGGAGAAAAAAGACTACGACATTACCGATGTGAGCATTGCCGTGGGATTCAAGTCCGTGTCCACCTTCTCCACCAGCTTCAAGGCCTATTATGGCATGACCCCCACGGAGTATATGAAACTCAAGGCCAGCGAGGCGGAAGAAAAGAAATAATATTTCATATAGTTGTTTTTATGGAGATTGAGTCGGCCGCACCGGGAAGTGATTTTCCGGTGCGGCTTTTTTGGGAAACGGGCGGTAAAGCCCCGTGATGATACGCTGGGCAAAAAATATGTAACATGGCGTGAAAGGGACGTTGCGGTTTTCGTCTAACTTTGCGGGGAAACGGACATCTCCCCGTGCGGACGGGGGAAAAACGGAGTGTTACCTTTTAATAAAAGACATGCAAAAGACTATGAGAAAAAACATGCTGCTCCTTGCCGCTGCCCTATGGACGGCTTGCTTGCCGGCACAGAACCCCATCGTACAGACCATGTACACGGCCGACCCTGCACCGCTGGTGTACGGCGACCGGCTTTACCTTTACACCAGCCATGACGAGGATGCCTCCACCTGGTTTGTGATGAACGACTGGAAGCTGTATTCCACCACAGACATGGTGAACTGGACCGACCACGGGGCGGTGCTCTCCTATAAAACTTTCGGTTGGGCCAAAGGCGATGCCTGGGCCATGCAGTGCGTGGAGCGCGGAGGCAAGTTCTATGCCTACGTGCCGTTGACGATGCGCGACGGGCAGGGAGCCATCGGTGTGGCGGTGGCCGACAGTCCTTACGGCCCGTTCTACGACCCGCTGGGCAAGCCGCTGGTGAGCAGCGGGCGGGGAGACATCGACCCCACCGTGATGGTGGACGACGACGGGCAAGCCTATCTTTATTGGGGCAATCCTTACTGTTATTATGTAAAGCTGAACGAGGACATGATTTCCTGCGCGGGCGACATCGTCCGTGTGCCCATGACGGAAGAGGCGTTTGGAAAGCGCGAAGGCAACGTGGCCGAACGGCCTACGCTCTACGAGGAAGGCCCTTGGCTGTACAAACGCAACGGGTGGTATTACCTGCTGTGGGCGGGCGGGCCGATTCCGGAACACCTGGGCTACTCCATGAGCAAAAGCCCCACGGGGCCGTGGAAATACGGCGGGACGCTGATGCCCACCGAGGGGCGTAGCTTTACCAACCATCCCGGCATCGTGGACTACAAGGGGCAGACCTACCTGTTTTACCACAACGGCGCGTTGCCGGGCGGGACGGGCTTCACCCGCTCGGTGTGTGTGGAGCGGGCGGAATTCAACGCCGACGGTACGCTCCGGCCGCTGCGGATGACAGAAGGCATTGGCGAGGGACTGGAGCCGCTGAACCCCTACCGCAAGACGGAAGCCGAGACCATGGCCTTCTCCGAAGGCATGAAAGCTGCGCAAAACGAAGAAGTGGGCGTGTTTGTCAATGCCCTGCAAGACGGTGCGTATATCAAGGTGAAAGGCGTGGACTTCCGTGCTGGCGGCGCATCGAAGCTCATGGCTCGCGTGGGGACCACCCACAACGGCGGCATCGCCATGGAGGTGCGCATCGACAGCCTGCAGGGGCCGCTGCTGGCCACGCTCCGGATACCCATGACCGGCGGGGACGACCGCTGGGCGGTGGTGACTTCTGAAGTGGACGGTGCGGACGGCGTGCACGACCTTTATTTCGTATGCAAGGGCGACAAGCCCGGACGGCTGATGTATTTCGACTATTGGATGTTCTTGAAAGACTGAGGACGGCCGTTGGCGGGTGGAACAAGGATGTGATTTGACAAAAGCAATAAACCCATAATGAAGAAAGACAGAACCATAGCACTGATGCTGGCACTCTCCGCCGCGTTCCTCCATATCCGCGGGGGGCAGGCAGCGGGCGCAGGCCGGCTTGCGGAAGAAGTCCGGGCGGCCACCTTCACCAATCCCGTCCTTTGGGCGGACCTGCCCGACCCGGATGTGATTCGCGTGGGCGACTGTTTCTATATGATGAGCACCACGATGCACCTGATGCCCGGTGCACCGGTGATGCGTTCAAAAGACCTGGTGAACTGGGAACTGACGGGCTATTTGTTCGATAAGCTGCACGACACCCCCAAGTATGACATGGAAGACGGTACGGTATATGGCCGCGGACAGTGGGCCACGTCGCTCCGCTACCATGACGGGACGTTTTATGCCCTGTTCTCGCCGAATGACAGGCCCTACCGCTCGTTTGTCTATAAGACGGACGACCCGGTGAATGGTTGGACGCTGCACAGCCGCATGAGGCATTTCCATGATGCCTCCTTGTTCTTTGATGATGACGGGCGGGTGTATGTGTTTTCCGGGACCGGGCAGCTGACGGAGCTGGAACCCGACCTGAGCGGAGTGAAGGAAGGTGGGGTGGACACCACGCTGGCCGTGCGCGATGAGGAGGAAACGGGACTGCTGGAAGGCAGCCGCGTGCTGAAGCACAACGGGCAATATTATCTGCTGATGATTTCATGGCCCGACGGCGGGAAGCGCCGCCAGTTGTGCTACCGCGCCTCCCGCATCACCGGGCCGTATGAAAAAAAAGTCATCCTGTGTGACAACTATGCCGGTTTCCCCTACGTGGGGCAGGGCACGATAGTGGACGATGCGCAGGGCAACTGGTACGGGTGGATTTTCCAGGACCGTGGCGCCGTGGGGCGTGTGCCCACGCTTTCCCCCTGCCGTTGGGTGGACGGCTGGCCGGTGATTGGCGATGCCGATGGTCGTGTCCCGGCCACGATGACCCTCCCCTTGGCGGCCGGCAGGGAAATCCCGCTGGTGGTGGAGGATGAGTTCAGCGACGGGAAGATGAAAGCGAACTGGCAATGGAACCATAATCCCGTGGACGATGCTTATTCGTTGACCGAACGGCCGGGATTCCTCCGCCTGAAAACCGACAGGGTGGTGGGAAGCCTTTTTGAAGCGCGCAACACCTTGACCCAACGCATGGAAGGACCGGAATGCAGTGGTGTGGTGGCCTTGGACGTGAGCCGGATGAAAGACGGCGACCGGGCAGGCTTTGCTGCGTTCAACGACCATGCCGGCGTGCTGGAAGTGGCCTGCGACGACGGCGTGTTCACCCTGACCATGCAGGAAGAGGACGTGGAGCTGGACCAGGAGAAGCGCGTGACGGACGTGACGGCCAAAGTGTGCGGCAGGGCAGAACTGGGCGATGTCCGGACGGTTTATCTGCGCATCGATGCCGATTTCCGCCTGGGGCGCGACGTGGCCACGTTCCGTTACAGCACGGACGGCACTTCGTGGCATCCCCTCGGTTCGGAGTTCAAGATGCGTTTTGATTTCCGCAAGTTCTTCATGGGCACGAAGTTCGGAATCTTCAACTATGCCACGAAGACAGCGGGCGGCAGTGTGGATGTAGATTATTTCAGATATGAAAAGAAAAAATAAAAGTAAGGAGGTTGCAGATGAGAAAGTACGTATTTGCCTTTTGGCTGATGTGCGCCGCCGGCTGGGCCATGGCGCAGGGAGGGAACATGCCCGACCCTGATTTTTATGTGTTCCTCTGCTTCGGGCAGTCGAACATGGAGGGCAATGCCCCCATGGAAATCCGAGACCTGCACGGGGTGGACAGCCGTTTCCGGATGATGGCTGCTGTGGACGACCCGCAACGCAAGCGTGAGAAAGGGCAGTGGTACACTGCCGTGCCGCCGCTCTGCCGCGCCAACACCGGGCTGACACCGGTGGACTATTTCGGCCGGACACTGGTGGCCACCCTTCCGGAGAACATCCGCGTGGGAGTGATCAATGTGGCCATCGGCGGCTGCCATATCGAGACGTTCATGAAAGACAGCATTGCCGCTTACGTGGAACACCGCGCTCCGGATTGGATGAAAGGGCCGCTGGCGGCCTATGGCAACGACCCCTACGGCCGTCTGGTGGAAATGGCGCGGCTGGCGCAAAAGGATGGTGTGATCAAAGGCATCCTGATCCACCAAGGTGAATCGAATACGGGCGACCGCACCTGGCCGGATAAGGTGAAGGTGGTGTATGAGAGCCTGTTGGCCGACCTCAATCTGAAAGCCGAAGATGTGCCTTTGTTGGCCGGCGAGGTGGTGAACGCAGACCAAGGGGGCATTTGTGCCTCCATGAACCCCATCATCCGTACACTCCCGCAGGTGATACCGACGGCTGATGTGGTTTCATCCGCCGGCTGCACCTGTGCCACGGATTCCCTGCATTTTGATGTGGCGGGCTACCGTGAGTTGGGACGTCGCTATGCCGAGAAAATGCTTTACCGGCTGGGACCGCAAGACGGGCGGCAAAAATAAAGGTAACAGACAAATAAGATTCATAAGATGGGAAAGATTGCTTTGTGGGCCTCTTGTGCCGCTTTGTGCCTGCCGCTTTTTGCCCGTGTGCAGGCCCAGGAGACTATCCCGGTGGGGGACACGGTCCGTGATATGATTGTTTATGTCCCCGAAGGGCTTCCTGCCCGTGATGCGCCGATGGTCATATCCCTGCATGGGTTCAGGCAAGATGCCGGTTACCAGCGGGGGCAGACCCATTGGGAGGCTGTGGCTGATACGGCAAAGTTTGTGGTGGTGTACCCCAACGGCATCAATAAGGCCTGGGACATTGCCGGCGACACGGACGTGCGCTTCATCGAGGCCATTATCGACACGATGCACGCCCGTTGCCATATCGACCGCAACCGCGTCTATCTGACAGGGTTCTCCATGGGCGGGATGATGACTTATCATGCCATGTCGCGCATGGGAGACAAAATTGCGGCTTTCGGGCCGGTGGGCGGCATTCCCGTGGACTACCGTGAGCCGTCGGGAACGCGTGCCGTTCCTCTCATACATATCCATGGGACGGACGACAACGTGGTCTATTACAACGGCGACCCCAACCATCCGGGCGGCGGATACGGCAGTATCCCCGGCTATGTGAAGAAATGGGCCGAATATGATGGTTGCAAGATGACACCGGAGGTGGTCGGGCCTTACCCTGCCGGCAAGCCGGGTTCGGCTGCAACCCTCACAAGATATGTCGGCGGGAAAGACGGGACGGAGGTTGTGCTGATTTCCATTGAGGGGAAAGGGCACTGGCATTCCAACGATGCCGCCAACGTCAACTCTACGGAAGAGATATGGAACTTTTGCCGGCGTTATTCGCTGGGGGCGGAATGACCGGTGCCCTCGGCATGTGTTCCGGCCGGAACGGAAGCCCTTGGGGAGTGTCCCCTTTCCGCGGGACTCGTTTTAATGAAACAGTTACTATGTTTGCATACACTGACAGCGGTTAACGCGCGAAAAGCA
>CAZGSE010000012.1:0-61316 GCA_964528135.1 uncultured Paraprevotella sp. | reverse complement strand
GGTGACTATGAGTTTGGACGTTTTGAAATCAACACCTCTCATGGTTATCAGTTTAACCCATACTTTTTCCTTGGAGCAGGGACTGGACTACATTTTATGTCTTCTTATGAAACAATCGTAGATATAAGGGAAAGTAAAGTAGATGTCCCCATATTTGCCAACATTCGTTGCAATTTTAGTCAAAAGAAAGTTTCTCCATTTGTTGATGCAAAAGGAGGACTTTTTGTCACCAATAGTGGTGGGCTTTATGCAAATGCTTCTGTAGGCTGTAGATTCTCACTAAACGAAAAACAAGCTGTAAGCATAGCTATAGGCTATGCTTTAGAAGAGCTTGAGTTTGAAAGACCTAAAAGCAGTGCAAGCAGGAATTATATCCAAAGTGCCACTAAACGCAAGACTGAATCAATCACGTTAAAATTAGGATTTGAGTTCTAAAAAGTAATGGCGGGAATCATTTGAAATGTCCCGCCTTTTTTGTGCACTCGCGGTGCGAGTAACCTAATTTTACAACGGTGTAACTTTAGTAGTTACTGTCATAATATTAATGCCATTTATGGCTAAAAATTAACGGGGATGTATCAAAATGTACCTTAACATACATCCCGATACACCCCCGTAAGGTTGGGAACAGTTACGAGTCTTTGCATTTAAACATCCTACACTTTCTTGTCCGAAAGTAGAAATGTTAAGGCAAACATCGGAACTATTGCATTAAATCTTGATGAAACAAATTATTCCCCTTTCTGTGCACCGTTGTTGTGCAGACGGCGTGCGGGACGTTCGCGGCGTGCGGGACGCTCCACATAGCCTTCCGGTTTTTCAATCAGCACACGACGGGAAAGCTTGAATTTGCCTGTTTTTTCATCGATCTCCATCAGTTTCACTTTCACGTGATCTCCTTCTTTCAGGCCGGCCTCTTCCACTGTCTCCAGGCGCTTCCAGTCGATTTCAGAAATGTGAAGCAGTCCATCGCGCCCCGGCATGAACTCTACGAACGCGCCGTAGGGCATCACGCTGCGGATAACGCCATCGTATATTTCGCCCACTTCGGGAATGGCCACAATAGCTTTGATTTTGGCCAAGGCTGCGTCTATCACATCTTTGTTGGCACCGCTTACTTGCACCACACCCACGCCATCGGTCTCCTCAATGGCAATGACAGAACCGGTTTCTTCCTGAATACCCTGTATGATCTTCCCGCCGGGGCCAATCACGGCACCGATGAACTCCTTAGGAATGGTAATCTGCACGATGCGCGGCACTTGCGGTTTCAGTTCTGCGCGCGGAGCCGACATGCACTCCGTTATTTTTCCCAGAATATATTCACGACCCACCTTGGCTTGCATCAGGGCCTTTTCCAGAATGTCAAAGCTCAACCCGTCGCACTTGATATCCATCTGCGTGGCTGTCAGGCCGTCAATAGTCCCGGTGGTCTTAAAGTCCATATCACCTAAATGGTCCTCATCGCCGAGGATGTCAGACAGCACGGCATATTTCTCCTCGCCCGGATTCTTGATCAGCCCCATGGCAATACCGCTCACGGGCTTCTTCATCGGCACGCCGGCATCCATCAACGCCAACGTCCCGGCACAAACCGTGGCCATGGAAGAGGAACCGTTGGATTCCAAAATGTCGGAAACCACACGGATTGTATAGGGGAAGTCTTCGGGAATCTGCCCTTTCAGTCCCCGCCAGGCCAGATGGCCGTGACCTATCTCGCGGCGGCCCACGCCACGCTGCGCCTTGGCCTCACCCGTAGAGAACGGCGGGAAGTTGTAGTGCAACAGGAAGCGCATCTTGCTTTGGTCGAGCACGTCGTCCACGGTTTTCTCATCCAGTTTCGTGCCCAAGGTGCAAGTGGACAGCGACTGGGTCTCGCCGCGGGTGAAGAGGGCCGAGCCATGGGGCATGGGCAGCGGTGCAGCCTCACACCAGATGGGACGGATCTCGGTTGTGGAACGTCCATCCAGACGTTTGCCCTCGTCGAGTACACAACGGCGCATGGCATCACGTTCCACATCGTGGTAGTAACGGGCGATCATGGCATTCTTCTCTGCCAATTCATCTTCCGACAAGTCGGTGTGCGCCTCGGCATAAGCCGTTTTGAAGTTTTCGCAGATTTCCTTGAAAGCGTCCTCGCGGGCGTGCTTGTCGCGGTTGCCCTCGCGGGCGATGTTGTAGGCGGCATCGTAACAGGCCTTACGCACCTCTTCGCGCAAGTCGTCATCGTTCACTTCGTGGCAGTATTCGCGCTTCACGTCCTTGCCTGTTTCCTTTTCCAGTTCCTTCTGCAGGCGGCACATGGGTTTGATGGCTTCGTGCGCCACCTTGAGGGCTTCCAGAAGATCTTGTTCGGAAACTTCCTTCATCTCTCCTTCCACCATCATGATGTTCTCCTCCGTGGCCCCTACCATGATATCCATGTCGGCCTGCTCCAACTGTGCGAAAGTGGGGTTGACCACATATTCGCCATTCACACGCGCCACACGTACTTCTGAAATAGGACCTTCAAACGGAATATCGGAAACCGACAGGGCTGCCGACGCGGCAAAACCGGCCAAAGCGTCGGGCATGTCCACACCGTCGGCGGAATACAGAATCACATTGACATAGACCTCGGCGTGGTAGTTACCGGGGAAAAGCGGGCGCAAGGCACGATCCACCAGACGGCAGGTCAGGATCTCGCTATCTGAAGCCTTGCCCTCGCGACGGGTGAAACCGCCGGGGAAGCGGCCGGCTGCGGCAAACTTCTCTCTGTACTCCACTTGCAAAGGCATGAAATCTGTTCCGGGAACGGCATCTTTCGCGGCACAAACAGTGGCCAAGAGCATGGTGTTGCCCATTGTGAGCATCACGGCTCCATCGGCTTGTTTGGCCAATTTCCCGGTCTCGATGCTGATGGTCCTTCCATCAGGCAATTCGACTGTTTTCTTAATTACGTTCATTGGTTTCTATAAAATGTTTCATCAATAAATCGGGCAAATTTACACATAAATATTGAGAAATCAGGTGTTAACCCGACAAAAATTGAACACCGGGAACATTTTGGATAAAAAATCTGCGGATTGGCACTCGCCGAATGGCACAAAGCCCCTATCTTTGTAACCGGAAAGCAAAACACACGCCCAGCACACAAACATCACACAGACCTATAATGAAAAAGATATCCTGCACAATAATCGCCGGCCTTGCCATACTGGCAGCCTGCAAAGATGGCGGAGAACAATTTGAAATCAAGGGAAACATCTCATCGGCCGGAGGAAAGACCCTTTATTTCGAAGCTGTTACCCTGAACGGCATACAAGCCGCCGATTCCGTCCGGTTGGACAATACCGGTGCTTTTGAGTTTCACGGCGCACGGGCTTCCAACCCGGAATTTTACAGGTTGCGCATCGGGCGGCAAATCATCAACCTGTCTGTCGATTCAACGGAGTCCCTGCACGTAGAAGCCGACCTCCCCACGATGGACACAGACTACAAGGTGGAAGGCTCTGACAACTGCAAGGTGATAAAAGAACTGAGCAACAAGCAGATTCGCCTGCAACAACGTATATCGGGCCTGTTGTCGGACAGTAAACTCAGCATTGGCGAACAAGAACGCCTTGTCAATGAATACCTGTCCCGTTATAAAGAGGACATCAAGAACAACTACATACTAAAAGACCCGGCGGCACCGTATGCCTATTTCGCCTTGTTCCAAGCCATCGGTTCGAGTCTGATATTTAATCCTATAAATGATCCGGAAGACGTGAAGTTCGTGGGAGCCGTGGCCACGGCGTGGGAAACCCACTACCCCGGAACGGAACGGACGGAAAACCTGCGGAACATAGCGCTGCGGGGCATGCAGAATACCAAACGGGCGGTGCCCATGATGCTGGACTCTATCGACCAGTCGAAAATCGTCACGTCCGGCATCATCGACATCGAACTTCCCGACATAGAAGGGCGCACACGCCGGTTGTCCGACATCAAGGACAAAGTGGTGCTGCTGGATTTCACCGCATACTCCATGTCGCAGTCAAAGGAACGCATCATGCAGATGCGGACGCTCTATGACAAGTATTCGCCGCAAGGCTTTGAAATCTTCCAGATTTCCATCGACCCGGACGAACACTACTGGAAGACGGCCTGCGAATATCTGCCTTGGGTGTGCGTTTACGATGCCGAAGGCGAATCATCGAGCTACCTGGGCTTGTATCAGGTGTATCGCCTGCCAGTCTACTTCCTTATCAACCGGCAGGGCGACCTCGTGGCACGCGACGAGCAAGTGGCAGACATAGAAAAAAGCATAAAGGCCCTGTGCGAAGAATAAGCGCCGAAGGACACAAAACAAAAAAATGCAAAAACCTTTGCCATTCTGATTTTAAAACTTAACTTTGCACCAAATCAAAGGGGAAAGAAAGGCAAAAGGGTTCCGGTCGGGCGACCGGAATTCTTTTGTTTTTACCTTTTTCGATAAAAACGCATTAAAATTAAGGAGGAATAATTATGGCTTATATGTCACAAGAGGGCTACGACAAACTGGTGGCCCAGCTGAAAGAATTGGAAACCGTGCAGCGTCCGGCCGCCTCGGCAGCCATCGCGGAAGCACGCGACAAAGGAGACCTGAGCGAGAATTCCGAGTATGATGCCGCCAAAGAACACCAGGCCATGCTGGAGATGAAAATCAACCAGCTGAAGGCCATCATCGGTGATGCCAAAATCATCGACACTTCGAAGCTGAAAGCCGACACAGTGCAAATTCTGTCAAAGGTGGAGATGAAGAACGTGAAGAATGGCATGAAAATGTCCTATACCATCGTATCGGAAACGGAAGCCAACCTGAAAGAGGGCAAGATTTCCGTACAGACCCCGATTGCACAAGGATTGCTCGGCAAGAAAGTGGGAGACGTGGTGGAAATCAAAATCCCGCACGGCACCGTACAATTGGAAATAACCAACATTTCATTCGAATAAAGGAGGCGACTATGGCTACCATTTTTAGCAAGATTATTGCCGGAGAGATTCCGAGTTACAAATGTGCTGAGAACGAACGTTTCTATGCTTTTCTCGACATCAACCCGCTGGTGAAAGGGCACACGCTGGTGGTGCCCAAACGGGAAGTGGACTACATCTTCGACTTGACAGACGAGGAACTTGGTGCCATGCAGATGTTTGCCAAACACGTGGCCATCGCCATCAAAAAGGCATTCCCTTGCATCAAGGTGGGACAGGCCGTATTGGGGCTCGAAGTACCCCATGCGCACATCCACCTGGTGCCGATGCAAAGCGAAAAGGACCTAAACTTCAGCAATCACAAACTGACATTGGCCGATGAGGAATTCCAAGCCATCGCCCAGGCCATCCGCAAGAATTACGAGAACGGAGAGGTATAAGACCTCCCGACAGAGGTTTGAAAACCAGGAATATTCCGCAAACCATATAAAATTAGCCAACTAATCCACACTCTAAAGTATTGCGAATTAGTTGGCTCTTTTAGTTTCTTCTAACATCCCCCGAAAGCAAGGTCTGGCACCCTGAACGGAGAACGTCCGGACTGAGATACGGCCAAGACACAGAATACCTGACGGATAAGACACAGCAATATTACGATAAAAGATGGTATATGAAATGATTACAGTCACTCATTTTCATATACCATCTTCTTGTTGGAGGACATTTACTGAATGTCCCTAATAAAAGGAAGAAGCCCTTTTATACCATAGGGCGTTGCGCCCCACACACCGGCCGGTTTTTATGCGTCGATGTTGGCATAAGTGGCGTTTTGCTCAATAAATTCGCGACGGGGACCTACGTCTTCGCCCATCAACATGGAGAATACATAGTCTGCCCCTGCGGCATCTTCGATGGTCACCTGTTTCAGCAGGCGGGTTTCGGGGTTCATCGTGGTTTCCCAGAGTTGTTCGGGATTCATTTCGCCCAAACCTTTGTAACGTTGCACAGTGACGCCTTGTTCCATCCCGTTGTTGTATTTTTCCATGAAGCGCAAGCGGTCGGTTTCCGTGTAGCAATATTCTTCAACCTTGCCTTTCTTGCAGCGGTAGAGCGGCGGAGTGGCGATGAACAAATGCCCTTTCTGTATGAGTTCCGGCATATAGCGGTAGAAGAGGGTCATCAGCAAAGTGTCGATGTGTGAACCGTCAACATCGGCATCGGTCATGATGATGACCTTGTAATAGCGCAGCTTGTCGTAGTTGGCCTCCTTGCTGTCCTCACCCAGTCCGAAGCGCACGCCCAAGGCTTGTATGATGTTGTTCACCTCCTCGTGTTCAAAAGCCTTGTGCCACATCACCCGTTCCACGTTGAAAATCTTTCCGCGGATAGGCAGGATGGCCTGGAACTGGCGGCTACGGCCTTGTTTGGCAGAGCCTCCGGCCGAGTCACCCTCCACGATGAACAACTCGCAATTGGCGGCGTCCTTGTCCGAACAGTCTGCCAGTTTGCCCGGCATCCCCCCACCGGTCATCGGGCTTTTGCGCTGCACGCTTTCGCGGGCTTTGCGGGCTGCCACACGCGCCGTGGCAGCCAGGATGACCTTATCTACAATCTGCTTGGCCTCTTTGGGGTGTTCCTCCAAGTAGTAGGCCAAGGCTTCACCCACGGCTTGCTGCACGGCTCCCGCCACTTCATTGTTGCCCAGTTTGGTTTTGGTCTGCCCTTCGAACTGCGGTTCGGCCACCTTGATGGAAATGACAGCCGTGAGCCCCTCGCGGAAGTCCTCGCCCGTGATCTCCACTTTGTTCTTCTCCAGTTTCTCCAGTTCTTTGGCATAGTTGTCTTCCGCATACTTCTTCAGTGTGCGGGTCAATGCCGTGCGGAATCCGGCCAGATGCGTACCGCCCTCTATGGTATTGATGTTGTTCACATACGAATGTATGTTCTCGTTATAGCCCGTGTTATACATGATGGCTACTTCGATGGGCACATCCTGTTTCGTCGTGTTCAGGTAAATCACATCGTTAAACAGGTGGATGCGGCTGGAGTCAATGTAGCGAACGAATTCTTTCAGGCCGTCTTTGCTATGGAAAGTCTCGGTGCGCGGCTTGCCGTCCTCGTCCTTTTCCCGTTCATCGGTCAGCACAATAGTGACGCCGGCGTTGAGGAATGCCAGTTCACGCATGCGGTTGGCCAGTATGTCATATTTGTAGGTAGTGGTAATGAAAATGCTGCCGTCCGGCCAGAACTGCTGGCGTGTGCCCCTCAGGTCGGTCTCGCCCACCACTTTGACCGGGTAGAGCGGTTTGCCGCATTCATACTCCTGCTGGTAGATTTTCCCGTTGCGGTACACCTGTGAGAGCATGTGGGTGGAGAGGGCGTTGACGCAGGATACGCCGACACCGTGCAGGCCGCCCGACACTTTGTAAGACCCCTTGTCGAACTTTCCGCCGGCGTGGAGCACGGTCATGACGACTTCCAAAGCCGATTTATGCTCTTTTTCGTGCATGTCCACGGGGATGCCGCGGCCGTTGTCCTGTACAGTGATGGAATTATCCTCATTGATGGTGACTTCAATGTGTGTGCAAAAACCGGCCAATGCTTCGTCTATGGAATTGTCAACCGTTTCATACACCAGATGGTGCAGGCCTTTCTCACTGATGTCGCCGATATACATGGCGGGACGCTTACGCACGGCCTCCAGGCCTTCGAGCACCTGGATGCTGCTGGCAGAATAATTCGTAACTTTTATTTCTTCTTCAGACATGGTTTTTAGGGTTCATTTTAACGCACAAATATACGCAATTCTTTTGGAAAAGGAAAGAGAAAAGTCATGAAAAAGAGGCAGCCGGGAGGAATGGCGAGGGCATAAAAAAGGCCGGGTGATGAAGCCCGGCCGTTCTTGAAATCTTTTCTATACAGTGCATGCGCAAGGTGCGCACACGTCTATTTTTCTCTTACGCCAAACGGTTGATGTAGTTCGCCAGTTTCGATTTCAGGTTGGAAGCCTTGTTCTTGTGAATGATGTTCACCTTGGCCAGCTTGTCCAGCATCTTCTGCACGCTGGGATACATTGCCACCGCTTCGGCCTTGTCCGTTGTGGCACGGAGCTTGCGCACGGCATTACGCATGGTCTTCGCGTAGTATCTATTATGGAGTCTTCTTTTCTCTTCCTGACGGATCCTCTTTAATGATGATTTATGGTTTGCCATCTCAACTTTTGATAATTCGTTTAACTTTGTAGTCCCTAGGAGAGTCGAACTCCTCTTTAGAGAATGAAAATCTCTCGTCCTAACCGATAGACGAAGGGACCGTTGCCTTACATAGAGAAAGGCTTGGTTTGCTGCCGCCTTTTATGCCGTTTCTCTTTTGCGTTGCAAAGGTAGTGTATTTCCTTCATCCGGCAAAGCATTTACCGGAAAAACTTTCATAAAAACACGTTTTTTCAGGCGTTTTTTTGTTTCTCCGGAAGTTTTTGCCTACTTTTAGCATCTCCAAAAGGGATTTTTATGCAGGAAAAGACGCAGGGAGTGGTACTACGCTCGTTGAAGTACGGCGACAATGCATGGATTGTGGACATCTACACAGCCGTGCGGGGAACGGTGTCTTTCATGGTGAAAATCCCGCATTCGCGCCGTTCGCCCTTGAAGAGTGTGCTGTTTCGTCCGCTTTCCATCCTGGAACTGGTGTTCGACTACCGACAGAAAGCCTCTTTGCAACGGTTGTCCGACGTGCGTTGGGCCTACACTTATGCTTCTTTGCCCTATGAGCCGTACAAGGCTTCCATCGCCTTGTTCCTGGCGGAGTTCCTCTGCAGGGTGCTGAAGCATGAGGCGGAGAACGGCCCTTTGTTTTCCTATATCCTCTACTCCCTGCAATGGCTTGATGCCAGCGGGCGGGCGTTCTCCAATTTCCACTTGGTGTTCATCACCCGCCTTACCCGCTTCCTGGGCTTCTACCCCAATGTGGAGGCCTGGCAGGAGGGCGACTGGTTCGACATGCAGAACGCCTGTTTCGTGCACACGCGCCCCGCGCATGCCGCCTGCCTGGAGCCGCGGGAGGCCGCGCTCATCCCGCTCTTCATGCGCATGAACTACGACTCGATGCGTTTCTTTGCCATGAACCGCCGGGAACGCGAACGTTTCCTGGAGGTGCTGAATGCCTACTACCGCATTCATGTGCCGGAGTTCCCGGAATTGAAATCTTTGGATGTATTAAAGGAAGTTTTCGCCTGACTTTCTTGTTTTTTTCCTATCTTTGCGAGGTATGCAGACATTTGTCCTAATTATTATTGTTGTCATTGCCACCGTCCATCTGATGATGGCTTCCGTGCTGTCGCTTTATTCCCGTTACAAGGTGCAGTATCTTTCCTTGGCTTGGATTATGGGGATATTCGGCGTGCTTACGTGTGTGGCCATCCCCTACGGTTCCCTGCTGAAGTTCGAGAACATCGGCCTGCTGCATCCCTTCATGCTGCTCGCCCTGGTGGTTACGTCTTTCCTGCAGGGCATTTATCCCTTGGGTATCTCCATGCCGGGTTACCTGCAATGGGGGCGCATGTGGCACTATGCTTCGCCGGCCATATTCCTTATTATATTATATGCGGTGGGGTTGCTGCTGGGAAGCCGGCCTGTGATTATCCGTTCCTATGCCGAGCTGGCGGAGTGCTGGTGGCGTCCGGACATGCTGTTCCGGCTGGCTGCTTTCGGCCTGTCCATCTATTATGTGGTCAATATCATCCGCCTGCCCCACCGGCAGGCCAAGACCACGGAGATTCCCCGCTACCTGAAAGGCTACTTCACGGCCATGGGGGCCAACACGGCCTTTTACATCGTGGTGACGGCCATGTTCGATGTGCATTTGCTGTTGGTTTATTACTGCCTGTTCTGCGTGCTGAACATGTATCTGTTCTACCGTACGCTGGAAACGATGGCCATGCATCTGCCCAAACCCGAAATCATCAAGGTGGACGAACAGCCGACAGAAGAAATCGTGGCACAAGCCGACCTGGAGGATTTCAACACGGCCAACCGCCGCCGTTTCGAACGGGTGGAGTATTTCATGCAACACGACACGGCGTGGCTGGACAACACCTTCGGGCGCGACCGCCTGTGCGAAGCCACGGGGCTGAACCGCCACTTGCTGTTGCAATGCCTGCGCAGCCAAGGCTACAACAATTGCCACGACTACATCAATTCTTACCGCATCAATGCCTTGAAGCGTGCCGTGGCTTCGGGGAAGATTCTCACGGCGGCGGACTGTTCCATGGTGGGTTTCGGGACACCCAAGACGGCACGTGTCTGGTTCGAACGCATGGAAGGCATGAGCCTCGACGACTATTTGAAACAACGGGGCGGACAATAGGGGCCATGTCCGTGGAGGCAGGGGCTTTCCGGTAACGTTTGCGAGAGGGACACCCCGGCTTTCGTCCACCGCGGTTTCGCCACACGGTGAAACCGTTTCTCCTGCCGCCTTACTGCCTCACAACGGAACGCCTGCTTTTGATGATACGGAAAGAGGCTGCATCGCGCGTTTACGATACAGCCTCCCGCCTTATGTTCCAAAAGGGTTTCCCCTTTGCCGGGCAAACCCCTCTCGATAGCCTGCACAATCAGGGCACAACCACTTTCCTCACCGTTCCGTCGGAATACTTTATCAGATTGACAGTCCCCGGCTGCGGAGCTTCCAGCTGTTCGCCTGTCAGCGAATAAACGGCCGTAACCGTAACCTCACTGCCGGCGCCCTTAACGGTTTGCACGTCCAGCCCCTCCTCCTCGTATGCGGCCTGCGCGGCACGCGCATCCTTGTAAATCTGGTCCAGGGAGTCGGTTAGCGCATCCGAGTCGATTTTATATACGTAGGTCAGTTTCACAGCATCGTGCAGGGAGTCCACTTCCGCCCGGATCTGCTCTATGGCTGCCGAGATGGCCGCCAGTTCGTCGGAATAATCCGATGCCACATCCGCACAGTAATTGTTTATGCGGCGCGTTGTGGTACTCAGTTTGCTTTCGACCGTACTCAGTTCATCCAACAGCAACTCATAGGCCCCGTCATTCATCCGCACCAGATACTTGAAGTTGTTCGCTATCAGGGTGTCCACCAATTCCTTGCCCCGCGTGGCATACGTCCCGCTCTGGTCCACGCCCACGTAGTCAATCATCACCACGCCGGTAGGTCCCGGTTCTTTCTCCTGCAGGTATTCGATGAAGCGGGCATTCGTGTAAGTGGCGTTGTCGCGGTAGCCGTTACTCGTGGAAATCCCCAAACTTACTTTGGAATAAGCGGAAGCAAAGTTGAACACATAAACCACGTCCGAAGGATCCGAAGTCACATGGTTCGTGCTGAAATCCAGCATCGTGTTGATGGCCTCCAGCTTCTCATCCAGCACGCCGTCCCCATGCGTGTCGGAGAGGTCCTGCATGTAAAGCGTTGCCGTGGCTTCCGTCCCCGTGCCCGCACCGGTAATCTTCCCCTGCGTCTGCACGTTCCAGTCTATATATCCGCACCAATTATGGAAGAAGCCGCCCACCGGCTCATCGGCATATTCATCGCGGCTCAGTATCAAGATTTTCCCCCGCATGTCTTTCAGGGTCAGGTCGCGCCGGAAGTCCACCATATAGTCCTTCAACTCATCACCCTGCAGCAATTCCAGCAACAGTTCCTCGTATGTATATCCGACATTCCCATAGTCCCCCTCATCTGCGTGCAACAGATGCACCACGGCAAACTCCGTGGGATGGGCAATCAAGGAATCCCTCAACAAATAAAGGGCATCATCAAAACGCAACAGGGTGGCCAGCGTCCCGTGGTTCACCTGCAGGTAGCCGTCGCGGAGGGCCGGTCTGAGGTCAAACGCGCGTACGCCGCAAGCCCATTGTTCCGCCATGTCGATGTCCTGCGTCTGCCCGAAGGTAGCGCCCAAGGAACTGCTGAAACCGTTCCCCGTGCCCGTGTCATGCGATCCGGGGATGGAAATGGTGGACAAGTAGAGTTCATCCGGCAGGCGTCCCAACCAGTCGTCTGCCCAGGTACCGGCGTTCATGCCGAACGCCAACATCAGCGTAAAATAAAATTTCTTCATAAACGTAACTGTATTTAATTAGGTTAAATTAGGTCTCCAAGACGAACAAAAATTTTTTCTTAGCCCAAAGGTAACCATTTTACTGAAAAGGAACAAAATGGAAGGCTTATTTTTTCTTTTCCCGCGAACAAGGAATCAACGGAACAGGGGCAGCCCCGCCCGCCTCCCGGCATACAGGCCAGAAATCCGGGGCTGTAGAATTTCAATGGGGACGTTTTGTTGTCTTCGATAAAAACTCCGGCCTTTGCCTTATGGGAACCTTTGGAAACAGTGCCGGGGAACAAAGGGTTCGCATCCCCTGTTCCCCGGCATAATTCCGGCTTTGCCGTGCCCGGCGCGGATTACTTCCGCGTGCAGGGCGACTCTTCCATGAACAAATATGAGGGGCGGTAGCCGCCATAGTCCACCACCAGCTTCTCCAGCACGATGCCGGGATCGTGGGGGCGGAACTCCAGCGTGTAGGTCCCGTCGGCCGACCGTGGAAGCGCAAGGCGCACCTGCTTCTCCACCACCCGGCGGGCCACCGTGGGGTAATACACCGAATACACGTTCTCCGGCTTCTCGTTCAGGTCGTGGTTGAAATTCACCACACGGCTGTCGCCGTCCTGCCATCCGACAGTATATTCATGCCCTGCCGGGTCATGGAAGGCCAATGTGGACTTCACCACCACGTGCACCGTGACAGAGTCGGCCCCGATGTCCGGCAACTTCATGCGGTAGGCCAGGCAGGCCCCTTCCACCGGCACCGTGTAAGGCATCAGCGAGATGCCGCCCAACGTGCGCCCCATGTGGGGAATCACGGTCCATTCCGCCCCTGCCGCACCCGTAGAGCTGAAATAATGCTCCGCCTCAACGGCAACGTAGCCGTCCTGCCCCGTAAAGACATAACCTCCCGTGGCCTTTTCCGGCTCTTCCATACGGAACACTTCGGGCAGCCTGTCGGCCGGGAATGCATCGTTCCACGAGGTGTAGCCGATATGTTTCTGTATCATCATGCCATTCCATTTGCCTCCCGCCATGTCGCGGTTGTAGTAGTCGCACAAGGCCTTGTCGCGGGCAAAGGCCTGTTCCACGCGGTCGGCCCATTCATTGGCCTGCGGGTTCCCTTCGGCATAAAGTTTATGGTTCATGGCCTGTGCATAGTACATTTCATACAGGTTGGCCATGGCCTGCACGGGGAACAGAATCAACTGGCGATAGGCATCCTGGTATTCCGGCTCCAGCGTCATGAACTGCCGCAACGCTTCGGCTTCCAGTTTCACATATTCATCGGCCACCCGGCGCCACTCCCCGCTCTCCAGGTTATACGTTTTGCTGTCGAGCATCTCGGCCGTCACCCGCCCGTTGTATTTGCAATACAGGTTCAGGATACGCGCGGCCTCGCCGGCCTGCTCCTCGCCAAGCACTTCGGCGCAAAACCGGCGCGGATGCTCCATCAGCGTCGCCGCCGTATATTCCCTGGGATTCCAGGCCATGTCCATAAAAAGCGTTATCGGATATTCCATGGGCTTGAGGTCGCCCACGTTCAGCACCCACAGGCGGTCCACGCCGTAATCATAAGTCAGTTGCAGCTGTTCCCACATGTGTTGTATCGGCATCATGTTCAGCCATTTCGAGTTGCGCGGCGCGCCCACGTAGTCCACGTGGTAATACATGCCCCATCCGCCGGAATGCTTGCGTTCCTTCTCGTCCGGCAGGCGGCACACGTTGCCCCAGTTGTCATCGGTCAGGAGCATGATCACGTCATCCGGCACGCGCATGCCGGCTTCGTAATACTGCAACACCTCTTTATATAAGGCCCAGAGTTGGGGTGTTTCTTTTGCCGGACGGCCGGTGACGTCCTTGATAATCTTACGCTGGTTGTCCACTATCTTCTCCAGCAACTTCACATTGACCTCGTCGCTCATCGCGGCATCACCGTCGCCCCGCATGCCTATGGTCACAATGTCCTCCGTGTCTTTCATCCGTTCGATGCCTTCGCGGAAAAAGCGGTCGATGGTTTCCTTGTTCGTGGTATAGTCCCATTGGCCATACTCCCGCCGTTTGCGTGCCCACTCCTGGTGGTTGCGCGCCATCGGCTCGTGGTGCGACGTGCCCATGATGATCCCCATTTCGTCCGCCGTCCGGCTGTTCAGCGGGTCGTCTGCATAAAAAGCCCATGACCACATGGCCGGCCACATGAAATTGCCCTTCAGGCGCAGCACCAGTTCAAACACGCGGGCATAGAAACGGTGGTCGCCATAATCCGTGCCGTAGGTGTTCTTCACCCACGTGGTGAGGCACGGTGCCTCGTCGTTCAGGAACAGGCCGCGATACTTCACCGCCGGCTCCCCGTCGGTATATATGCCTTGCAGCGCATACACCTCTTCACGTTTCTCGACAGGCACGTCCATCCACCAGTACCAGGGCGACACGCCCATCTGTCCCGACAGTTCATAAATGCCGTAGATGGTTCCCCGCATGTCACTCCCGGCAATGACCAAAGCGCGCTCCATGCCCTTGCCGGGCTGTTCCACCACCTGTATCACGTATTTCTCGTTCTTCCCCTTCAATGCCGCCTTGTCCAGCTTGCCGGATTTGCAAAGGGCGGAAACAAGCGGCGACTCCAGCGACCCTATGATAAGGTAGTTCCGGCCGCCGTCCGGCTCTTCCTGCACTTGCGGCTTCACGCCACACACCCGGACAAAATCTTCCAACAGGTTGCCCACGGCAATCTGTATGCCTTTTTTTTCAGCATCGTCCACCAGGATTGTGCAAGGGCGTCCCCCTTCCACCACCGGGAATCCCGCATCCACTTTCGAGAAAGAAATGAACGGCTCCGCGGCTACGGCACCGATGCAACCCCCAAACAACAACGCCAGGGCTGGCAAAATGTTTTTCTTCATCAGCTTATCGTTATATATGTTTCTTACCGTGCCAAAGATACGGCAAGTTGTGGCACACCATTTTCCGTTGTGTTGCAAATAATTGCCGGCAAATTACATTTACGGGGAAATGCAGGTTACATCTGTCCTGCCAGGTTACATCAAAGCATCCGCCCCTTTCCGTGCGGCAGGCCGGTTGCGTCCTTGCGCAAGGACGGCGGCCGCCTTGCGCAAGACGGCAGGGCACAACCGGGACCACCCGCAACATCCCACCGCCGGGACAATCCGTCCCGCGGGGAAAAGGGGATAAAAAGACATCCGGCTCCGGGACGGTTTTCTGCCGTCCCGGAGCCGGATGTGCCGGCCATGCGTATTCAGCGGGACGATTGCCCCACAACTACCGCCCCGCCGCCGGACGGCAGGACCAGCTTGAATTTGCCGTTCTTGCCCACGCGGGCTTCTTCCACCGCCGGCATGCGCCCGTCCTTGCCGTCGTGGTAGTGCTTCACTGTGCTGCCGGACAGCATCGGCAGTTCCACTTCCAGTTTCAGCGTCTCCTCCTGCGCGTTCAGCGCGGCCACGTACCAGTCTGTCCCATGGCGGCGGGCCAGCACCACGTAGCGTCCGGGGTAGCCGTCGATGAACCGCACTTCGTCCCACACCGTAGGCACGCCGCGCATGAATTCGAGTTCAAACTCCGGCACGTCGGTCAGGTTGTTCGGCGCCAGGGCAAAGTTCTGTATGCTGTTCTGGAACGCCACGGCCGTGGCCAGCTCGAAAATGTCCGTCGTGCGCCGCTGCGTGCCGCCGTCGTTGGTGCGGTTCAGCCGCTTGTTCAGGAACGTGCCGCCAAATTCCATGCTCCCCACCGTGTTGCGGATGAAAGGATGCAGCGTGGCGTTGAAAGCCTCCTCGTCGCAAAAGCTCTGGTTGAACACCATGTTCTCCGAAGCCAGCACGGCCTCGCTCCCCACGTAATTGGGATACATCCGCTCCCAGCCGCGCGGCAAGGTGCAGCCGTGGAAAATCACCATCAGCCCGTGGTCGTCGGCATCGCTCAGGATGGCTTCGTAGAGCCGCATCGTCTCCTGCTTGTCGCCGCCGAAAAAATCGACCTTGATGCCCTTTACGCCCTGCTGTTGCAGCCAACGCATCTCCTTCTTGCGGGAAATGGGGTTGTCCATGAGGTTCACGGGTCCCTGCTCGATGTCGTTCCAGTAGCCGCTCGAACTGTACCACAGGAACAGTTCCACACCCTTGCTGCGGGCATACCGGATGAGTTCTTCCATCCGCTGGTGGCCGATGTTCGTGTCCCACCAGTTATCCACCAGCGTGTATTCATAGCCTATGGCCGCCGCCAGGTCGATGAAACGCACCTGGTCATCGTAGTTGATGCTGCCGTCCTGCCAGAGGATCCAGCTCCACGTCCCGCGGCCGGGCTTGTAGTCGTGCCGTGTGGTGAAGCGCGGTTCCACCACATCCCAGGCGATGGTGGTCTCCACAATCGGCTCCAGCGTGCGCCCCACGGTGAGCGTGCGCCAGGGCGTGGCGCCCGGCAGGGCAAAGGCCGGCTCCGGCGTGCCGTTGCCGTTGTTCTCCTCCGCCATGGGAAAAGCGATGGTGTAAAGGCCGTCAACGGCATCGCTCAGGCGCGAGCCGCAGTAGCGGCTGTCCACCCCCGTCTCGCTCACCAGCACCCAGCCGTCCGTCCCCACATGGAACAGTCCGGGGAAGGTGTAGCCGTGGCCATATTGCGAAACCTCATTCATGGGCGCATCGGGCCGGTATTTTTCCTCATAGCTGGGTTTCGTGCGCTTCCAGCCGATCATGGCATCGCTCTGCGGAGTGAGGAAGGTGGTGGTCTGCGCCGGGAAGCGGAAACCGGTGGCCTCGCCCATCACGCGGACACTGCCCGTTTCGCCCTGGCGGGGCAGAAGGTAACGGAAGGCCACATTGCAGTCCTCCACCACGAACTCCACTTCCATCGGCCGCCCCTGCGCGTTGGCCAGTTCCACCTTGAGCACGTTGGCCTTGCGGTCCACGCGGCTCACCTTGCTGCGGCTTAAATCATATTGTATGTCCCGTTCCTCGGTCTTTTCGCCTTTCCACTGCATGCCGCTGCTAAAGTCGCCGATGTCCGTGCGCAGCCCCAGGGGGGACTTCTCCAGCAGGGTCACCTCGCGGCCGTCCCCGTCTTCGGCATAATAGCCCACGGTGTAATAAGGGTTTCCGTCTTGCAGTCCCACTTTCAGGAACGTCCGGCCATCCGGACTGGCCACTACCTTTTCCGTCTGCGCCACTGCCTGCGCCATTGCCACGGGGGCACCGGCTTCCGTCCGGCCCGCCAAGGCCGGGAACGGCGATGCCACCATACACAGTCCGGCCCATAAGGCCGCGGTACAAATTCTTGTTTTCATCTGCATGTATTAATGTTTAATATTGGGTAATCCGTTTGACATTGTGCAACGCCCCGCCGCCCACGGAGGGGTCATTTGCCGAAGCGGTAGCCCCGGAACAGCCGTCCGCTCCCCTCCAGCTCCGCACCGAAATAGAAGCCCGGCTGGGTAGGCTGGTTGTAGCCCACGTTCTCCGTCACAAGGCTGAGGCGGTAAACGCGGTCTTCCAGGAACGTGTGGAAGCGGTAAGGCGTGGGCAACGGCGACACGTAGATGCGCAGGGCCTTGCTGTCGGCCGTGCGCACGATGACTTCCTCGCGCCAGTCGCCCAGGATGTCGCCCTGCAGGCAGGGGTTGCTTTTCGTCCCGTTGTTGAAGGCACAGCCCTCGAACACCTGCAGGGGGTAGCATTCCTGCGTGTTCCAGTCGTACTTGCTCACCGTTTCGCGGTCCAGCATCTCACGCAACAGGTCGCCATCCCACCACACGGCCATGTTCATGGGGAGGCGGCGCGGCTCGGCACACACCACTTCCCCCTTGACGTTCCGCAGTCCGCCGGAGGCCGACGACCACATCTCCAATCCATAATTCGTGGGGTCGATGTCGGCTGCCATGCAGCGGCCCACGTCCTTGCCGGAAGGAATGTTGAAAATGATTTCGCCCGTCGCGGCATCGCGGAAATCGCTGCCGTCGCGGCGGTTCTCGTGGCAGTCCCACACCTGCAGGCGGTCGGATCCGGGATAGAACGCCGTCAGGTGGAGGGCATCGCCGTGCCCCATGCCCGTGTTGTACAGCCCCGTCCCGTCATGGTCCACCGCACACGCCCCGTATGTGATTTCATCGCAACCGTCGCCGTCCACATCGGCCACCCGCAAATTGTGGTTGCCCTGCCCGGCATAAGAAGCCCAGCGGGCGGAGTCCGTGTCGAACACCCAGCGCTGGCGCAGTTCGTGGCCGTCCCAGTCGAAAGCCGCCAGCACCGTGCGGGTATAGTAGCCGCGGCACATCACCGCGCTCGGACGGGTCCCGTCCAGATAGGCCACGGCAGCCAGATAGCGTTCGCTGCGGTTGGCATAGTTGTCGCCCCAGTCCTCCACCCGTCCGCGGGGAGGAATGTAGTCCACGGTGTGCAAGGCCCGGCCCGTCTCTCCGTCAAACACGGTCAGGTATTCCGGCCCCGAAGCCACAAAGCCTTTCCGTCCCGACGTGGTGTCGCGCACCCCTTCGCGGTAGTCCGCCTGGGGGTCGCCAATAACCTGGCCGCACCCGTCCACCGTCCCGTCGGCCGTCTTGGCCACAATCTCGGCCCGCCCGTCGCCGTCCAGGTCATAGACCAGGAACTGCGTGTAGTGCGCCCCGGCCCGTATGTTGCGCCCCAAATCGATGCGCCACAGGCGTGTCCCGTCCAGCCGGTAGGCGTCCAGGAACACCGTCCCCGTGAAACCGCTGTGGGAATTGTCCTTGGCATTGGTCGGCTCCCACTTCAGTATCACTTCGAACTCCCCGTCGCCGTCCACATCGCCCACGGAAGCATCATTGGCCGTATAAGAGCACCGGCTCCCGTCCGGCATCACCTGCTCTCCGGGCTGCTGCAAAGGCAATTCCACATAACCCAGGGGGGCATCGGCCGGCAGCGTACAAGTCCCGCCGGCCGAAGCCATCTCCTGCCCGTCCAACACCGGGCGCACCTCATAGACGGCTTTGCCACGGGAAGGATTATAATCGAAAAACTGTGTGGACACCGTTACCGGGACGGGCGTCACCAGCAGGCCGTCGCGATAGACATTGAAGGCTGTTTCGAGGGAATCCGACGACAGGTAACGCCAGCCCACCATCACCGTATCGGCCGACAGGCGCACCGCCACCGCCCCACGCCCCAGATGCTCACGCGGCACGGCGGGCGCGGCTTCCACACTGGCGGGCATGTCCCCGCCTGCCCGCCCGCCGCCGGGCAGGCCTTCCACCGCGGCACCGACACAAAGGGCACAGCCCCACAAGCCCACACACAGGCAAAGTGCTTTTTTAAAACAAATTTCCATTATCCCATTCCTTTAATTATGAAAGCGCAAATATAAGAAAAGCAAAAAAGATTCCGGAAGCCTTTACTGATAAAATCTATTAAATAATCCGCCGGACACGGCAGAAAAGTATAAAAAGGAGCAAGACCTTACCTGAAAATCCATTATATTTGCAATAAAATGGAACGACTCAAGAGAACAGGGACGATATGTGCCGCCGTGGTGCTCTTCTTTCTGGCATGGGCCGGAAGCGGGGTTTCTGCGCGTGCGGCCGGCACGGCGGCCGGGAACAGCCGTTTCACGGTGGTCATCGATGCCGGGCACGGCGGGAAAGACCCCGGTGCCATCGGGCGTTTCTCGCGGGAAAAAGACATTAACCTGTCCGTGGCATTGGCCCTGGGCAAGCTGATAGAAGCCAACTGCAAAGACGTGGCAGTGGTCTATACGCGGAAAACGGACGTGTTCGTCGCGTTGGGACGCCGCGCCGAAATCGCCAACCAGGCCCATGCCGACCTCTTCATCTCCATCCACACGAACGCACTGCCGGGCAAGACCGTGAGCCGCGGGGCAGAAACCTATACGCTGGGTATGGCGCGTGCGGAGGAGAACTTGGAAGTGGCCAAGCGGGAGAATGCCGTCATTCTGGTAGAAAACGACTACAAGGAGCGCTACCGGAACTTCGACCCGAATTCCGCAGAGAGTTACATCATCTTCGAATTCATGCAAGACAAGCACATGGAACAGAGTGTGGATTTCGCAAAGGAGATACAAAAGGAGTTCCAGACCACCGGCGGACGGACGGACAAGGGCGTGCACCAGGCGGGATTCCTTGTGCTGCGGGAAACGGGTATGCCCAGCGTACTCGTTGAGTTGGGCTACATCTCCACGCACGACGAGGAGGCATTCCTCAACTCGCAGGACGGCATCCGGAAAATGAGCCGGAGCCTATACAACGCTTTCCAGACCTACCTCCGGCGCAACAACGGCAGTGCGGCGCAACAACGGACGGCGCAAGAGGCCGCCGGAACGGCCGGTGAGGGAACGCAAACAACGGGAAATGCCACACCGGAAAGCGACATCAGCCTGCTGACAGCGGGACAAAACACAACAGGGACGGCGGAGAACCCGCCCGCGGGAACCGCCGGGACAGACAACCGCCCGGTGTTCAAGGTGCAGCTTCTGGCTTCAACACGGCAGATCCCGGCCGGAAGCGCGCGTTTCAAGGACCTCAGTCCCGTGGCATTCTATAAGGAAGGGAACTACTACAAATACACCTACGGTGAAACGACCGACTACCGGGAAGCGGTCAAGCTACGCGAACGCGTGGAGAAAGACTTTAAGGGGGCTTTCATCATCGCTTTCAAGAACGGGGAGAAGATGAAACTCCAGCAAGCAATTTCCGAATACAAAAAGAACAAATAAAAACGTTGAGAATCTTATGAAATACCTTACAAAAGAAGTAAAAATCGGGCTGGCAGGCATCATTGCCATTGCAGCACTCTTTATCGGGCTCAACTTCCTGAAGGGCATTAACCTGTTCAAGTCCACCAATACTTATTACATAGAATTTACCGACATCAAGGGGCTGGCCAATTCCAGTCCGGTTTACGCCAACGGATATAACATCGGCATCGTGCATGGCATCGCCTACAACTACCAGAACCCCG
Organism: uncultured Paraprevotella sp.; assembly: GCA_964528135.1. GTDB lineage: Bacteria > Bacteroidota > Bacteroidia > Bacteroidales > Bacteroidaceae > Paraprevotella. Next base: position 40,355 of record CAZGSE010000012.1, on the reverse strand, counting down.
GACACGTGCTGGTGGAAATCAACGTGGACGAACACATGCAAATCCCCAAGGGGACAACGGCCAGGCTGGTGACGGAAATGCTGGGAGGCTGCAACCTGCACCTGCAGCTGGCAGACAACACCAACGGGTATTACAGCCCCGGAGAAACGTTCAAGGGCGATGACAGCAAAGGCCTGATGGACGAAGCAGCCGGCATGGTGCCGCAAATGGAAAAAATCATCAGCAAGGTGGACACCCTGCTGACGGCCCTCAACATGCTGGCGGCCAACCCCAACCTGCCGGAGATTATGGACAACGCCAAGGACATCACGGACAACCTGAACGAAAGCAGCCGCCAACTGAACGCGCTGCTGCATGACGACATGCCCCGGCTGACCGGGAAACTAAACCAAATAGGCGAAAATGTCATAACCCTGACCGACAACATGAACCGGCTCGACCTGCAGGGCACGCTGGACAAGGTGGATACCACCCTGAACAACGTGCAGCTGATGACCGAGAAACTCAACAGCAAGGACAACACGCTGGGCCTGCTGCTCAACGACAGTTCGCTCTACAGTAACCTGAGCAACACGGCAGGAAGCGCCAACAACCTGCTCATCGACCTGAAGGAGAACCCCAAACGCTATGTCCATTTCTCCCTTTTCGGCAGGAAGAATTAAAGCGAAAGCCTATCCGGCAGGCTGCCAGACAGTTAGATAAAACCAAATAAAACGCCACATTTTATTTTTTTATTTTTTTCGCTCTGACAGAAAGGATATTAAGCCCGTCCGCCGCCATCCGCGGCGGGCGGGTTCTTGTTTTTATCGCGGAATATTGCGAACTTTGCGAAGTAGAAGTGTCAGGGAATTCATAGACTTTTAACAGAAATCTAACGATGGAAGGCCGAGATGCGCAAACCTTATGGGAAAGTTGTCTCCAAGTCATCAGGAACAACGTGGATAAAAAGCAATACGAAACTTGGTTTGAACCGATACAGATCCTCTCTTTCGAGAAGCAGACGTTGACGTTCGGACTGCCAAGCCAGTATTTTTATGAGTTCTTGTCGGAGCATTTCGGCAAGCTCATCTATCTGGCTGTAAAGCGGGTGTTCGGCGAAGGCATCCAGCTGAAATACAGCCTTCTTGTGGACCAGACCCACCGTCTGTCCATGGACATCGAACCGGCCAGGCAGCCGATACTGCCTGCGCACCGCCACGTCCATACCCCGGAGGCCAACAAAGCCCCTTCGACCTTGCAGGCACCCATGCCGCAGGACCTGGACCCGCATTTGAACCTGAACTACAGTTTCGATAACTTCATCGAGGGCGTGAGCAACAAGTTGCCGCGCTCCGTGGGGCAGGCCATAGCCGAGCATCCCAAGCAGTCCACGTTCAACCCGCTGTTCATCTATGGCGCATCGGGCGTAGGAAAGACGCACCTGGTGAACGCCATCGGGGCAAGAATAAAAGAACTGCACCCGCTGAAACGCGTGCTCTACGTGTCGGCCCACCTCTTCCAGGTGCAATACACCGACTCCGTACGGAAGAACACGACCAACGACTTCATCAACTTTTACCAGACCATTGACGTGCTGATCATTGACGACGTGCAGGAATTTGCCAGCCTGACCAAGACGCAGAACACGTTCTTCCACATCTTCAACCACCTGCACCAGAACGGCAAACAACTGATCCTGACGTCCGACAGGCCGCCCACCGCGCTGCAGGGAATGGAAGAACGACTGCTGACCCGCTTCAAATGGGGACTGCTGGCTGAACTGGAGAAGCCTAACCAACAGCTCCGCCACGACATATTGGAAAGCAAAATACGAAGAGACGGGCTAAACATCCCCGAAGAGGTCATCAACTACGTGGCCGAGAACGTCAATGACAGCGTACGCGAACTGGAAGGCATCGTCAATTCGCTGATGGCGTATTCCGTGGTCTGGAACCGCGACATAGACCTGTCGCTGGCCGAGCAGATTCTTAAACGCGCCGTCAAGACGGAAAACAAGCCGGTGACGGTGGACCTGATTCTCGACAGGGTATGCAACTATTTCAACGTCAAGCAAGAAGACATCTTCACCAAATCGCGTAAGCAATCCATTGTACAAGTGCGGCAGATTGCCATGTATCTGGCCCAGAAGTACACCAACCTTTCGTCGGCACGCATCGGTGCCCTCATCGGCAAACGCAACCATGCCACCGTGCTGCACTCCTGCAACATCGTAGAAGACCGCATCCATGTGGACAAGGCCTTCAAGTCCAAGGTGGACGAGATTGAGGACTTGCTGAAAAAGCGATAACCCGGCACGGCCGCAGGGCTGCGGCCGTGCCGGGTGCAACAACGGGGCACCCGATGCAACGCGCTCAGGCCTCCTGCCCCTCCGCCCCGTCCAGGAAACCTTGCCGCTTCAGGGCGTCCAGCAGCCCCCGGCTCATGGCTTCATTGTCACTGCGGGTGTAGCGGATATCGGTGAAAATCTGCGCCAGGGTCTCTTTATGGTTGATTTCCACAAATTCGCGGTTTTCAGGAAGCTGTTCCTTGGGCGTATAGTAACGGTCTATGTCCGTGGCGGAATAATCGTGATAGCTTTCGCCGTGCACGATGGCCTCCAGCGGCAGGCGGTCGGTCTGTTCGGGAGACTCGCCGGGCCATCCCACGGTCAGCGTAGCCACCGGCATAACCAGGCGGGGCAGCTTCAGCAAATCTATGATCTGCTGCGGCATGTAAAGCGTGGTGCCCAAATAGCAAATCCCCAGCCCCTCTTCTTCGGCCAGATTGCAGAACGTCTGCGTGAAAAGCAGCGCGTCCGTGGCCGCGTTCAGGAAAGAAAGAAAATTGTCATATCCCGGCACGGCCTTGCGCTGTTCCGCCCAACGGACCGTGCGGTTGAAATCGGCGCAGATGGTCAACACAACAGGAGCCTGTGTCACCATGGGCTGATTGAAATGCGCCGGTGCCAGCTGTTTTTTCATATCTTCGTCACGTGTCACCACGACGCTGTACAACTGCATGTTCCCCATCGTTTGCGTCCGCTCGGCTGTCTCCAACAGGCGGCGCAGCAAACCATCGCCGACGGGCTTGTCGGCATACTTGCGGATCGTTCTTCTTTTTTCTACGTTTCCCATAATCTTTTGTGCAATTTACTTCATGCAAAGATACACAAAATGGCTCATAATGGTTTAGCGTTCAGTGTTTTTTCTGCTGCAAAAATATCTTTTTTGGACAACTTTCCGAAAGTCACTTTGCGCTAAACATAACAGAATCAACAAGATGACAAAGGAAAACTGAAAACTTTTCCGGCAGAGGGATTTTTTTAGGTTATTCCTTTGGTCATCTCAAAAAACATCCGTAGTTTTGCAACTGCCTTTCAGAATCCCCGTCGGCACTTCTACAAAACCAAGACAGGATTCAAACGTAAACCAAAAAAAACAACCAAACAGTGAACGAACGGATTTACGGCTACGAGGAAGTTTTCAAAGCCTCTCTGGCCTATTTCAAGGGAGATGAGTTGGCCGCAAGGGTCTGGGTGAACAAATATTCCATGAAAGACTCCTATGGGAACATCTACGAAAAGTCGCCGGAAGACATGCATTGGCGGATTGCCAACGAGATTGCAAGGATAGAAAAGAAGTATGAGAACCCGATTCCGGCCGAAGAAATTTTCGGACTTTTCGACCACTTCAAGTACATCATCCCGGCAGGCAGCCCCATGACCGGCATCGGCAACAACTACCAGATTGCCTCCCTGTCCAACTGCTTTGTCATCGGGCTGGACGGCCAGGCCGACTCTTACGGCGGCATCATCCGCATCGATGAAGAGCAGGTGCAGCTCATGAAACGGCGCGGCGGCGTGGGACACGACCTGTCGCACATCCGCCCGAAGGGTTCGCCCGTGAAAAACTCCGCCCTGACTTCCACCGGCCTCGTGCCTTTCATGGAACGCTACAGCAACTCCACACGCGAAGTGGCGCAGGACGGGCGCCGCGGTGCGCTGATGCTTTCGGTAAGCATCAAGCATCCGGACGCGGAATCGTTCATAGATGCCAAAATGACGGAAGGCAAAGTGACGGGTGCCAACGTATCCGTCAAAATCGATGACGAGTTCATGCAGGCCGCCGTTGACGACCGTCCTTACACCCAGCAATACCCCATCGACAGCCCATCGCCCACGGTATCCAAGGAAATCAGCGCGCGGGCGTTGTGGGGAAAGATAGTCCACAATGCCTGGCAGAGTGCCGAACCCGGCGTGTTGTTCTGGGACACCATCCTGCGTGAATCCATCCCTGACTGTTATGCCGACCTCGGTTTCCGCACGGTGAGCACGAACCCTTGCGGCGAAATCCCGCTTTGTCCTTACGACAGCTGCCGCCTGCTGGCCATCAACCTCTATTCGTATGTGGTACATCCGTTCACGGCCGATGCCTATTTCGACTTTGAACTGTTCAAGAAGCATGTGCAACTGGCGCAGCGCATTATGGACGACATCATCGACCTGGAACTGGAAAAGATAGAACTTATACTCCAGAAAATAGACTCCGATCCGGAATCGGAAGAGGTGAAAGGCGCGGAACGCCACTTGTGGGAGAAGATTTACAAGAAAAGCGGACAGGGACGGCGCACGGGCGTAGGTATCACGGCCGAAGGCGACATGCTCGCCGCACTGGGCCTGCGCTACGGTACGCAGGAAGCCACGGAATTTGCCGTGGAAGTGCACAAGACAGTGGCACTGCAGGCCTACCGCTCATCGGTGCAGATGGCAAAGGAGCGTGGCGCGTTCGAGATATTCGATGCCGAACGGGAGAAAAACAATCCGTTCATCAACCGGCTGCGCGAAGCCGACCCGGAACTTTATGAAAACATGGTGAAATATGGCCGCCGCAACATCGCCTGCCTGACCATAGCCCCGACGGGTACAACGAGCCTGATGACACAGACTACGTCCGGCATCGAGCCGGTGTTCCTGCCGGTGTACAAGCGCCGCCGCAAGGTGAACCCCAACGACCCGAAAGTGCACATCGACTTTGTGGACGAAACGGGAGACGCCTTCGAGGAATATATCGTTTACCACCAGAAGTTCCTGAAATGGATGGAAGTGAACGGCTACGATACCAAGAAACGCTACACACAGGAAGAAATAGACCAGCTGGTGGCAAAGTCGCCTTACTACAAGGCCACGGCCAACGATGTGGACTGGCTGATGAAAGTGAAGATGCAGGGTGCCATACAGAAATGGGTGGACCACAGCATCAGCGTGACGGTCAACCTGCCGAACAACGTGGACGAGGCACTGGTCAACCAACTCTACGTAGAGGCTTGGCGTTCCGGTTGCAAGGGCTGCACCATCTACCGCGACGGTTCACGTTCGGGGGTAATGATTGCCATGAAAGGCGAAAAGAAGCCGCAGGAAATACCTTGCAAGCGGCCCGAAGTGGTGGAGAAACGCCCGCAGGTGCTGGATTGTGACGTGGTGCGTTTCCAGAACAACAAGGAAAAGTGGGTGGCATTCGTCGGACTGCTCGACGGCTACCCTTATGAAATCTTCACAGGCATACAGGACGATGAAGAAGGCATAGTCCTGCCCAAGAGCGTCATGAAAGGCCGCATCATCAAAAATGTGGACGAAGAGGGAAACAAACGTTACGATTTCCAGTTCGAGAACAAGAAGGGATATAAAACCACCGTGGAGGGACTTTCCGAGAAGTTCAACAAAGAATACTGGAACTATGCCAAGCTGATTTCCGGTGTGTTGCGCTACCGCATGCCGCTGGAGCATGTCATCAAGCTCGTCAGTTCGCTGCAACTGGAAAGCGAAAGCATCAACACGTGGAAAAACGGTGTGGAACGTGCCCTGAAAAAATATATCACAGACGGCACCGAGGCCAAGGGCGTGAAATGCCCCAACTGCGGGCATGAGTCACTGGTCTATCAGGAAGGTTGCCTCATCTGCAAGCATTGCGGAGTTTCAAGATGCGGATAGGCCATGCGCATGATGAGCAACCGCATCTTCATGGATGAACTGCGTATCCACGCCCGCCACGGCGTGGATATGCAGGAAAGGCTGGTTGGGGCCGACTTCCTTGTAAGCATCGAAGTGGAGACAGACTTCACCGGGGCCATGCAGACCGACTGTCTGGAAGGGACTGTCAGCTATGCCGACCTCTACCGGCATATCAAAGAAGAAATGAATGTACCGTCGCAGTTGCTGGAACACGTGGCCGGACGCATCCTGCAACGCCTTTTCGACCATTTCCCTTCCGTCCGCCGCATCCGGCTGACGCTGACCAAAGAGAATCCCCCGATGGGAGCCGATGGTGGGCGCATAGGTATCATGGTGGAAGCCGGAAGGTAACGTCATGGCCATAAAACAAGGATTTGCGAAGTTAAATAATGTAACTTCACCGGAAACAAGAAACAGAAACGCTAACTTTACAAACTAAACGTTCAACATACATAAGACTTTTGTGAAACACATTAACTTAAATCAAAATGAAAAGAATCATCATGTGTACCATGGCCTGCATATTGGCTATGGGTTCCGGTGCGCAAACCGGACGTGAACTCCCTTTCCAGAAATGGGCTTTGACCCCTCCGATGGGTTGGAACTCGTGGGATTGCTATGGTCCTACGGTGGTGGAAGATGAAGTGAAAGCCAATGCCGACTATATGGCCGAGAAACTGTTGGCCTATGGTTGGGAATATGTGGTGGTGGACATCCGCTGGTATGTGGAAAATGACAAATCGGGCGGTTACAACCAGACAGACCCTATTTTCGTGTATGACGAGTGGGGACGCTACACTCCTGCGCTCAACCGTTTCCCTTCGGCGGCAAACGGCGTGGGCTTCAAGGAACTGGCCGATTACGTGCATGCCAAGGGACTGAAGTTCGGCATTCATATCATGCGCGGTTTGCCTAAGGTGGCCGCAGAAAAGAAACTTCCGGTAAAGGGTACGGACGGCATCACCTGCGACATGATTGCCAGCAATGACTCGGCCTGCACTTGGTTGGGCGACAATTATAAAGTGGATTACAGCAAGCCCGGTGCGCAAGAATACTACAATTCTATTTTTGAGCTGTATGCTTCATGGGGCGTGGATTTTGTGAAAGTGGATGACCTGTCGCGTCCTTACCATACAGCCGAAATCGAGATGATCCGCAATGCCATTGACTATTGTGCCCGCCCCATCGTGTTGAGCATGTCTCCGGGCGAGACACCGCTGGAAAAGGTGGAACACGCGAAGGCACACGCCAACATGTGGCGTACGGTGGATGACTTCTGGGACAACTGGAGCCAGCTGAACTACCAGTTCCAGGTGTGTGCCAACTGGGCACCTTATATTGCCCCCGGCACGTGGCCGGATGCCGACATGCTGCCTTTGGGCAAGATCAGTATCCGCGGGGAACGCGGGGAAGAGCGCTGGACCAACTTCACACGTGACGAACAATACACGATGATGAACCTGTGGACCATATTCAAGTCGCCCCTGATGTTCGGCGGCAACCTGCCTGAGAACGATGAGGCCACAGATTCACTCCTGACCAACAGCGATGTGCTTTACATGCACCATTATTCAGCCAACAACCGCCAACTCAGCAACGTGGACAACCACATCATCTGGGCGGCCGATGACCCTGCAAACGGCGACAAATTCGTAGCCTTGTTCAATACGGGCGGGTCGGAGTACGTCAACACCAAGGATGCGCTCTACCGTAGCGGCACAGTTTCATATCTCACCACGGGTCATGCCACAGACGTGGAAGTAGAAATCCCGGAGGGTAGCAGCCAACTGGCATTGGTGGTGACCGATGGTGGCGACAGCTATGACAGCGACCACGCAGACTGGATTAATCCGGAGGTGACATTGGAGGATGGTTCCGTGATAAATCTGACCGAGAGGGACTATTTGCGTGGAACGTGCGGCTGGGGCAGCATTCAAGTCAACCAGAACCTGAACGGCGGTTCCCTGTCCATTGACGGAACGACTTACGACAACGGTTATGCCGTGCATGCCAACTCCTTGTTACTGTTCGACCTGCCGGAGGGGGCGAAGAAGTTCACGGCTTTTGCCGGTATCGACAATACCGGATCCGATCAAGGAAGCAAGTCGTCTGTGGAGTTCATGGTGTTTAATTATGACCCGACATACCGTACGGAAACCACAGACCAATATTACGGCGGCAACGTGACGATAAACATTGATCCGGGCAAGCAAGCGGCTTGCAGCGGTTTCATTAGCCGCCAGTCGGCAAGGCATCCCGTTGAACTGGAAGCTGATATCACGGGTGCGGAGAAGCTCTACCTGGTTGTAACGAACGGAGGCGACGGACTGGACTATGATCATGCCAATTGGGTGAATCCCGTGCTGGTGGATTCCTCCGGCAACGAAGTGTCTTTGACCACGCTGGATTGGGATGACAATCCGGTGAACGGTTGGAATGCACCGCAACTGAACAAGAACAACGATGGCGGTACCTTGATGCTTGCCGGGCAATCCTATGAACTGGGCTTCGGCGTGAACGCACCTTCACAACTGGTGTTTACTCTGCCGGAGGGGCATGATTACGTGAAGTTCAAGGCTTTGGTAGGGTACGATGATGGAGTGCAGGATGCCAGCACGGGCGTGACGATGGAGTTCCGCGTGTTCACGCAAGACCCGACACCGGATGAAGAAACCTCCTTGTCTCTTGATCTCACCCAATTGGGGTATGCTACCGACCAGCTTTGCCGAATCACGGAGATGTGGAAGGGTGAAGACTTAGGCACGTTCAAGAATGCCGAGTTCGCCCCGGTACTGCGCCAGCATGCCAGCGGACTTTACCGCGTGTCGGCCACGGAGCGGTCTTCCGGAGGAAGTGTCAGCATCGAGTTGCCCGGAAACGAATTTGTTTCAGGAGAGTCTTTTGAAGTGAAAATGTCTGTGTCCGGCTCTTCCGATGGTGCTTACGTGCAGTTGCTCTGCAATGGCGAGATCATCGGGACTTTGCCGGTGGAAGCTGACGGGACGGCCACTTATCTAGCAACCTTATATGGTGGTGATTATGTACTGCAGGCACGCTACAGCGGGACGACAGACGTGGCTCCTGCCGTTTCGGAAGTGGTGACGGTGACAGTGACAGGCGAAACCGAGGACCTCACCGCACTCCGCCAACGCCTGCAAGGGCTGATTGAAGAGGCTGAGGCCATTGAACAGGACAAGATAGCGGGCGCCACCCGCACCCCGCTGGCAGAGGCCCTGGAACAGGCATCCCCGGTGGAAGGAAAAGACAAGTCCGCATTGGTAGAGGCCATTACGGTTCTTCAAGAGGCTTTGGACAACGCCCTTCTTTCCATGACGTACATGACTGCACTGCAGGAGACGATGGACGAGGTTCGGACTTTTCTCGAAACGGTGAGCGAATCTGAAAGCAAAATCCGTTTAACGGAAGCCATAGAAGAAGCCGGAACAGTCTATGCTGCCGCAACATCTACGACGGATGACCTGCAAGCGGCCAAGGCCGAGCTTATTGATTTGATGACTACAATCAAGACCGAGGCGCAACCCGTACCCGGCAGCAGTTTCGACATGACGGAATTTCTGGTGAATCCGAGTTTCGAAGAGGGAACATCGGGATGGAGCGTGGACCATGTGTCTTCGGGATGGGAATCTTTTGCCACCTGGAACGACCGCCCGGCTTCGGAAGGAACTTATTTTGTCAGCGTGAACTACCAGTACATCACTTCCATTGACCTTTACCAAGAGGTGGACGGGCTTCCCGCGGGTTATTACTGTCTCGAAGGAGCCTTGCGGAATACTGACGGCGCAGATTTCCTTACCGACCAGCATTTGTATGCGGAAGCCGGCGGAGAGGTGTATGAATCCGCCATACTCTCCGAGGTGAGTGGAGAAGACAATAATGATTGGTTCGACTTCACGGTTTCCGGGATATCCTTGCCCGAAGGAAGTGTATTGCGTCTCGGTGTCCGTTCCAATGGCAACGGCAGCGACACCAAAGGTTGGTTTCAAGCCGACAATTTCCGGTTGTACTATCTGGGAACAAACCCCACGGGCACGGCCGTGCGTGACGTACAGGACATCGTGGAAGAGGTTGAGGTTGTGCCTTGCGAAGGCGGCGTGCGCATCAGCGCATCCACGGCCTGCCGTCTCCCGGTGTATCATGTGGGCGGTGCCCTGGTGCGCCGGCTTGATGTGGCAGCCGGCGTACAGGAGGTGCGCCTGCCGCGCGGACAGTATGTGGTGAACGGCAAAGTGCTTGTAGTGAAATAATCTGTTGGGGACAGACAAGGAAACAACATCGCCCGGTTCTCTTGGCAGGACCGGGCGATGCTGTTTTCATAAGGCGGGGGGACGGAAAGGCGTCAGCGCACCCGTATCTTCTTCCCCCTGACAATGTAGATGCCTTGGGGCAGGTTGTCCAGTGCCCGCTGCATGGGGACGTTACTGCGCACTCTCCGCCCGTCGGTGGTGTACACATCCGTCCGCCCGTTGTTGCCCGCCGTATCAGCCGTGGCGGCAGGGATGGCGGTGCCCGTATTGGTAATGTTCAGGTAGAGGCACACGGGACGCTGCTGGCTGGCGTAGCAGGCAAAGCGCGGCGCATTGGCATTGTACTGGATGGAACGGCCGGTGTAAGCCTTGTTACAAATGACCGTTCCGCTGCCGGAGATGCTGATGTACCATTGGGCATTGTCCGTGTCGGTCGTGGTTGCTTCATGCAACTTGTTCTGTGAACTTTCCAATGCAAGGTAGTTTCCCGTGACGGCATCTTGCAACACGTAGGCTCCGTCGGCAAGCCCCAGGACAAACTGGTAAGGCAGCCCGTCGCCGTTGGTAGCCGTGCGGATTTCATCATCCGCGACCGTGACGGCCGCACAGCTACGAATGTCATCGTCGGCTGCTCCCATGGCCTGCAACTCGTCTTCACACACAATCAGGTAGCGGCAGCCCGTTTGCAGGTCATCGGCCGAAGCCACTTTCCGGAAGGTTTGTATGCCTTCGTCAGACGCTGTATCGCTGATGGTGTAGGACACAACCACGGTGGTGCTTGTCTTGTCATCTTTCATGGCGTAGGCTTCGATGGTGACCGCCTCATCAATCGTGATGTAAACCGGAGGCTCTTCGGTCCGCAGGCTGCCGCCGTTGATGCTATATACAATGTAGGCATCCTGCGTGGACGTGGTGATGGTCACCACAGAACCTTGGGGCAGGCTGCCGCCCTGGGGAGTGAACGTGGGGGCGGCCACCGCGCCCGAATCCGCCGGAAGGCTCCCTTCTCCATAATTGTCCGGGTCGAAAGCCACGTCCGTCTTGTCACCCCACACGTACTGCTCCAGTCCGGGAAAGTCGATGTACGGGTTGCGGTTTTTCTGTATCCGGTACACCGCTTCGTTCCTTGCCGTCTCTTTCTCACTCACCGGGTCGTCGGCCGCCCAGCGGAGCAACATGTCGATGGCCCAGTCGGCAAAGCCCGGATAAGTCTTTCCGTCCAGCATGTCGCTTTCCCAACCGGAGATACGGTTCTCATAGCAGGTCACCATATAGAAATACGTGCGTGCAAAGTCACCCTTGTACTCATCGGCCGGTTCGAACACTATCCCGCTGTAGCCACTCACCGATGATGGTCCCAGACGGCTGAACCCGCCCTGCGAAGTGCGCGAAGGGCTGTCGGTCTCCCCGAAAGGATAGTTGCTGCGCATGCCGTTCACGTAACCGTCCGTGGGATAGAGGTGGAACAAGTCGGTGTACATGGGAGTGGCATCGTTAAACCAACTTTTTGGGAACGAATGCTCGCGGTTGTAGCAGTCCCCCTCACCGGAATAATTGCCGCATTGGTCGTTGACGAAAGTGAAGTCGGTAACAGAAGAGTACATGTCCCACACCTTGCCGTCCTCGCGCACGTCGGTATTCGTAAAGTCGTCCCACAGATTGGCGTAGCTTCGCTCCGTATGACCGGTGATGATGTTGTAGAGGGCCGTCTTCAGGCCTGCGCCCTGCTGCCCGCTTGCTTCCCGGTAATAGTCCGATATAGATACCTGTGCCCATAAGGGGAAAAGGATGCAAAAGAGCATCCAGGAGGATAAGAGCCTTTTCATGAGTTGCGTTTTTGTATTCGACTGCTAAAATACGGAAAATCCACGAACCAATCGCAGTACGGAAGTAAAAAGTTCAAATCGTTTTTATCAACAAAGGAAGTTCCGAACCCAACAGGGGTCGGCATTCCCCTTTCCGTAAGAATGCAAAAGGGAGGGCGGCATCATCCCTCCCTGGAAATACCTTTGAAATAAGCGTCCAGCAACTGGCGGGCAGCCGCAAAAGACGTCTGTTGGCCGGAAAGCACTTTCCGCTCGGCCGCGGCAAGCCGCGGCACGATGGCAGCATCCTGGTAGAAACTGTCGCGCAAGTGCTCGTTGATGGTCTCATACATCCAGTATTTGGCCTGCTCGTTGCGCCGGTGTTCAAAATAACCGTTGGCCTTCACAAAGCCGATATACTCATACACCATGTCCCAGATTTCTTTCACCCCCAGGTTGTAGAAACCCGAATAAGTAAGCACCTGCGGCGTCCACCCGCTCTCCGGAGCCGGGAACAGGTGAAGGGCGTTGCGGAACTGTGTGGCCGCCAGCCGGCACTTGTCCACGTTGTTCCCGTCACACTTGTTAATCACAATGCCGTCCGCCATTTCCATAATGCCTCGCTTGATGCCCTGCAGCTCGTCACCCGTCCCGGCCAGCTGGATGAGCAGGAAAAAGTCCACCATGGAATGGCAGGCCGTCTCACTCTGCCCCACGCCCACCGTCTCCACAAAAATCTTGTCGAAACCCGCCGCCTCACAGAGGATGATGGTCTCACGGGTCTTGCGGGCCACACCGCCCAGCGAGCCGGCCGAAGGACTGGGCCGGATAAAAGAATCGGGATGCACGGAGAGTTTCTCCATACGGGTCTTGTCGCCCAAGATGCTCCCCTTGCTGCGTTCGCTGCTGGGATCGATGGCCAGAACCGCCAGCTTCCCGCCGTAACGCTCCAGCACATGGATGCCGAATACATCTATGCTGGTGCTCTTGCCCGCTCCGGGCACTCCGCTGATTCCCACACGGACGGAGCGGCCCGCATAAGGCAGGCATTTCTCTATCACTTCCTGCGCCACGGCCTGATGTCCGGGTAGTACGCTCTCCACCAATGTCACGGCACGCCCCAGCACCGTGACATCCCCTTTCAGGATGCCTTCCACGTAGTCGCCCGCCGACAACCGGTGCTGGCGGTAACGCCCCCGCTTCAGATAGGGGTTCACAACCGAGGGTTGGGCCACGCCGCTGTTAACTGTCAGCCCCTTGTATTCGGCACTGTTCTCAGGATGTTCCATAAAAAGCCTCCTCCCTATGGCTTCACATTCACCGTTATGATTTCCTTTGACCTTGCGGGATCGTTCGTAATCAACAGCACCCGCGGACTGCTTTTCATCTGGTCGAGATATTTGGCCAGCACCGTGAGCTTCAACCTGGCCGTCCCGCCCGCTTCTATGTTGCGGTTGCTCAAGCTCACCGACAAAGCCTTGTTGAACACCTGCAACGAACGGATTTCAAGCGTGCTCTTGCCCGTATTGCGCACCAATATCTCCATCGAGCGTTTCCGCCTTTTCCCCATCGGACCCATGTCGAGCGTGTCGGCCGACAGGACCAGACGCGGAGCATTCTCGCGCTCACGGGCCGACAAAGAGGAGAAATCGGGCAGCAACACGGCCGACACCGTTATTTCATTCTCTTCCGAAACCTTGTCTCCCATCTGGCGGGCCAGATAGACCGATGTCTGGGTCAACCCCATCTGGTGCAGTTTCTCGCTGTCCAGCGTCAGCAGGATTTTGCCGATGCGCCCGCCGTTCAGCACCTCCGGCACATATTGTGCGGAAAGATAAGTCGGGAGGTGCATCAGGTAAGGCTTGTAACTCTTGAGTCCCATGTTCAGCACCTGCAGTTCCGCCACCGGATAGTCGCCACGGTTTACGTTGTCGAACTCAACATTGTTCACATTCATCCGGATGTTCCCCAAATCGATGGGGAAAGAACCGGAGTAGTCCGACAGTTTGGAAACCACGCGCCCTTGGATGTGCAGGTAGAAAGGTTCGTCGGAAGCATTGGTATAAACTTCAAAATCTTTTTGGAACACACCCAACATCTTGGCATCGTAAACGGCCGTCAGCGTCACCTCCTCACCCGGAGCCACCGGTTCGTGCGTCCAGTCCACCGTTGTGCAGCCGCAGGAGGGAATCACTTCCTCGATGGCCAGCGGTTCCGTGCCGACATTGCGCAGGGTGAACCCCACCCTTGCCGGCAACTGGTACATAATCTCACCCATATTGGCCACATCGCGGTCCACTTCCAGACGGGGCTGCGCGAGGGCCGCCCCCCATGCACCCACGCACCACAATGCAGACAGGATGATTTTTTTTACAGACATATTCGTTTCTCCATTTCCAGGCAAAGATAGCAAAAAGGCCTCACAATTCGGCCGGGGCATGCCACTTTTTTCATTTGCCGGCCGGCATGGCCGTGCGCAATGCGGCTTCCATCCGCCTCACCAGATCGCGCTTGTCGGAATCCGGCGAATAGACAAACCCCTCCACCACCAGCGTCCGGCCGTGTGCCGAATCCGGATAGGCCAGCGACACGAACGGCCCGCCAATGGCCCCGTTCCGCAATTCCCACAGCCCCCGCAGTTCCTGCACCACGCGGCCGTCTGCCAGACGCGCCGCGCGCAGCATCACCAGCGGTTTCCCGTTCTCCACCGTCGTCGTCATCCATTGGTCCGGTCTGGAACCGGGGATGTTGCGTTTCATGACAGAATCCCGCAAGGCCACCCAGCGTTCTTCCGTAAGCCCTCCGCCAAGAGGCAGGCTGTAGCACACGAAATTCAGGTCCTGCCTCAGCCGGTCGGTAGAGGCCCACACGAAATCCTCCGCTTTCTTCACCTTGGCAATATCCGAAGGCACTTTCACGCTCCAGGAGAAAGCCTGCCGCATGGCATCGTCCACCGTCTTGCTATACTTTTCTTTCAACAGCCCCGTCTCCCGCTGCAACTCCGACTCCACGAACAGCCCGGCAATCGTCTCCCGGTTCTCCATCAGGAAACGGTTCAGGCTCTCCACGTCCGGTGCAGCGATGCTCACGTATGTCTGCGGGACAGCCTTCACATTGCGGGCCACCCCCACTTTCACGGTCTCCAGCCCGGTATCCTTGCGCACCTCCATAATGTTGCGCAGGGTGGAGTACTGTGCAGAATAGTTTTCCGGGAACAACCGGATTACACGGAACATCGGCTCGTTCTGCGGCAGGCCGGGCACACTGCCTTTCAGCACGTCCTCAAGCGACTCGCGCGCCGCGCTGTTCCACAGCGAGGGATCTACAATCAGCAACAGTTCGCCGGGCAGCCCTTTCGATGCGCCCAACGTTTTTTTCTCTTCCTTTCCGCCACATGACATGCACAACAAGACCAACATCACCCACCAGACCACCGGCACGTTCCTTTTCATCTTCATCTCCCTTCTTCTTTTTCCGGCAGGACCAGCACACGAATCCAGTCCCGCAAATGACACATCCTGTTTCCCTGCCTGTCCTGCGAATCGCTCACCAGCAGCAATGTCCGCCGCCCGTCCGCCAGCCTGCGCCCCGCGCACAACCCCTCATAGTTGGCCAACGGCGGACGGAACAGGCGCATGCGCGTGGAGAAAGAGGCCAGCAAACGCTTCGGCAAGGCGCGCCTCCTCATTTCATCCGCCACGGCCTGCCCCGGCAGGGCATCTTCCGGACGGGGACGCACCTCATAGATTTTCACGCCGGAGCGTGACCTCAGGCGTCTTTTCGGCACATTGACCTCCCGTTCCATCACCCAAAGCCTGCCGTCACCGCCGGGCCAGAGGGCCACGGCCCCGAACGCATAGCGCCTGCCGCGCACTTCGGTTTGCGGGCGGTCCAGCGGGTAAGCATATTGTGCCGAGGGCAGCCCCTCCCTGTCGAAACTTTGCAGGCGCAGGCAGACCGTATCTTCCACTCCCGGCTCCGCCACAGGCGCATCGTCTTTCAGGGCATTCTCCGTCAGCGTCCAGAACAGCCCGGTTTCCCGGTCATAGCCCAAGGCCTCGAAACCATAGTTCGGCACAATAGCCTGCCGCCCCATATGCTCCGGCACGGCCAGCTCACGCCCCGCCGGCGCACCATCCATGCGGTAGGCCACCACGCGCTGGTCGGCCTCCCCGCTCACCCACACCAGACTGTCGTCCGGCACAAAGGCCACGCCCTCGGCATCCCGTCCGCCGGCCGTTTGCGCAGGCTGCCCGCGGAAGCCCTCGTTATATACCTCCGTCACCTGTCCGGTCAACGTATCCTGCACGATGCGGAACACAAAGAACCCGTCGCGGGCGGCCTTGTCGCTCACCACGGCATAACGGTCGTTCCCCAAAGGGGTGATGCCGCTGTAGTTGCCCGGAGGGATGTCCCAGCGGGCCAGGTCCACCGCCGGCAAGGCTTCAACGCCTTGTCCCGCCATCCGCCCCGCGAAGCAGGACACGAGCAGCACGCCCAACCATCGTCCGCACCTCATGGCCGCACCTCCAACACCGACCCGGCACCATAGGCACCGAACTCCGGCGCATAGACGCCGTTCAGTCTGGCAGCCCCCACGGCATAACGGCCTGCACGTTCCACATAACATTCTTCCTCCAGCACGTAAGTC
This sequence comes from uncultured Paraprevotella sp., assembly GCA_964528135.1. Lineage (GTDB taxonomy): Bacteria > Bacteroidota > Bacteroidia > Bacteroidales > Bacteroidaceae > Paraprevotella. The sequence continues at coordinate 23,648 of CAZGSE010000012.1, read as the reverse complement.
CCCTTGGGCAGACGTTCAAAGTAGAAACCGGTCGAGGCATCCCTCACTTCCCGGTAGTAGCCCAACCCGTTGCGGTTCCTGTAGCCCGAACGGGCATCCACCGGTTCCAGGCAAGCCGCACGGCCTGCCTTCAGGCGGACGTACTCATAGTCGCGGTCGGCGGTCACCACATAGCGCAGTGTCAGGCGGTCGCCCACCGCGGGCGACGGTTGGTCCGTCTCCACACGCACCTGCAGCCCCGAAGCCGAACGCCCCACTTCTGCCAACGGCAGGCGGAACTGGGCATAGGCGGCTCCCCATGAGGGGGGAGTGTCCTGCGTTTTCACCACTTCCACCAGCCCTGCGCCATCCGCCAGTTCGCGGCCTTCCACCGTTGCAGACACCAGTCCCAGGCCGGCCTCACCGTCCGTTGCGGACTGCAGCACCGCCCATTCTTCACGCTCCGCAGAGAGCAGGCGCACGCGGTCTGCCGCCTGCACGGACAGGCTCCCGCCCTGCCCTTGCAGCAGGGCATATACGGCATCCATGCTTTCCACGGGATTGCCCCAGGCCTGCAGGCGCTTCTGCGCCAACAGCCAACGGCACAAACCGTCGGACACAGCCTTGTCCGCACCGCCCGCCACGCCAAAGGCCTCCATGACCATCGTATGCACAGCCATCTTGCGGTCTGGGCCGGCAAACCCGTTGGACGGGTACTCCAGATGAAGTCCTTCCGCCCCCTCAACCAGATGTTCGCGGAGCGAACGCACCAGTTGCAACGCTTCGTCCGTCCTGCCCAGGCGGTGCAGCACAACGGCCGCCTCGGCCTTGTCGGCCGGCTCCAGCCCGTGCATGCCCTCCACCAGGCGGGCCAACATGTAGCCGGCATCACTCCACGGCGCACCGCACAGCTGCATCAGGTACAGGCTCTCCGCCCAGTGGGCGGCACCGTACCGGTATGTTTTGTGCTCCGCCCGGCATGCCTTGTCTTCCTGCACCTCCCTGTGCGCCTCATCCGCCAGATAGTCCGACATCTTCCGCACGTTGACCGACAGGGCCAATATGGAATCCGTCTCCCGGCCCGCACCGCTGCGCAACAGCAGCCGGGCCACGCGCCGCGTCAGGTAAGCATTGCTCGGCATGCCCTCGAACCACCCGAACGAACCGTCCGCCCGTTGCTGCCTGCCCAGGGCCTCGGCAAACCGCCGTCGCAGGTCGGCCCCGCGGTTGGCGTCGAACAACAGTTGCAGGGCACCCATGCGGCGTGTCCCGGCCTCGGCATCGGCCACCCACGGTGTTTCTTCCAGCACGATTCCCGACAAATCCTCCCGCACGGACAGCGGACTTTCCTGCACCTTCCCGCCTGCGTTCCGCCAGGCATCCACCGCCGCCTTCATCTGCGGGTAGCGGACGGCCAGGCGGGAGGAGAGCGTCGCGGCATAATAGGCCGCCGCCAAAGACAGCACATCATCGGCCGGCGGCTCCAACACAGAGGGCAGGGCCAGCACGGCATACCACAGGGGGTGGGCCGTGTATTCCACTGTCAGCCTGCGGTGGTCGGCCTGCGGATGGTTGTCCTGGAAAAGGCCGTCCAGGCGAATCACCGTGTCGCCCTTGTGCGCCACCACGAAAGGATGGGTCTGCACCAGCCATTCCTTGTCCTCCAGCACCGGCAGATAACGCTGCTCGCCGTCGGCATGGCCGCCGGCCTCGAACAGCACGCGGCAGGCCGGCAGCGACACGCCCTCTTCCGGTTCATAGGCGAAAGCCACCACCGTGTCGGTTTCCGCCCCCACCGTCAGCCTCATCGTCTCTTTCCACAGGACACGCTCCGTGGCCGGATCGAACACCTCCATGGCCACCGTCCCCTTCAACGGCTTTCCCGTCAGGTTGAAGAGCGAGGCCGACAGGGTGGCGCGGTCGCCCATCCGCACGAAACGCGGCAGGTTGAGCTGCGCCATCACTTCCTTTTGCGCCACTGCCTCATCGGCGAAAGTGGCCGCATGCAGGTCTTCCGTATGCGCCAGTGCCATGAACTTCCAGGTTGTCAGTCCCTCCGGCAGCGTGAAACGGATGGTCACCACGCCGGCGGAATCCGCCCTCAGGCGGGGGTAGAAGAAAGCCGTCTCGCGCAGGTCGTCACGCAGGAAGATGCGGGATGCCGCCGGTTCTTCCCCGCCGGAAAGGGTTGCGGTGCCCGCATACGTCCCGTCGCTTGCCGCCGCGACCTCCTCTCCCGTCCGGGTGGCCGTCTTGGCCATCACCGGTGCTTCACCGGCCCCGTCCGTTCCGGCAGCCGATGCCGCCTGCTTCACCCCGGCAACGGTCCTCAAATCCCCGTTCCGCGTATAGGCATAATAACGCCAGCCGGTCATTTCGGGGGAGAAACGGTCGAAACTCAGGTCGCGCACCCTGGAATAGCTGACCGGTGCGCTGTATGACATCACATCCCCCACGGACCGCTTACCGGCATCCATCCGCACGTTTGGCAACGCCAGACGGCGGTAGCGGTTCCACGACCAGCCGTGCGGCCTGATGCCGTGCGGCCTGATGCCGTCCAGCGAGGCATCATACAGCACGGACATCAGTTGCGCCGGGGCCGGACGCCCGTCCGGCAGGGTGACCCGCAGTTTCCACGTCTCCTCCGCTCCCGGCCTCAAGCGGTCGCGGAACGTCACCCACGACATGCGCAGCCCGCTGTCGGGCTGGCGGCGCACCAGTTGCCGGCGGTACGCATGGAGCCGGCCGGCCTTCACATAATAGAACACAGCCTGCATCCCGTCCGCCCCCTGCGGGATTTCCGGATAAACGAAAGTCAGGATGGAGTCGGAAAACCGGTACAGTTTCTCCTCCAGCACACGGTTTTCACAAAACAGCATGTAATAGAGCGAAACGCTGTCGGCCCCGCTGCCGACCATCATACGGGCCGGAGAACCGGGGGCAACAGTGTCATTTATGCAATAGAAAAATTCGTCCGTGGAAGCCTCCAAACGGGTGTCGGACAGGCTGAACAGCACGAAACGGGCAGCGTCCACGGCACTGTCCCCTTCCGCCATGGCCTGCAACGACAGTTCGTAATGCCCGGAGGGCAGCATCGAAAGCACGTCCGGCCGCACGGCCTTGTTGGGCGCGAAACCCAGTCCGGACACCACTTTCTCCCTGGGCTTCCCCTCCCGCACACGGTAGATGTCACCGGACAGCACAACGCTGTCCGTGTACTGTGCGCCGGTAAAGGCCAGCACTTTCGCCTCAATGCAGGGCAGGCTGTCTTTCAACATGTAACAGGGCATCTCTATGGCCAGCCGGATCCGCGCCGGCGTCAGCGGGAAGGAGGTGCGGGCGGTCTGTGTCTCGCCGGCCGCACTCGTGACCGACACCTCCACCTGCTGGCGCACCATGCTGCGGTTCCAACCGTCCTGCACCCCGCATACGGGAACCTTCAGGACAAAACGCCCGTGTTCATCGGTCAGTACCGTATCGAGCGGGAAAGCCTCCCCGCCCTGCGGTGCGGTGCGGTAGTACCAACGCACCAGCGATGAAACGGCCGACACACGCGCACGCCGCAAGGGCACGCCGTTGTAGTTCACGGCTTCGCCCGCCAGTTGCAGGGTGTCGCCCCCACGGAAGTGCCCGTCCACCTTGTCCAACCTGACCTCGAAGGCCGGGCGTTTGTATTCTTCCACCGCGAAGCCCGTCCGGGCGTTGTCTGTCCGGATGGAATAAAGCCCCGGCAGCCCCGTGGCGGGCAGGATGAATTCCGCCGAGAACGTACCCATCGCGTCCGTCTCCACCGTCTGCCCGTCCACCGTCTGCCCGTTCCGGTCGCAAAGGGCCAGCTTCACCTGCCGTCCGCCCGCGGCCCTGCCCCCGTCGTGCCGCTCGTCCCAGCAAATGCCGCCCACATGGACGGTCTGTCCGGGGCGGTAAACGGAACGATCGACATACAGCCGCGTTTCCCGGCTCACCGCCTCATCTTTTTCCCGGAAGGGCAGTCTCATTACACAACTTCCCCCCGGATGGCTACGGTCGTCGCCCTTGCGCACCCTGAAGGAAATGCTCCACGGCATCTTCCCGCCGGCCCAACATCCGGTAAAATCCCACTTTGCCTTGCCCTGGGCATCCGTCCGTGCGGTGTGGAACACCTCATCGCCATACAGCCAGTCCACCTCCGCGTCCGCCACCGGGGCACCCGTCCGCCCGTCCACCACGGTGCAGAGCGCCGTACTGTCCGGCAGGATGCCGCCCACCACTTCCAGGCGGGACGAGGCCAGCTCCGCCACAAGGTTGCCCGATGACAACGGTGCCCCGTCCGCTTTGCCCAACACCACATAAGTGCCCGTTCCCGGACACGACAGCCGGAAAGTGTCTTCCGCCAGCACCCAGGCCGCACGCGGTGCCCAGTCCAGCCGCTCCGTCTTTTGCAGGCGGCCGTATTTCTTCACATAATCCTCTATCCCTTTTTTTGTGCTTCCTTGGAGTTGCTTCCTTTCGGGGCTTCCCTCCGGCACCAGATACCACTGCAGTTCCATTCCGGACAGGTTGCGGTGTTCCACCACGCATTCAAACGGCATGTCGGGATGGGTCAATGCGGGGAAACGCAAGGAAAGACGCGGGGTTTCCAAAGCCTTCTTGCGGTTCAGCAATTCCTGGGCACGCGGGTAGTCCTTGTATTTTTCATATCCTTCGGCCGCCCACCGCACTCTCAGGGAATCGGTGATGTCCAGGTCCAGCATGCGCAGATAGACTTCCGCCGCCATCGGCAGGTCGCCGAAACGGGAAAGCATCCGGCGGTAAGCCGCATAAGCGGACGAAGCGAGTGCCTGCCGCTCGCGGGTCGCAGGGCTGTCTCCGCACGCCGTCCCGTCCAGAAGCACGGGCGTTTCCCCCGTCCGGGCATACCCCACCGAATCCAGCAACAGGAGCAGTTCGGCCTCGCGGTTGCCTTGCCGGCGATAGACGGCCAGCATCTCGCCATACAGCCGGTTTCCCGCAGCGCGGGCTTCCCCGCCGGCCTTTCCCAGCGCGGCGACGGCCCTCCGCCCCACCACGTTCAGCAGGTCCGCCCGGAAAACGGCGGCATCCTTCCCCTGCTCCACAAAAGGCAGGTAGTCGGCCGCCTTTGCCGCGGCCAGCAAGTCCGGATGCGCCATGGACAACAGGTAATTTTCCTTGGAAGCCTCCCGGAATTGCGCGGCCGACCATTCACGCACACTGTCCGGATGGGCATCTGCATACGGGCTGTCATTGCGGTTGCGCCAGACGTTGTCCGCATACAACCCGCCCAGCACCGATGCCAGCACCGCCGCCTCCACCCTGTCGGCCGCCTGCCGCTTGAGCCGCTCCAGTTTCAGTATGTCGGTATAGAAGCTGTCCGGCACCACGCCCTGCCGCAACTTGCAACCGTAGAGCAGGGCCGCCATCCGCTGCCCCTTATGCTGTTCCCTGTCCGCCTTGCCGGCAATCCGTTCCACCACTTCAAGCGCCGACTTCGGCAGGTCCTGCCGTTCATATTGTTTCACCTGTTTCCACAGTTCGTCATAGCCCTCCGCCCGGCAACGCATGCCGCCACAAACCAGCAAAACACCCACAATCCACAGCACGTTCCGTTTCATAGCCGTTGGTTTTATACATCATTGCAAATAAAGTCATTCTTCTTGACAAACGGAACTATTCCGCGTTATAATATCCTAAAAACCGCCGGACGGAATCCCGTCATTTCCCTGCTGATGCACCATGCCTGCCCGGCACGAAACGGCCTTGCGGAAAAAAGGACGGGGGCTTGCGGAAAAACCTTCGCCGCTTTCCGCAAGACCCCGGCCATGCTGCCGCAAAGCCCACACAGGGATATATAACTAATTTGGACAATACCCCTGCAAGCAACGTCAATAACCGATTGTAAACCGTTCCCGGTGATGGTTTTCCTGTTCCAGTTCGTCCACCATCGCCATGGCGTAGTCTTCCACCGAGATAAAACTTTCACCCTTGGCATCCACAATCAGGTCGTCCTTACCCAAACGGAACTTGCCCGTGCGCACACCGGCCGTCAGGTTGCCCAGATTGGCGGCCGGAGAGAAAAACACCCAGTCCAGTTCTCGTTCATGTACCAGCGTCTCAAGGAAAAATTTCGCCATTGACTTCACACCCGGCAACCAGGCTTCCGGCAAAGTGCCGGTGTCCACCAAACGCAGCCCCGGCTTCACAAACAGGCTGCCCGCACCGCCCACGACAAGCAAACGGATAACACCGGAGTTCCGCACCGCCTCCAGAATCTTGGGATAGATCCGCAGGGTGTCTTCGTAAATCGCGGGATTGGCCCACCCCGGATTGTAGGCACTCACAACGGCATCCTGTCCCCGGCACACTCCGGCCAAGGCTGCCACGTCTTCCACATCCACCCCCTTGACCGTCAAAAGGGGATGGCTCTCCGTGATTTTCTCCGGATGACGCACAACAGCCGTCACCTGATGCCCTCTTTCCAGCAACTCCTTCAGGATGGCGTTGCCCACAAATCCGCTTGCTCCAATCAAAACTACTTTCTTCATGACTCTTCTTTTTGGGTTATTACTGTTTTTGTTTCCTCGCTGCAAAGTTGCATCTTTTAAAATCATCCTGCAAGAAGGCACTTCATCCTCAGTTACTTACCTCACAGAAACTTTTGCTGTGAATAAACAGGTTGCCCTTTCGGGATTAACTTATTTTAATGCATCCCGCAAGTAAATTTGCTGCCAAACGGTTTTTTGGTTACTTTTGTAGAGTGATTCAGACATAACAAATTATGGACATCCACCAACCGGACGACAACAAGTTCACACAGGATTGCCCGATAAGGGACATCCTTTCGCGTATCTGCGATAAATGGTCGATTCTCGTGATATTCTCATTGGAACGGATTCCTGTCATGCGGTTCGGCGAACTGCAGAAGGCCATACCGGACATCTCGCAGAAAATGCTGACCGTGACGTTGCGCACACTGGAGCAAGACGGCATCGTGAAACGCCAGGCTTATGCACAGATCCCGCCCAAAGTGGAATATTCGTTGACCGCACGCGGCATGTCACTACTGCCCCACCTGAACTCCCTCATCAATTGGGCCAAGGAACAAAGGACATGCATATTGGAAGACCGCGGGCGGAACGGACAGAAAAACTTGACGCCATGACAAAGGCCATCCACCACAAACGGCTCACCGCCATGTTGCTTGCCGCCACAGCGGCAGCGGCGCCCGCCCGTGCCCAACAGGCCAGCCCCACGGCGCAGGCCATGGAACGGCTGGGACTGGTGGACGTGCGCAGCGCGGACTCCACCCTGCAGGTGAGCCTGATGTATGCGCGGGCGGACAACTTCACGGGGCAGGTGCTCTACACCGACCTGCGCGAGGCCTACCTCCACCCCGAAGCGGCCAAGGCACTGGCCGAGGCGCAACGGATTTTGAAAAGCGAACGGCCGGAACTGAGCCTCAAGGTGTATGACGCCGCACGGCCGATGCACATCCAACAGAAGATGTGGGACGCGGTGGCGGGCACACCCAAGTACATCTACGTAAGCAACCCCAGGAACGGCGGCGGGCTGCACAACTACGGCATGGCCGTGGATGTCACGCTCTGCAACGCCCTGGGCGACACACTGCCCATGGGCACGAAGATAGACCACCTAGGGCCGGAGGCGCACACCGACACCGAAGCCCGCATGGTGGAACAGGGGCGCATCAGCCGGCAGGCATGGCAGAACCGCAAACTGCTGCGCTCCGTGATGCACCGCGCCGGATTCAAGGTGCTGCGCACGGAGTGGTGGCACTTCAACTTCATCACGCGCGACGAGGCCCGGAAACACTACGAACCCATCCCTTAACCGACAACGGACATGCTGTCTCCCGACACCCAGGCATTCATACAGGCCCACCGCCATGACGACGTGCGGCAACTGGCCCTGCGCCCCGCCCCGGCAGGAGTGGACCTGCAGGCGGCCCTGCAACAAATCGAAGGATGGCAGACGGCCGTCCGCAAGCTGCCCTCGTGGGCCGGGCAGGAAGGCCTGCTCTACCCCCCGCGCCTGGCCCTGGAGCAATGCTCCTCGGAAGCCACGGCGCGCTACAAGCAACGGCTCGTGCAACGCCTGTCGGCCGCGGGCGACCACGGCTGCACGGGAACGCTCATTGACCTGACGGGCGGATTCGGCATCGACTTCAGTTTCCTGGCCCCGCTGTTCCGGCGCGCGCTCTACATGGAGCGGCAGCCGGGGCTGTGCCGCATCGCGCGGCACAACTTCCGCGTGCTCGGCCTGGTGCAGGCCGAAGTGGTGGAAACCGACTCCGCAAAAGCCCCCGGAGCATGGCCCGAAGCGGACTGGTGCTTTGCCGACCCTGCACGGCGCGACACGGCCGGACGGAAAACCGTGGCCATCGGCGACTGCGAGCCGGACCTGGCCGCCCTGCAGGAGCACATCCGGCGGCGGGCGCGCTCCTGCCTCGTCAAGCTCTCGCCCATGCTGGACATACAGGCGGCCCTGCACACCCTGCGCCACGTGGCAGAGGTGCATGCCGTGAGCGTGCAGGGCGAATGCAAGGAACTGCTGCTGGTGATGACGCGGGAGCAGCCGGAAGCGGCCGTCACGTTCCACTGCGCCAACCTGCAAACGGGGCAGGCGGACTTCTGTTTCACGCAGGACGAAGAGGCCGCCAGCACTTGTCCGGACGGCCTGCCCGGACGCTACCTGTACGAACCCAATGCCTCCGTGATGAAATGCGGCGGATTCCGCAGCATCGGCGCACGCTACGGCTTGCGGCAACTGCACCCCAACTCGCACCTCTACACGGCCGACACGCTGCACACAGACTTCCCCGGACGCCTGTTCGTGGTCACGGCCTACAGCGGATTCGGCAAGAAGGAACTGAAAGAACTATTAAACGGCACAGGGCAGGCCAACCTGACGGTGCGCAACTTTCCGGACACGGTGGCCGCACTGCGCAAGCGGCTCCGGCTGAAAGAGGGCGGCGACACTTACCTGTTCGCCACCACACTGGCCGACGGCAGCCGCGCCCTCATCCGCTGCCGCAAGCCCTGAAAACGCAGCGGGAGGACAAGCCTGCCGGCCTGCCCTCCCGCCCAATGGGATAAGAACGCTACCTTTATTTCACTCTGTAACGGGTCTCCTCCAGCCTGTACTTCCTGGTCTTGACCTCTTCTTTCTTCACGCCTTCGCCCGTCACCTTCACGATAGCCAAACGGTTCTTGTCGTTCTCGTCAAAGGGTTGCTCGGTGTCACCCTTGTAACTGAAGGTGATGATGCCCTCGTCCACACCGGCTTCCACCAAAGCGGCCACCACGTTCTCCGCACGTTCCTTGGAATAACCCATATTCACTTTCGGCGTTCCCGTGCCCTTGTCGGCATAGCCCACGACCTCAACCTTGCAGTCCTTGTGCTCCCGGACAAACTTGGCTATGCTTTGCACTTTCGAAGCCGGTTCGGGATCGGTCATGCGGAGCTGATAGTAGAAGTTCTCTTCATAGCTCTCCATCACCGGAACCTCCTTGTAGGTCACATCGTCATACCAGATGGTATCCGTGCGCGTAGCCCATACCTCTTCTTCCTCCACCGGAGCCGGCTTTTCCTTGTTCTTGAACCCGAACTTGAAAGCCAGGCCGACGGTAGCGTAGGCCGACCAGTCGTTGCTGTTGCTCGTCTTCGAGTTGTAGCGGTCCGAAGTGTTGTTGGCCCCCAGCTCGACGTTCATGCCGAAATGCTTCGCGATGTTGAAGTCCAGCATCATGCCTACCCGCACGTTGTGGCTCAGGCGGTCGTCCTCCCAGGCAAAGGGATAAACGCTGCCCAGTCCGGTGGTGAGGGCATTGAAGTCGTCATTGTCCCAGGCGTAGTTCAAACCCACACCACCCAGCAGGATGACGTTGAACAGCCGGTCCTTGTTCGCAGAGAAGATATTCGTCAGGTTCAACATCAGGTCCAGGTTGGAGAGCACATACTTGTAGTCATACGTTGCATCCAAGCTCTTGATGCCGCCCTTGGTCTCCAGACCGCTGACGTGCAGGCGCGCTCCTACGACCGGGTTGAAATAACCGCCGAACGAAACACCGTACACCGGCGTAATCAACTTGCCAAAACTATAGTCCGTGAACATGGACTGTGCACCGCCGTGCAGCCCGATAAACATGTGGGGATAGGACTTATAATCCTTTTCCTCATCAGCACTTTTCGCATGGGACGACATCCCCGTTCCCAAAGCCAGTGCCGTAGCCAAACATAACAGTTGTAATTTCATTAAGTTAATTTTAAAGGTTCATTTTTTGCAAATGTATAAATAAACAGAAAAACATTCAAACATTCCTATTCTTTTTTTTCAAATCCATGCAATTATTGTAAAAAACATCCGGGAAAAGGCCACCTTGTTCCAAAATAAAGCCTTATCTTTGCAAGTCTGAATAAATATGATAAACCTGACGAAATGTCTGCCATAACCATAAAAAAAGTTTCGAGCCGCAAGGAACTGAAACAGTTCATCCGTTTCAACTATGAGCTATACAAGGACTGCCCCTATGCCGTGCCGGACTTCCTGGAAGACACGCTCGACACGTTCAATCCCCGCAAAAACGCCGCGTTCGATTTCTGTGAGGCCGATTTCTTCGTGGCCCTGCGCAACGGCAAAACCGTGGGGCGCGTGGCCGCCATCATCAACCACAAGGCCAACCGGACGTGGGACACGAACAACGCGCGCTTCGGCTGGATAGACTTCATCGACGACCCGGAGGTGAGCCGGGCGCTGACAGACGCGGTGGAACAGTGGGCGCGGGAACACGGGTGCGACAAAGTGGTGGGGCCGCTGGGCTTCACCGACATGGACCCCGAAGGCATGCTCACCTACGGATACGACCAGCTCAGCACCATGTCCACCATTTACAACTATCCTTATTACCCGCGCCACATGGAGCTGCTGGGATATGAAAAGGAGGTGGACTGGGTGGAACGCAAGATACACGTGCCGGACAAGGCACACCCCGCCCATATAGACAAATATTTCCGCGTGGCGGAAATGAGCGCGCGCCGCTATAAGCTGCACGTGCGGAAGTTCAAGCACATGCGCGAGATACGCCGCGGGAACTACGGGCAGAAGATTTTCAACGTAATCAACCGCGCTTACGCCCCCCTCTACGGTTATTCGAAGATGAACGAAAGGCAGATCGAACAATATATCAACACCTACATGCCTTTTATCGACCTGCGCTTCGTCACCGTGGTGGAGGACGAACAGGACAACGTGGTGGCCGTGGGAGTGGGCATGCCCTCCCTGTCGCACGCCCTGCAAAAAGCCCGCAGCCGCCTCTTCCCCTTCGGGTGGTGGCACCTGCTGAAAGCCCTCTTCTTCCACCATTCCGACATCATCGACCTGCTGCTCGTGGCCGTGCTGCCGGAATACCAGAACAAAGGGGTGAACGCCATGCTCTTTGCCGACCTTATCCCCGTCAGCCAGCAAATGGGCTTCCGCTTCGGGGAGTCGCACCCGCAGCTGGAAACCAACGAGAAGAGCCAGGGACAGTGGGCCTACCTGGATGCGGAAATACACAAACGCCGCCGCTGCTACCACAAGACCCTCCAACCGCAAAACCCGACAACCACATGACACCGCAAGAAGGAAAATACGGCAACCCACAGCCTGCCCCCGTGGCGGAATACACCGAGGACAACATACGCCACCTCTCCGACATGGAACACATACGCACACGCCCCGGCATGTACATCGGACGACTGGGCGACGGGGCGCATGCCGAAGACGGCATCTACGTGCTGCTCAAGGAGGTGGTGGACAACAGCATCGACGAGTTCAGGATGGGAGCCGGACGGCGCATCGACATTTCGGTGGAAGACGGCCTGCGCGTGACCGTGCGCGACTACGGGCGGGGCATCCCCTTGGGCAAGCTGGCCGAGGCCGTGAGCATGCTCAACACCGGAGGCAAGTACGACTCCAAGGCTTTCAAGAAAAGCGTGGGGCTGAACGGCGTGGGCGTAAAGGCCGTGAACGCCCTGAGCCTGCACTTCGAGGCACAGAGCTTCCGCGACGGCCAGACGCGGCGCGTGACGTTCGAACGCGGCGTGCCGGCAGCGGAGGAAACGGCCTCCTCGTCCGAACCGGACGGCACCCTGATCCGCTTTGAACCGGATCCGGCCTTGTTCAAGAACTACAGCTTCCGCAGTGAACTGGTGGAAGCCATGCTGCGCAACTACACCTACCTCAACACGGGACTGACCATCACGCTGGGCAACCAACGCATGCACTCCCGCGGCGGCCTGCTGGACCTGCTGTCCGACAGCATGACGGGCGAGGCCCTCTATCCCATCGTGCACCTCAAGGGGGAGGACATCGAAATCGCCTTCACCCACACGAGCCAGTACGGCGAGGAATACTACTCTTTCGTCAACGGGCAGCATACCACGCAGGGCGGCACCCACCAGAGCGCTTTCAAGAAGCACTTCGCCGAGACCGTCAAAGAGTTCTCCGGCAAGAACTTCGACTACGGCGACATACGCAACGGGCTGGTGGCCGCCATCGCCATCAACATAGAAGAACCGCTCTTCGAGAGCCAGACCAAGATAAAGCTCGGCTCGCTCACCACCGTGCCCGACGGGGGCATCAGCATTGACAAGTTCGTGGGCGATTTCGTGAAGGAACAGGTGGACAACTACCTGTACAAGAACCCGGACGTGGCCGACGTCATCCTGCAGAAAATCTCTGAAAGCGAAAAGGAACGCAAAGCCATGGCCGGGGTGACCAAGCTGGCCCGCGAACGGGCCAAAAAGGCCAACCTGCACAACCGCAAGCTGCGCGACTGCCGCATACACCTGAACGATGCACGCGGCGACCAGAAAGAAGAAAGCAGCATCTTCATCACCGAAGGCGACTCGGCCAGCGGGAGCATCACCAAAAGCCGCGACGTGGCCACGCAGGCCGTGTTCAGCCTGCGCGGAAAACCGCTCAACTGTTTCGGGCTGACCAAAAAGGTGGTTTACGAAAACGAAGAGTTCAACCTGCTGCAGGCCGCGCTCAACATCGAAGACGGACTGGACGGGCTGCGCTACAACCGCGTCATCGTGGCCACGGATGCCGATGTGGACGGCATGCACATCCGCCTGCTCATGATTACCTTCTTCCTGCAGTTCTTCCCCGAACTCATCAAGAAAGGACATGTGTATATCCTGCAAACGCCGCTCTTCCGCGTGCGCAACCGCAGGAGCCGCATCAACCGCGCACGGCTGAAAGAGCTGGAGGAGAACGCCACCGGGGCGAAACAGGACTTCATCACCCGTTACTGCTATTCGGAACAGGAGCGCATGGAAGCCATCGAACAGCTCGGCCCCGAACCGGAAATCACCCGTTTCAAAGGTTTGGGAGAAATCTCGCCCGATGAGTTCCGGCACTTTATCGGGCCGGACATGCGCCTGGAACAGGTGTCCCTGCACAAAGGAGACCAGGTGAAGGAACTGCTCGAATATTACATGGGCAAGAACACCATGGAACGGCAGAACTTCATCATCAACAACCTGGTCGTGGAGGAGGACCTTGCGGACGGAGATACGGGAACAGACTGACAGATACAAAAGGCCATGGAAGAAAGGACAGCCATTTTCCCCGGCAGTTTCGACCCTTTCACCAAAGGGCATGAGTCATTGCTCCGCCGGGGGCTCACACTTTTCGACCGCATCATCGTCGGGGTGGGCATCAACGAAAGCAAAAGCACGGAACAAAGCACCGAACAACGGATCGGCGCACTGCGCCGCCTCTTCGCCGCAGACGGGCGCATACGGGTGGAGGGGTATTCCGACCTGACAGCGGACTTTGCCCGGCGTATGGGGGCACGCTTCATCCTGCGCGGCGTGCGTTCGGTGAAAGACTACGAATATGAAACCGCCATTGCAGACCTGAACCGCAGGCTCACCGGCGTGGAGACCATCATACTTCTCGCCGAACCGCAATGGGCCTACATCAGTTCATCGATGGTGAAGGAACTGAAACACTTTGGGAAAGACATAACCCCCTACATCCCCGAAGGACTGGAATATGAATAGCAAGCAAGAAGGAACTCACGGTATCATGAAGACTACATTATTACTGATGGCAGCCCTGCTGCTCTGCATCCCGCCGGCCGCCATGGCGCAACGGAACGAGAAGAAAATGTCGGACACGGAACTGGCACTGCGCAAAATATCCATGGCGCAACTGGCCATCAGCAGCCTTTACGTGGACAGCGTGGACGAAAACAGACTGGCCGAAGACGCCATCACCGGCATGCTTTCCGGACTGGACCCGCATTCGGCCTACACCAATGCCGAAGAAACCCGGAAGATGAACGAGCCGTTGCAGGGTAACTTCGAAGGTATCGGAGTGCAGTTCAACATGCTGGAGGACACGCTGGTGGTCATACAGCCCGTGCCCAAGGGGCCGTCGGAAAAAGTGGGCATCATCGCCGGCGACCGCATCGTCTGCGTGAACGACACGGCCATCGCCGGTGTCAAGATGAGCCGCGAGGAAATCATGCGACGCCTGCGCGGCCCCAAGAATACCAAAGTCAAGCTCGGCGTGGTGCGGAACGGATTCAAGGAACAACTGGAGTTCACCGTCACCCGCGACAAGATACCGGTATCCACCGTAGATGCCGCTTTCATGCTCAACCCGCGGACAGGACTTATCCGCCTCTCCAGCTTCGGCAGCACGAGCCACGGCGAGATACAGGAGGCCATACGCTCCCTGCAAGCGCAAGGCATGCAAGACCTCATCCTGGACCTGCAGCAAAACGGCGGCGGATATATGGATGCCGCCACGGCCATCGCCGGGGAGTTCCTGCCCAAAGACGACCTCATTGTCTATACCAAGGGGCTGCGCACGCCTTACCAGGAGTACCGTTCGAAAGGGCAAGGCCTGTTCCGTGACGGACGGATCGTGGTGTTGGTGGACGAATATTCGGCATCGGCTGCGGAAATCGTCACCGGTGCCATACAGGACCAGGACCGCGGGCTTGTGGTAGGCCGCCGGACATTCGGCAAGGGGTTGGTGCAGAAACCTTTCATGCTGCCCGACGGCTCCATGATCCGGCTCACCGTGGCACGCTATTACACCCCCAGCGGACGCTGCATACAGAAACCCTACACCAAAGGAGACAAGATGACCTACAACCGTGATGTCATCGAACGCTACAACCACGGCGAACTGACCAACGCCGACAGCATACATTTCCCCGACTCATTGAAGTTTAAAACCCTGAACAAGGGACGTACCGTCTATGGCGGCGGGGGCGTGATGCCCGACTATTTCATACCGCTGGACACCGCGCGCTACACTCGTTTCCATCGTGAACTGAGTGCCAAGGGGGCTATCACCAGTGCCGACATAAAGTTCATTGACAAGTACAGGAAAAAGATACAGCGGGAATATGACACCTTCGACAAGTACTTGGACAAGTTTGAAGTCCCACAGGAACTGATAGACCTTTTGCTCGAAGAAGGGGAAAAGGCCGGCGTAAAGCCTAAGGACGAAGAAGAACTGCAACAGTCTCTGCCGGAAATCCGGCTCCAGATGAAAGCCTTGATTGCCAGAGACATCTGGGACATGTCGGAATACTTTGCCGTCATGTACCGCCAGAACCCGTTCGTGCTGAAAGCGTTGGAACTGTTGGAAAAAGACTGAAACGGAAGCGGGAGGATGGCTCAATCCATCCTCCACCAGTCCCAGTTCATCAGATCCTTTCCCGCATCTCCGCGGAAAAGGAACACCAAGTCATGTATCCTCTTGGCGCCTTTCACCTCACAGGACATTTCCTCATAACGGTCCTGCCCGCCGGTGGCCTTCACCTGCAACGTGCCCACCAACGGGCCGCTGGCACTGTCCAGATGAATCTCAATGGAACAGTCTCCCCGGAGCGAGGCCACAGACGCAGTGAACCGCCGCGCCCCGCGACGTCCGAAATCCACACCGCGCAAACGGAGCGAATCGCCGTTGTCTATGGCAGTTACGTACACACCTTTCCCGTCTGCATGCCCCGCCGTCTTCAGGCCGTACCCCCAAGCCATGGTTTCGGCTTCCACACGGCGATAAGGGTCGAACGTGCCCACTTGCTCCAACCGCGTGTCCTTGAAATAAGGCACTTCTTGAATGGTGCCGTCACTGTTGTAGTGCATCTCGGCCACCGATACGGAACGACGTTCATGGTGCTCCTCCATCTCCAGGCGCAACAAATCGTAGTTTTGCCCAAACACATAGTTTTTCCCCTTGAAGTCTGCAATGCCGGGATGGTTGCCGCGCGTGCGGTCCGTAGGCCGCATGATGTAGCCTTTTACCTCCCAAGGACCGGTGGGACTGTCGCTCATGGCATAACCGATTCCCTCCGGGCAACACGTAGAGGCGTAAGCCAGGTAATACATTCCCCGGCGTTTATAAAACCACGGCCCTTCCTGGTAGTGCTCCAGCTGCCCCACCTTAACAATGTCGCCGCTGTAAGAAACCATGTCTTCGTTTAACTTCACATAATAAAGGTTCGGATTGCCCCAGTACATGTAGGCCTGCCCGTCATCGTCCACAAACACCGTGGGATCTATATCCTCCCAATGCTCCTCCTGCCACACCAAGGGTTTCCCTATGGGATCCTTGAACGGCCCGTAAGGCGAGTCGCTGACCAACACCCCAATGCCGTTGCCATGCAGCGGGCAGTACATGTAGAATTTGCCATTGCGTTCCACAACCTGCATGGCCCACGCCCCATTGTCGCGCCTGTGCCAGGCAAAGTTCTTCAGCGAAGCCACCGCGCCATGGTCTGTCCAGTTCACCATGTCGGTAGAGGTGTAAAGCTGCCAGTCGAGCATCTTGAATCCGTAGCCCTCGGCATCATCCTCGTCATGCGATGTGTAGAGGAACACCGTGTCGCCCAACACCATCGGGGCCGGGTCGGCCGTGTACTTGGTCTGAATGATAGGTTCTTGCGCCGCGGTGATGCCAACTTGGAACAGGCCGGCACACAGCAAAGTCGCCTTTGCTGCCACACGCCTCATTTTCGTTTTGTTTTCCATTGCTTTAGTTTGTATTGTTACTTATAGTTTAGTCTGTTCTTATGGACAACGCCGGTAGTCCGTCGTCACCAGAGAAACCCGCAATGCACAACGGCATACAAGAAACCCCGTCACTGCCCCACCATTACCACACCACCATTTTGGGGTATAAAGACTTTCATTTCCCCGCGCTTGTCCACACTCCGTTGAACCAACCGCCCTTCCAACCCGGCATTATCTTCATAACAAGCCACAGTCTGTCCTGCAACGAACATGGGCAACTTCACCTTCACTTCCACCGGCTCCTCTTGTGCGTTCACGCCCGCCACATACCAGGTGTCGCCGCACCGGCGTGCCAGAATGACATAACGGCCGGGATAACCATCGATGAAACGCACATCGTCCCACGTGGAAGGAACGCGCTTCATGAAATCCATGGCCCAAACAGGAGCGTCATACAGGTTGTTGGGTGTCAATGCAAAATGTTGCACAGGACTTTGGAACAACACCGCCGTGGCCAACGCATAGACATCTGATGTTATACGGCGGCTGCCATGGGGCTCATTTTTCGCATTGTAATAATGGTTGAGCGCACTGCCGCCGAAGTCCATGGCCGCCACCGTATTACGGATGAAAGGATGCAATGTGGCGTTGAAAGCCTCAACATCGCAGGCTCCCTGCGAAAAATTCAGGTTCTCGCTGGCCAGCACAGCCTCGGCCGAAGCAAAATTGGGATACATCCGCTCCCATCCACGCGGCAGCGTACAGCCATGGAAAATGACCAGCAGGCCATAATCGTTGGCATCACAGAGAATGTCCTCATACAACCGCATCGTTTCCTGTTTGTCGCTTCCGATGAAGTCCACCTTGATTCCCCGTATCCCCGAATCGCGCATCCAAGCCATTTCTTGACGGCGCACCAGTGTACGGTCCATCCGCCCACGCGGTCCCTGCGGCGCATCATTCCAATAACCATTAGAATTATACCACAGATAAAGCCCCACGCCTTTCCGGGCGGCATAGCGGGACAAGGCAACTATGCTGTCGCGTCCCACGCGCGAATCCCACCAAGCATCCACCAAAACCGACTCATATCCCATTGCGGCTGCAAAATCCACATATTCTTTCTGTTCTTCGTAGTTCATGCTATTGTCGCCCCGCACAATCCAACTCCATGTGCCCCGACCGTACACATAGGGACGGGAAGGCTCGTAAAACGGCTTCACCACGTCATAAGCTACCGTAGTCTCTACAATGGGAGCCAATGTCGTCCCAACAGTCAACGTACGCCAAGGTGTTTCCCCCGGCAACATGAGTCCGGAGTATGCCGTTCCGTTCCCGTTCCATTCACTTTCCTGCGGGAAACCGATGGTATAAAGTCCTCCCTCGTGCCCCATCAGCCTACTGGCACAATAACGGCTGTCCACTCCCGTTTCGGAAATAAGCACCCACCCGTGCTCACCCGTGCGGAACAGGCAAGGAAAAGTGTAACCCTCGCCCCATCCATTCTTTCCCATGACATCATCTGCCATGTAAGGCGTTTCATAACTGGGAAACGTGCGTGCAAAACCTCCCATCGCCTTTACCTGCGGGCAGAGAAACGTGGTGGTTCCTTCCGGCAACACGAAACCCGTGGCTTCGCTTTGCACCACGGCACACAAGCGGTCGCCCTGGGGATACATTTTATATCTAAAAGCCACGTCACAGGCCGACACATGGAACTCCACATCTATCACCCGCCGTCCGTCTTTATAGAACGGGCACACCGCCCTAACGGCTTGCACCTCCACACGGCTACGCTTGATTGTGCGCAATTCATAACGGATATCCGTTTCCGATATCCGGAATGCCGAGTCCGCCAACGACAGTCCCTGCGAAAAATCGCCGATGTCCGTCAACAGGCCCAATGGGGACTGTTCCAAAAACGACCGGCCGTCATAAGTTATCCGGTAGGAAGGGCGTCCCCCTTCATCGTCCACCGTCACAACCAGTCTCTTGTCCGGACCGGAAAACTCCACAGAAGCCGCTTGGGCTATACCGGACATGCAAGTCAAACATGCCAACAAAGAAAATGTTTTCATCCAAGATAAAGATTTTGATGAGTGATATATTTCTTCCCAGCCACAAATGTACGAACAAAACGGGACCTTTCTTTTTGGCTCATGTTACATATATTTTCGACCATATACCAATTTGTCCGTTCCGCCTACACCCGCCCCCGCAGAGAGGACAAAGCCCGGCAAAAACATCCGTGACAAGGAGAAAATGCAAAAAATAAAGAATTATACAAAAAAGACAACCCGGCACGGAACAACCCCGGCCGGGGAAAAGAAGCCGGTTACATCACACCGGCAGCAACAGGCCACAATCCCGGAAGATGTGCCACAAGTCACCCGCCGGCAACGGAGCCTCAACGTCCACCATCTGTTTCGACACAGGGTGGACAAAACGCACACGGCGCGCATGCAGGCTAATACCACCATCGGGATTGCTGCGCGGTGCACCATACTTCAAGTCACCCTTGATGTGGCAACCAATCTTGGCCAACTGACAACGAATCTGATGGTGGCGTCCCGTCTGCAAATCCACCTCCAACAGGCAATAACGTTCGGAATGCCCGATGACCCTATAACCCAGGACGGCCTTTTTAGCCCCCGGCCTTTCGCTGTCGTAGGCATAAGATTTATTCTGTTTTTCATTGCGCACCAGCCAATGCACAAGTTCACCCTGCGGCGCGGCGGGGGCATGCCCTACAATCGCCCAATAAGTCTTATGCACTTCCTTCATGCGGAACATCTCGTTCAGGCGGGACAATGCCTTACTCGTACGGGCGAACACCACCAGCCCGCTTACCGGACGGTCAAGGCGATGCACCACACCGAGGAATACATTCCCCGGTTTATGGTACTTCTCCTTGATATAGTCTTTCACTACCTCCACCAAAGGTTTGTCTCCCGTCTTGTCCCCTTGGACAATCTCAGAGCAACTTTTGCTGACGATAATGATATGGTTGTCCTCGTAAACGACTTCCATCCCTTACATGTTCATGCCGCCATCTATCTGGATCACCTGCCCCGACACGTAGGACGAGAGGTCGGAAGCCAAAAACAAAGCCACGTTGGCCACATCTTCCGGTGTCCCTCCCCGGCGCAAAGGAATCTTCTTGCACCACTCGGCACGTACGTCATCCGACAGAGCCGCCGTCATGGCCGTTTCAATGAACCCCGGCGCAATCGCATTAGCCCGGATGCCCTTGGCGCCCATTTCCTGGGCGATGGATTTGGCCAGGGCAATCATGCCTGCTTTCGAGGCCGAATAATTGCACTGCCCGGCATTGCCGTGCACACCCACCACAGAAGCCATGTTGATGATGGAACCACCTTTCTGGCGCATCATGATTGGCGTGCAGGCGTGTATGAAATTAAAGGCCGACTTCAGGTTCACGGCGATAACAGCATCCCATTGCGCCTCCGACATACGCAACATCAGACCGTCTTTCGTGATTCCTGCGTTATTCACCAGGATATCAATGCTGCCAAAATCCTCTTTCACCTGCTTCACGACTTCCTCCGTCTGCGTAAAATCAGCCGCATTGGACGCATAGCCTTTCACTTTCACCCCCAAAGCCGCAATCTCCGCTTCCGTAGCCTTGCCGTTCTCGTCAATCACCAAGTCTGTAAAAGCCACGTTCGCGCCTTCTGCCGCAAACTTCAGGGCGATAGCCTTTCCTATACCACGGGCCGCGCCGGTCACCAATGCGGTCTTTCCTGTCAATAATCCCATAATACTCAATCTTGCTTATTTAAAGTTCAAAAAAATAAAAACTCGTCTCATTTGGCATTAGAGTTCCGCAACGCACGATGTATGAGCGTTTTCACGATGCGGCGGCTTGCCGACTTATCCAGCCCTTCGCCCAACCGCCCGTAAATGTAAGGCACCTCCAGTCCCTTGACGCAGTAGTGCATCACGTCTGCCACCAACGCCACGTTTTCCACACAAAACTCCCCCGTGGCATTCCCTTCTTTCAGCACACTGACGAAGAAGTCTATCTCGGCTTGGTCGAAATGCTTCCGCACCTTTTCCACCATCCAGATGTTACGGAAAAACTCGGCACGCAGGTTTCCGTTGCGCAACACGGCCTCCTTGATCAGTCCCAAATGGGCAAAAATGAATTCCAAGAGTTTATCCTCCAAGTTCATCTGGGCACAAGCCACCTCTGCCATCCGCACCGACAGCCGTTCCAATTCCGTCTCGATGACGGCCAGGTAAATCTCTTCCTTGTTCTTGAAATAAGTATAGAGCGTACGCCGCCCTTTGCCGGAGACTTGGGCGATTTCATTCATCGTCGTATTCTCCAGTCCTCCCTTGGCAAACAGCTGGCGGGCAACATCCACTAACTTCTCTCTCGTCTTCGACACGGACATAGTAGTAAATGCAAAAGTAGGGGATTTCTTCCAGACTGACAAACTTTTATTTACGAAAATTATCTATTCCAGCCCCATTTGTCCCCGCCCCGAAAAACAACTATGATTTATAACATCTGGGAGTATTTGAAGGGGATGTGCTCCATCGTATTCAGACATTCGGGCATCCATGTGCCCCTGCCGTTTATATACAACAAGGGGGCTTTCGTTTGTCCCTTTCGCCCAAGCGGGGAACGCAATCCCCCCTTTACCGAAGTTGAGAAACAGACAATTTTACTTTGTGCCGGAACGACAAAAAAACAAGGGAGGCAAGATTATCTCCCGTCTTACCTCCCTATTGGATTTCAATTAGTTGCAACTAATCTGATTCGATTCTGCATCAATACTCATCCTCGTTGAAGAAATTAATCAGCATTGATTATCAATATATTAAATCATAATCAATGAAATTTGCGCAAACAAACCGCGCCGTCTGAGACGGTCTGAGGCGATGGGCGGAAAGGGTGGACAAACAAACTCAATCCACATTTCATCCACACCAGCGGTATCATTGTGTCTCTGATCACAAGACAAGTATAAGCTTATTCAGATAGAAGTTTATATTTTTGATTCCGGCTTGTAGGCTTATCCGGAATAGTCATAGATACAACTTCCGCCATCAACATCTTATCCAAATATTTATCTTTCATCGTACGAATAGAACAAGACATTAAAGCAGCTAATTCTTTTGCAGATTTAGGTTCAGTTAAAGCATTTAAGACAATTTCAATGTCCCTTTTATCTTTCTCTTGGAAATAACTTGGTATTAACTTGTCAAATAACTTAGGAAACATCTTAGGAAGGTTTTTCTTAAGATCCTGCAAATCACTATGTTTTATAGCAGAATAACTTATCACCTCAAAAGCTGTAATCTTGTCAACATTAAAAGTCGGTTCTTTACCGCCATTTTCAACCATCATGCTTCTTACACGGCTCACCCCTCTATTGAACATGTTTACATACCCCATTATTTTCAGAGCCTGAGCAATTATGGGATTACGATAATCATTTACTTCAGGAAAATTATCTGGACGGGCTTTACCATATAGCCCTCCTGGATTCATAATTTCAATACGGTCTGCAAATTCATAAAAGCGTGTCGGCATATTTGCCTGATAGTCTCTGTGCATACACGCATTAAGGATTAACTCTCGAAGAGCATCTGGCGGATAGTTGGACTGATTCATTTCCCGTAGTGTACTTATAGCTACAGGTCTGGTCTTTATCACACCAAAATCTATAAATGCTTCCAACTGGGGCATCATTTTGGCCAGACAATCATAGAATGGTTTATCATCGTCTATTTCAGAACCTTTTTCTAATCCGTTAAAACGAACATACTGAAGATAGGCACCATACAGAAACTGTTTAGGTTTCTTGCCGAATAATACTATGCAGGCATTGGTAGGACAATTATGGGCTATGTCATAAAGTCCCAATGCTGCCATCTGCTGCTCAATACTTCGTGTGTCATTCTCCAATTCCTGCGCACTGACAGCCTTCGGTATATATTCGTTTTTGATGAGATCAACATATACATCGTCCAATGTAGCAGCATAACAAGGTGAAGCGTCAAAAGTAGCCATATTGCTCATGCGCTTTTCGGTCAGTATTCTCTCTTCATCAATTGATGCGATATCTCTTCTTGGTCCGATACGAATAAATGTTCGTCCCCTATATCTCACGGGCGGAGAAAAAGATGGTTGTACTTCAACAACAAGAATGTCACCACCTTCTAACTCATATCGTTCACAGGTCATCATAGGTATAGGCAGTATGTTACCATCACTACGAATACCCGCAATTTTCTTAAAAAGATTATCGTCTACTTTAAGTCCTGACAGTTCGCCATTGTCTTTAGCTCCAATGATAAGGTAGCCATTCTGACGAGAATTGGACATATCATTGCTAAACGCACAGATAGCCTCCTGGAATTTATCCATGTCGCCTGTGCTTATTGTTCGTTCAATACGTGATGTTTCCGTACTATGAAGCAATTCATATATTTCTTCTTTTGTCATATATGCACTAATTAATGTTGCTGTCAAATTGCCAATAAAGTTACACTAAAAGTTTATTCCGCCCCATCTTTCCTGAATATATTTATTTTACGCAACTATATACTTTATTGTACCAACGGTTTTGTATAATTAAGGTTCGGATTTT
>CAZGSE010000011.1:0-62853 GCA_964528135.1 uncultured Paraprevotella sp. | reverse complement strand
TTATGAATATGTTAACGAAATTTAAATCGGGGGGGGTAGTTTTAGCCTTGCTACTTCTCGCCTTGTGCCCAGGGATGGTTTTGGGGCAAGGATCCTATCAGTTGGTGACTTCGGTTTCTGAATTGGAAGCGGGGAAATCATATTTGATAGTG
The DNA here is from genome assembly GCA_964528135.1 of uncultured Paraprevotella sp. Classification (GTDB taxonomy): domain Bacteria; phylum Bacteroidota; class Bacteroidia; order Bacteroidales; family Bacteroidaceae; genus Paraprevotella. The sequence goes on along the minus strand of CAZGSE010000011.1, from coordinate 62,701 downwards.
AACATGGAAGATGGAAAAGCACTTGGTTCAATGGCAAGCAATTATCGCAACGTTACCGATGTCCAGATTGATAATGGTCAAATACAAGGCATAGGGACTGATGTTTGTGTCTTGGAGTTGGGCGGAAGTGAGAGTTCCGGTTGGACTTTTTATGATGCATCGAATGAGGGTTATTTGCAGGCTGTTTCTGGTAGTAATAACTATTTAAGAACGGGTACTTTGGGAGATAATTGTTATGCTACGATTACGATAGATGGAAACGATGCAAGTATCGTGTTTGATAAAGGTAATGCCCAGCGGAATATATTGCAGTATAACAAGACGAATTCAAGGTTCTCATGTTATACGGTTTCCTCTAATCAATTGGCAGTGCAATTATTTAAGGAGCAAGGTGAACAAACCCAGGTTTCCGCTCCAGTGTTCTCTCCCGCAAGCGGCACGAACTTCACCGGCCAGCTGACCGTGACGGCCACTTGTTCTACGGACGGTGCAGTGATTTATTACACCACTGACGGCTCTGACCCGACAACCGCATCCGCGGAGTTCCCCGCCGAGGGACTGGACATCACGGAGACCACGACCTTTAAGGCCATGGCAGCCGTCACCGATGGCTCGTTGGAAAACAGCACGGTGGTGGAAGCCGTTTACACGAAAGTGGAGCCTTATGCTTCTTTGGCGGCCTTGAAAGCGAGCGGGATTGCCACAACCGGTGGCACGGAGTGCTTCGTGCAGCTGGACAACGCCGTGGTGACTTATGCGGAATCCGGCAAGGCTTACATCCAGGACGGAACAGCCGGTTTGTATATCTACGGCTCCAACAGCCTGCAGGCCGGTACGAGCCTGAACGGTGTGGTACAGGCCAAGTTGGCGTTGTATTACGGTTTGTATGAACTGGTGGTGAGTGGCGGAGAGTTCGACGGTGTGGAGGTTATGGAAGGTGTGGATATTCCGGTACAGACGCTTACCTTGGCAGAACTGACGGCGGATTTCGACAAGTATGAATCCATGCGGGTGAAAGTGGAGAACGCTACCGTGACATCCGCTTTTGCAAACAGGAATGGGGAGATTGAGCAGGACGGGACCACGATGGCCCTGCGTGCCGCCACGACCGATATCCAGGTCGATGTAGATGCGGTGGTGAACGTGGTGGGTTACCCCGGTCTGTATGATACGACCCAACAGTTGAATGTCAACCTTCAGGAAGACATCGAGGAACTCCAGGCCGGCAAGACGACAGCCACTGTGTCCTTTGAACAGTCGGCCTATTCCGTCAACGTGGACGAAACCCTGACGGTTGCAGCCGCCACCAATTCAACGGCCGGCATCGTTTATACTTCTGAAAACCCGGAGGTGGCTACCGTGGATGCAACTACCGGATTGGTGACGGGCATCGCGGCCGGTTCCACCCTTATCACGGCTTCCGTGGCCGAGAATGATGAATACACGGCCGCTTCCGCTTCTTATACGCTTACGGTGGTAGATCCGGCCGCGCTGCCGGAAGCCGTTGCTTTCGTGGCGGTGAAAGACGGGAACTATTTTGCCATGACAACCACGGAACACAGTTCCGGGGAACGTCTGGTGGCTTTGCAAGTGGCCGTGTTGAACGGAAATGTGGTGTCAACAGGGGATAAAACATTGATTTCATGGTATGTGGATGAAGAAGCAGGTACAATTCAGACGGCATCCGGCGAATACCTGTCTGGTGTTGAGAGTGGTACAAATCTTCGACTTGCTGCAGAACCCTGCACCTGGACATGGAATGCAGAAGATAATTATTGGGCGATTGGCAATCGTTCGTTTATCTATACCACGGGTAATGATGGAATATTCAGGAATTATGCGGTTTCTAACCTTGGGACAGGTACTTATGCAGATACCTATACAGTGGCGATGCCCATCGTTGACGGCTACACCCGCAGCGTAACCACCGGAAACTACGGCACCATCTGCCTGCCCTATGCCGTGGCAGCCGATGACATGGCCGGGGCGGATTTCTTCAGCATCGCCGGAAAGGTGTTGGGAAGTGACGGCAATGCGGAATCCATCGTGCTCAACACGGTGACGGAACTGGAGGCCGGCATGCCTTACATCTTCTGCGCCACTTCCGACACGCTGGCGGTGGCTTTCAGCGGTGAAGCCGTGACGGAGGCCGGACAATCCAACGGGCTGACAGGCACATTGGTGGGGCAGGATGTGGACGAAGGTATGTACATGCTCACGGACAACATCGTGCAACTCTGCGGGACGGGATGCTCCATCGGGGCCAACCGTGCCTATATCGACATGACCCAAGTGCCCGTGTACAGTGAAGCCGTGGGCGTGAACCAGTTGCTGCTTGACGTGAGCGGCGGCACAACGGGCATCGGCAGCACTGTGTCCGACACGGCCGACACACCGGTGGACGTCTATACGCTGAGCGGTGTGAAAGTGCGCCACCAGGTACGTGCAGCCGAGGCCACCGAAGGCCTGCAGCGCGGCATCTATATTGTGGACGGAAAGAAAGTGATAGTGAAATAACCTTTAAAAAACAGAGAGAGAAATGGAAAAAAAGAAAATATATGTCACGCCGGCTTGCGCGGTGACAGAGTTGGAAGGTCAGGAGATTCTGGTGAGTAATTCCATGAGTATGAGTGTAAGCAACGACCCCAAGGATGATTTCACGGGCGATGTGAACTCGGACCGTGGATTCTGGGACATCTGGGGTAACTGATATTTAACGTTCTTTCATGGTGTGTTGCTTTTTAATGGCAACGTTGTTCCGCCTCGGAGGTGATCTTCGGGGCGGTTTTTTATGCGCAAACCGCCGCCGGGGCACCTGTTTTTTGCGGTGCTTTTGCTATCTTTGCAGGCATACATGGGAGGCAAAGCGGAATGAAAGAAGACACGTTGAAAAGGTTGAAGATACTGGCTGAGTCCGCCAAGTACGACGTTTCCTGCTCATCAAGCGGCACGGTGCGGCGCAACGCCGCGGGCGGGGTGGGCAACACCGTGGGCGGGGTGGGCATCTGCCACAGCTTTGCCGAGGACGGGCGCTGCATCTCCCTCCTGAAAGTGATGCTCACGAACTTCTGCATCTACGACTGCGCCTACTGCATCAACCGGCGCAGCAACGACATCCCCCGTGCCACCCTCTCCGTGGCCGAACTGGTGGACCTGACGATGGAGTTCTACCGGCGGAACTACATCGAAGGCCTGTTCCTCAGCTCCGGCGTGGTGCGCAACCCCGACTATACGATGGAGCGGCTGGTGCGCGTGGCGAAAGACCTGCGCACCGTGCACCACTTCAACGGTTACATCCACCTGAAAAGCATTCCGGGTGCCGGCCGGGAACTGGTGGACGAGGCCGGGCGGTATGCCGACCGCATGAGCGTGAACATCGAGATACCCGACGAGGCCGCGCTCAAACGGTTGGCGCCGGAGAAAGACCACGCCAGCGTGTATCGCCCCATGCTCTACATCCAGCAGGGGGCACTGGAGAGTGCGGAGGAGCGGCGCAAGCACCGCCATGCCCCACGCTTCGTGCCCGCCGGCCAGAGCACGCAACTGATTGTGGGGGCCACGGGCGAGTCCGACCGCGACATCCTGTCGCTCTCCTCGGCACTCTATGCGCGCCCCACGATGCGCCGCGTGTATTATTCCGGCTATGTGCCCGTGAACACCGGCGACCCGCGCCTGCCTGTGCCGGCACAGCCGCCGCTGGTGCGCGAAAACCGCCTCTACCAGGCCGACTGGCTGATGCGTTTCTACCACTTCGGCGTGGAGGAGATTGTGGACGAGGCGCATCCCGACCTCGACCTGGAGGTGGACCCCAAACTGGCTTGGGCGCTGCGCCATCCCGAATACTTCCCGGTGGACATCAACCGGGCGGACTACGAGCAAATCCTCCGCGTGCCGGGCATCGGGGTGAAGACGGCCCGCATGATTGTCTGTTCGCGCCGTTTCGGCAAACTGTCGGAATATGAACTGAAGAAGATGGGGTGCGTGATGAAGCGGGCGCGCTATTTCATCACCTGCGGCCGGCCGGAGGCCAAGGGCATCAACGAGCTGCATCCGGGGCGCGTGCGCGCGCTGCTGGCGCGGCCCGCGGGGCAGAAAGGGGCGCAGGCCGTGCAGTTGCAGTTGGATTTCAAGGAAGAACCGGTCTGAGGGAACGATGGAAGAGGAGTGGTTTTTCGTGTACGACCGCACGTGGGAAGGCATGCTCACGGCCGTGTTCGATGCCTTCAGCCGCCGTTGCTTCCCCATAGGTTTCCTGGGGGAGGACGATACGGTGCCGCTGTTTGCATCGGTCCACCGCGTGGTGACCGATGAGGGACGGGCGGGGCGCGTTGCCCGCGCCTTGCGGCGGAAACTGTCGGGGAATGCCGTGACCTGCCTGGCCGCCAGCCTGTATTCCGGGTTTCCGGAACTGGACCTGCACCTGTTCCGCTACGTCTGCAAGGCGGTGAAGGCCGACAGGAGCATCGAGACGGACTTTGCCGACCCGGACGTGCTCTTCGTGACCAACACCTGCCGCAAGGTGTATCGCGAGCGGTTGCGCATGATGCAGTTCGTGCGTTTCCAGAAAACGGCGGACGGGACTTATTTTTCCATGGTGGAGCCGGACTATGACGTGCTGCCCCTCATCGTGCCCCACTTCAGCGACCGTTTCAGGGAGGAGCGGTGGCTGATATTCGACCGCCGGCGCCGTTATGGCTACTATTATGCCGACCACCGGCCGGTGCGGGTGACATTCGGCGGGGACGATGCCGTGTTCCGCCTGCCGGACGGGAGGCTCACTCCGGAAATGCGCGACGGGGACGAGCAGTGGTACCAGGACCTGTGGCGCACCTACTTCAAGGCCATCTGCATCCGCGAACGGCTGAACCCCCGCAAGCACAAAAAAGACCTGCCCGTGCGCTATTGGAAATATCTGACGGAGAAGCAGGAATCTAAAAAATAAAGGAGAACGCGGGTTGTCGTTCTCCTTTCTAAAATGAGAAAAACCATTGTGGTTAGGCGGTGATTTTTCTCATGGTGTTGAATGCTCTGATGGCTTTTTCTCCGGCCTCTTTGTCGCAAGTGGCGGGAGTTTCTGTCGTTTCTTTGCTCTGTGTCGTGGTGTCGTTTACTTCAACTATGGCTACCAACGCTGTGGCTTCTGCCTTGGCAGAGTCTGTTGTTACAGTGTCGTTCAGTGCCACGAGTGCCTTGGCGGAATCCGTTGTTACGGTGTCGTTCAGTGCCACGAGTGCCTTGGCAGAGTCTGTTGTTACGGTGTCATTCAGTGCCACAAGTGATTGGGCGGGGCAAGTTTTGGCTGTGTCTGTCTTGACAGAATCGTTGGCCACTACGTCAGACTGTGCGAAAGCGCATCCCATACCCATTGCCATTACGGCAGTAACGAATAACTTTTTCATAATTCTTTTCCTTTATCTTCTTGTTTAACCTTAATCTTCTTGTTTCGTTCTCTGCCAAAGAAAGAAACAATCGGTGTGCCAGAACGTGTTGTTTGCACATAAGTGTTTGTGGAAGAGGAAGAAAAAGGAAACCGGCATCGTGTGGAGAGCAGGAGGCACGGTGTGGAATCTGTGGAAGGAGTGTGGAAAAAGTCCACAGCCTACTGTGGAATGCCGTAGAGCTTGAGCTTGTTGTAGAGCGTCTTCCGGTCTATGCCCAGCAGCCGGGCAGCCTGTGCCTTGTTGTTGCCGGCCGTCTGCAGTGCCTGCAGGATGCGCTCTTTTTCCGCGTCTTTGTCGTGAAGGGCCAGGGGGAGGGCGGCATCGCGCTTCTGGTGCGACAGGGCGGCGTTGAACTCCTCGCCCAGGTCGGCCTTGCTGATCAGTTCATCGCGTGCCAGTAGCGTGGCCCGTTTGATGACGTTCTTCAGTTCGCGCAGGTTGCCCGGCCAGGCATAGCCGAGCAGGGCTTCCGAGGCGGCTGCGTCGAAGCCCACGAGGTGGCGTTCCAGTTCGCGGTTGGCCTGTTCCAGGAAAAAGTCGGCAAAGAGCAGGATGTCTTCCCCGCGGTCCTTGAGGGCGGGCATGTAGAGGGTAAATTCGTTCAGGCGGTGGTAGAGGTCTTCGCGGAAGTCGCCCCGTGCGATGGCTTCCTGCAGGTTCTCGTTGGTGGCGCAGACGAGCCGCACGTCCACCTCGATTTCCTGGTTGGAACCCACCGGACGGATCTTCCGTTCCTGGATGGCGCGCAGGAGCTGCACCTGCACATCGTAGCTCAGGTTGCCCACCTCGTCGAGGAACAGCGTGCCACCGTTGGCCTCCACGAACGCGCCGGTCTTGTCGGAAACGGCGCCCGTGAACGCGCCTTTCACGTGGCCGAAGAATTCCGACGCGGCCAGCTCTTTCAGCATGGCGCCGCAGTCGATGGCCACGAACGGCTGTCCGGCTCGTTTGCTCAACTGGTGGATGCGGTGGGCCACGTGTTCCTTGCCCGTTCCGCTGGCACCGTTGATGAGCACCGACATCGGGGTGGGTGCCACCAAGTCCACGTAATTGTACAGTTGGCGCGCGGCCTCGCTTTTCCCTTCCAGGAAGTTGCCCTCGGCGGTGGCGGTTCCCGCCGTTGCCGTCGCGGGGAGGGGGCTGCCGCTTTCCGCTGCGGGGGCGGAGACCGGCAAGGCATCGCGGATTTTCTCCAGCAGTATGTCCGGCTGTATGGGCTTGGCAATATAGTCGCATGCCCCCTGTTTCATGGCGTTCACGGCGTTCTGCACGTCGGCGTAATTAGTCATGACGATGAAAGGCGTGGGGATCTGGCGTTTCCGCATCCATTCCAGCAGGGACAAACCGTCGCCCGCAGGCAACCGCAGGTCGGAGAGCACCAGTTCGTAGGTCTTGCTGTCCAACAGCTTACGGGCCTGTGGCAAGTCCCCGGCCGCGTCCGTCCGGAATCCTTTCTTGCTCAACCACGTCTTGAGCATGGTGGAAAAAGTCAGGTCGTCTTCTACTATCAGAATGGCAGTCATGTCAGTCCTATCAGGATTAAGCTTTCACAAAGATAGTGGCTTTTGGGGTGAACGGTGCAGGGGAGACGGCCTTTTTAAAGGTTTTTATTATTGCTTTTCCGCTTCCAGCGCGCGGAGTATTTCATCGAAGGCGGCCATGATGTTTTGTGCCGGGGCGTTGTCGGCTTCCTGCCATTCCTTTTCGTCCCTCCTGTGTTCCAAGGCCTGCAGGTCGGCGGTGCAGAAGGCGTTGACCAGCGTGAACGTGGGGAGCAGTTTGTGCGCCAGCCGGCAGGCCTCCGCCTTGTCCTTCTGCCGGCAGGCCTGCCGGAAAGCCTGGGCGTTGCGTTGCGTTTCCTGTCGGAAGGTGTCGAGGATGTCCCGCGATGCCTCCGGGTCGTTCCCGGCGAACGCGGTCAGTGCGCTGAAGTCCGGCTTCCGGATGGCCTTGTCCTCCCCGGCTGCAGGGGGAGGCGGTGACGGGAGGGTACCGAGCGCCTTGTCCATGGCCCGTGTCAGGTCGTTGCGGTTGAACGGTTTGTACAGGCAGGTGGCGAAGCCGTTCTGCCGGAAGAAAGCCTCGTCCATGTCGCTCCGTGCGGTGATGGCTATGACGGGCAACGCGGGGTTGGCCGGGTTGGGCAACTGCCGTAACCGGCGCAACAGTTCGAAGCCGTCCATGGACGGCATCTGTATGTCGGTGAGCAGCAGGTCGAAATGCTGGCGCGCGGCGAGGGTGAACACTTCCTGCGGCTGGCGGCAGGCTACGGTTTCCCAAAGGGCCTTTCCCTCCTGCAACTGGTGCAGCATGGCTTGGGTCAGTTGCATCTGTATGGGGTCATCGTCTATCAGCAGGATGCGCAGCGGCCGTTCCGGGCGGGAGGCCGGCGGGGTTTGTGGGGCATCCTGCGGCGCACTTGCCGGTTGCAGGGGCAGGATGACGAAGAAAGAACTGCCTTTGCTAGGGGCGCTTTCCAGATGTATCTCCCCTTTCAGCAGCTGCACCAGTTTCAGGGTGATGGACAGCCCCAGTCCCACCCCTTCCTCGCCCTGCGCACTGCTCAGGCGGGTGAACTCCTTGAAGATAACTTTCTGTTCTTCGGGCGTCATGCCGCATCCTGTGTCGCTCACGGTCAGGCACAGTTGGCGGCCGTGCATCTTGGCGCGCAGGCTGACGCTTCCGGCCTTTGTGAACTTCAGGGCATTGCTGGTCAGGTTTTCCACGATCTGGCGTATGCGGAACGCGTCTCCCGTATAGGTGCGGGCGGTGTCCTCCGTGGTTTCGCACCGCAAGGCCAGTCCTTTCTTTTCCGCCAGGGGGAGGAAGCTCCGGGCTATGGTGTGCAGGAGTTCCGACGGGTTGAAACTCACCGGGCGCAGGTCCATCTTTTTGGCTTCCAACTTGTGGTAGTCCAGCAGCGAACCCACGAGGCTGAGCAGGTGTTGCGAGGAATCCCGAATGTTGCCCAGGTAATTCCGGGCACGCCGGTCCTGCAAGACGGGCGCGAGCAGGTCGGTGTAGCCCATGATGGAGCCAACGGGTGCCTTGATGTCGTGCGTGACGGTCAACATCAGTTTCTCGCGCGACACCAGCAGGTCCTCGGCCTTCTTTTTGGCTTTTTCCAGTTCGCGACGGTAGTGGTTGCTGCGGGTGATGTCGCGCCAAACGATGATGAAGAACACCACGGCCAGCAGTATGGCCGCGATGGCGATGAAGCCGGTGGTGAGCGCGGCCTGTTTCCGTATGCGGTAGTCCCTTTCGCTGATGGTTTCAATCCGGTGTTGCTCCTCGCGTTCGATGCTTTCCATCAATTGGTTGACCCTGTTGTTCAGTTCCATGCCCGCATACCAGAGCTTTTCCGCCCGCGCGTTGATGATGCGTTTCCGTCTGCTGTTGTATTGTTCGATGTCGTTTTCGATGCTGTCCAGTATGTGGGCGATGGTGTCCCTGGCGTTGAACTCCTGGTGTATGGTGTCGGTAGCCAGGATTTGTACGGTCTGTGTCACGGCGGTGGTGTCCTCCTCCGGTTTGTGGAATGCCGAGGCCAGCCGCTGGAAGAAGTTCTTCTTGGGGCTTTTCACCGTGTAGGATTCGTCCTTTTGTATGATTTGTTGGGTGATGTACGGCTTCTGTATGACTGTGTCCTGGCTCTGGATGAAGAGATTGATCTGCCTGCGGTAGATTTGGTCTGTCTTGTTGTCTTCTATGGCCTGCACCAGCCGTTTCATGTTCTCCTGCTTGTTTTCCAGCAGGATGGCCAAGGTGTCCAGGCGGGCTTGTTGCAGGGAGTCGGTGAGCAGGGAGTCGAGCCTGAGCAGGGTTTGCCGCACTCCGGCCATGGACTCCACGTATTTGCGGTATGCCTCCCAGTGGCCGAGGTGGATGGTTTGTACAATGTTTTCCGTCTCAAAGAGCTGGCTGATGAGTTGGTGGGTGGCTTTCCGGCGTTCCATGAGGGATTCCTCCTCATCGGACATCCTGGTCAGCGCTATGGTCTGGTTGTAGATGTAATAGATGGATCCCAGCAGGAGGCACACCAGCAGGAAGTATCCGCAGCCTATTTTAAAGGATGTGTTCGCTTTCATGACGGGACAAATCAAGAGTTCTTCCTGCAAAACTAAGAAAAACTTCCCAATGTGGGGCAACGGGGAAAGGGAAATGTTTTGCAGGTAAGCCTTGGCTGAGCGGCGGTGCATGCCTCCGTAAGCTGCTCCTCCCGATTTCAGACTCCCTCACGGGGTGTGCCAACTGTTCCCAACTTTCCGGTGAAACCGAAGCGGGGTAGGGCACGATGTCCTTTTTGTCCCGCCGGTTGCTCGGTTGTGTGGGCTCTTGTCGTTCCTGTCCGTTGGATAAACGTGGATATGGAAAATCTTTTCATGGGGCTTTCCTTTATGTTGGCAGGGTTCGTGGACAAAGGTGCGGCGGCACATGGCAGCTTGTTCCCGTATGGTGGCTTTGGCGGAATTAAAAATAACAAAAACAGGCCGTAGGGCGGAATCTTCCGCACAAACGGCCTGCCTTATCTACCCTTTTCTTCCTGCAGAAGAAGGGAATCCGTGGTTTGGTAGGCGCACTATTCTACCATATAATCACTTGTCACATAAACATAGTTCATGATGGTGTTACTCGGAATGGTGGCGTTTTTGCCCTTGATGGCCAGCAAAGAGAGCCCGATGACGGGGAGCACGCATGTCAGCCCAAACCCCAAGCCAAGTCCCAATGCCAAGCCGCGCCTTGCGTCACCTTCTGCACTCAGATTGCCATTGAGCATGATTTTCTGTCCGTCTGCCGCTGTTGTCGATATGCAGGACATGGTGATGTAACCGGGCCTTCCGCAGCCTTTTGCCTTTTTCCCACTGGCCTGTAGTTCAACGGGCGTTCCGCTTTTTATCAGGATTTTGCCGTCTGCGGATTTTATATTGGCGTCAACAATGGCCGTGATGGTCGCTTTTTTCAGGCGTTTGCTGTTAACATCCGATGTTATTCTTACCGGGACATTTTTGCCGCGTTCCAGCGGGGTTGTGGCGAAGATGTTGAGATTTAACACTGAACATACCGTCAGAAAAGAAATAGTTCTTAGAAACATAATATTAATGTTTTGAATTAAACAACGCAAAATTCGGTAATATTCAGTTAATATAGCAGCTTTCCTTGTTGTAGTAAATACAACAGATTGTGGTAAGATATACTACATGTTTGTCCTGTTGTCTGACAGTTCGTCTGAATAGTATTTGAAGAAATCATGCTGGAGGCAAAGAGAGATTCTTCGGAGTAGCGCAGTGTCCAGGTTCTCTTTTTTCAGGATACGGTACATGTTGGTGCGGTCGGTGTACAGTTGTTCGGCCAACCAAGATACGCTTCGTCTTTGGTTGGCAAGTTCCTGTCTGATGATGTTTCCTATGTGTACCATGTGGTGGAAATGAAAAAAGGCGCGAACCATCCGTAACTTATCTTTCATCCGAGGTACCGCCAAGTAACCCTGTGTATGGATAAGCACGAATGGTCCACGCCCTATGTGAGCGTGGACCTCCTGGTACTTATTCTCATACACTTCAAATTGGCGGTTTTCGGATGAGAGAACAAGAGCCAAAAGCCCAAATGCTTTTGAAAGTTCGGACAGAAACGCTATTCTTCCGGTCTGTATGTTTTGCAAGCGGCCTCCCGGTCCGCTGCAGATGGATTGCCCGGCCTTGCTTCCTTCTCCGGGAGGGACGGCCGGGCGTGATTCCTTATTCCAGTATGATTAAATCAGTCCCTTCCATGACAGACTGTCCGGGAGCAACGCGGATTTCCGACACTTTCCCGGCGCGGTCGGAGGTGATGTTGTTTTCCATTTTCATGGCATCCAATATCACCACCGTGTCGCCACGCTTGATGTCATCGCCCGGCTTCACCGTCACGTCGATTATGACACCCGGCAGCGGTGCTTTCACACTGTACTTCTTCGGGGTTGTCGTAGCCGGAACCCCGGCGGGTTTCACCACCGCGACAGGATGGTGCACGGGCTTTTCCGGCTCCGGCATCTTCACGGTGTAGCTTTCGCCGTTCACCACGACGGTCGCCACATGGTTTTCTATGCCCTCCACGGTTACTTCGTAGTCGTTACCGTTGATGTTATATTTATATGTATTCATTTGCAGATACTTTGTTTTTAGGATTTGTATTCGGGGGCATGGCGTTGCATCCGCAGCTTGGAGTTCCATTCCGTTGTGCCGCCTCCCAGTGTCAGGACGCCGCTTTCAGTCACGTGCGTTGTGTAGCCCTGGTATTCGTAAAGAGCCAGCGTGATGGCAGCTTGCACTTCGTTATTCTGCTGTTTCATTGTTTGTTGGTTTTAGCTTATGGTTGATATTACAAAGGGATGTTGCCGTGCTTTTTGGGCGGATTGGACATGCTCTTGGTCTTGAGCTGCGCCAAGGCGCGGATGATGCGGAAGCGCGTGTTGCGCGGTTCTATCACGTCATCGATGTAGCCGTATTTGGCAGCCTGGTAGGGGTTGGTGAAGAGTTTGTTGTACTCGGCTTCTTTCTCTGCCAGGAACGCTTTCGGGTCAGCCGCTTCCTTGGCACCCTTGGCATAGAGCACGGCCACGGCACCCTCGGCACCCATCACGGCAATCTCGGCCGACGGCCATGCGTAGTTGATGTCGCCGCGCAGCTGTTTGCAGCTCATCACGATGTGCGAACCGCCGTAACTCTTGCGCAGCGTCACCGTCACCTTGGGCACGGTGGCTTCCCCATAGGCGTAGAGCAACTTGGCACCGTGCAGGATGACGGCGTTGTACTCTTGTCCCGTGCCCGGCAGGAAGCCCGGCACGTCCACCAGCGTCACGATAGGGATGTTGAAAGCGTCGCAGAAGCGGACGAAACGCGCCCCCTTGCGGCTGGCATTGCAGTCGAGCACGCCGGCGTAACACTTCGGCTGGTTGGCCACGATGCCCACGCTCTGGCCGTTGAAACGGGCAAAGCCCACGATGATGTTGCGTGCGTAGTCTTTCTGAACCTCAAGGAATCCGCCGTCATCTACGATAGCCCCGATGACCTCATACATATCATAAGCCTGGTTGGGATTGTCGGGAATGATTTCGTTCAGGAAGTCTTCCACACGGTTGATGGGGTCAGCGCATTCCAGGCGGGGTGCCTCTTCCATGTTGTTTTGCGGGATATAGCTGATCAGCGTGCGTATCATCTCCATGGCTTCCTCTTCCGTGGTTGCGGTGAAATGCGTAACGCCCGATTTCGTGGCGTGCATGCTTGCGCCGCCCAGGTCCTCCTGCGAAACGTCTTCGCCCGTCACGGTCTTCACCACCTTGGGGCCGGTGAGGAACATGTAGGATGTACCTTCCAGCATCAGTGTGAAGTCCGTCAGTGCCGGAGAATATACCGCACCGCCCGCGCAAGGCCCGAAGATACCGGAGATTTGGGGAATCACGCCGGAGGCCTCGATGTTCCGCTGGAAGATGCTGGCGTAACCGCCCAGCGCGTTGATGCCTTCCTGTATGCGTGCGCCTCCGGAGTCGTTCAACCCGATGCAGGGCGCGCCCATCTTCAGGGCCTGGTCCATCACCTTGCAGATTTTCTCGGCCATGGTCTCGGACAGCGAACCGCCGTTCACGGTGAAGTCCTGCGCGAACACGTACACCAGCCGGCCGTCTATCGTGCCGCTCCCGGTCACCACGCCGTCGCCCAAGAACTGTTTCTTTTCCATGCCGAAGTTCGTGCAGCGGTGCTGTTTGAACATGTCCATCTCCTCGAAGCTGCCTTCGTCGAGCAGCATGTCGATGCGTTCGCGTGCCGTGTATTTCCCTTTGGCATGTTGTTTCTCAATGGCTTTCTCGCCACCTCCCATGCGCGCCTTGGCGCGCAGTTCCACTAATTCCTTGATTTTTTCTGTCTGTACGCTCATAATGTGCTGTTTTTTCTTTCTGTTTTCAGGGAAAGTCCGCCCTTATAGACACACAACCAGCGGAAAGCCCCTCATGGAAGCTGTTCCGCCGGAAGTCTGGAGGTCCTGTACGAACCTTGTAATGTCGGGGTATGAAGAAACTCTTGGTAAAGCCATTCCGCCCGTTTAATGTTCGCAAAGTTCGGTCAGTATGCCGCATGTGGATTTCGGATGCAGGAAAGCAATCTGCAACTTTTCTGCGCCTTGGCGCGGGGCTTTGTCAATCAGCCGTATTCCTTTTTCATCGCATTCTGCCAGTGCGTTGGCCACACCGTCTTCGATGCAGAACGCCACGTGGTGCACGCCGCGCCCGCCTTTTTCGAGGAACTTGGCCACGGCGCTTTCCGGACTTGTGGGTTCCAGCAGTTCAATCTTCACTTCACCCACTTTCAGGAATGCGGTTTTCACTTTCTGGTCTTCCACTTCTTCGATGTTGTAGCACTTCAGTCCCAACACGTTTTCAAAATAGGGCAGTGCGGCTTCTATGCTTTCCACGGCGATGCCCAAGTGTTCGATATGTGATATTTTCATGAGTTGTGATTTTAGTTGTCTGCACGTTTGTGCATGTAATTCCAAGGGGCAAAAGTACACATTTTGCAGTTAAACAGGAAATAAACAGGGCGTTTTTTTGCTTTTTTGCAACGAGCGGGTGGGGAATCGCGGCCAGCTTGCCCTGCCTGTGCCGGAATCTCGCTGTTTTTGTTTCAAAAAACGCAGGCCTTATGGGAAAAACATGCTATTTTTGCAGGTGTGGGCTGTGTGGCGTCCGGGTGTGGCAAAGGCGGTGCGCTCTTGCACTTGTATGACAAATCGACAGAAACAGGGTTGGATATGATGAAAGAATTGTTTTTTGAAAACCGTCTGGCCGCTGCCGGCCGTTGGGGAAAGAGAGTCTTGTGCAGCGTCCTGTTGGGCTGTGCCGTTTGGGGCTTGCAGGCCGCCGGGGTGCATTACGCGCAGTTGCAAAACGGTTTCCGCTTCCGCCTTCCGGACGCCCGGATGCAGGTGGAGTTCGTTGTGCCGGACATTGTCCGCGTGCGTTATACGAAAGAGGCCGACTTTTTGGGGAACGGGACAATCGTATGCGTAGGCCGTTCGGAGCAACAGGTCCCTTTCCGTGCCGAGAGGCGCGACGGCTGCCTGTCGCTCCAGTCGGACAGCCTGCTGGTGGACATAGACCTGCAGTCTTGTGCCTTGACCTACCGTGATGCCCGTACAGGCCGCCTGCTGCTGGCCGAGCGCACGGATGGCCCGCGGGAAGGGGAGAAGGTCTATCGGGAAAAGGTGGTTTACGACCCTGCCTCCCGCCGTATGGAACAGACGGCAGACGGGGAGAAGGAGGTGATGGACGTGCTGCGGAGGGATACGGTGGGCCACACTTGGAAGTTCAGGAACTACTATGCCTTTGCCGAAGATGAGGCACTTTACGGCCTGGGTTGCCACATGGAGGACGCGCTGGACCTGCGCGGGAAGACGATTTACTTGTGCCAGCACAACCTGAAAGTGATGGTGCCCGTGCTGAACTCCACGGCCGGCTACGGCCTGCTGTTCGATGCGGGATGCGGCATGGTGTACAGCGACAGCGGGGATTGCGGCTATATGGAACTGGAGGCGGCCCGCGAAATAGACTACTATTTCATGAAAGGGGCATCGATGGACAAAGTGATAGGCCATTATCGCCGCCTGACCGGACGGAACCCCCTTCCGCCCCGCTATATGTTCGGTTATGTGCAGTCGAAGGAACGTTATTGCAGTTCGGCGGAAATCATCGGCGTCGTGGAGGAATACCGCTGCCGCGAAGTGCCGCTGGACGTTGTCGTGCAAGACTGGAACTATTGGCCGCAGGGCCAGTGGGGCTACATGAAGATGGACCGCAAGTATTACCCCAGCCCGCGCCGCCTGGCCGACTCCGTGCATGCCTTGGGAGCCAAACTGATGGTGTCTGTCTGGCCCAACCCTACCAATTCGCCGCAGACGCGCGACTTTGCCTCCCAGGGGTTCATGCTGGAGCGTTCCGTCTATGATGCTTTCAACCCCCTGGCCAGGGCACACTATTGGAAATATGCCGACGAGGAGTTTTTCAGCAACGGCTTCGATGCCTGGTGGTGCGACTGCACGGAACCGCTGGATGCCGACTGGCATGCCATGCCCGACGGCTACGGCTGGGACAGCCATGAGGAGCGTTGGCGGCGGAACCTGGACCTGCTGGAGGCCGTGCTGGGGGCGGAGCGGAGCTGCCTGTTCTCGCTCTACCATTCCAAAGGGCTTTACGAGAACCAACGGGCCACGACGGACCGCAAGCGCGTGGTGAACCTCACGCGCTCCGGCTATGCAGGGCAGCAGCGTTACGGCACTATCACCTGGAACGGCGACACCCACGCCTCTTGGAAATCCTTTGCCCAACAGATTCCCATGGGGCTGAACTTCATGGCCACGGGTTGCCCGTACTGGACGTTGGACATCGGGTCCTTTTTCGTGCGGAAGGGCAAGGAGTGGTTCCGCAACGGCGATTTCGACGATGGCGTTGCCGATCTGGGATACAGGGAGTATTATGTGCGCATGTTGCAGTTCGGGGCGTTCCTCCCCGTATTCCGTAGCCACGGCACAGAAACGCCCCGTGAGATTTGGGCGTTCGGCAGTCCCGGCGAACCTTTCTACGACAGTATCCTGAAGATGATCCGCCTGCGCTACACCCTTATACCTTATATATATTCTTTGGCGGGGGAGGTCACCTTCCGCGATTATACGATGAGCCGCCTGCTGGCCTTCGACTTCCCGCAGGACAGCAGGGTGCGTGACATCAAGGATGAGTTCATGTTCGGGCCTGCTTTCCTGGTCTGTCCCGTCACCCGCCCGATGTATTACGACAAGGGTTCTGCGGAACTGCACGGCGTGGAAAAGACCCGCAGCGTATATTTGCCGGAGGGGGCCGGATGGACCGACTTCTGGACCGGAAAGACCTATGCCGGCGGGCAGGAGATAGAGGCGGACGCCCCTTTGGACAAAATCCCGCTTTTCGTCCGCCAAGGCTCCATCATCCCGATGGCTCCCGTGGTGCGGCACACCGGTGAGTTGCCGGGAAAGGAACTCACGATACGGGTCTATCCGGGGCGGGACGCCGCTTTCGTGCTCTACGAGGACGAGGGCGACAGCTACGGCTATGAACACGGGCATTACTCCACCATCAGGATGGAGTGGGACGACAGCCGCCGCGTGCTGACCCTTGGGGAGCGGCAGGGCGGGTTTCCGGGGATGGAGCCGTCGCGCCGTTTCAGGATTGTGGTGGCAGACGGGGCGGCAGCCCGCGACGGGCAGGCCGGCGGGATGTCCGTGCGTTACGAGGGCAAGGCATTGGAGTGCCGCCTGTGAGAGGATGCCATGTGCTTGCCGCGGGGCGGATTTGTGGCGGTGAGGGGATGTTTTCCGCCCCGAAACCGTATTTTTGTTTATTTTGAACCTATGTTTTGTTATGAAATGTCGTATAGCGGACGGGGAAATCGCTTTATATTTGCAGGTGGAACATGATAATGAGATATTGCAATGAGAAAAACGACATGGTTTTTATTCCTGTGGATGGCATTGGTTTCCGCTTCCTGTACATCGGCCTCGCATTCACTTGTGGTTTATCCTGCACCGGAGGGTGCAGACCTGAACGATGATTTTACGGTACAGGTTCGCCAGGGCGAGGCTGAATGGCAAACCGTCCCTTCTTATATGATCCAGGTGGACGAGGTGCGCGGGGCGCAGCATTGTGTGGAGCCTTCCTCGATGGCCATCTTCGACTTCTCCGGCGCGGTGGAGGTGAAAGTGACGTGGAACAAGGGGACAGTGGGCAGGGCGCGCGTCCGTCCGCTTTCCTATGACATCCCCGTCAGGGTGGAGGGCTGCGATGTGTTCTTCACGCTCGACCGCCCGTGCAACCTGTCGGTGGAGGTCAACGGTGACTTGTTCCACAACCTGCAGCTGTTTGCCAATCCGGTGGAGACGGACGTGCCCTCGCCCGACGACCCCGACGTGCTTTATTATGGTCCCGGTGTGCATGAGCCAGAAGGCGGTGCGGTGGAGGTCCCTTCGGGCAAGACGCTCTATCTGGCCGGAGGGGCGGTGCTGAAAGGGCGCATCCTGGTGGAGGACGTGCACGATGTGACCGTCCGCGGCCGCGGGGTGGTGGACTATACCGTGAAAGGCGGCATCCGCATAGCCAACTCACGCAACGTGTATGTGGAGGGGTTGGTGGCCACGCAGTGCGCCACGGGCGGATCGGACAATGTGACCATTCGCAACGTGAAATCCATCAGCTATTTCGGCTGGGGAGACGGGATGAATGTCTTCGCCAGCAATAACGTGTTGTTCGACGGCGTGTTCTGCCGTAATTCCGACGACTGCACCACCGTCTATGGCACGCGCCTCGGTTTCGAGGGAGGCTGCCGCAACGTCACGATGCAAAATTCCACGCTCTGGGCGGACGTGGCCCATCCCATCTTCATCGGCATCCACGGCAATGCCGAACAGCCCGAAGTGCTGGAGAACCTGAATTACGTGAACATCGACATCCTGGACCACAAGGAGAAACAACTCAACTACCAGGGTTGCATGGCCATCAATGCCGGTGACAACGTGCTGGTGCGCAACGTGCGGTTCGAAAACATACGGGTGGAGGATTTCCGTGAAGGGCAGTTGCTGAACCTGCGCATCTTCTACAACAAGAAATATTGCACGGCTCCGGGACGCGGCATCGAGAATGTACTTTTCAAGGACATCTCTTATGTGGGCAGCCGGGCCGACATCTCCATCATCGAGGGCTATGATGCGGAGCGTACCGTCCGCAACGTGCGTTTCGAGAACCTGCGCATCAACGGAGAGCTGATTACCGATGACATGCCCGGCAAGCCCGGTTGGTACCACACCAGCGACATGGCGGGCATCTACATCGGGCCTCATGTGGAGGGTGAAGTGACTTTTGTTGAAACCAAAAAATGACATAGCCTATGTTTTTGTTCCATATTTCCGGAAAAGCCGGCGCACGCTTCGTGGCCCTGCTGTCAGCCATTTGCTTTTTCAGTTTGCCCGGAGCGCAGCTCCGTGCCCGCGAGTTTGTCCACCCCGGAGGCCTGCATACCCAGGCCGACCTGGACCGTATGAAACAGAAGGTGGAGCAGGGCGAACACCCCTGGGTGGAGGGTTGGGAGGCGTTGCAGACCGACCCCTGGGCGCAACATACGTTCGAACCTCGTCCGATGGAGAACATGGGCGTGAGCCGCCAGAGGGCATCGGTGGACGCGCATGCGGTCTATCTGAACGCCATCCGCTGGTATGTTTCCGGCGATGAGGCTTATGCCCGCTGCGCCATAGACATTTGCAACGCATGGTCTTCCGCGGTGAACCAGGTGCCGCGGGCGCGTCAGGACCAGGGGTTGCTGGGCATCCCCATCGGCGAGTTCGCCATGGCGGCCGAGGTGCTGCGCGTGTGCCCCTTGTGGGAGGCGGCCGACTTCGAGCGGTTCAAGGATATGATGGTCAATTACCTCTATCCGGTGAGCCGCGACTTCCTGCGCTACCACGACGGCACGAACATGGACTATTGTTGGACCAACTGGGACGCCTGCAACATGGTGGCGCTGGTGGCCATCGGCATCCTCTGCGACAGGGAGGACATCTACGATGAAGGCATACATTATTATAAGTACGGGGCGGGGAACGGCGCCATAGCCAATGCCGTGCCTTTCCTGCACCGCATGGATGATGGTACGGTGATCGGGCAATGGCAGGAGAGCGGCCGCGACCAGGCCCATGCGCAGCTGGGCGTGGGGCTTCTGGGCAATGTCTGCCAGATGGCCTGGAACCAGGGCGATGACCTCTTCGGCTATGACGACAACCGCCTGTTGGCCGGCGCGGAATATGTGGCGCGCCACAACCAGATGCGCGGCGTGCCTTTCACCTTTTACAACAACAGCCATGGCATGAACAACCGCTGGCCGGCCATCAATGCCCAGGGCGCGTTCGGCGAACGGCCGGTTTGGGAAATGATTTACAACCATTATGAGGTGTTGCGGGGCATCCCCGCGCCCTATTCCCGGCGGATGGCCGAGTTGCTGCGTCCGGAACATGGCGGAAAGGACCACTTCGGCTACGGCACGCTGACGTTCACCCTGCAACCGTCCTCCTATCCGCCCCTGTCGCTTCCGGCCGTCCCGCAGGGACTGGTGGCCGAGGCTTCCGTGGGCAAGGTGTTCGTCAGCTGGCAACCCTCCGGGGGCTTCCGGGCCAACGGCTACGTCCTCCAGCGTTCCGAAGCCGGGAAAGACGACTTTGCGGACATTGCGGTGTATCATGAGTATATGTGGAACCAATATACGGATGCCAATGTGCGGGCGGGCGTGGCCTACGACTACCGTGTGGCGGCCGTCAACCAGACCGGCCGGAGCGCTTTCTCGGACGTGGTGCGGGCGGTGCCGGCTGCTGAAGAGGCTCTGCCGGAAGAATGGAACTGCACGCCCACGGGAAACCTGCGCAAGGCCGACACGCTTTTTGCGCAAGGCGGTTTCTCGCCTTGCGGACAAGGCACGTTCCTTTTGCGCGGGGCAAATTCCGTGCTCCGCCAGGAGGGCGACAGCCTGCCGTTCATCTGCCGGAAAGTGGAGGGCGACTTCACGTTTGTATGCCGCCTGCAGGGGCGGCGCGGCACGGTGGGCGAGGCCGGGCTGATGGTGCGCGGCACGCTGGATGCCGCGTCCGACGCGCTGACGATGACACTGGGCCATCTCGGTTGGCGCTTTGCCCGTGTGGGCGTGTGGAAGCGTTCGGAGAACCGCCACCACTACGTGCACGGGAACGCTTACACCTGGCTTCCCGCCTGGTTCAAGCTCGTGCGGGTGGGGGGTGTGTTCTACGTCTATGAGTCGCCCGACGGGGCGGACTGGCATTATGTCCATGCCGAGCAGATGCCGTTGGCGCGTGAGGTGTATGTAGGCCTTACGGCCGTGTTCGGCGGCGGGGAGCATGCGAGCCAGGCAGAGTTCGACCATGTGCAGTTGCGCTGAACGGGCGGGCTGTCCATCAAAAAAACGTGTAGTGAAACGGGATAGAGGATGATGAGGAAAGCGATAGGGTTGGCCGTATTCTTGTGCCTGATGGCGTTGGGCATGAGGGCGCAGGAGCAGTTCAAGTTCCGCCTGATAGATGTGGGCGACGGCTTGTCCGACAACCAGATACGCAGCCTGAGTGTCACGCCGGACGGGCGCATCGGCGTGCGCACGGCCTCCATCCTGAACCTTTACGACGGTTCGCGTTTTGAATATTTCCCTTATGACAAGGACCGCAAGTACGTGTGGGACTATGCCCGTCCGCCGAAAGAATATTATGACGGGCAGGGGCGCGTGTGGATGAAGGAACTGCACTACCTGTTGTTGCTCGACCTGAAGACCAACACGTTCGATTACGACATCCCCGGTGCCTTGTCGGCCATGGGCATCGACCGCCGCCTCAAGAACTTTTTCGTGGACAACGACAAGAACTTCTGGTTCCTGACGGATGACGACACGTTCATCTTCCATGATGCCTCGCGGCGGGAAAGCCGCGTGATAGACCGCGGTGACAGCGATTTCGCCCGCCGTTGCGGCATCCCGTTGGAGCTGGCGCAGCATGAGGACCGTTGTTACGTGGTTTACAGCAGCGGGCTGATCCGTTGCTGGAGCTATGCCGCCGCGTCGTTCGTGGACGAGGACACCACGTTCGTGGGGCGTATCAACGAATATACCGACCGCCTTTACATCCATCCCGACTCCACGGGCAACATCTGGCTGATGTACAATGGCGGCATCTGTTTCTATGACTGCAACTTCCGCATGTGGAAAAACGTGGCGGGCATTGCCGGACTTTCCAACTTCTTCACCTGCATGGACATAGACAAAGACGGGAATGTGTGGGCCGGGACGTCACGTTCGGGACTGCGGTATATCGACGGCCGCACGTTCCAGATTACGACCTTGCCGGGCATGGCGCTGCAAGACGGCGGCATGCTGCACAACGACATCTATACGGTCATGGTGGACGGCAACAACGGCCTGTGGGTGGGCACGCTTTTCCAGGGGCTGTGCTACCATCATCGTGCCATGCAGAAATTCCAGCTGGTGCAGACCGCCAAGGGCAGTTCCTTCATCACGAACGAATCGGTGCGCTGTTTCCTGGAAGAGGAGGACGGCAACATCCTTGTGGGGACGGGGAACGGCCTGTTCCGTTTTAATCCGGAGAACCGCAGCCTGGAGCATCTGTTTCCGGAGGAGATTACAGACCTGGTCATGTCCTTGTCCTGTGACGGCGAAGGGAAGGTGTGGGTGGGCACTTTCTTCAAGGGCTTTTATAAAATCGGCAAAGGGGAGCGCATCAGGCATTTCCCAAGGGCCACCGGCTTCTCCGAGCAGGATGTTGCGCAAAACGTTTCCCGCGGGCTGTATGTGGATGAGCACGGCAACCATTGGGCGAGCGTTCCTGGCGGGGTGGGGTTGCTCGACCCCTCTACCGGCCGCATCCGTGAGATGCTTTCGCGGCGGCATCCGGAGGTGGAGAAGTTCAGGCTGGTGAATGCCATCTGCCCCCTGGGCGGCAACAAGTTTGCGGCACTTTGCGACAACGGCCTGTTCTATTACGACACGGAACACGACAAAGTGTGGATTCCGGACGGGCAGAATGACGGTTTCTACAAGGACGGCATCAAATATTTCAGCCTTTTGAATGATTCGCGGGGTTGGATGTGGTTTGCCACGGAAGACGGCATACGCATTTGGAACCCCGTTGCCCGTACCCTGCGTGTCCTGACGATAGCCGACGGGTTGCCCAACAACGCGGTATCGGCCTTGCTGGAGGACCAGGGCGGCGCGGTGTGGGCCTCCACGTTCAACGGCATCTGCAAGGTGGAGGTGCATGGGGCGGGAAAAGACGGCCCCGCTTTCTCCATTGTATGCTTCGGGGTGGCAGACGGGCTGCAGGGCGGCATCTTCTACGTCTGTTCGGGCCTGAAGACCCGCAACGGGACGCTCTATTTCGGCGGGGCGCACGGCTTCAACTATTTTAACCCGGAACAGATGGTGTATGAGGACGTGGTGGAACGCCCGATCCTGACGGGGCTGAGCATCTTCAACACGCCGGTGGGCGTGAACGTGCCCTACAACGGCCATGTCCTGCTGACAGAGACCGTGGACCGCATGGACGAAATCGTGCTGCGCCATAATGAGAACTTCATCATGTTGGATTTCTCCGGGCTGAATTTCTCCAACCCTGCCCACACCTATTATAAATACCGTTTGCGGAATTTCAACGAAGGTTGGGTGGAGACCGGTGCTATGGGCGAAGGGCATGCCGTTTATACGGGCTTGCGTCCGGGGAAGTATGAGTTCGAGGTCTATGCCTCCAACGACAACAAGGAATGGAGCCGCGAACCGGCGCGGCTCGCCATTGTGGTGCGGCCGCCTTTCTGGGGCACTTATTATGCGTGGGCCTTTTATGTGCTGGCCGTGTCGGCACTGGTGTATTATGCTTTCCGCATGTATTTCCGGCGCGAGAAGGCCAAGCTGCAGGAGGAACGCCGGGAAGACGCGCGCCGCCAGCAGGAGAACCTGGACCAGATGAAGCTGCGCTTCTTCACGAATATCAGCCACGAGTTCCGCACCCCGCTCACCCTGATCCTCACCCCGCTCAGTTCGTTGCTCCGCCAACAGCAGGACGAGGGGCAGAAGCGCAAGCTGGAGATGGTTTACCGCAACGCCGAGAAACTGCTCCGGCTGGTCAACCAGCTGCTCGACTTCCGCAAGCTGGAGATGAAAGGGGAACGGCTGACGCCGGCGATGGCCGATTTCGTCCTGTTCGTGCACGAAATCTGCGAGTCTTTCCGCGAACTGTCGGAGGAACGGGACATCACGCTGGACTTCCATGCACAGGAAGAACACCTTTACATGTACTATGACCAGGACAAGACATACAAGATTGTCAGCAACCTGCTGTCCAATGCCATGAAGTTCACCCCCGCGGGCGGGCGGATTGCCGTGTCCGTGGGGCAGACCCTGCACAACGGGAAAGATTGCGCCTTTGTGCGGGTGAGCGACACCGGTTGCGGCATAGCCGGGAAAGACCTGCCCCACATCTTCACGCGCTTCTACCAGGTGGAGGGCGGCAAGAACCCCCATTCCGGCAGCGGCATCGGGCTGCACCTGGTGAAAGGCTACGTGGACCTGCACGGCGGAGACATCACGGTGGAGAGCCGCGAGGGCGAAGGCACCACGTTCGCGGTTTACCTGCCGGCCGACCTGCAGGGCGATGAGCCTGTGCCGCCGGCGGAGGAGAAGGAAACCGCGGAGGAACTGCCGGCCGAAACGGCGGAGGAGGGCGACACGGAGAAAGACGACACGCGGAAGAAAGTGTTGCTGGTGGAAGACAATGCCGAGTTCAGGGGCTATCTGGCCGCAGAGCTGGCGGCAGACTATGACGTGGTGGAGGCGGAAGACGGCGTGCAGGGTGAGCAGCAGGTGCTGGCCGAATCCCCCGACCTGATTATCTCCGACCTGATGATGCCGCGGCGGAACGGGGTGGAGTTCTGCCAGTGGGTAAAGAACAACCTGCAGACATCGCACATCCCGTTCATCCTGCTGACCGCCAAGATGTCGGACGACGCCCGCATCGACAGCTACAATGCCGGGGCAGACTCCTACATCTCCAAACCGTTCAACCTGGAGATGCTGCAGGTGCGCATCCGCAAGTTGGTGGAGCAGCGCGAACAGCGCAAGGAACTGTTCCGCAAGACCATAGAAATCACACCGAGCAGTATCACCACCACCTCGCTGGACGAGGAGTTTGTGCGCAAGGCACTGGTCTGCGTGGAGAACAACATCGACAATCCCGACTATTCCCTGGAGGAACTGAGCCGCGACATGGGACTGAGCAAGACGCACCTGAACCGTAAGCTGACGGCCATCCTCAACATGAAACCCTCGCAGTTCGTGCGCGTGGTGAAACTGAAGCGGGCGGCCCAGCTGCTGGCCAACACGCAGTGCAACGTGAACGAAGTGGCCGACAGGGCCGGTTTCAATACCCTGAAATATTTCAATAAGTACTTTAAGGAAGAATACGGGATGACCCCCACGCAATACCGCGAGGCGAAACGGGCCGAATCCGCGCAGGAAAAGCCCGGAAACTCTCTCCCCAAGGCTTCCGAATGATAGAAAAAGCTAAATATTTTCCTGATAAACAGGGGAAAAGTTTAGATGTTTCAAAATAACCTATCATTTGTTATTTTTCATCCCATAAGGTTTTGCCTTGTCCCGTTATCTTTGTGACATTGGAAAACAAACATGCCACTGCAGTCAACAGGTTCGACTGCGGGAACGGCTAAGAATAGTGAACCTTAAAACTTATGGACATGAAACGAAATGTTACGAAAAACTTTCATGGAATGAAAGGGAAGCGTGTGCCGATGGCCATCCTGTTTACGCTGATGAGCGGTGCCGTACTCTTTGCCCAGGAAGAAAACCCCTGGGTGGGCGAGGCTTTGCCGGAATCCGGCGGTGAGTTCTATCTGTACAACAAGAGCGGCGGCGGTTTCCTGCTGGGAGGCAACTCCTGGGGAACGCAGGCTACTTTGGGACAGCCGGGACTGGCCTGCACCTTGGCCGTGTCGGACGGGAAGTACACCATCACGACCGGTGCCACGAACGGCGGCGGATTGGGTGCGGACGGTTATGTGGACAATGCCACGTTGGCTGAGTTCGAAATAACGGATCCCACGCCCGATGACGGGGTGTATGAGTATGTGATTACCAACGGGTCGAACATCCTGTACTGGGGAGGCGACGGCACCGTGGTGCCGCTGGATGCCAATGGCAACACCACCGACGCACAGTGGCTGCTGGTGTCGCGGGCACAGCGCGTGCAGCTGCTGGACAATGCCACGGCCGACAACGGCGTGGACGCCACGTTCTACATCGAGGGCGCGGGCTTCGACCGCGAGCAGCCCAGCGCATGGCAGTCGTCGTATGAAGGCGGCACCGTTACCTTGTGCGGGCCGGGCACCAGTGCCACCCAGTATTATTATTGTGCCGAGGCCTACAACAATACCTCGTTCGACATCTACCAGGAACTCACGGGCCTGAAGGACGGCCGTTACGTGGTGTCCTGCCAGGGCTTCTACCGCGGTGACGGCACAGGGACGCGCAACGCCATGCTTTATGCCGGGCTGAACGAAACGCCGCTGCTCGAAGGTGTGGATGACGGCAACGGGATGCCCAACGATATGACTACGGCTGCCAATGCTTTTGCCGAGGGACGCTACAGCGGCAACGAGGTGTCGGTCATCGTGACGGGCGGGACGCTGCGTTTCGGTATCCGCAAGAGCGTGCATCTCAGTGCAGACTGGGCCATCTTCGACAACTTCCGCCTGACGTATTACGGCGAAGTGTCGGGCGAGGAAGCCCTTGCCGACGTCGTGCCTGCCTTGCAGAGCCTGCAGGCCACCTTTGAAGGATTGGGGGCTACGGGCATTGTTGCCGAACTGCAGGCCATATATGACCAGTATGCCGGAACCACGGACAACTATACCGAGGCTGCGCTGGCCATTTCGGCGGCCATAGAGACGGGCAACGGGGTGACTAGTGTGACCAGTACGCTGAGCAGCGCGTTGGCCACGGCAGAATCGTTCCTGTCGTATGTGGAAAGCGGGGAGTATGTCTTGTCCGATGCCGTCAGGACCGCTTTGGACGAAGCCGTTTCCAACGCTTCTTCCGTCCTGGCATCTTCGACGATGGAAGAAATGGCCGCATCGGCCGAAAGTGCCACTACGACCGTCAACAATGCCGTGACAGCCGCCAAGACGTTCTCCTGCCTGTCTCATCCGTTGAATGCGGCCAAGAACCTGGCCGACAGGATCGGTGGGCTGAGCGGTACGGAGGCATACCAGAATGTGGCGGCCGCACTGTCTTCCGATACGCTGGCTTATGACGATATGAAACTTTATGTGACGGCCCTGAATGCCGTGTGCCGTGATGCGATGACCTCGGACTTCCTGGGCGGTGCCTCGATCGACAACCCGATAGACCTGACGAGTTTCATCACCAACCCGAATATCTACCAGGAAGGTGCTGACTGGGAAATGCCCGACGGATGGTCATACGAGTTGTTGGGTTACCGTGAGGACGTTACCGTCAGGACTACGGGTTCCGATGGTACGGACACGGAATTGTATGCTTACAACTGGTCCGGAAATCAGGGGAACGATGTGACAGACAAGCATCATTACCAGAAGATTGGCGATGAGGCAAATGGCGGCATAAGCCTGCCGGACGGCATATACGAACTCCGGGCTGCCACTTTTGCCAACACGGATCCCGACAAGATTGTGCTTTACGCCACTTCGGACAGCACGAACTTCGCCACGACTTTCTTCAACCAGGACGAGACGGCTTATAACACAGCTTCGGGTAACATGACCACCACTACGACGGTGGACGGCATCATCGTGGCCGACGGTGTGCTCTACATTGGCGTGAGGGGGTCAGACTGGGCGAACAATTACCAGAGCGGCAACGGCAAGTACTGGCTGGCCGACAACTTCCGCCTGTACTACGTGGGTGAGGATGCCATGAGTGCTTACCGCGACCGTTTGGTGCAGTATTTGGAACAGGGTGCCATCCTGCATGACTCCCTGGCGGCTTACGGTATTGATGATGCCGATTATGCCCAGGCACTGGAAGAATATACTTTGGCAATGGATGACATGACCTTGGAAGAAATTATCATTTCCATCGAAGAAATCGGCGATTGGAATGCGGATGCTGACACGGTGATTACGCACTTCCTGGTCATCAACCCGATACTGGTGAACGCCAACAACCTGTCGGAACAGTTGGAGAACGAAGTTATTTTTGCCCAGCCTACACCGCAGGCCAACTTCAACGCGGTATTGGAAACCGCCACAGAAGCCACAGCCGCCATGTCGTGGGACGTATTCTATGACGATGGTATCCTCACTGTTGCCGAAGAACTGCAGGCGGCCGTCACGGAACTGTTGAACTCCGTTTCGCTCTGCTACCAGATGGCAACGGCGCGCAACCTAGCCGACCAGATTGGCGGACTGTCCGAGACTACGGCTTACCAGACTGTCACGCTGTGGTTGCAGCAGGACGAGCTGGAGCCGGTGGATGTGGAAATGGCCATCCAGGCCCTGCAACATGAATGTATCGATGCCATGACACCTGAGGTGCTGGCACGTGCCTCGGAAGAGGAACCGTTCAACATGACCACTTTCATCGTGAACTCCACCATCTACCAAGATGCCGTGAATGAGTCCGGCGAAGCCATAGCCACGCAGATCGACGGATGGACCTGTGAGGCGAATGCTGACGGAGGATGGCGCACGGAAGCCGAATCCGGCAACACGTGGCTGTTCTGCTACAGCTGGAGCGGCAACGCCGCGCACAACATTGCTTCGGCCACGGACTACCGTCAGGTTGTGGGCACGCAGCTTGACGAGGACGGTAAGTTTGCCCTGCCTGTGGGTGCATACCGCGTGGAGGCCGCCACTTACATCACCCGCCAGCCGGAAGCCCTCTTCCTGTATGCGCAGACCAACGATGTGGAAATCTCCGTCGTGCAGGACGTGAACGGTGCCGACAGTACGGTGTACACTTACACGGAGTATGAAAGCGTGGACAGCATGTTCAATGCAGACTATGATGTGTGGACCGAAGCGCAGTCCACTTTCGGAACGACCACGGTGATCCGCGAAATCTATGTGGACAAGGGTGCGCTGACCATCGGCGTGCGCGGTGACGGTGAGACCGTAGTTACCGGCAACGGACAGATCTGGCGTGCCGACAACTTCCGCCTCTATTACGTCGGTGCGAACCGGGGTGACAACATTGGCGGTGTAATCACCGACAAGACGGTTGTTGAATCCGAATACGTGGATGTATATGACATCACGGGTATGCTCATACGCAAACAGGTGCGTCGTGCCGATGCCATGAAAGGCCTGAAGAAGGGCATCTATATCGTGGGCGGCAAGAAGTATGTAGTGTCAGGAAACTGAAAAACGTGAAATGAAGGCCGGGGCGTGGGCTTCCCGCGGACCCGGCCTTCATTTTCTTCCTTTTTCCCGCGGGCGGACAGTGTGAAACGGGAAAACGAGATGCAAAAGCTATGTTTGTGGAATCTAATAAAGAATTGTGTGTATATGTTGTTAAGTAAAATATTGAGTAGGCCATGCAGGCATCTGGTTCCGACAGGCATACTGGCCGGCGCGATGTGCATGGTGACGGCCTGTTCCGACAACTATGAATGGGCGCAGGAGACCCCTTCGTGGTTGGGGGAGAGCATTTATGACGAACTGGCCCGGCGCGGCAATTTTACTATCTACTTGAAGATGGTGGACGACCTGGGGCAATCCGATTTCCTGGGAAAGACGGGGAGCGTGACCGTCTTTGTGGCAGACGATGACACCTACCGGTCCTATCTCAGTGCACACGGGATGGACGAGAACAACCTTACGCCTTCCATGAAAAAATACCTGGTGAACAGCACAATGCTGGAAAACGCCTATGTGTTGGACCTCTTGACGAACGAAAGCTCCGGCGACGGCGTTTTGAAAGGGCAGGTGATGCGCCGCAACAATACCCAATGGACGGCGTATGACTCTATTCCCGCCGTGACGGCCGCCTCGCTGCCCGAAGCCTCGGTGAGCGCCGACTGGTGGGCTTACCTGCGCGACAAGAACTTGCCTTTGTACAATCTGAAGGACGACGGTACGGTGCCGATGGTGCATTTCATCTGGCGGTACATGATGACCCAAGGCATGACTAAAAGTGACTTTTCTTACCTCTTCAACGGGACGGAGTTCCAGGAGAGTGACGTATATATCAATAATGTAAAGGTGCTCGAAGGGAACGTCACCTGCCAGAACGGCTATATCCATATCATGGACGGGGTGCCCGCCCCGCTGCCCAACATGGCGGAGTATTTGCGCACGAACGGCAACACCAACCTGTTCAGCAAGCTGATAGACCGTTTCTCGGCACCGTTCCCCGATGCGGAACTGACGTCCGAATACCAATACCTGGTGGACACCTATGCCGGGCAAAACCTGTATCCCGCCCTGGCGGGCGGCGACTCCATCTATGTGCGCCGCTATTTCTATTCTTCGGCCGACGGAACCTCGCTGACCACGAGCCATGACGGCACCGAGGTGGGCACCGATGCGTGCCTGAAGTTCGACCCCAGCCTGAACGACTATGCGGAGAGCGGCGACCTGCAGGGCGACATGGGCGCCATTTTCGCCCCGACAGACGAAGCCCTGACAACTTACTGGAACAGCGATGACGGGGCTTTCCTGCGCGAGCGCTATCCCAGCGGGGAACCGTTTGAGCAGGTGCCGAACAACGTGTTGGCGGAGTTCTTGAACAATCACATGCAGTATTCGTTCATGTCTTCGCTGCCCAGCCGTTTCGGCACGGTGCTCGATGATGCGAAAGACCCCATCGGGCTGGATCCGGCGGACATCGTGATGGAGAGCACTTCCGTGTGCGACAACGGGGCGGTTTATGTGATGAACAATGTATATGCCCCGGCATCGTTCCGTTCCGTGCTGGCCCCGACGCTGGTGAACGAAAACATGCGCGTGATGCACTGGGCCGTGAACAACCTGGAGTTCGAGCCTTACCTGCTTTCTATGGTGAGCCATTACGATTTCCTGATCCTGACGGATGATGCCCTGTCGCGCTACATCGACCCGGTGTCGTACAGCACGAACGACCCGCGCTGGTTCCGTTTCTATTTCGATGAGACCACGCAGACGGTGCAGGCTTATTGCTATCGCTATGACAAGACCATAGGCGGGCTGGAGGGTTGCCTGGAAGAAGATTTGCAGCAACTGAACAGCAGCCGCAGCTATGACGATAGCGGGAACACGGTCTATACGGTGAACACGGTGGTGGAGAACCGGCTGGAAGACCTGCTGAACTTCTGCATCATTCCCCGCGACATCAACGGGGGCAACTATGTGGGCAACGGGTCGGTGTATTACCAGACGAAAGACAACGGTGCCATATACATAGAATCCGGCGGCGGTGAAGTGGTCGTGGAAGACCAGTTCAGCGGCGAGATGGTGAAAGCACAGGACTGGGTGGAGATGGATAACGGCGTGTATTACGTGATGGACCAGATGGTGCAGCCCACGTTCCGTTCCCTGCAGGAAGAACTGACCTCGCATGAGGAATACAGCGAGTTTTACGAACTGCTGGCCGGCAACGAGAACTGGTCGTCAACGGAAGAGACACAGTATGCCATATTGCGCCAGAGCGGGGACTACTACAGCATGAACAGCGACAACACGACCGTGAGGAACTTCAACTCCTACCATTATACGGTCTATGTGCCCGATAATGAAGCCATGGAGAAAGCCTACGCACTCGGACTGCCCAGCTGGGATGACATCAATGCGCTGGACCAGGTTTATGCCGGGACCGACGTGGATGTGGACAGCATCAAGACCGCATGGACGCAGCGGGTGCTGAATTTCCTGAAATACCACTTCCAAGACAATTCCATCTATATCGGCGGCGACCCGCGCAGCGGTACGTATGAGACGGCTGCCATACAGTCCGGGGGTACACGCGACGGTATGAGCTACACCATGCAGGTCAGTGCCACGGCGGCAGGTATCGTCGTGCGCGACAATTCCGATGAAACGGATGACGCCGTGGTGTCTGTGGCAGACCCAGAATATTACAACCGTATGGTGCGCGAATATTCGTTCTCGGCAAACTCGTACAACGGAAGCATTTCCACTTCGTCTTACGCAGTGGTGCACCGTATCAGCGAACCGTTGGTGTATGATGACGAATGCTTCTGCGTGGATCGTGGCAACGGGAATTAATGACGTGATAATGACCATGACTTAAAACAAGAAACATGAACAAGACAAGATATTTGATAGCACTTTTATGCTTGCTTTGTCCGTTGTTGGCCAAGGCGCAAGGGCACGTGGTCAGCGGAACCGTGTCGGACAACCTGGGGCCGTTGATGGGGGTGTATGCCGTGGAGATTGACGGGTCCAACCGTATCATCGAGGCGACCGTGACGGACATGAACGGACATTTCTCGCTGAAAGTGAGGAACCCGCAGAACCGTCTGCGCTTCACCTACATGGGCTACAAGACGGAACTTTTCGAAATCGGCAGGCGCACGGTGTTCAATGTCACCATGGTGGAGAGCAGCCAGGTGATGAGAGAGGTGGTGGTAAGGGGACAGACCACCAAAGTGGCCACCGGCGGGCTGGACATCCCGCAGCGGGAACAGTCGTTTGCCCAGCAAACCATTAAGATGGAAGAGTTTGAGGGACTTTCCATCACTTCGGTAGATGAAGCCCTGCAGGGGCGCATCGCCGGACTGGACATCATCAGCAATTCCGGCAATCTGGGGTCGGGCACGACGATGCGTCTGCGCGGCGTATCTACTATTTTCGGCAATGCCGAGCCGTTGATTGTCCTGGATGGCAACATCTTTGAGACGGATGCCAATGATGACGTGGACTACAGCAGCATGACCGACGAACGTTTCGCCGAACTGTTGAGCATCAACCCCGAAGACATTGAGAGCATCTCGGTGCTGAAAGATGCGGCAGCCACAGCCCTGTGGGGGTCGAAAGGTTCGAACGGCGTAATCAGCATCGTCACCAAGCGCGGCCGGCGTGGCAAGCCGCAGTTCACCTACTCTCTGAAACTGAAAGGCACCTACCAGCCGGAAGGTTACAAACTGCTGAACGGTGACCAGTACACCATGCTGATGAAAGAAGAACTGTTCAACACGAACCAGAATCCCGACAGCCAGCCGGAACTGAATTACGACCGTACCTTCTCCGAATATGAGCAGTTCAACAACAACACCGACTGGCGGGATGCCGTGAAGCAGTTCGGCTTGTTCCAGACCCATTACATCTCCCTTTCGGGCGGAGGTGAAAAGGCAAACTACCGCATCTCGGCCGGTTATGACCACCAGATAGGGTCCATCATCGCGCAACAGCTGGACCGTTTCACCACGCGTATGGCGTTAGACTATTTCGTGAACGACCGCATCCGCATCTCCAGCAACTTCTCGCTGACCTATACGGACAACCAGCAGAATAGCGACGACCTGTTGAGCGTGGCCTACAAGAAGATGCCCAACGTGGCCATCTATGACGAAGATGCCTATGGCAACAGTTTGGGCACATATTACCGCATTCCGCGTTTCACCGAGAGTTATTCTGGTGATGTGGACGAACTGAGCGACCAACGAGATTTGGTCAATCCGGTGGCGTCCGCCTATCTGGCGCAGAACGAAAGCCGCACTTACAATATCGTGCCTCAGTTCGACATCCAGTATCGTTTGCTGGGCATCGACCAGGATGCACATCAGTTGAACTACAACGGAACCGTTTACCTGAGCATCTACAATGACTACAATGATACTTACTATCCGTGGGAGTTGAGGTCGAGGGACTGGACGCAGGAGGTGACCGATGTGAACACGGCTTCCTCTTCTTTCAGCAAGAGTTTTGCCTTTACCACGCGCCACCAGCTGACTTTCATCCCCCGCATACTGAACGATGACCATTCGGTGAGCCTGTTTTTCAAAGGCGAAATGACGTCCGGTACGTCGAGCGGACAGTCGGTGTCGTCCTATTCCCTGCCGAGCGGCAGCATCACTTCTGCGGCTTCGGGCGGGCACCTGAATTCGACCACTACCTCTGCCGGACATTGGAGAAATGCCAACTGGGTGTTCCAAGGCCATTATGCCTACAAGAGCCGCTACATTGCGGATGTGGCCGTGCGCGGGGACGGCAGCACGAAGTTCGGTCCCAATTACCGATGGGGTATCTTCTATTCTGCTTCCGGACGTTGGAACATCTCCGATGAACGATGGATGGACTTTTCCAGAAAATGGCTGAGCATGTTCGCCATACGTTTCAGCTATGGTGTCACAGGACGCGAACCGGGCAGCAGCGACACTTATTACAGTGTGTACAATGCCGGAGGCACATATATCAACAGCATCAGCATGCGGCCGAGCAACGTGCAGCTGACAGACCTCCGGTGGGAAAAGAACGCACAGTGGAACCTGGGCTGGAACATTGGCTTGTTCAATGATTTGGTGACGGCTGATATCAACTTGTACCGGAGTATGGCCACCGATATCCTGATGCAGAATGTGAGCATACCTACTTCCACGGGTTTCTCTTCGTTGTCGTGGGAGAACGGCGGCGATATGCTGAACCAAGGGTATGAAATCAATTTCCAGTTGAACCGCGTGAAGCTGGTGGGTAAACTCTCGGCTACGTTCAACCTGACTTTCGCCAATAACCGCAACACCATCACGGACATGGATCCCATCCGTTTGGCCTCCATTAATGGAACAGGTGTCAATCTGCCCGACAACGGCGAGTATATGACCCGCGTGCAGATTAACAATCCGTTCGGGGCCATCTACGGATTGCGCTACAAGGGTGTGTATGCCTACAGTTATGACAATTATGAGACGGCCATCGCCACCGGGGCTACCTGTCCCGTGGCCTACGATGCCAACGGCGATGTGATTTACGGGGCAGACGGTTCTCCCCTGCAAATGTATTATGACTACAGCGGGGTGCGTTATGCTTTTCAAGGTGGCGATGCCATTTATGAGGACATCAACCACGACGGGTCGATTGACCAGTATGACGTGGTTTATCTCGGCAGTTCACTGCCCAAGCTGACGGGCGGTTTCGGGTTCCGGCTCAACTACAAGGAATGGAGCCTGAACGCACAGTTTAACTACCGTTACGGCAACAAAATCGTCAATGCGGCCCGCATGTATGCGGAGAACATGTACAGCTCCAACAACCAAAGTACGGCTGTGAACTACCGCTGGCGCAAGGAAGGTGACGGGGCAGACGGTTCGATAGTACTCCCCCGTGCACTCTATAATATGGGCTACAACTGGTTGGGCAGTGACCGTTTCGTAGAGGACGGGTCTTTCCTGCGTCTGAACTATTTGCAGATTTCCTATAACATGAGTAGCCAGTGGATTAAGCGCATCGGCCTGTCGAGATTGACTTTGTACTTGAGTGGCGAAAACCTGTTCTGCCTGACGAGATATTCCGGCGTGGATCCGGAGGTAAG
The DNA here is from genome assembly GCA_964528135.1 of uncultured Paraprevotella sp. Lineage (GTDB taxonomy): Bacteria > Bacteroidota > Bacteroidia > Bacteroidales > Bacteroidaceae > Paraprevotella. Next base: position 28,137 of record CAZGSE010000011.1, on the reverse strand, counting down.
CTACGGCGGCTACGGCGTGACGACGGACAATGCCATCACCCCGCGTGCCAAATCCTACACTTTTGGTCTGACGGTTACATTCTAACCCTTTAAAAACAGAATTGATATGAAAAGAACAATCATAAAAGGTACGTTGTTCCTGATGCTTACAGGTGTGGGGGCTTCTTCCTGTGGCGACTTCCTGACCATTACCCCGCTCAACGGCGTGGTGGTGGAGAACTATTGGGAAAAGAAGAGCGAGGTGGAGAGCGTCATCACGGCCTGCTATTATGAAATGGAGAACGCCGACTTTATCCGCCGCGTGATTATGTGGGGAGAGATGCGCGGCGACAATGTGACCGACAACTCCGAATTGCAGAAAGACAACAACCTGTATTATTTTTATACGAACAACATCACACCCAGTAACCCGTGGGTTTCATGGGCGGCGTTCTACAACGTAATCAACCTGTGCAATACCATTCTCCACTATGCCCCGCAGGCCCAGGAGAAGGACGGCAATTATTCGGAGAGCGAGTTGCAGACCCATGAGGCCGAGGCTCGTGCCATACGTGCCTTGTGTTATTTCTACTTGATCCGTTCGTTTGAGAAGATTCCCCTTGTGGCTCAAGCCACCATCGGCGATGATGTGGATTTTAAGACAGATGCCTCGACCGAGGACGAGGTGCTCGACTTCATCATTGAAGACTTGGAGTGGGCTGAAATTTATATTTGGGACCGCAAGTATTTTGAAGACCGGGCCGAGCAAAAAGGGCGTCTCAATAAACAATCCGTGCGTGCCTTGCTGGCCGATGTGCATCTGTGGCGCGGTGACTATGCCCAGTGTGCAGAGTATTGCCAGCAAATCATTAATGAGAAAATAGACGATTACAACACTTTGCAGCAGGAAATGTCGGCAGGAGACTATTCGACATATGCCTACGAAGGCGACTTGGCTCTTTACAATGGCTACCCTTTGCAGGATGCAAGTGTCAATTACGGCAGCTATACTACGGACTACCCTTATTACATGATTTTTTATTTGGGGAATTCTTTCGAGAGCATCTTCGAATTGCAATACAGTCTGGAAAACCGGAGCAGCGGCAACGAGGGAGTGACTTATTTCTATGGAGAGCATTCCCAAAACAACGGACGGCTCAATGCCGCAACCTATCTGACCAACCAGACTACGGGCAGCCTTTTTGCCAATACGGCCGATTCGCGACTGACCACCAATACATCCTACAACGGGGTGACGGCCGATGCCGCTTATGTGATCTATAAGTTCCGCGGGATACCCCAGACTTCCAGCGGGTCGTTGACGCATTCCTTGCGGACTACGGCGGAGAACTGGGTGGTTTATCGTCTGACGGACGTGATGCTGATGCGTGCCGAAGCCTTGGCCTATATTGGCGGGGAGGAAAACTGCCAGGAAGCGTTCAATCTGGTGCAGGCGGTTAATTCCCGCGGCTGTCGGGGAGCAAGCAACTTGCAGTATAATGCAGATGAGATCAAAACGCTCGTGCTGGAGGAACGCCAACGTGAACTGATGTTTGAGGGCAAGCGGTGGTACGACTTGGTACGTATGGTGCGCCATTCCGAGAATCCGTCGCAAACCATGTCTGTTCTGCGCAACACCTACCTGTTGCGCCGTTACAGCTCTAACGGAAGCGATGCCGTGGCCCGAATCGGTTCGCTGGACAACCTGTTCCTGCCCATTTATCAAGAGGAAATAGACGTGAACCCGTTGCTGGAGGATGACCAGAATCCGGCTTATATATATTAATGTAACGCAAAAAAAGGAAAAGAGATATGAAACACAGAATCAAAAATACTGCCCGACGGTGGCAGAGGATGGCGGCACGCAGGCTGTCCGTATGGGGCGTGTCGTTCATGGCCGTGCTTTCGGCTCTTCTCTCCGGATGTTATGACGATGGAGTTGAAGGCGACAGCTATTATGTTTTTGTGGGCCAGACCATCGGCGACTTTCTGGATGCAGACGGCCGTTACAGCGATTTTTCCATTTTGTTGCAGCGGGCGGGCGTGAAAGGACTGATGTATGCCTACGGTGAATACACCTGCCTGGCACCCACCAACGATGCCATGGAACAATACATACAGGAGAACTATCCGGACTACACGCTGGAGACCCTTCCGGACTCCGTGGTGGAGGCATTGGCCAAAAGCCATCTGTTTGATGAGGAATACCTCACGTCGGACTTTTCTACCGGATACTTGGCCACTCCGAACATGTACGACAGGCGGGTGCAGGTGAGCATCGAAAAGGAATATGACATCAGTACGAACGACAGCATGACGGTGTATGTGTTCAACAACTCCTCCCGCATTATCCAGGCCAACGACACGGTGAGTAACGGCGTGGTGCACACCATCGACCATGTGTTGGAACAGTCCAACTACCTGCTGCCGGACTTCATGGCCAACCGTTGCGAGGACGAAGGTTTTACGCTTTTCATGGAAGCATTGCAGTGTACGGGACTGACGGACTCTCTCCTGCTGGAACAGGATGAGAGCACTGAAATGGCGGATAAACTGGCACAATATACAGCTAACTACACCGGGAGCGGGCAGAAGGTGCCTACGGCCAGACGTTTCGGTTTTACGGTGTTTGTGGAGAGTGATGAAGTGTTTAGCCGGGTGTATGACCCGCAAAACATGGCCAAGCCGTTGTACACGGGCGACTTGGAGTCCGACCTTCAGTCGCTGGCCAACTATGCCAAGAATATTTATGACGAGGTGTATCCGGAAGATGCCGGCCTGTATGACAACGACTATACCCATTCGCGTAACCCCTTGCACCGCTTTATGGCCTATCATATCCTGGACCGCAATGTGGGGTATTCCGACTTGGTGCTGGCCACCAACGAATGGTCTGTGCCGGAAGGCGGCGACTATGTAGAGTATTATGAGACAATGGGCGGGCAGCTTCTGCGCTTGCAGATGGTGTCGTTGCTGGGCAATGCCATATATCTGGACCGCTGCGAGCGCGACAACAACAGGATGGATGGCGTGCAGGTGCTCTCGTCGGGAAGCGCATCGACCGTGAACGGCAACTACCAGATGCTGAACGGCGTGCTGGCTTACAGTACCGGTGTGGAGAACATGTTGCTCACGGAACGCATCCGTATCGACACGGGCAGCCTGCTGTCGGAACTGACCAACAACAACGTGCGCAATGACCAGGATGGCGAGATGCTGGGCACATATTTCCCTACCGGCTATTTCAAGAACCTGACCTATGACGACCAGTGCGAATGTTACTACAACCGCTGGCCGGTGCCGGCCTCGGCGGGAGCCGGTACGACGTATATGGACTTGATGGCCTATAAACTGGACAATATGAACTTTGGCGGGGAGTATGATGTGACGCTGCGCGTGCCTGCCGTTCCGGCCGGACAGTATGAGATCCGTATCGGCTACGTGTGCAACTCGTTGATGAGCATCACGCAGATTTATTTCGGTTATGACACCAGCAACATGCAGCCCACGGGCATACCCTTGGACATGAACAGGATAGGAACGGATGCCAAAGTGGGGATGATTCGGGACGACTATTTGTTTGACGACATCAATTATGACATCTCGTCCAACACGTCCGGCCTGACAACCATCACGGAAAACGACAAGGCCATGCGCAACCTGGGCTACATGAAAGGGCCGGCCGCCATGTACCGTGTGAACAATGACCGTGTGACGAAAGGGCAGAAATGTACGAATGATTTGTGGTACTTGCGTCATATCGTGACGACCCAGCAACTGACGGGCGATCCGTTTTACCTGCGTTTCCGCAAGGTGGATGAACGTACGGGCCGTTTGTTGAACATTGATTTCATCGAACTGTGTCCAAGGAGTGTCTATAACGGCAATACGTCTGAAGACAGGAATTAACCATAAACGAAAAAGCAAGTGAAGAGTATGAACAAGTATATTGGAGGATGGACTTTATGCCTGATGGCAACCGTGGCCGGGCTTGCGGTGTCTTGTGCAGACGAATGGGATGAGCATTACAGTGGTGCGGCAAGACCTTCACAGACCTTGTGGCAGGCTATCCAGGGCCGTGCGGAACTGGCCGATTTTGCCCGTCTGCTGCAGGAAAAGGGCTATGACCGGTATCTGGACAGCGACCAGAGCTATACGGTGTGGGCACCGTCCGGGAGTATCGACACGACCCTCGTGACAGGAGAGGCGATGAGTGAAGACGAAGTGCTCCTGCAGGTGGTGGAAAACCACATTGCCCACGGAGTGATAGCCGGTTCGACGGTGGTGAACGACACGGTGCTGGTGCTCAACGGCAAGCGCATGCCGTTCGTGGCCCTGAACGGTGTCCCGGCATTCAACGGCGCGTCGGTGTCGGAGTACAACATCGAATGCAGCAATGGCGACCTGCACATCCTGACCGGACAGGCTCCCTACAACCATAACATCTGGAGCTACCTGCGGCAGGATGCCAGTTTCTCGGACGTGGCCGATTATCTGTACAGTTTCAACGAAATGGTGTTTGACCCGGATGCCAGTGTGGTGAGCGGGGTGGTGAACGGCCAGCGTGTCTATTCCGACTCGGTGTTCGTCCTGAATAACCAGTTGTGGCAACAGATCGGTTACCTGAATGACGAAGACGAGAGCTTCACCATGCTGGTGCCGACCAATGCAGCCTGGCAGGACATGTTGGCAAATTACCGCCGCTTCTACAATTATGCCGATGGCGGTGATTCGCTGGCGCAAGCCTATGCCAGCCGTGCGATTGTAGGTAACCTGGTGTTTGCCCAGAATGCTCAGACCTATCTGCCGGATTGGGTCTCTACCGACGGAAACATATTCACCTCCCCATACGAGGAAGGAGGCATCTTCTCCCACATAGACGATTCCATATCCTGCAGCAACGGCATGGTGTACAAATCATCGGAGGTGGACATGGATCCTTATGAAACCTTGGTCAGTGAAATCGTCATCGAGGCGGAGGATTATGACCGTTATCTGGTGGATATCGGACGGAACACCACGGGGACGCGAGTGTTTGTGGCAACAGCCGGTACGGGGGTGTCTGGGAGTTACTACATGCAATACACTACCAGCTCTGTCCTCAGTTCGCAACCGAACATGACCTTTGTCCTGCCGAACATGTTTTCGTGCGCCTACGACATTGGTGTGGTGTTCGTCCCGCAGAACTTGACGCGCAGCGGCTGGGTGTCTAACATCGAGCAGAAACCCAACCTGGTGACTTTCACGCTGGAAGACGATGCCAGCGGCGAAACGCTGGAAACCGGCGAAATGGAAGTGCCCGGCACGGCTGTGGATACGGTGTGGGTGGTGCTCGGTCATGAATTCCCTTATTGCGACTACTATCCCGACCGGACGGACTTTTCGGATGCACCGGTGAGGCTGACCATCAGCAACGCCGCTTCACGTAGCAATACGAATTATACCCGGACGTTGAATATTGATTGTATTGTGTTGAAACCATCTAATTGAAAATACGGGCAATGAAGAATAACAAGTATCTATACTGTTGTATATGTCTGGGCATGGCTCTGGCTGTCGTGCCCGGTACCGCCGTCTGCGGCCAGGAAACGGTCCCGGCAGACTCCGTGCGGCAGGACGTGGAGGAAAAGACGGCAGAGAGGGTTCCCCTGATGTCTTACAGGGGACGGGTGACAGATGCGGCTACGGGCAGTCCTGTGCAGGGAGCCATCCTGCAGGCGGCAGGCGACCGCCGCTACACGGCCCTGACCGGTGAGGATGGACGTTTTGAAATAGCCGTGCCGGCCTATGCAAACCAGTTGCAGGCCGAGGCTCCGGGCTATGCCCCGTTGCGGACTCATCTGTCGGTGCGGGACGAGGTGTTGGATTTGAAACTTTATTCCGCTGACTTTACGCCGGGGTTTGCCGGCGATGTGCGGGTGACGAACCAGACCTCGGCCGATGGTTTCAACCTGTCGTCTGCCTTGACGGTAGAAGATGAAGTGGCCAAGCGGCTGGGGGCGGATGTGCGCACGTTGCTCCATTCTGCCAATCCGGCGCAGGGGGCGTCCATGTTCATTGGCGGATATAATTCACTCAACGCCAACGCGCAGCCCCTGGTTATCCTGGACGGTATGATATTGGACACGCAGAATAACCGCCAACTGATGCACGACGGGTACGTGAACAACGTGCTTTCGGCCATCAGCGTGAACGACATCGAGCGGGTCACGGTGTTGAAGAACGCCACGGCGCTCTACGGTGCCAAGGGGGCGAATGGCGTGTTGGTCATCGAGACCAAACGGGCCAAGAGCATGGCCACGCGCATCGATGTGGACATCTACGGGCAGGTGGAACTGATGCCTAAACTGCCTTCGATGCTGAACGCCACGCAGTATCGTTCGTATGTGACGGACGTGAATGGCAATGTGACCTCAATCCCGGACTATCTGGACGATTATACGGCCGATCGCCAGCTGTATGCCACTTATCATAACAATACGGACTGGAAGAAGTATGTTTACCGTGAGGCTTTCACGCAGAACTATGGCGTGAATGTGCAGGGAGGTGACGATGTGGCCAGCTATAACCTTTCCGTCGGGTATGCCAACGCGCAGAGCACTTTGGAAGGCAACGACTTTGCGCGGCTGAACATGCGTTTCAATGCAGACGTGAATGTGGTGAAAGACTTGTCGTGCCGGATTAACGTGGCTTACTCCAACACGACGCGCGACCTGCGCGACGACGGTTTCGTCACTTCTTCGTCAACCATCCTCGCACCGGGGGCATTGGCCCTGATAAAGGCTCCCATACTGAGCGGGTACTCGGCAGACACGGACGGCAACATCACCAGTACGCTGTCGGACTATGACACGTTCGGGTTGTCTAATCCCCTTTCCATATTGGAGAACGGGGATGCCAGCAACAAGAACCGTCTGGAGTATAACCTCTTTACCCTGGATGTCAGGCCCAAATGGCAAATCACCCGGCAGTTCTCCATTTCACAGCAGGCCAGCTATATCCTGAACAATGTGTCGGAGCATTATTTTATTCCGGACGAGGGAGTGCCGACTTTCTCCACAGGGATGGATGAGGACACCGAGAACCAGGCCAAGTCTTATTCGGCCAAGCAGACTACGGTGCAGACGGATACCCGCATAGACTGGGGCAATCGCTACGGCGGCCACTATGTCAATGTAATCGGCGGGTTCCGCTATCTGAGCGACGCGTTCAATTCCGATGCCATCCGGGCAGACAACAGTGTGGGCGACAAGTTGCCGAACATCACGAGCGACATGGACAACCGCCAGGTGGAAGGTGTGGTGGAAGCCTGGAAATCTACGGCGGTTTATGTAAACGCCGATTACAACTTTGCCGACAGGTATTTGCTGCAGGGCACGGTGACGGCCGAAACATCTACCCGCTTCGGTCGCAATGCCGAGGGCGGGATGAAACTGGGGCATTACGTGTGGGGGGTGTTCCCCTCCTTGCAGGCTGCATGGGTGGTGTCTGCCGAACCTTTCTTCCGCAAGGTGAAGGGCATTGACTATCTGAAGCTGAATGTGGGTGTGGACCAGTCGGGCAATGACAACATAGACTGTTTCGCTTCCAAGACTTATTTTGCCTCCACCTCGTTCCTCAACCAGACGGCCGGCCTGATTCTGGCCAATATCGGCAACGACCAGCTGAAGTGGGAGACCGTGACGCGCGTTTCCGCGGGTCTGGACATGGGGATGCTCGGCAGCCGCCTGGCCCTGAGCTTCAATTTCTACAAGTCGTATGTGGACGACATGCTGACGCTGAAGTCTATCGGTGGGGTGAGTGGACTGGACTCTTATTGGAGCAACGACGGGAAGATGGAAAACCTAGGTTTCGATTTCTCCGCCAGGGCGAAAGTGATGGCCTTGAAAGACTTTTCGTGGGAAATCTTTGCCACGATGGGGCACTATAAGAATAAGGTGACGGCTCTGCCGGACGGTAACCAGTCGATTTATACCACGGTGGCCGGCGGTACGGTGGTGACGCAAGTGGGAAGCCCGCTGGGCCTGTTCTACGGCTACAAGACCCTGGGCGTGTTCTCCACTTCGGAGGAGGCCCAGGCGGCCAACCTGTATAACGGCAGCCTGCGCGGCGAGCAGTTCGGTGCCGGAGACATGCACTTTGCCGACTTGACGCCCGATGGCGTGATTGATGAAAACGACCAGACGGTAATCGGCGACCCGAATCCGGATATCTTCGGCAATTTCGGTACGAGCCTGCATTACAAAAACTGGACGCTCGACGTCTTGTTCAGCTATTCGCTGGGCAATGACATCTACAATTACCAGCGTGCCGTGCTGGAAAGCGGTTCTTCGCTTTACAACCAGACGACGGCCATGCTGAACCGGTGGACTTCCGAAGGGCAGCAGACGGACATCCCGCGCGCCAGCTACGGTGACCCGATGGGCAACAGCCGCTTTTCCGACCGCTGGATTGAGAATGGCTCGTACATGAAACTGAAGTCGCTGACGCTGAGTTACCGTTTCCCGTTCAATTACACATTCCTGCAGGGCATCACCGTTTGGGGGGCTGCCAACAATCTGTTTACCTGCACGAAATACTTAGGCAGCGATCCGGAACTGTCTGTGTCCTCCAACCCGCTCTATCAGGGTATCGACACCGGCCTGTTGGGGCGCGGGCGTAGTTTCGTACTTGGTGTGAAGTTTAATCTTTAAAGTCGAAATGATGAAAATCAAATCCATATTCAGACCGGCGGCCGCCGTATGTGCGGCTGTCATGGCTTTCACCTCATGCGAGGTGGAGACCACGACCGTGATGTTTGAGGAAGACCATAATTTTTCGCAAGCCGGCGACACGGTATTTTCCATGCTCGGTATCATCAGCCTGGCCCAGGATGTGGCCGAACGCAACGTTTTGCTGGGCGAAGTGAGGGGCGACCTGGTGTCTCCGACGCAGTACGCTGACGATGCTTTGATCAATCTGTCCAATTTCGAGGAATTGGAAGACACGTCTTACAATCGTTACCGTGACTATTACGCCATCATCAACAACTGTAACTTCTATCTGAGCCGGGCGGATTCTGCCATGGAACGGCGTGGTGAACGGGTGTTCTTGAAAGAGTATGCAGCGGTGAGCGCTTACCGGGCCTGGACGTATCTCTGGCTGGCGCAGATTTACGGCACGGTGCCTTTCTATACGGAGCCGTTGCTGTCCTATTCCGATGTGGAACAGGTGATGAACGACATGTCGAACCGGAAGGACATGGAAGGCATCTGCTCTTACTTCATCGACGACCTGCAAGCCTACGTGGATACGGATTTCCCGTATTATGGTGATTTCAGCTATTATGAGAGCTATACGATCAACAGCCGTTACTTCTTCCTGCCGGTGCGCCTGCTCCTGGGCGATCTTCACCTGTGGCGCGGCTCGGTGACGGGCAACCCGTCGGACTTTGCACAGGCAGCCCAGTATTATCGTGACTATCTGGTCATGAACGAATATACCATGGGGTCTTCCGATGCCGTGCAGTATATGGCATCTACGATGCAGTACACTGATGTGACGGACGGTTGGTCGGGGCGTTTCAACAGCCTGGGTTCGGGACTGATCAGCGTGGTGCCGCTGGCATTGTCTAACTATTACGGCCAGGTGGGCACACTGTCTTTGACAATGTTGTCCGAATTGCTGGGGTCGGAGTATCTGAAGCATTTGGTGGACAATACCTATTATTGTTATGTGGCCTTCACCATGGAAAACAGTGAGGAATACATGTCCCGTTATGCCTTGGTAGCCGATACGATGTATTACGGCACGCGGTCCAATCCGCAATATCTCAGCTATATCACCGTGACGGGAACTCCCCAGTACGGGTTGGGCGACTTGCGGCTCTATACATTTCCCACGACCGTGACCTATGACATGTCCATCTGGAAGTATTCCACCTCGTGGCCGCATGTGGGCACTTACCGCGTGAACACGATTTTCCTCCGCCTGGCCGAGGCCATCAACCGGGCCGGTTATCCGCACACGGCCTTCAGCGTGCTGAAGTATGGCCTGAGCCGCGGCAATCTGGTCTATTATGATGCCAACGGAGAGTTGGCGCGCCTGATGAATTCCGGTTACACGTTTTACGACTTCGGCGACAACACCGACAATATCGGTATCCATGCCTTGGGCAGCGGCAATGCGGAGATGGACACTTTGCGCTATTCGCTTCCGGAACTGTCCGGACGGGAGGACAGCATACGGGCGGTGGAAGATTTCCTGATAGACGAGATGGCTTTGGAAACGTCCTATGACGGGAACCGTTTCTTCGACTTGATGCGGTTCGCTTTCCGCCGGGATGCGGACTTCCTGGCTTCGCGCGTGGCGCGCCGCGACAATCCGGAGATGACGGACGACCAGTTGGCCTCTTCGCCGCTTTATGTCAAGCTGAAAGACAAGTCGAACTGGTATCTTCCCATGGTGGAGAATTAAGAGGCAGGCCTTCTTAGGGGCGCATTTGCCTGATGGGGCGGATGGCGGCAGGGTGGAGACACACTCCACCGGCTGTCCGCCCCGTTTCTATTTTAGGGAAATGCGGCGATAAACCCGGAAAATGCGCAAAATGGTAGAAACTGACGTATATCCTGTGCAAAAACGTCCCATCCCGGCCGGAGGATAATACGTATATTTGCGGGTAGTCAAGGACGTTATTAAACATAGCATATCATGGAAACATTCACTGAAGAAAAGTTCTCGGCATGTTACTTGCAATACAGGCCCATGGTGCGGAACTATATCGCGGCCCGCATTGCCGATCCTTCGCTGGCCGACGATCTGGCGCAGGACGTGTTCGAGCAACTTTGGAGGTGCAGGGAAGACATACGCATCCCCTCTATGCACAATTTGCTTTTCACCATAATGCGGCATACGGTGGTGGATTATATCCGCCATTACAGGAGGCGTGACTGGCAGGCTGGCTATATGGAGCAAGAAACATCCGCGGCAAGGACTGTGGCCGACGAAACGGCGCAGCGTTGCCTTTTCAGGGAGTTGCACCACCTGCACACTGAGGCTGTGGGACGCTTGCCCGCCCGTCGCCGCCATATTTACCGGTTGTATTTCCGTGAGGGGTTGTCGTATTCCTCCATTGCCAGCGAGCTTTCTATTTCCGAACGCACCGTGGGCACCCAGCTTTGTCTGGCTTTCCGCATGATACGGGCCGGTGTGGATGCCGCCTACCGCTATAAGGCCGGATAGGTCAGGCTTCGTTTGCCGGGGGAAGCGGGAGCGGTTGCAGGCACGCCATCAGTTCGCGGTAGGCTTCGCACCGCTGCAGCAGGGTGGCGTCACCCACCAGGAAGAATTGCTTGCGGGCCCGTGTCAGTGCCACGTTGAGTTTGCGGTCCACCGCCCTGCTGCCGGTCATGACCGGTTCGGATAGTGTGTCGAGCTGCCAGTCGCGGCTTACGGTGGTGCTGAAAATGATGACATCGCGCTGGCTGCCTTGGTAGCGTTCCACAGTGTCTATCGTGATGCCTGCCGCCTCCGGCAGATGGGGCGCCAGTTCCTCCAGTTTCCTGCGCACCATGGCAATCTGGGCACGGAACGGCACGATGATGCCCACGTGGGCGGCGATGCACCCCTCGGAGTGGTTCAGGCGGAAAAGGGTGTGCAGGGTGTTGACGAGCCGGGCCACGGTCTCGGCTTCCTGCGGGTTGCTTTTGGGGTTTCCCCCTGTCCGGTTGCCGGCCACGTGCAACAGTCCCATGCGCGTGCGTGCAACGGCCTGGGTCCATGCCCCGCCGTCCGGGGTCTGGGCGAAGGGGTGTTCCTCCAGCTGGTGGGGCAACGGGACGGCATCGAGCTTTCCGCCGTAGAAATTCAGGCTGGCAAAGCGGGCAATGTCCGGATGCATGCGGCCTTGTTTGTGCAGCATGGCCGTGATATTTTTCTTTCCGCATGTCGCGTTCAGGACATGCAGACGTTCGAAGAGCGAATTGCGGCAATCGGTCAGCCCGATTGCGTTCAGTGTTTTTTCTGTCACGCACGACTGTTGCGGTCGTTGCATCACCACGGCGGGCAACTGCTTGTGGTCGCCGATGAGGATGAATTTGCGTATGGTGCATTCTTGCGTGGCGATGTCGTTGCGGCGGTGTTCCCGGCTGTGGCAGAGCAAGGGTAACAGCTGGGGTTCGAGCACTTGCGAAGCCTCGTCGATGATAGCCACATCGAAAACCTTCATTTTAAGCAGTTCCGTTTGTGCACAAAGGCTGTTCACGGTGCCCACGAACAGGCGGACGGGCATCAGCGTTTCGTATATCTGCCTGCGTGTCCGGGCACGGCCGATGACATTCTTCAGCAGCCGTGGGCGGAATGCCGGGGCACAACCCGGTTCCTGCCCGATGCGTATATAATCCGGAATGGGGCTCAACGTGCCGAGCATGGCACAGATTTCATCAACGGCCCGGTTGGTGTAGGCCATGAGCAGCAAGTGCTTTTCAGAGGGTTCCGACAGGAACTCTTCCACCATGGAGCGCAGGGCCACGGAGGTCTTTCCCGTTCCCGGCGGCCCCTCCAGCAGGAAATAGTCTTCGGCTTGTTTGGCTTTGAGCACGATGTCGTCGATTTCCGCATTCAGGTAATGGCGGTTCAGGGTGCGGCTGCTGTCCGTGCCGGGCGCACGGGTGCCCAGCAGGAGTGCCTTGCGTTCCGGGGGAGCCGTGAGGAAAAGGAACAGCCCGGCATAGGCCTGCCTGAAAGGCGTGTCGGTATAGCCCGGTTCCACGGCATAGCTGCTGCCTGCGGGGAACACACCGGCGTTGCGTTGCCTGAAAGAGAGTTTCAGCAATATCCGGTCGGGGTGTATCTCTTCTACCGTGCAGCGGAAGAACTGCCTGCCGGTGACGCTGTCCTGCTCGCTGTTCTTTTCGTAGAGCATCACCATGTCGCCCTGCCTGAAGTTGGGAAGGAAGTCGTCGCCATAGTCCGGGAAGTCCAGGAGCACGTGGGTGACGGCCCCGTCTGCGCTTTTCTGCGGGGTGAGGTGCAGGCCGGTGAGGATGTTCCCGTCCTGCTGCTTGGTTTGCGTGTCGTGGCACCATGCGGCCGCGAACCCTCCGGTGGAGTCCGGCCGCCCGTTGCCCACCTTGGCCAGGAACTGTTCTTTCTCCATGAATGTGAGGAAACGGTGGAAGTAAGTTTTTTCCGGCCCGTCCATCCGCTTGAGGGGTGCCAGTGTCTCCAGTATGCCGGGGCGCAGGTACTGCAGGTAAAAACGGTCGTTGCGCCCGGCTGTGTTGATACGCTCTTCCGTCAGTTCGCGCAGGACGGCTTCCGATTCCCCTTCGGCCAGCCGGCGTTCTATGTGCACTATTTCGTTGCGCAGGGCTATGGCGCGCCGTATCTTCTCCCGCGGCACGTCGGCGGCATAGAGTTGGGGGTAACGGGAATAGAACAGGTACGACTGCACTTGTTCGCGTGGCAGGTTCATGTTATGGTAGAGCACCTCCTTGTAGAGTGCCATTTGCAGCATGTGTTCTTCCTTGGGGGTACGCGCGGGGTATTCGTCGGCCTTTCCGCTTTTCAGTTCCACCAGCTTTCCGGCATCGAGGGTGAGCAGGTCCATCCGTCCCTGCAGGCCGAGTGCCTCGCAGAGGAACGACGGCTCCAGTTGCACTTCCGTGTTGCGGATGTCGATGCCGGCAGTGGTGAAACCGCCTTCTATGGTCTGCCGGATATGGCTGAACTGTTTGCGGCACTGGTCGAAAAAGTGGCGGTCGATGTCGGGAAGCGTGGAATAGGCCAGCGGGTGGCGGCGGAAACTTTCCTGTATGGAATGCAGGTACAGCTCGTCTTCGTTTTCCAGTTCAGCCCCGGCGGTCCTTTCGTTCACGCAGTCGTCCAGGAACTGGTTGGCGGCATTTCCCAGCATGATGGCTGCGGTCTGTGCTGCCGGCCGGAATTTGGCCAGCAGGTGGGCATAGGCCGACCAGCCGCAGGGTTGCATGCAGGCGCACACGGCGGTGATGTCTATCAGGAAGTCCGGGTCGAGCACAATCATTTCCGGCCGTAGCACGGGGCATCCTTTTTCCGTGCTGCCCGTTTCCCGGCTGATGTCTGTCAGGTTGAGCTGCGCCCCTTCGTAAAGCTGTTCCGCCAGACGGGCAAACACGAGGTCTGCCGTGCCGTTATAGCGTATCTTCAGCAAACGCCCAGCGGGATGGTCGTTCTCATGGCCGTAAACAAAGCGGTCGTCCCAGCGGTGCACGGTGATGCGCATGCGCCGCGTGCGGCTGCCGCCGTCCGGCACAGGCAGCGGCTTCCAGTGGCGCGGCAGCCTCCGGCTTATGTCCTGCGGCAGGGGGATGCCCCAAAATGCGGCCATTCCTTCGCACACGGCTTTGAGGTCGCAGGCGAAGGCGGTGGCGTCGGGGAGCTGTCTGTGTTGCCTTATCTGCCATGCCCGTGCCCGGAACACTTCCAGCGGCAAGGCCGGATGCCCGGTTTGCCTGCAGGCCCGGTGCAGGCGTGAGGCCGTGTTTGTGAAGTCCGCAGTGCAGCCGTGTGCCGCCTTGCTTATAGACTGTTCCAAAAGCCGTTCCAGGGAGTGGTAGCACCGGGCGGGCGGCAGCTTCCCGTCCAGCATGTCCCTGATTTCATCGAAAGCCTCCTGCAATGCTTTTTCCATGCCTATAGCTCCTGTTTGGCCTTTGCTTCCACTTCCTCGGCGCTGAGCACCTGGCTTTTGGAACTGTTCCGGGGGATGCGTCGTGCGGCGGCCGGAATCGCACCGCCTGCCCCGGTTGACACGGCCGAGCGGTATTTCTTCCAGCGTTCCAGTATGGCGGCCACGTAGTTGCTGGTTTCTTCCCCCCTCATGTAGCCGTATTTCACGACGGGGTCGTTGTAGAATTGCGGTTGGGCCAGTTTAAGGATGAAAGGCGAAACGTCGTTCCACTGGTAAGGGTTCTTGCCGTGTTTGCGTGCCAGTGACATGGCATCGCGCACATGGCCGCTTCCGCCGTTGTAGGCCGCCAGTACGAAGCAGATGCGTTCGGCGCGTCCGGGTATGTCGTTGAACTTCTGTTCCAGTTCTTTCAGGTAACGTGCCGCTGCACCGATGTTTGCTTCCGGCTGGTGTACCTGGTGGGGCGACAGTCCCAGGCGTTTGGCGGTTTCGGGCATAATCTGCATCAGCCCGCCTGCACCGGTCCACGATATGGCTTCGGGATCGAAAGCCGATTCCTGGTAGCATTGTGCCGCCATGAGCCGCCAGTCCCATCCTATGGATTGGCTGTGGCGGACGAAGAGGGCATCGTAGGGCGAGATGATGCCTTTGGAACGGTCTTGCAGCGGGGCATGCACGCGGCGTTTCACACCTCCGTCGGGGGCGGACAGCCGTTGCCGGGCACGTTCCTGCAGGGTGTTCCGGATATCCGCTTTATACCATTTGTCAAGTGCCGCGGCCAGCAGCGGGGCATCTTTCCGCACGACCCATTGCACTTTGCTCGTGTCGCCATCGGCGGAAGCCGACCAGCTTCCCGCAGGGCGCAAACCGGGGTAGGAAGCATCGCGCGCGGGGAGTTCCAATGCCACGAGGTCAACTTCTCCGTCGCACAGTTTTTGTAGTGCTTCGGCCGTGTCACGCGCAGTTTCCATCCGGAGCCTGGTCCCGATGGAATTGGCAAAATGTTCCGCCAGTTCGAATTGCAGTCCTGTGCCACGGCCCTTGTATTCATAATAGGTGTCAGCTCCAGACAGGGTGACGGCTATCAGTTCACCGGCTTCTTGAATCTGGCCGAGGTCGCAGGAGTAGTCTGTGGCGTTGTCTTGTGCGATGCCCGGTGGAGAGTCTTTTCGGTCTTCACTCTTGTCGCAGGCCGCTATGGATGCGGCGCCTAAAATGACAATCAGGCCGAGGAATGCTTTTTTCATCTTCAAGGGCATTGGGTAGGGTTACGTGGCAGGGGCTTTCCGGTTCAGATGGTGCAGGATATGGGTTTGCATGATGGTGATGGCCTTTTCGTTCTGGCCTCCTTGGGGAATAATCAGGTCGGCATACTGTTTGGTCGGTTCTATGAATCCTGTGTGCATGGGTTTCAGTACGCGGCGGTAGCGTTCCATGACCATCTGTACGGTCCGTCCCCGTTCGATGATGTCCCGTTCTATCACGCGTATCAGCCGTTCGTCAGGGTCGGCATCTACAAAAACCTTCAGGTCCATCATGTCGCGCAGTTCTTTATTGGACAAGGCCAATATGCCTTCGATGAGAATCACTTTTCGCGGTTCCACGTGTATGGTCTCTTTCAACCGGTTGCATTCCAGATAAGAATAGGTGGGCCGTTCTATGGCCTGTCCGGCCTTCAGGGCTTTCACTTGCCGGATGAGCAGAGGCCAGTCGAAAGAACTGGGATGGTCGAAATTGATTTTGCGCCGTTCTTCCAAGCTCATTTCCGTGGCGTCGATGTAATAGGAGTCTTGTGGAATGAGTGCCACTTCGTTAGCGGGCAGGCTTTCTATGATTTTCCGTGCGACCGTTGTTTTCCCGGAACCCGTACCTCCGGCTATACCGATGACATACATATTATTTCGTTTTTTATCGTAAGGACGAAAGTATTCGTGCCTATAATGCACAAAGTTAGTGGATTTGTTGCATACTCTTGTCCTTTTCCCCGTAATTTTTTTGCTTTCTCCTCCCGTAACCCCGTCCGGTGCAAACAGGGGCTTGAGAACCCAGCAGGAATCCCTTATTCTTCTGATGTACAAAATGGGACGGGCGGCAAAATGGTGCCGGATGTCCTTTTGCACCGCCTGCCCCATTCCCGTTCAAGCCTGTTTCTTGCGGCGTGTCCGTCAACGTCCGTTAGTCAGACAGTTCCTCGTCCACTTCCTTGATGTCGGCCTCCGGAGTATAACTCTCATAGAAGGTTTCGTCATTTGCGCTGTCGTCATCTTCCTCCTCGTCTGCATCGTTGTCGTCCGCGTCATCCTCCACAATGCGGCGATTGCCGTCTTCGTCATATTTGTCATCGGACACAAAGCGCAACTTCTCCATGGGTTCTTTCTTCTTGGCGAAGATGGCTTCCGTCCACGTGCCTTTCTCAATCTCCAATACGTCATAACCGTCTGTCACCTTGCGCTCCAGCGTACCGCCGGCAATGTGCAAGCGCGAAGCCGGAAGGGTGGTGGTACTGATGTCAAAAGCCGATTCGATGATATCCTTTATCGTAAGTGATATGGAGTCCCATCCACCGCCAAAATTCCGTTCAATCAGAGCCAATAGTTCCGCTGCCGTGATATGTTTGATGTTTTCGTATGATAAGTCGGTAATCTGGCGGATTATTTTCTTCCGTATGGCAATAGCCCCTTTACGTTTGTCACCACCGGGCAGAATGACATATTCGCCGTTATTGTACCGCATGACTTCACGCTCGTCTTTCGGATCGAAATGATATACATCGAAAGCCAGCCGGATGATGTTTATTATTTTCTCTTCGGATGAGGAAAAACCTTCTTCTTTCACTTCTTTTTGCCAAAGTTCCAGAAGCTCTTGCGCGTCAATCCCCCATACGTTGCTGGCATTCAAATCAAGAACCGATTCCAGATAAAAATTCTTCTTCTGCATATTATCCCGTCTTTTCTTTAAATTTTCGGCAAAAGTAATAAATTAAGATGATTATATATGAAACACCCTTGCCGTTTTGTTTTTTTTAATATTTTATTCCAAAACAATTAAACTCTGTTGAATTTCTTTGCAAGGTTTGTTGGCTGAAGAGATTTGAACTTTTTACTTTTATAAGGCTCCTGCCGGCTGCAATGCCGTAAATGCCAGGCAATTCCATGAATTCCGGTCAGGGACGACGGTGTCCTTTTTATTGCATGTTTTTTCTCTCGCAACTATATACTTTGTTGTGCCAACGGCTTTGTATGGTTGGAACATTAAGTATATAGTTGCGTATTGTAATAGGATTTGAGGATTAACGGTTCAGTTTAGACAGGCCGATGTGGTCGGTGTGCACGGCAATGGAATCGGTGGTGCTTTCTAATAGCGGTTGTGCCGTGGTGGTGACGAATGCTTTCAAAGAATCATAGGGCAGTATGCAGGAGGGTAGTCCGGCCGCGTAGGGGGCTATTTCGTATTGCTGGTACACGAACTCCATGCCGTTGAAGCGGCAGATGGGAGCCGTTTCCGGTAGCGGGAATTCATACCGGGCATTTTCGGCCAGTAGCATATTGTAGAAGTCTTCATCGCTTCCGGCCTTGAAATAGTGGGCTTTCAGCCGGTTCTTAATCATGTCGCGCAACTTTTCCTTGCCTTCGGTCGTGAACATGTCCCATTCAAACTTCCTGCCGTCCGTCTTGCGGAACGTGCCGCCCGTCAGGCTTTCACCGCCATGGGCACCACCGGCATATTCGTACGTCTCAGCTGTGTAGGATACGAACTGTCCCGTCTCGAACACTTTCTTGAACTGCACGTAACAGGCCGACTGTCCCATAGCACTGTTCGCCCCGAATTGGGCTGCAGCCTCTTGGAGTTGGCGGGCTTTGTTTTGTCCGTAGAATGTTATCATTTTCTTGCCATCCTGCAAACTGTCGGCATAGGTGCCTCCCAGCTGTTCGTTCATCCATTCGCGGATGCGGTTGTTCAGGGCATTGTCTGTTCCAACGGGATAGCTGGCTGCTATCTTGCATCCTTCCGCCGAAGGGTTTTCTTCCCATGAGATGATTTCGAGCTGTATGTTGCCGGATAGTTTTTCCTCTTTTTCTTTGTTGCCATCCGTATGGCAGGCCGTCAGGCAGGCCGCCAGTGCGCACACCGCCATTCCCGCATAACGTGGAAAGCTGTACTGTTTGCTGTTCTTCATGCTTGTTGTTGTTTTGAATTTGGTTGTTCAAATATACAGTCTTTATTCCGGAAAGCAGGGGTTTGTTTCCTGAAAAACTGTTAACCGCAGGCCGGAAATGTTTTTCGGTTCTTTTTTAATGAATAAAGCGTACACCCCGTCATGGAACGCAGCCATTTGCTCTTTCCATGACGGGGAGTACGCTTTCAGATATGTCGTCTGTGTCTGATGTCTGCCGTTACGGCACGTGCGTCAGAAGCGGACCTGTTTTGTCGTATGGTCCCTGAACGTGATGTCCACGGTGCATCCGTCTTCTGACACCTTAATGTCTTTTACGGGAGAAAGTTCCTTTTGTGAGAACTTCTTTTTGCCTTTTTTCCACAACATCAGGGTGACGAATATTTGTTCGTCCTCTATATGGTGCTCCGTGACGGCCACGCCGCACCTGTGCGTTTCCGGATGAAGCCCCTCCGGATAATAGACAGTGGTCTTATCCCAACCGTAAAGGGGCACCATGGCTGTACGGTACGTGCCATTGTCGAGGATGATGGCTTCCTCGGTCTTTCGTGAGTGTTCCTCGCGCAGTGGGTATCCGTCATATTCCGGCAGGGCATAATGGCCTAACCGCACCGTCGTAGCGGTGGGCACTTTTACTTTGTCCACCCTCAGCACACCATCGGGTAGCGGGATGTCGGCCAGTTTGTACTGCACGTTGCTGTCGGTTTCCAATACCGCATCACGGCGGTAAATGCCGTCTTCAAAACTCTTGAAGGTGTAAAGCCGCAACACTTCCCATTGGTTGTTTTTGTTAAATGTGGCGTAGTTCATGGACACTTCCCCGTCCGCCCCGTCTGCCATCCATGGAAATTCCGTGTGGTAAGCCAGTTTGTTGTAGTTTTCCGAACTGCGGAACTTCTGCCAGTCGGCAGCTACCGTTTCGTGGCACCAAGAACGCATTTCCGCACCTCCGCAGTTGGGATAATCCGTGATGAGCAAGTTGGTGGCCGGTTGGAACTTGTTGTACACATGTCCTTTCTGGAACTCGTTTTCCCATGGCCCGTTGTTTTCCGTGGCAGTCCAGAACGGGTTGTCGGCCGGAAGGAGCAATCCCAGGAACGCCTTTCCGCACCAAAAGACGCTGCCACGGCAACTGTAAATCTGTACGGCCGGTGCAAATTGGCCGTAAAAGCCCAGGGTGGGGATGTTGTCCTCCAAGAAATCGGGATGTTGCAGGAACTGCAACAATGTGGATGAGGCAATCCGGCGCATCCATCCGTAATTGACATCATGGTCTTTCGTGTAACCCAGTAGTGCCAATGGGACAACAGATGCAAAGCGGTAGGGAATGCTGCGTCCCCACATGTTCATTTTGCCTTCGGCATTGAACATATATGGGTAGTTGTTTACCAGATCGTGTTGGTTTTTCATGAACTGTGCGGCGTAGTCCGGATAGAAATGTCCGTAGAACTGTGCCCAGAGAGGACCATACATCTGAAAGGCCCACATGCTGTAATAGTCGTAGGCCGGTGCGTCGTTATACCATCCTTCGCCCCGGTAAAGCCGTAGAATGTTTTCCAGATTCTCTTTCAGCCGCTGTTCGTTCACGGCATAGCCCTGTTCTTTGAAGAAACTGATGATGAATACATTGAAGAACATCCAGTTTGAGCCGATGGTCGGCCCGTTGCCATAACTCAGCATTGTGGCGGCCAGCTGTTGCTTCTGCTCTGTCGTGAGCGGTTCCCACAGGCAATCCCTGGCCACGGACAGCGAGATGGCCAGTGCGCCGAATTCCACCAGAATCTGGCTGGGGCCTCCGTCGCGCATGCGGATATAAGAGGGACTGTCGGGGTTGATCAGGTTCAGGAGCTGGTGGCGGTAGTAGTCGGCCACTTTGATGCCGTTCAATGTCAGTTCCGGATTTTCGCGCAGCAGCGGTGCGGCGATGAAGAGCGTGCGGCACAGGCCTTCCAGTTTGGCCGTCGGCACTTCCCCATCGTTGCGCGGATAAGTCTTTTCCAGTTCTTTGGGGAAATACATGGGGTCGTCCAATGTCCGGATGTAAGTGAACGCACCGTCCAGCAGGTACTCGGCTGCCTGTATCCAGCTTTGGCGTGTCATGCCGGTGTAGGGACTGAGGCGGTAGTCCGGTTGTTCCACCGTGAATGTTTGTTCGATGGAGCGGGTAGGGGTAGCCACCTGTGCCGACAAGGGGATGGTGCAGCCCAGGATGGCCGTAAGGGCGATAATGCCTAGCGTGTTGTTTTTCATTAAAAGGTAGTTTTGATGGTGAATAATGCTTTCAAGAATACGGAAAAGTCTGCGAGGGAATCACCGGAGCAACGCAGTCCTGTGCGTTTTCCTTTTTTCGGGAAGGTGGATGGCGCGTCCGGATGAGGCCCTTGCCGGGCTTACAGTCTGTTCTCTACCAGATAGTGCTCGGCTTCGATGGCGGCCTTGCAGCCGCTGGCGGCCGCCGTGATGGCTTGGCGGTAATGCGGGTCGGCCACGTCGCCGGCAGCGAACACACCCGGAATGCCCGTGCGGGGCGAGTCTCCCTCTGTCAGGATATAGCCGGTCTCGTCCGTCCTGACCCAGGGCTTGAAGATGTCTGAGTTGGGCTTGTGTCCGATGGCCAGGAAGAAACCGTCTGCGGCAATGTCATAGTGCGTTTCGTCGGCTTCGCCTTTGCGCTTCACCAGATGCACGCCTTCCACGCCGTTTTCGCCGAAGAGCCCTTCTGCATTGTGCTCAAACAACACTTCTATCTTCGGATTCTCCATCACGCGCTCCTGCATGATTCTTGAGGCACGCAGGAACGGTTTGCGCACGATGAGATAGACCTTGGAGGCCAGTCCGGCCAGGTAGATGGCTTCTTCGCAGGCCGTGTCTCCGCCTCCTACCACGGCCACCGTCTTTTTCCGGTAGAAAAAGCCGTCGCAGGTGGCACAGGCGCTTACCCCCATGCCGGCATATTTCTTTTCGTCTTCCAGTCCCAGATATTTGGCTGTGGCACCGGTGGCGATGATAACCGTGTCGGCTTCCACCGTATTGCCGTCGTCGAACGTCACTTTGTAGGGCTGTTCGTTCAGGTCGGCCTTGACGGCAATGGCGTTGCGGATTTCCGCGCCGAAACGTTCCGCCTGCTTGCGCAGGTTTTCCATCAGGTCGGGGCCGGTAACACCTTCCGGATAGCCGGGAAAGTTTTCCACTTCCGTGGTGATGGTCAACTGCCCTCCGGGTTGCAGGCCTTCATAGACAACAGGGGAGAGGTTGGCCCGTCCGGCATAGATGGCGGCGGTGTAGCCTGCCGGTCCGGAACCGATGATCAGACAGCGTATATGTTCCATGATGTTATGGTTTGAAATGATTCGTTGATGGCATTTTGCAGGCGTTTCACCGCAGGTCGATTACTTCGGCCTGCGGATAGTCCTTGGGATTGAATTCAAAGTCGGCGTTGCCGAACGATTGTCCGCTCTGGAATTGGTGCACGGAGATGCGGGTCCACTGTTTGCCGTCGCCCTGCTGCATGCGGATGCACATCGGGGTGTAGTCTTTCTTGTCCACGTTGATGATGATGGTGCGCAGGCTTTTTTGCCGGTCTTGTGCCGTGAGTGTCACTTCATAGCAGGCCTTTCCGCGCAGGTTGCTTTCCTTGACGGCATAGTCGTAGCCCAGCTTGTAGAGGTTGACGAATGTGTAGGGGTTCATGCTTTGCTGCTCTTCCGGCGTGGGGACACTGACGTTGACTTCCTCATTGGCTTTCACGTAGCTCCACTGTGTTTCCCCGTTGTACCAGGTTATCATGTCGGGGGTGGTCATCTGGAACTTGTTTCCCAGGATACGCATCGTGCCCGAAGCACTGCCCTGAAGGTCGCCGTCATCGAACTTGTCGGCCTGGAATGTGGCTTTGATGCCGCCACTGTGGGTGAGCCGGTCGGCCGTGGCGTCCAGCACCTGGAGCGCATCCGGTGTCTGTTGTGCGCGCGCCGGCAGCAACGACAGGCTTAGCAGGCAGGCGCATAAAGTCTTTTTCATCATGGCTCTCGTTGGATTATCTTAAATTGTTCAGTTTCATTTCCAAGTCGTTGTCGTCGATGCAAAGCACATCGCGCGGCTTGCTGCCCTGGGTGGCACCCACAATGCCCGCCCTTTCCAGCTGGTCCATCAGCCGTCCCGCCCGGTTGTAACCGATGGCGAACTTGCGTTGTATCATTGAGGTGGAGCCTTGCTGTGTGGCGACAATGAGGCGGGCGGCCTGCTCAAACAGCGGGTCCAGGTGGGTCATGTCCACGGCATCGCCGTTGCCGTCCTCTTCACCCTCCATTTCCACGCGGGGCAACTCGAAGGGGCCGAGATAGCTTTGCTGTTTGGCGATATAGGCGGCGATGCGCTCCACTTCGGGCGTATCGACAAAGGCGCATTGCACACGCACCGGTTCACTGCCGCTCAGGAACAGCATATCGCCGCGCCCGATGAGCTGGTTGGCGCCGGGGCGGTCCAGAATGGTGCGCGAGTCTATCATGGAACTGACCTTGAACGCCATACGGGCCGGGAAGTTGGCTTTGATGGTGCCGGTGATGATGTTGGTCGTAGGCCGCTGTGTGGCGATGATCATGTGTATGCCCACGGCACGCGCCAGTTGCGCGATGCGGGCGATGGGCAGTTCTATTTCCTTTCCGGCCGTCATGATCAGGTCGCCGAACTCGTCGATGACCACAACAATGTAAGGCATGAAACGGTGTCCGTTCTCCGGGTTGAGCTGCCGGTTCTTGAATTTCGTGTTATATTCCTTTATGTTGCGCGCGCGCGCCTTTTTCAGCAGGTCGTAGCGTGAGTCCATTTCACAGCAGAGGCTTTTAAGGGTGGCCACCACCTTCTGCACATCGGTGATAATCGGTTCGTCGTCCCCATTGGCAATCTTGGCCAGGAAGTGGTTCTCGATGGGCGAATAGATACTGAATTCCACCTTTTTGGGATCCACCATGACGAGCTTCAGCTCTGCCGGGTGCTTCTTGTATAGCAGGGAGGTGATGATGGCATTCAGTCCCACGGATTTTCCCTGCCCCGTTGCACCGGCTACCAGCAGGTGGGGCATCTTGGCCAGATCCACCATGAACACCTCGTTTGTGATGGTCTTGCCCAGGGCTATGGGGAGTTCGTAATCCGATTCGCGGAATTTGCGGCTGTTCAGTATGCTTTCCATCGACACCATGCGCGGGCGGGCGTTGGGCACTTCTATGCCGATGGTGCCTTTTCCGGGGATGGGCGCGATGATGCGTATGCCCAGCGCGCTGAGGCTGAGGGCTATGTCGTCCTCCAGATTCTTGATGCGCGAGATGCGCACCCCCTTGGCCGGGGTGATTTCGTAGAGGGTGACAGTGGGGCCTACCGTGGCTTTGATGGACGAAATGGTCACGCCGAAGTTTTGGAGCACTTCGATGATTTTGTCCTTGTTCTTGTTTTGCTCCTCCATGTCTATGGGTGCCTCGTTGTCGTTGCGCTTGTCCAGCAGTTCAAGGATGGGGTAGTGGTAGTTCTCCAAGTCCAGTTTCGGGTCATAGGGTTCCAGTGTACCCCTGCTGTCCTCGTCGGCCACTTCCTCTTCCACGGGCTTCACGATGTCCAGCTCCGGGGCGGCTTGGGCGTCCCTTTGCGATGGCTTTCCGGTGTCGGTGCCTGCTGCATCGTCCTCTTCCTCCTCTTCGCCGTCGGCTGCCTGTGGCGGCGTTATCCGTTCAAAGTCTATGGTATATGGCGTTGTGTCGTCCGCGTCTCCGTCGGGTGTAGGCGTTTCCGTTTCTTCCTGTGCCGCGGTGCCGTCCGCCGGCCGGTTTTCTCCGTTATGGCCTGCCTTTGAAGGCATCTTCGACTTGAGATAGTCCACCGGGTTCAGTATGTGCCGCACCAACCGTATGGTTTCGCTGCTCAGGTAGGCCAGATAGGAGAGGGCGGTCAGCAGCAGGAGCATGGACGTGCCGATTTTTCCTATGCGCTGGTTCAGCCAGTTTGAGATGAACAGGCCGTGGTCTCCGCCGGGGTTGATGAATTCCCAGCCGGACAGGCCCTCGAAAGTCTCTTGTAAAAAGAAGGAACAGGCCACGGAAAACCAGATGGCCAGTATGGAACAGTTGAGGAACCACTTCCAAAGCCGCACCTTGTAGGCCCTAGTCAGTTTCATTGCGGCGATAATCATGAACACCGGGATTAGGAAGGCCGAGAAACCGAAACAGCGGTTCATCCAATACCGGGCGCAATAGGCCCCGATGGCTCCCGCATGGTTCATGAACCCCTCCATAAGCCCTTGTTCCATCAGTGACTGGTCTTTGGCACCGGTGAAGAGGTAGGACGTGAAGGAGAGCAGCATGAACAGGGCCAAGATGAGCAGCAGCAGACCCACGAAGAAACGCAGCGTTTCCTTGTGCCCCATAGGCTCTTTCCCTGCGTGCAGCACATTGGCCCCTTCCTTTTCCTTGGGATTCCCTTCCGTTTTGGGGGCTTTGCTTCTGGTGGTCTTGTTGCCTAATTTAGTGGTATGTACGTCTTGGTTTCTTTTGCTCATCTTAGTCCGTCTTGTATGAAAACGACTACAAAAGTAAACGAAATTCGTCAAATTTTCTATTTTTTCCGCTTTATTTTTTGTAGCTTTGCGCTTTTTAAAAAGCGATGTGTTTGTACAATGGATGCAAATGACAAGAAATCAATTGTATATTCCCGGAATACGGTGGAATTTGTGACGGTGGCGGCGGAGTTTTGCGCCTATCTGGAACAGTCGGAAGGCCGCAGGGCGGCCGACTTTGCGGATACCGTGCTGAAGTTGTTGCCCTTGCTCTATCTGAAAGCTTCCCTGCTGGAGCGGGTGGACGGCGCGGAAGACTTCCTGCCGGAGGCTTTCGTGACGGAGCACGACTATGAGTTCCTCCGGCTGATGTTGGCCGGGATTCTGGGCGGGCACGACGATTATATGGACTTCTGCAACGAGGACGTGCGTTTCAGCGACGAGCCGGCCGTGAAATCCATATCGGAGGATTTGGCCGACATCTACCAAGCCGTGAAGAATTTCGTTGAGGCTTACCGGGTGGGCATTGAAGAAAACATGTATGAGGCGGTGGCAGAGGTAGCCGGTTCGTTTGCACTCTATTGGGGGCAGACGCTGGCCAACGCCTTGCGGGCCCTCCACCGGGTGAAATATTCCATCGGTGGTGAGGAAGATGAGGAATGCGAGTGTGACAGACCTTGATATATCGTATGAAAACACTGTATAACAAATTTGACAAGAAAGAGATTGCGGCCCTGCCGCGTGCCGTGTTCGGCGGACGCATTTTTGTAATCCAGACAGAGAAAGAGGCCGACAAGGCTGTGGCCTACCTGCGCAGTGCGACCGTGCTGGGGCTGGACACGGAGACCCGTCCATCGTTCCGCAAGGGCCTGACCAATATGGTGGCCCTGTTGCAGGTGTCCACCGACGACACGTGTTTCCTGTTCCGCCTGAACCGCATCGGGGTGACCGAGAGCGTGAAGGTGCTGTTGCAGGACGAGCGGGTGCTGAAAGTGGGGCTTTCGTTGCGCGACGACCTGGCTTCGCTGCACAAGCGCGGCGATTTTGAGCCGCGTGCTTTCCTGGACCTGCAGGATTACGTGCGTACCTTCGGCATCCAGGATATGAGCCTGCAGAAGCTGTATGCCAATATCTTCGGGCAGAAAATCAGCAAGGGGCAGCGCCTGACCAACTGGGAGGCCGATGTGCTGACCGAGAACCAGCGGCTGTATGCCGCCACGGATGCCTGGGCTTGCATACACATGTACCGTGAGCTGGAACAGCTGAAAGAGAACCACGACTATGAGTTGGTAGTGGTGCCCGAAGCAGCCGAAGTCCTCACGGAAGCCGGAACGGAGGTTGAACCTTTATAACAGACGGACAAAGGATATGTACAAGAACTTATATTTGCGGAAAGGAAAAGAGGAGAGCCTGCAACGTTTTCATCCCTGGGTCTTTTCCGGTGCCGTCCACCATATCGAGGGCGAGCCGGAAGAGGGCGAGGTGGTGCGCGTGCTGGCTTCGGACGGCACTTTCATCGCCGTCGGCCATTGGCAGATCGGTTCGATAGCCGTGCGTGTGCTCGCTTTCGAGGACCGTGCCGTGGATGACGCTTTTTGGGAACAACGCCTGCAGGCGGCCTATGGCTTGCGCCTTGCGGCGGGGCTGGCCGGACGCGACGGCAACGACACTTACCGCCTGGTGCACGGCGAGGGCGACTATCTGTCCGGACTGGTGGTAGATGTTTATGGACGCACGGCCGTGATGCAGGCGCACAGCGTGGGCATGCACGTGTCGAGGAATGAGATAGCCCGTGCCTTGCTGAAAGTGACGGCCGGCACGGTGGAAAACATCTATTATAAGAGCGAGACCACCCTGCCTTTCAAGGCCGCATTGGGGCAGGAGAACGGCTTCATCATCGGGGGCGGAACGGAGAATGTGGCCGTGGAGAACGGCCTGAAGTTCCACATCGACTGGCTGAAAGGACAGAAAACGGGCTTCTTTGTCGATCAACGCGACAACCGTTCCCTGCTGGAGCATTATGCCAAGGGGCGTGCCGTGCTCAACATGTTCTGTTATACCGGCGGTTTCAGTGTCTATGCCATGCGGGGCGGTGCCACGCTGGTGCATTCCGTGGACAGTTCGGCCAAGGCCGTCGATTTGACCAAGGCCAATGTGGCCCTGAATTTCCCCGGCGACGGCCGCCATGAGGCTTATGCGGAAGACGCTTTCAAGTATTTGGATGCGATGGACAGCCGTTACGACCTGATTGTGCTGGACCCTCCGGCCTTTGCCAAGCACAGGGATGCCTTGCGCCAGGCTCTGAAGGGCTACTCGCGTTTGAATGCCAAGGCTTTCAGTAAAATCCGGCCGGGCGGCATCCTGTTCACATTCAGTTGTTCGCAGGTGGTCAGCAAAGACCAGTTCCGCACGGCGGTGTTTACGGCGGCTGCCATGAGCGGGCGGCGGGTGCGTATTCTGCACCAGTTGCACCAGCCGGCCGACCATCCCGTGGACATATACCACCCTGAGGGGGAATATTTGAAGGGTTTGGTGCTCTATGTGGAGTGAAACGGGCTGGTTTTGTGTAAAGAATGTTAATAAGAACGTCTTTTTTAGGCGGAATGATACGCCGTTTCCTAAAAAGCAGTATCTTTGCACTGTGTTTTTCATGGTATTAGATTTAAGGTTAATGGAAGATTGGTTGTCGAGATGACAACCTTCTTTTTTTATGTCCGGCTCTGTTTTAAGGGTCGGGCATTTTTTTGGCTCAGTAGAAATTCAGTGGGGATAAGCATATAAGTTGGCAATTCTGAA
>CAZGSE010000010.1:0-64134 GCA_964528135.1 uncultured Paraprevotella sp. | reverse complement strand
TAGTTAGTACTTTTAATGTTTTTTCAAAGATACGAAGAAAATATTTTACCCCCCCCGATTGGTTTATTTTAACTTAAAAATAACATTCTTTTGCACATCGCACCGCCGTCCCCGCCCTGTCCCCTTTCCGCCCTCCGCAGGGCGGCCACCGGCTTTGCGCAAAGCGCGGGCCGTTTTGGCGCAAGGACGGGGCGCGCCTTGCGCAAGGACGCCGCCGCATGCCACAGCCGCGACACCCCCTTGCAAGAAAAAAACGGGCGGAGCATCTTTTTGACAAAGAAAACATGCAACATGGTGATTTTTGATTAACTTTGCAGCCGCAAAGCATGAACACGTGAATCTGATTATCGACATAGGAAATACGTTGGCCAAACTGGTGGCGTTCGACGGCGACACCCCGATTGAAGAAATCAAAACATCCAACGAAACCCTGGAACACCTCCCCCACTTCACCGGGAAATACCCGTTCAAGCAAGGCATTGTGGGAACGGTGTTCGGCATCACCGCAGAGGCCGAACGGCAGTTGAAACGGCTCCCCTTCCCGCTGCTCTACCTGAACGCCTCCACCCCGACCCCGATTGTCAACGACTACCGCACACCGGAAACCCTCGGCGCCGACCGCTTGGCCGCGGCCGTGGGCGCATACACGCAATATCCGGGCAGGGACATCCTGATTGTGGACGCGGGGACCTGCCTCACGTATGAGTTCATCGACAAACACGGGCACTACAAGGGCGGGTGCATCTCGCCGGGACTGCAAATGCGGCTGAAGGGCCTGCGCGCCTTCACGGCCAGGCTGCCCCTCATCGACAGCGAAGGCCCCCTGCCGGAGCTGGGCTACGACACCGAAACCTCCATCCGCACGGGCGTCATCCAAGGCATGAAATTCGAAATAGAAGGACACATCAGATATTTCCGGCAGAAACACCCGTCGCTTTTGGTTTTTTTAACCGGGGGAGATATTTTTAACTTTGACAGTAAAATAAAAAACCTCATCTTTGCAGACAAATATATCGTCCCCAGAGGACTAAATCGAATATTAACATTTAATAATGAGCAGTCGTAAACTTATATCCTGCGTGTTGGCCTCATGGTCAATGCTATGCAGCGTCTCTGCCCAGACCAACGGTTCAAACTCACCCTATTCCCGTTTCGGCTTGGGAAACCTGTCCGACCAGTCACAGGGATTCAACAAAGCCATGAGCGGGGTAGCCTTGGGCTTTCGCGAAAGCAACCGCATCAACATACAAAACCCGGCCTCTTATTCTTCCATAGATTCGCTGGCCGTCATCTTCGATGTGGGCATCAGTTTCCAGAACGCCAACTTCAAAAGCGGCGGGAGCAGCGTCAACGCGCATAACACCACCATGGACTACCTCAACGCCGGTTTCCGGCTGGCACCGAAGGTGGGGTTCGCATTCGGTTTCGTCCCCTATTCCACCATCGGCTACGACTTCTCGGAGAGCTATTCGCTGGGCAGCCATTTCAACAGCGGCGCGGCCATGAGCTACACCAACGCCTATTCCGGCGACGGCGGCCTGCATGAGGTGTTCGTGGGACTGGGCTGGAACCCGTTTGCCGGCCTGTCGATAGGCGTCAATGCCGGCTACCTGTGGGGCAACTACGACATGAGCGTCGCACAGACGTTCTACGAGGACGGTACGGCCACCAGCACCAGCAACGGGCTGAACCGGGTGGTCACGGCCGACCTGTCCACCTACAAAATCGACATCGGCCTGCAATACCCCGTCCGCATCGGGCAGGACGACGTGATGACGCTCGGCGCGACATACGGGATAGGGCACACCATCAACTCGACAGCCTATTACTACAACTACCTGACCGGCGGCGACACGACCTCCACCACCATCGGGAAGGCTTTCGACCTCCCCACCTCCTTCGGCGTGGGCGTGTCATGGAGGCACAAAGAACAATGGAGGGCGGGCGTGGACGTCACCCACCAACGGTGGGGAGAGGCCAACATACCGCAAATCATCGACAACAACTTTGTCAGCACGAACGAGAACTACCGGAACCGCACGAAAATAGCCGCCGGCGGGGAATGGCAGCCGGACCGCTACAGCAACAAGTATTACCGCCGCATACAATACCGCATCGGAGCCTCTTTCGCCACACCATATTATAAGGTGAACGGGAAGGACGGTCCCAAGGAAATCGGCATCACTGCCGGCTTCGGGCTGCCGGTGTCCGGCAACATCAACAACCGCTCCGTGGTCAACGTCTCGTTCCAATGGCTGAAAGTGGTTTCCGACGACCCCTCGCTGATTACCGAAAACTACCTGCGCCTGAGCGTCGGCATCACGTTCAATGAAAGATGGTTCATGAAGTGGAAGATTCAATGACGCAAAGACAGCGGCCACACGGCAAACACCAGCCAAATACCCCGCTCACGCGCTTCACCCGCACGGGAACCGCGCTCTGGACGGCCGCCGCCATCGTCCTCACGGCCGCCTGCGGGCAGGAAGAAAGTCACCTGGCCCCGGCCGTGGACAAAAACGACTCGTTCCCGTCCATGCGGTCGTGGGGAGTGTCCACGTTCATATCCGACTCCGGCATCATCCGCTACAAGATTGTGGCCGAGGAGTGGGACATCTACAACAACACACGCCCTCCACGCTGGACCTTCCTCAAAGGCATTCTGTTGGAGAAGTTCGACTCCACGTTCCACATCAACTGGTTCGTACAGTCCGACACCGCCTATTGCTACAACCAACAGCTGTGGGAACTGCGCGGACGGGTAATCATCCGCAACCTAGAGGGCACGGTGTTCACCAGCGAGGAACTCTTCTGGGACATGAACCGGCACGAATTGTACTCCACGCTGTTCATGACCATCCGCAAGCCGGACGAGTTCCTGCAGGGCTATAATTTCCGTTCCAACGAACAAATGACCCGCTATTCGGTGGTCAATGCCAACGGCGAAACGCCGTTCAACGAAGACAATCCGCAGGAACCGGGCGACACACTGGCCCGGACAACCCCCACCCAAACCACCCGGCCATGACGCACCCCCTCACATACATCGCCATCATCCTGTTGTGTTCCGCTTTCTTCTCCGGAATGGAAGTAGCCTTCGTGGCCTCCGACAAGCTCCGCGTGGAGCTGGACCGCAGCCACACCGGGCTGACCTCCAGGATACTGGACGTGTTCTACAGCCATCCCAACGACTTCATCTCCACCATGTTGGTGGGGAACATCATAGCCTTGGTGGCTTTCGGCCTGCTGACGGCGGGCATCGCGGACCGTTTCGTGCTCCCGGCACTCCACTTGGCGGGGAACGGCGGGGTGCAGGTACTGTTGCAAATCCTCATCGCCACCCTTGCCGCCCTGTTTGTGGGGACGTTCATGCCCAAGACGCTCTTCGGCATCAACCCCAACAGGATGATGCACGTGTTCGCCCTGCCGGCTTTCATCGCCTACGTGGTGCTCTACCCCATCGCCAGGTTCACCAGCGCACTGTCACGCGGCATCCTGCGGCTCGTGGGGGTGAGGGTGAACAAGAAGGCCTCCGAACACGCCTTCACAAAAATAGACCTGGACAACCTGATACAGTCGAGCATCGAGTCCACGCCGGACGAGGAGGGCATCACGGACGAAATAAAGATATTCCAGAACGCGCTCTACTTCTCCGAGGTGAAAGTAAAGGACTGCATGGTGCCGCGCACGGAAATAGAAGCGGTGGAAATCACATCGTCCATAGAAAACCTGAAGAACCGCTTCATCGAAAGCGGGAAGTCCAAAATCATTGTCTATAAGGAGGACATCGACCACATCCTGGGCTTCATCCACTCCTCCGAAATGTTCCGCAACCCCTCCGACTGGTCACGGCACATCAAGGAAATCCCCATAGTGCCGGAAACGATGTCGGCCCAAAAGCTCCTGAAGAAGTTCATGCAGCAAAAAAAGTCGCTGGCCATCGTGGTGGACGAATTCGGGGGCACCTCCGGGCTTGTCACCATGGAAGACCTGGTGGAGGAAATCTTCGGCGACATAGAAGACGAACACGACAACAACAACTACGTGGCCCAGAAAACCGGGGAGAACGAGTTCGTGCTTTCCGGACGCCTCGAAATAGAAAAGGCAAACGAACTGCTGGGGCTGCACCTGCCGGAATCGGAGGAATACATCACCGTGAGCGGACTCATCCTCCACTGGTACCAGAACTTCCCCAAGGTAAACGAAGTAATCCGATCCGGCCGGTTTGAATTCAAAATCCTCAAAAGCACCACGACCAAAATAGAACTCGTAAGGCTGAGAATCACCGAATAGCTAAATTTTATCTCCGCAACAAAGCGTTATGTGCGAATATTTTCGTATCTTCGTGCGCTTAAATCGGACAAAGGAAATTATAAAAACAAAACATTAAAAGACCAATGGCAGCATTACAAAAGATCAGAGCTAAAGGCCCATTGCTGGTCATTGTGATTGGCGTGGCCCTCTTTGCATTCATCGCGGAAGAAGCCATGCGATCCATCCAGTCGGCCTCCAATGAAAGCAGACAACAAGTAGGCAAGGTTTACGGGGAAAAGATTTCCGTGCACGAATTCCAGAACATGGTGGACGAATACGCCGGAATCGTCAAGTTCACAAGCGGGAACACCTCGCTGAACGACGCGCAGCTCACCCAGGTGCGCGACCAGGTGTGGAACACCTACGTGAACAACAAGCTGATTGAACACGAAGCGGAAAAGCTCGGCCTCACCGTGACGGATGCGGAAATACAGGATATCATCATCGCAGGCAACAGCACGCTCCTGATGCAGACGCCCTTCCGCAACGAGCAGACCGGACGTTTCGACGCCAACGTGCTGAAAAAATTCCTGAGTGATTACGAAAGCATAAGGAACAACAGCAGCCAGATGCCGGCAGAATACGTGGAATACTACAACAGCCTCTACCGTTTCTGGATGTTCATCGAGAAATCCCTCCGGCAGGAAAGCTTGGCGCAGAAGTACCAGACCCTGCTGAGCAAGGCCTTGATCAGCAACAAAACCGGCAACAAGGCAGCCTTTGAAGAACGCACCAACGAAAGCAACGTGGTGATGGCCGCCCTGCCCTATTCCACCATCAACGACCTGGACATCAAGGTGGAGGACAGTGAACTGAAAGCCAAATACGAAGAACTGAAAGAAAGGTTCAAACAGACCACCGAAAGCCGCGACATCAAATACATCTCCGTGCAGGTGAAGGCCAGCGCGGCAGACAAGGCCGCCCTGGACAAGGACATGGACGAAACGGCACAGGCCCTGTCCGCCGGCGGCGACATGGCCAAGATTGTGCGCGAAAGCAGATCGACGGTGGCCTACAGCAAAATACCGGTGAGCAAGAACTATTTCCCCTATGACATAGCATCGCAGCTGGATTCACTGGCCGTAGGGGAAATGAAAGCCCCCTACTATTATGCCGGCGACAACACGATGAACATCATCAAACTGCTCGGCAAGGTGACGGCCCCCGACTCCATCGAGCTGCGCCAGATCCAGGTGGTGGGCGCAGATGCCGAAGCCACGCAGAAAACGGCCGACAGCATCATGACCGCCCTGAACAGCGGCGTGCCGTTCGACTCCATCGCGAAAAAATACAACCAGACGGGCGAAAAGACGTGGATTACATCACGCAACTATGAGGGTGCCACGATGGACGAGGAAAACCTGAGGTACATCAGGACCATCACCACCATGCCGACCAATGCCATAGAGAAGATAGACTTCACGCAGGGATGCGTCATCGCGCAGGTGACGGACCGGCGCGCCATGATCAGCAAGTATGATGCGGCCGTTGTCAAGTGTCCGGTGGAGTTCAGCAAAGACACATATACAAAGGCTTACAACGACTTCAGCCATTTCGTTGCCTCCAACCCCACGCAGAAAGACCTTGAGGCCAAAGCCCTGAGGAGCGGCTACAACGTGCAGGAGCGCAAAGACCTGTACAGCAACGAACACTACGTGGGCGGCATCAGCAACACGCGCGATGCCATGCGCTGGATTTTCAATGAAGACACAAAGCCGGGCAGTGTGTCGCCCCTGTATGAGTGCGGCGAAAACGACCGCATGCTCGTTGTGGTGCTCACGGGCATACACCCGGCCGGCTACCGTCCGCTGGAAGACGTGAAGGACCTGCTGACACAGGAAGTAATAAAGGACAAGAAAGCCCAAATGCTGAAAGAGCAACTGGCCGCGGCCAAGAGCATCGACGATGTGATGAAGGTGGAAGGAGCCGTGAGCGACACCATCAGGCGCATCACGTTCACCGCCCCGGCCTTTGTGATGAAGACGGGAGCCAGCGAACCGGTGCTGAGTGCCGTAGCCAGCATGACCGAAACAGGCAAATTTGCCGGTGCGTTCAAAGGCAACAACGCCGTTTACACGCTTCAGGTAACCAACAAGGGCAAATCGTCCGAGAAGTTCGACGAAAAGAACGAAGAAAGCCAGCAGGAAGCGCTCAACCTGCGTGCCGCCAGCCGTTTCATCAACGAACTGTATGAGGACGCAGAGGTGAAAGACAACCGCTATCTGTTCTTCTGACCCAGACAGGGAAAGGCCGCGCCCCGGCTACACGCTCCGGGCGGCCGTTCCAAGCAATAACAAGGGAGGCGTCTTGAAACACCATCAGGACGCCTCCCCTTTTTCTGCCCGTCCGACACCGCCCACGACCGTGCCGCACCACCGCCCGTACCGGAAGCCGGGGCGGGCTTGTGACAAGGGTCCCCCCCTCTTCCGCAAGCCGGGAACAACCCGCCGGCATACAAGCGGAAGGCATCAAAAAAGGCGTGCCCGGCTTTCGCGGGACACGCCTTCCTGCAATATGCAGTAAAACACAAATAAATCCTTATGAACCGGATCAGCTGTTCTCCGGACGCAACTTGCGCACCGTCTCGGCCGTGCGCCACATCTCGCTGTCGTGCAACGCCTGCAACTCTGCCTGCAGTTTCACACGGTAGTCGGGCTTGGAGTTGGAGTCGATAGAAATCTGGGCTTCGTTGCCGCTCACCACGCTCTGGTAAAGTTTCTGCACCACCGGCTTAATGGCATCGTGGAACGGACCCATCCAATCCAGCGCACCGCGCTGCGCGGTCGTGGAACAGTTGGCATACATCCAGTCCATGCCGTTCTTGGCGAACAGGGGCATCAGCGACTGGGTCAGCTCTTCTACTGTTTCGTTGAAAGCCTCGGAGGGTGTGTGGCCGTTCTCGCGCAACACTTCATACTGCGCCAGCAGCAGGCCTTGGATGGCACCCATCAGCGAGCCGCGCTCGCCCGTCAGGTCAGAGGTGGCCTCGCGCTTGAAAGTGGTTTCAAACAGATAACCCGAACCGATGCCGATGCCGAAAGCCAGCACCTTGTCCAGGGCTTTGCCGCTGGCATCCTGGTAGATGGCATAGGAAGAGTTCAGGCCACGGCCTTCCAAGAACATGGTGCGCAGCGAAGTGCCGGAACCTTTCGGGGCCACCATGATTACATCAATATCCTTGGGCGGCACCACGCCCGTGCGGTCGCTCCATGTAATGGCGAAACCATGCGAGAAATACAGCGTCTTGCCCGGCGTAAGATAGGGCTTGATGGTGGGCCACAACTGCATCTGCGCCGCATCGGAGAGCAGCATGCAGACGATGGTGCCCTTCTGGGCAGCCTCTTCCAAAGAGAACAGCGTTTCGCCCGGAACCCATCCGTCGGCCACGGCCTTGTCGTAGGTCTTGCCCTGGCGCTGGCCCACAATCACATTGAAACCGTTGTCACGCAGGTTGCAGGCCTGGCCGGGTCCCTGCACTCCGTAGCCCAAAACTGCTATCGTCTCGTCCTTCAAAATCTCACGAGCCTTTTCCAAAGGAAACTCTTCGCGGGTCATCACATTCTCGATGACGCCGCCAAAATTCATTTCTGCCATTTCTTATGTCTGTTTTTTTATGCAGCCCTGCAGGCTGCGTTTCTCAATAATATTATCGTTTGTTCAATTCAAATCAAACCTGACGGCAAAGTTACAAAATTATTCCTAACCAAACAGGAAAAACTGCTATTTGTTATCAAATTTAAGTTTGCTGCGGCACACCACTTCGCCTTCGGGGTTGTCGCCCCCGGCGTTCTTGCGCACCTCGATGTCGCAACTGCCGTCGGCATTCTCCTTGCGGAAAAAACCAAGCGTGTCGCCGGCGCAACTTTCCGCCACATAGGCCATCTCAAAGCGGCGGATGTCATGGGAAGCATACCATTGCGGAGGATAGAGGTCGGCGATGTGTTCCATATACTTGATGCTGTTCACATGGCCGTTGAAGTCGATGTCGCTGTAACGGACCTCCTGCATGCGCACGGGCATGCTCTCCCCCACGCGTATGTGTCCGAGTTTCTCTATGGGGCAGGACCTTTCCGTCTCGATGAAATCCAGCAGGTCGTTGCCATACAGTTCCAGCAGGTCCGCAGGCTTGCGGGTGTCCATGTTGATGATGGCCCACACGGAACGCGCGTAGCCATAGACCCGGCCGTCCGACTTGCCGTAGATGGCGAAGTTGCGGTCGGTGAAGAGGCGGTAAACATTCTCCACCCACGTGTCGATGCAGAACTCCTCGTGCTGCGCCGGCATTTCCTCCATCTCTATGCCCAGCCGCGAAAGCACCCACGTATAGTTGCTTTCGTTCACGTCGGCAATGCCGAAGCCGCGCTCCGTGGCGTGGAATCCGGCACAGTCCAGCAGGCAGTTGCCCAGCACTCCCCAGCGCAACCGCCCCCTGAAATCCAAGTGGCATGGCTCTACCACAAAGGAATAGATCCCAATCTTGTCCTTCTTCAACGCCACTCAGTCCTCCTTCCGCTGCAAATCCTCATACGTGTGGCGCCGTTCTTCCAGGAACTCGTCCAGATATTCCGTATGGCTCCTGGTGATGGCGATGCGCCCCGAACGCACGTATTGCAGCACGCAACGGTATTTGTCAAGCGCATCATAGAGCGACAGTATGTCATCTGTTACACCCTTCTTGCTCACCACCGTATAAGTGGGGTTCACCTCCACAATCTGCGCGCCATGATGGCGCACGGCCGACGAGATGTCCGGATTGTCCAGCACCTTGGGCGTAGAGAGTTTGTAAAGGGCCACTTCCTGGATAAAAATCTCGTCGTCCGTGAAATAATGTGCCTGAAGCACGTCAACGCGTTTCTCGATTTGTTTGGTGATAATCTGTATCTGCCCTTCCGTACTCCAGCAGGTGATGGTGTATTTGTGCACTCCCTGTATGCTGGAGGCCGACACGTTCAGGCTCTCGATATTCACCTGGCGGCGTGTAAACACCGCCGTGACCTGGTTGAGCAGCCCCGCAAAGTTCTCTGAAAAAACAATCAGTGTATAGAATTTCCTTTCTTGTTCCATTTTTTGTCCTCCGCTTTAATAGTCCAACACCATATTGTCCACGTCGTTTCCGGGACAGCACATCGGCAGCACGCGCCCTTCCTCAATGACGGCCACCTGGAGCAAATAAGGGCCGTCGGTAGAGGCCATCTCGCAGATGGCGTCATCCAAGTCGGCACGGTCCACCACCGTACGGTTGGGGATGCCATAAGCCGAAGCTATCTTGTTGTAATCGGGGTTCATCATCGGTGTGAAGGAATAGCGGCGGCCGAAGAACATCTCCTGCCACTGGCGCACATTGCCCAGATAATTGTTGTTCAGCAGGATAATCTTCACCGGGCAACGCTGCTCCATAATCGTACCCAGTTCCTGGAGCGTCATCTGCATGCCGCCGTCGCCCAAGAAAAGACAAACCATGCGGCCGGGCACACCGAACGTGGCACCTATGGCGGCCGGGAGGCCGAATCCCATCGTACCCATACCACCGGAGGTGACAATGCTGCGGGGTTCGGTGAACTTGAAATAGCGCGCGGCCATCATCTGGTTCTGTCCCACATCGGTCACCAGCACGGCCTTGTTGCCGGTCAGTTCCGTCACCCTGCGCACCACTTCGCCCATCTTGACCGGTCCATCGGCCGGATGGATTTCGGGTTCTACCACCACTTCCTTTTCCTTGTCAAGATATTCACCGAAGCTCTGCACCCACTCATCGTGGCGGTTGGGCTTCACCAGTGCCAGCAACTCGGCCAGCGTCTGTTTACAGTCGCCCAGCACCGCCACATCCACCGGGACATTCTTATTGACTTCGCTGGGATCTATCTCGAAATGTATCTTCTTCGCCTTTGTGGCATACGTGCTCAGTTTGCCCGTGATACGGTCGTCGAACCGCATGCCCACGGCGATTAACACGTCGCATTCCTGTGTCTTCACGTTGTTGGCCAGACTGCCGTGCATGCCCAGCATGCCCATGTTCAGGGGATGGTCCGAAGGCAGGGCCGACAAGCCCAGCAGGGTGCATCCCACCGGGATGTGCGCCGTCTCCATCAGCCGTCGCACCTCATCCTGCGCATTGCCAATCTCCACGCCATGACCCACGAGCAGGAAAGGCCGGCGGGCGTTGTTTATCAAGTCGGCCGCCCGGTGCACGGCATCGGGAGCGGTCTTCGGCACCGGCACGTAACTCCGGATGAAATTGATGTCACAGGGTTCGTATTCCACCATGCCCACCTGGGCATTCTTGGCAAAATCCAACACCACCGGACCGGGACGCCCGCTCCGCGCGATGTAGAAGGCACGGCTCACGGCCCATGCCACATCCTCCGGACGGCGGATTTGATAAGACCACTTGCTGATGGGTTGCGTAACCCCCAACAAGTCGCACTCTTGGAAAGCGTCCGAACCTAACATGGACGTGCCGACCTGCCCGGCAATCACCACGATGGGCGTACTGTCCATCAGGGCATCCGCAATGCCCGTCACGGTGTTTGTCGCCCCCGGCCCGCTGGTCACCAGACAGACACCCACCTTCCCCGACACACGGGCATAGCCCTGCGCCGCATGGGCGGCCGCCTGTTCGTGGCGCACCAAGATATGATTCAAACGGTCACGATAGCCATACAAGGCATCGTAAACCGGCATGATGGATCCGCCGGGATAACCGAAAAGCGTGGTCACCCCTTCGTAAACCAAAGAGCGCATCAAAGCCTCTGCACCCGTTATCTTTTCTTTTGCCATATTCTTTCCTGTCGTTTTTTATTCAATGATACGTACCCCGCCCTTGTCGGCCGAACTTACCATGGAGGCGTAGGCCTTCAGCGAACGGGGCACCACCCGCTTGCGCGTCATCGGACGCTGCGGACGGGCAGCCAGTTCCTCGTCCGTCAGTTTCACGTTGATGGACCGTCCGGGAATATCAATCTCTATGATGTCGCCATCTACAATCTTTCCGATGTTGCCCCCGGCAGCAGCCTCAGGCGAGATATGCCCGATGCTCAGCCCCGATGTGCCGCCGGAGAAACGGCCGTCCGTAATCAGGGCGCATTCCTTGCCCAGATGGCGGCTCTTCAGGTACGACGTGGGATAGAGCATCTCCTGCATGCCGGGGCCGCCCTTGGGTCCCTCGTGGGTGATGACCACCACATCGCCACTCACCACCGTGCCGTCCAAGATGCCCTCGCAGGCATCTTCCTGCGAGTCGAACACTTTGGCCGGGCCGCTGAAATGCCAGATGCTCTCGTCCACACCGGCGGTCTTGACCACACAGCCGTCCTGGGCGATGTTGCCGAACAGCACGGCCAGCCCGCCGTCTTTGCTATAGGCATGTTCCACATCGCGGATGCAACCCGTGGCCCGGTCGGTGTCCAGCGTGTCGTATGTCTTGTCCTGCGACCCCATCCGGGTGCTGAACACCCCGCCCGGCGCACTGCTGTAGATACGCAATGCCTCAGCATCCACCGGTGTGTTCAGGATGCTGTATTTCCGGATGTCCTCGCCCAGCGTATGGCCGTTCACGCGCTTGCACGACGTGTCCAGCAGCCCGGCCTTGTCCAGTTCGCCCAGGATGTTCAGGATGCCGCCCGCACGGTTGCATTCCTGGATGGAATATTTCTGCGTGTTCGGTGCCAGTTTGCACAGACAAGGCACCCTGCGGCTCAAGGCATCGATGTCCGCCATGCGGAAATCCACTCCGGCCTCGTGTGCCACGGCCAACAGGTGGAGCACCGTGTTGGAGGAACCGCCCATGGCAATGTCCAAAGTCATGGCGTTCAGGAAAGCCTGGCGCGTGGCAATGCTGCGGGGCAACACGCTGTCATCGCCGTCCCTGTAATATTTGAAAGCGTTCTCCACAATAAGCCGTGCGGCATCCTCAAAGAGCCGCAGGCGGTTGACATGGGTGGCCAGCACCGTTCCGTTGCCGGGCAATGACAGGCCGATGGCCTCTGTCAGGCTGTTCATCGAGTTGGCCGTGAACATGCCCGAACAGCTCCCGCAACCTGGACAGGCACAGTTTTCTATGCGCGCTATCTCGTCATCGGAAACCGATGTGTCGGCAGCCTTTATCATCGCCGTAATCAAGTCGGCATTCTCTCCATTGATTTTATGTGCCTCCATCGGGCCGCCCGACACGAACACCGTGGGAATATTCAACCGCATGGCCGCCATGAGCATGCCCGGCGTGACCTTATCGCAATTGGAAATGCACACCATCGCATCGGCTTTGTGGGCATTCACCATATACTCCACGCTGTCGGCAATGATGTCGCGCGAGGGCAGGGAATACAGCATCCCGTCATGCCCCATGGCAATGCCATCATCGATGGCTATGGTGTTGAATTCGGCCGCATAGCAACCCAGCTTCTCAATTTCCGCCTTCACCCGCTGTCCGATCTCGTGCAGATGGGTATGGCCGGGCACGAACTGGGTGAATGAATTGACTATCGCGATGATGGGTTTGCCAAACTGTTCACGCTTCATGCCATTGGCCACCCACAATGCACGGGCTCCCGCCATACGGCGGCCTTCAGTGCTTTGCGCACTCCTCAACTTGTGTTCCATCTTTATAACGTTTTTACTCCTTTTCTTTTTAATAAATGCAAAATTAGCCCCTTTTTTCATATTGGACAAAGGTTTAGGGCACAATTTTGAAGCGGGCCATAAAAAACACGAACAAGAACCGTGCAATCAGACATAAAAACCGTAACAATTCGCACGGCTTTTATTTCAAACTATCACACCTCCCACCCGACTACTGCCGCCGTTTCAACGAACGGCAGTTCATCATGCGCACCAATACCAACCGGAAAATCCTGTCGCAGTTGTCTGCCGCCGCGCAGACCTACTTCAGGCAAAGCGGGCGGAAATCGGACA
Source organism: uncultured Paraprevotella sp. (assembly GCA_964528135.1). Taxonomy (GTDB): domain Bacteria; phylum Bacteroidota; class Bacteroidia; order Bacteroidales; family Bacteroidaceae; genus Paraprevotella. The sequence goes on along the minus strand of CAZGSE010000010.1, from coordinate 50,913 downwards.
AAATTCCTGCAACAGGCTGTGCCGGACCTTTCCCCGGCCTACCTGGACAACCTGGTACCGGCCGAAACCGGCAAGAGCTTCGGAGAATATCTGCGCCTGAAAATGACAGGACACATCAAAAAGGAAATCCGAAAGGGGCTGCGCCCCGTGGAATACATTGCGGCCGAGTCCGGGCTGCAATATCCCGGTCCGCCCAACTTACTGTTCAAGCAAGAAGCGGGTTGCCGCCCGGAAGGATACACTGTCCGCCTCCGCTACAAGCTCCGTTGCCCCAACTACAAGCCTCCTGCACACGAGACAGCCGGGACGGCTCTCACGCACATGAACCACGACCGGGCATTCCCCGCGGAATCCCGGTGCAGGCCCGGCTTCGCCATCACTGCAACAACCGGGACGGCAACACGGGCATGGCCCCGTTCTGCGTGCAGACAAAAGCCGACACGTCCACGGCCAGACGGTGCGCCTCTTCCAACGGCAGGCCACGGAGCATGCCCGACACAAAGGCCGCCGTAAACGCATCGCCGGCACCGACCGTATCGGCCACTTCCACTCCCGGCGTTTCCATAAACGACACCCTGTCCGCGGTGAACACATAGCTCCCGGATACACCGCAAGTGAGCACCAGCGCTTTCAACCCGTAGGCCGACAGCAGCGCGCGGCACTGTCCCTGCACTCCCGCGTCCGGCAGGCCGAACATCCGGCCAACCACCGCCAGTTCTTCGTCATTAACTTTCAATACATTGCATTTCTGCAGGGAAGTATGTACAACCTCACGGGTATAGAAATGCTGGCGCAGGTTGATGTCAAAGACCTTGTAGCATCCGTCTCCGCCGGGCATGTCATCCAGAAAACGCAGGAGCGTGGCACGCGACTGCGCGCTGCGTTGGGCCAGCGACCCGAAACAGACTGCCTTGGTGCGCCCGGCCAATTCTGCCAAAGCCGGTGTGTAAGGGATATTGTCCCAAGCCACCCCCTCCGCTATGTCGTAACGCGGCACGCCGCCGGCATCCAGCTCCACCCGTACCGTACCCGTGGAATAGGGCACAACGCTGACCTGTCCCGCCAATCCCCTGGCGCGGAAACTGTCCAGTATCTCATCGCCCAGCCTGTCCTGCCCCACAGCACTGGCCACCACGCTTTTCCAACCGAACCGCGAGACATGCCAAGCGAAATTGGCCGGGGCGCCGCCCAGTTTCTTTCCTTCGGGAAGCATATCCCACAACACCTCTCCCAGCCCCACGACAAATTCATCCATGCCTCTCTCTCCCCGGTTTTGTCACACAAGCGTTACCGGCAAGGGGTACACGGCGTGGCACCAAGCGCCGACCCCATCCGGCCATATCAGAAAGCATAGCCCAGACGAACGACGTGGTTGATTGAGTTCTTCGGGCCGTCGTCATGCCAAACCCGCCCGAAGCCGCGGCGGAAAGAATAGTCCAGATTGATTTTCCTGTACCAGATGCCGAAGCCCAGCACGAAGCCGCCATCGCAGCGCCTGTAATCCTCGATGTCGCGAATCTTGGTTTTCTTGTGGTGGTTTTCCTCATATTGGCCGGCCATATCTACCGTGAAAAAGCCGCCCAAACGGATATCCACGGCCAGATTGCCCGTCACCTTATGATAGTGTCCCAACGTGAGGGGAATGCCGAACGTATGCGCACGGAGCTTTCCCCTATGCTCACTGTCGAAACCGCGCGTGGAAAACATCACTCCCGTATTCCAATAGCATTTCTTATAAAAGAAACGGTTGAAATCCAACGACACGTCATAACTCGGCAAAATATCGGCCCGTATATGCCTCCCCTTGAAATTATTTGTGGCAAACCCGCCGCGGAGGACCAGCAGCCCGCCCTCGGTCTGCGCCTGCAAGACGCCCATGGCGGAAAACAGTATGCCCACCAGCATGCACAATACCTTTTTCATCATCCTATGTCTTTAAGTTACACATCGCCGGACAACCGCCGGCCTTTTCCACAAAAATAGGCAAATATTTCCAATCGCAGGCACATTGAAGATGAAAAAAACACAAATCACCCCATCCAAGACAGCGTTCCGCCCCGAAGTCCGGCCGTCCGCCACCCGTACATACGGGCACAACGAAACGGGGCATCCGCAAAACGGACACCCCGCATATCCTCTTCCGCAGGCGCGGCAAAAATCAGAAAGCGTATCCCAAACGCACCATGAAATTGCTCGTACCCCCGTCGTAGTCCGTGTCATCAGCCAGGAAACCACGCTGGAAAGTGAGATCCAGGTTGTAGCGTTTTTTATACCATACGCCTACACCCACCTTCAGGCCTACATCAAAACGATTATAGTCTGTAGCATCACCGATCTTCACAGTCTCTTCTCTATTATTGCTTTCGTACTTATATTTACCGGCGTAATCTAAAGACATAAAAAGGCCGATGTGCGGGTCGATGGAAAAGTCGGAGTCGGCCACGTCAATCTTCCAACCAAAGATAAAAGGCGACCAGTGGATGTTATGGGCCGCGAGCTTCATCTTTTCGTATTCATCTTCATAGCTATATCCACGGCTGGCCAATGCAAAATCCATACCCCAGTAGGCACCGCGTTTGCCTAAAGTCTTGTTAAACTCGGCACCGAGCCAATAACCCGCCTTGGTCCCGAAGTCTTTGAAATCATCGCCCACGAACTTGTTGGTTCCCACACCCACGCGTACCATCCACGTAGTGCGGTTTTCCACCGGTGTCGCCACCTTAGTTATACTGCGCGAAGTCACCAGTTGCGCCTGCGCCGACAATCCCAACACGGCAGCGCATACGAAAGAAAAAATCTTCTTCATTGTCTTTTTATCGGTTTATTAATGTTAGTAGTAGTAGATGCTTGTCTTTCCACCGCGGAAACAACCCGGCGGCATCACTTCGAGATGGCCTGCGTCTGCTCCTGCGACTTGTTGGGCGTGATTTTCTCGTTGCGTATCCACTCATTGTCCTCCGTCGTGGCGGTCCGCCAATTCACATATTGAGCCGGATAGCCGATGACCGTGACGTAATAACCGCTCTGGTCTTCCTTGGATTCAATGTCGAAAGAGGCGGCCACGATGACATCCGCATTGTGCTTTTCCACACTCTTGAACAGGGCACGCGCTTTCAAGTTGGGCACCTCTCCGCCCAAGGCATTCACTTCCTTGTTGGAAAATTCCCACTTGTCGCTCACTTTGCCCTTGGCCGCATCGATCTTCAGTTCGGCTATCAGCGGTTTGATATAAACCCCCATGACCGGCTCTGCCAATCGTGCCTGCGACTCACGGTACTCCGTTTTCTGCTGGGCGTTAAGCTGCCCCACTCCTGCCGCCATCAGACAAGCGGACAGAATGAAATACTTACTTTTTTTCATATTTTACGTTTTATATTACCATGTGTATTAACCGTACCGCCTGCCAATCCATCCGGAAAGTTTTCCGGTTCATCTTTGACATCTTCCGGTTTATCTCTTCATAAGAGAGCGACTGTAATGATGCAAATGTATCTAAAAGATTGTAAAAGACCAAGCAAAAAGGCAAAAAAAATCGCGTGATTGCTGAATTTGCAACGGATTGTTTACCGGAATTTGAAACAAATGTTTCTTTTTCTTTCTCATTTGCAGGGCTTTGCATCAATAAGTTGCTCTCTTATGAAGAGATAAACATTACAAGGCAAAGGCTGCGGCTGAAAAAGTTTTCATCATAAAGAACAAACAAAAACAGGAGTTACGCCAATGAAAGGCCTTATGTTGTCCTGCGGCACGCTATTGCTGCTCTGCCTGTCCACTGGTAACGCACAGGCACAAAAAGTTGATTATTCGGTTGTTTCCGTACCGGAAGAGTCGGGAACAGAGTTCACACAGATTTCACTCAGTACGGACTATGTGTGCATGCCCGAAGTGAGACGCAGTGCGCGGGGCATCGGCTGGTTCTCCAACCGGATACTGGACATTTCGAAAGACGGGAGCCAGATAGCCTACCTGTCGTTCCGCAACACCACCACAAACATCTTCATCAAAGACCTGGCCAAACAAGGCTCTTCCATACAGAAGACCAACCGCACGGCCGTGCTGGACTTCTCCTATTCGCCCGACGGGAAACAGATTGTGTTCTCGGAAGCACGCGGCAAGACCAACCAGATATTCCAGACATCGGCGGATAAGGGGTTCGTATGCCGCCAAATCACGATGGGCAACCAAGATTACTCGCCTATCTACTCGGACGACATGAACCTGATTTTCTTCGCACGGCAGGAGAACAACGGCACCGGCATCTGGAGTTATGACATGAAGAACAACTTCCTGGCCAATTATTCGCAAGGCCTCAACCCCTGTCCCGTGAAAGGCGAGAAGGCATTTGTCTGCGTGCGTCCCAACTCGTCCGGCAACAGCGAGATATGGAAAATCAACTACGACACGGGAGTGGAAGAGTGCATCGTGTCGCACCCCGACCATAATTTCACCTCGCCCGTCATCTCGCCGGACGGGCAATGGCTCCTGTTTGTGGGCAGCACAAAGATTGAAACGGGGAACATCACCTATTATAATACGGACCTGTTCGTGTCGCGCATGGACGGGACGGGATTCAGCCAACTCACCTACCACGCGGCGGATGACCTCAGCCCCGTGTGGAGCAAGGACGGGCGATACATCTACTTCGTGTCGCAACGTGGCAACAAGGAGGGCAAGGCCAACATCTGGCGCATGACCTTCAACCACTGATGACTGAGTTTATCAACAAATATATTATCAACCAAAATCACAACTTTATGAAAAAAATCAAGTATTTATTGGCCGTGATGTTGTTGGGTTGCTCCACAATGTCTTTCGCGCAGTTCATGAACAGCGGGAGCGGGCGTTCTTCGTCCTCTTCCTCGTCATCCGATGTGGAAACTTGGAAAGGGCTGCGCTTTTCGTATGACTGCACATTTATGAGCTATGATGATGACACTTATGGCGATGACCTTTGGAAGAACTATAACGGTTTCTCCTTCGGTTATGTACAATCGATCAAGATTGCCCCAAAGCTCCCCATATTCTTTGAAACGGGAGCCGGCATCAATTTTGGGAGATTTAAATTCAAAGATTGGCTCGATGTGGATGATTTAGACTACTCTTCCACATTCTTGGGACTAACCATCCCCCTCAATTTCGTTTATGGCGTTAAGGTCAACGAAAACCTGACCATAAAGCCCTATACGGGTTTCTTCCTCAGGGTAAACCTGTTGGGAAAAGGTAAATTGAGTTCCAGCGATGATGACATACAAGATATTTTGGATGAAGAAGATGAGGATACCTCTATAAACTACTTCGATAAGGACGACATGGGAGGAAACAAATACAAATGGAAACGCTGCCAGTTCGGCTGGCAAATCGGCACCATGTTCGACATTAACAATTTCAACGTAGGCATCAGCTACGCGCTCGACTTCAACGAATTAGCAAAAGACCTAAAGACAAGCAAGTTCTCTGTAACCCTGGGATACAATTTCTAAAAAAACAGCCCTGCTGACGGAAAATCCCCCTGCGACGCCAACCGCTGCAGGGGGATACTTTTAGTCCCACGGCCGGAACCCTCCGGCACATTCTTACTTGATTTCAATCATACGGTTCACCTTGGTTTTCTCTTCCGGGGCACGCTTCGGCAAATCGATGGTCAACACGCCGTCGCTCACGCTGGCGGAAATCTTCTCTTTGTCCACATCCTCCGGCAGAATCAGCGACTGCTGGAACTTGGCATACGAGAACTCGCGACGCAGGTATTTCTTGTTCTTGTCCTCGTCCTTGTTGTCCGTCTTCTTCTCCATGCAGATGAACAACTCACCGTCTTCACCCAAATGGATGGAGAAGTCCTCCTTCTTCAAGCCTGCGGCCGCAACCTCAATCTTGTAATCCTTTTCGCTCTCTATCACATTGATGGCCGGAGCCGTGGAATTTGCTTTCATCATCCAGTCGTTGTCAAAGAAATCGTTGAACAAACTGGGTAACCAATTCTGACCGTTGTACCTTCTAATAGCTGACATAATCTAATCTCCTATTTTAAAAGTCCTACATTGAATTTATTAACTCCCGGACGGGCTTCCTTTCGGTTGCGCCGTTCACCCATATAACAAACAAAGTGCATACCGGGGCATCCGTGAGCCGACAGGTTTAAACTTCGGAAAGCTTCTTTAATACATCAGCCGGCATATTTAAACAATCGCAAACCATTTTTCATTTCCACGGCCGGAAGGTCTGCCAATCCTGCCGGTGGCACGACATTTTGGCAGCCCCGCGGCGCAAGCGGGCAAGGGGAAACCCTGCCCCGCCCTCATTTTTCATCCGGAATGGCTTTCTTGCCGCTGGTCTTGGCCCCCAGCCGGATAAGTTTGTTGGCCGCGCCCACCACGCTCAGCCTGCCGTCCCTGAGCTTGTCGGCAGCCTTGGTGTAGCACAAGGAGGCATCCTGCAGCTTCCTGCCCACATCCTCGAAATGGGCGATGAAATCGGCCACACGGTCCAGCAGCATGCGCGCCGTGTCGTAAATGGCCTCCTGGTTCTGCGCCTGCTGCATCTGCGTCCAGGCTATCTGGATGATGCGGAGCGCAGCCGTGAGGTTCTGCTCGCCCGTGATGAACACCCCCCTGGCAAAAGCCTCCCGCCACAGGACGGGGTCCTCGGCCAGGGCCAACTGGAGCGCCCCCTCGTTGGGCACGAACATCATCACATAGTTCAGCGTCTGCCGCGGCGGCTTGACATAGGCGCTGTAGTCCTTCTTCGCCAGCTCGGCCACATGCTGGCGCACGCTCTTCACATGGCGTTGCAGGGCCGCGCCTTTCGCCTGCTCCGTATCGGCATTCTGATAGTCCACAAAGGCCGCCAGCGACACTTTTGAGTCGATGATGGCGTCCTTGCCATCCGGGTAATGCAAGATGGTGTCCGGTATCATCCGCTTGCCGGTCTCCTCGTTCAGCAGGGCCTTCCCGTCGCTGTCGCGCAAAACGGACTGCTTTTCATAATGTATGCCCTCTTTCAGCCCCTGGCCGGCGAGCAGTTCGTCCAGAATCATTTCCCCCCAGTTGCCCTGCACCTTGTTCTCATTGCGCAGGGCATTGGCCAGCTTGTCGGCCTCCGTCCCTATTTCCACCGTACGCTTCATCATCTCTTCTATGGCCTTCTCCAGCGAGGCCGTGTTTTTGTTGTGCGAGTCGCGGCTGTTGTCCATGGCCACGCGCATCTCCCGTATGGTGTCTTTCAGGGGGTCTATGATGGCGGCCATCTGCACCGTGTTCTGCTGCGACAGCTCCTGCGTGCGCCGCCCCAGCATCTCACGGGTGGCGTTCTGCAGCTGCTCCTGCATCAGCTGCATCTGTTGCCCGAACCGGCGGTCGCGCTCCTCCGTCTCCCGTTCCACCTGCTCCCGCAACAGTTGCAGCTCCTTCTCCGCAGCCTGTTTTTCGCCGGACAGTGCCTTGTTCTCCCGATTCAGCTCCTCCCACCTTTCGCGCAAGTCTGCCCCGGTTTTCTCCCATTGTGCGTTGCGCTCCTCCGCTTCGCGGGACAGGCGCCCCAATTCTTCCGCATGCGCGGAACGTTGTTTCTCCACTTCTTCAGTCCGGACCTGCAACAGCGTCTGGAGGGAAGACAAACGGGCCTTCATCCACAAGAACACACACAGCGCCCCCGCAAGGCAGCCGACCAATAGCCATAAAAGGAACATTGTTTGCTTATTTTTTATTTAAAATCAAACAAAAATACGTCATTTCACCGGATTTTACAAATAAAACCTGTACTTTTGTCCAACAATTACCAGCACGACAAGAGGTAGCTATGGAACTGATTCCCATCCACACCGCCGCGCCGTACTATGCAGAGGCCGAACAGCTCATGGCCGAAGCCTTCCCCCCGGAAGAGAGGCGGCCGGCGGGACAGCAACGCGAATATGCCGACCGCCATCCGTTGTTCCACCCGCACGCCGTAACGGAAAACGGACGGTTTGCCGGCCTTGTCAACTATTGGCAGCTGGACGGTTTCCTCTACCTTGAACATCTGGCCACCTGCCCGTCCGTGCGGGGCGGCGGACTGGGCAGGCGCATCCTGGAACAGGTATGCACGCAGGCCGCACAGCCCATCGTGCTGGAAGTGGAACCGCCCGCCAGCGGCATCGCCGCCCGACGGATTGGCTTCTACCGCCGCTGCGGGTTCACGCTCTGGCAGAAACGCGCCTACCTGCAACCGCCCTATGCCCCGCACCTGCCGGCCGTGCGGCTGATGCTCATGGCCTGCGGCGACATCGACGAGGACAAGGACTTCGACCGTGTGGTGCGCGAAATCCATACCCGCATCTACGGGCTGGACAAACCTCTCGACCCTATCAACGACTAAAGACAAGACAGACATGACAGAGACTATCGGCTCACTCATCAAGACCTGCAGCGACTTCCTCTGGGGATGGCCCATGATCATCGCCCTGCTGGGCACCCACCTGTTCCTGACCCTGCGGCTGAAATGCCCGCAGCGCAAACTGCTCAAGGCCATACGGCTGTCCGTCACGCCGGACAAGGCGGCCACGGGCGACGTCAGCCAGTTCGGCGCGCTGGCCACGGCACTGGCCGCCACCATCGGCACGGGCAACATCATCGGCGTGGCCACGGCCATCACGCTGGGCGGGCCGGGTGCCGTGTTCTGGTGCTGGCTGACGGGCGTGTTCGGCATCGCCACCAAATATGCCGAGGGGCTGCTGGCCGTGAAATACCGCATCCGCACCCCCCAAGGCAAGATGCTGGGCGGCCCGATGTATGCCTTGGAAAGGGGGATGGGAGTGAAGTGGCTGGCCGTGCTGTTCTGCATCTTCACGGTCGTCGCCTCGTTCGGCATCGGCAACCTGGTGCAGGGCAACGCCATCTCGCTGCTCTGCTATGAGAACTACCGCATCCCGCAGGCGCTCACGGGCACCGTCATAGCCGTCTGCGTGGCACTGGTGGTGGTGTTCGGCGTGAAAGGCATTGCCCGTGTGTGCAGCGCGTTCGTGCCCATGATGGCGGTGCTCTATGTGCTGGGCTGCTGCTACATCCTGTGGGTCAACGGCGCCTACCTGTGGGACACCGTGAAACTCATCCTCGTATCCGCCTTCAATCCTGAGGCGGCGGGCGGAGGCTTTGTGGGCGGCTCCATCATCATGACGGCACGCTACGGCATTGCCCGCGGGTTGTTCAGCAACGAGAGCGGTATGGGGTCGGCCCCCATCGTGGCCGCGGCCGCACAGACCCGCAACCCGGTGCGCCAGGCACTCGTGTCGTCCACCGGCACCTTCTGGGACACGGTCGTCATCTGCGCCCTCACGGGGCTGGTGCTGGTGTCCAGCATACTGGCCTACCCCGACATCAGCTACGACAACGGGCCGACACTCACCAAAGTGGCATTCGACAAAATCCCCTACCTGGGACGCCCGCTGCTCACCTTCGGCATCATCACCTTTGCCTTCTCCACCATCCTGGGATGGTGCTACTATGGCGAGAAAGCCATGGAATACCTGAGCGGGAAACGCTGGACGCTCGTTTACCGCGGCGCGTTCATCGTTTGCTCCTTCTTCGGCGCCGTCACCCAGTTGGCCGTGGTGTGGAACCTGGCCGACCTGACCAACGCCCTGATGGCCATCCCGAACCTGATTGCCCTGGTATGCCTGTCGGGCGTAGTGGCGGCGGAGACACAAAAATACCTGTGGAACAACCGGCTGGACGACACGGCCGACCCTGAGGACAATACGGTGTAGGCCGGCCGCCGCGGGGCATCCCGCCACCTTTCATACCGACAAACATGAGAACGAAGAACAAGAGCATCAAGAACATTGCCTCCGTAACGGAATACAACAACCTGCTGGGCATCGAGACGCCCCATCCGCTGGTGAACGTCATCGACCTGTCGCAACTCCCGCCCATGCGGCATTCCCTGTGCAACTTCGGTTTCTATGCCATATTCCTGAAAGAGGTGAAATGCGGCGACCTGCGCTACGGCCGCCAATACTACGACTACCAGGAGGGCACACTGGTGTGCATCGCCCCAGGGCAGATTTCCGGAGTGGAAGACGACGGGAAACCGTACCAGCCCAAGGGCAAGGCACTGGTGTTCCAACCGGACCTGATAAAAGGCACTACGCTGGGCAGGAACATCAAACGCTACACATTCTTCTCCTACGAAGCCAACGAGGCCCTGCACCTGTCGGACAGCGAGCGCACACTGGTGCTGGACTGCCTGCAGAACATCTCCAACGAACTGCACCACTCCATCGACCGCCACAGCAAAACGCTGATTGCGTCCAACATCGAACTGCTGCTGAACTACTGCGTGCGTTTCTACGACCGCCAGTTCATCACCCGCGAAAACACGAACAAGGACCTGCTGGTGGGTTTCGAGCATCTGCTCAACTCCTACTTCGACTCCGACCTACCGCAAACCAAGGGCTTGCTCACCGTGGGCTATTGCGCCGAATGCCTGCACCTCTCGGCCAACTATTTCGGCGACCTCGTAAAGAAAGAAACCGGGAAGACCCCGCAGGAACACATCCAGATGAAGCTCATCGACACGGCCAAGGAACGCGTGCTGGGCTCCGGCGACACCATCAGCGAAATAGCCTACAGGCTGGGATTCCGGTATCCACAGCACTTCACGCGGCTGTTCAAAAAGCTGGTGGGCTGCACGCCCAACAAATACCGGGACATCAACTGAGCACCACGCCCCCGGCAACCCTCCCCTTGCGGCACGGGGAACATGCGCAAAAAACATCTCCGCCTTGCGCACAATGCCACGCGGCATTGCGCACAAGGCGGAGACGGTATCCACGACCCTGCCCGGCAACCGCCGGGGCTCAGGGTTTCAGCACCTTGCGGTTTTCGATGACATAAACCCCTTTCTGCAGATGCTGGGGCAAACGGCCTTCCTCGTCCGTCAGCCCCCTGCGCACGCCGGAGAGGTCATATACGGGCAGGGCTTCCTTTTCACGGTCCGTTTCCACCGCGCCCACTCCCGTGGGGTCGTCCAGGAAGTAAACCTCGAAATTGTCGAAACAGCACCACTCGGAGGAAGTGACGGTGGACTCCTCCGTACGCTGCAAACCGAGGTTGATGCGCGTGCCATCGACATACACCAGCAGCCAGCAGGCGTAATTGTCCTCCGATGCCGAGAACAGCGCATTGGCAGCCGCCATCGTGTTGGCGAACCCATACAGCGCGCCGTCACCCTCATAAGGCAGTTCGTACAGGGAACGCACCGGAACGGCGGCATCATTGGCCACAAACTCATAGTGTATCTGCTCCACGCCCTCGCTGCAGTCGCGCCCCGTATGGTCGTTCTCCCCGTTGCGCTCAAAGGCCTGGCACTTCACCACATAATAGCCTTCGGACAAGCTGCGCTGCACCTGGCGGATAGACGCGGAATAGTCCACGGTACGCAGGGCGAAGAACTCGGCCACGCCGTCGGACGTGTTCACCGTGCCGTTCACCGTCCAGCGCGTCGTGCCGTTGTCGAAGGTGCCGTTCCTGACCTCCACAGCCGTCCCCCGTCCCACCAGCGTGCGGAAATAGGATGCCGTGGCCTCCGACAAGGCCGTTGCCGACGTGGCCCACAAAGCCTCATCGTCCCCCTCGCCGGCCTCCAGCGCATCGGACAGGGCCGCTGTCAGTTTCCCGTCATTGTAATGGGCGTCCATCAGGCCTTCGCGTCCCTCGTCGCCACACAGGTTGGCGGCACGCGCCTCGGCCAAGGCACGCTCCAGGCGCACCCGCGCCCGCAGGCGGACAAAATCTTCCTGCAACAAGGCCAGCAGGGCTGACAGGTCGGTTTCCGCGCCACGGTCAGCCGTGATGTCACCCTCGGCCTTTTCTATCAGGGCATTCAGGGCTTCGCCGCCGTCCGGCGCAGACAAGGCCAGCGTACTGCCGTCGGCTATCAGGGCTTTCAGGTCGCTCCACGTCTGCAACAGTTCGTATTCCGTCTGCGTCACATGCACGAACGAACCGTGCTGCGGCGACAGGTGGCCCGACATGTCCGGTGCCGTCTGCAGGTTGCGCAACAGGGCATCGGCCGTATGGAAATGATAACCGATGTTGTCGCCGTAATTGACGTTGCCCACGTTCCACACGTCATCGTTGATACGCCGGAACACGCTGGATGCCTCATACCCGTTTCCGTCCTGGAATGACGACACAGGCGTGCTCCACTCCGGGTTCAGCAGGTCTTCCGTCGTGATGTCCAGTATGCCGCCGGCCGCATAGTCGCGGTAGGACATGTGGTACAGCCCGTCGGTCTCCAGATAGTTGATGTCGGCATCCAGCACGTTGTCCTGCCGGTTGGCGCCGTAAAGCATCTGGAAAGACGTGATGCCCGTAAAGTCCTCGTTGGCTTTCGAGATGTAGAAGTGGTCGCAGTCCCCGTTGTCCGTGTTCCCCATGGCGTAGTAGATGTAGGGGTCGCCGTCGAGGAAAATCACCTGCGGCGCCCACACACGGCTCACCTTGTCGGCCGTGAGCAGCTGCGTGCCCGTGTTGTCATAGATGTCCGTCACGGGATTGGCGGACAGATACTCCTTCATGTCGCAGCGGGTATAGGTCCAGTTTATCAGGTCGTAACTGCGGAACATGCCGATGGAATAATTCTCCAGCATGCTCGTCCCCCCGTCGCGCGAGCCATAAAGGTCTGTGGTCACGATATAATAGCATTTGCGTTTCTTGTCCTTGGCCATGAAGGCGTCGCGGCACCAGGGCAGCTCCGTGCCTATGCCGTCGATGATGCTGGCTCCCCGGTTCAGTTCGTTGAACACCAGCCCCAGGTCTTCTTCCGTCCCCAGGGCATAGGTGATGACTTGCGAGACGAGCGTGCCCTCGCCGGTCTGCGGCACCAGGTTCGGCATGTGGCAATACAGATAGCCATAGGCCTCATCGTCCGGTGCCACCGTCACCGTCACCGGCTCGTCGAAGAGCATACAGGTCGTCCCGTCATAGGTTATCCGGCCGTTCAGCTCACCCACCGCCACCGGCTGGTCCGTGCGGCTCTCCACCGTGAACACGCCGTCCGCATACGTGAACTGCACGCTGTTGTCCCCGTTTGGCGTGAACTCCCATTCCACCGTCCCGTACGTACAGGCCGTGGGCAGCTCCAGCTGCCTGTGGATATAGCGCGCCGCCTGCGCCAGATAGAGGTCGTTGCGGTCCACCTCCAGCATGTCTGCCACGCCCATCACCACGGTGGCAGACGCCGGACGTGCGTCATACAGCCCGGCCACCTCATCGGCCGTCAGCGCGTGGCCGTAAACCCGGAAGTTGTCCATCAGCGTGTTCTGCATGTAGGCATCCGCCGCAAACGGCGAACGCCCCAGGTAGTTGTCCTGCAGGGACGAGGCGAAATCCGACGGCTGCAACGTGAGCGCATAGGTTCCCACCGCCTCTCCGTCCAGATAGTAGGTGCAGGTACCGTCCTGCTGCACCACGGTCACCGTATGCCACTCGTCGGCCGAAAGCCCGCAATAAGAGTGCACGCTCTGCGCGCTGCCATCCTTGATCTCGTAGTACCAGTCGCCATTGCCGGCCGCATTGACCAGTCCCAGGTAACGGTCGGTCCCGTCGGTGAAGGCCCACGCCCACGCATAGCTGTCCAGGGCGTTGTCCTGCCCGATGCAAAGGTCCAGGGAAATGGTGTAGTCCCCGTTGAGGGACGAAAGGACATCCGCCCCCAGCGCGGCCCCCAAATCCAGGTAGCCGTTGGCCGTGCCGGTGGAGAGCACACGGTTGCCGTCGTCCGTGGACAGCACCATTGCGCCGTCCACCAGTTTGAACGGATAGGTCCCGCTGTCATCGGTCTGTCCGGACATCTCGAATGAATAACTCACCAGCGGACCGGTTTCTGCCGCCGCCGTTGTGCCGCAGACGCCCAAAGCGGCCGCCCACAGCCATGTCTTGAAGTAAAAGAAACGTTTCACCATAATTATTGAAATCAGATTTAAAGAACTGTCCATCCCACAAATGTGCCTCCGCCATGCGCAAGCCAAGTCCGGAACAGCGGCCTGCGCACACTCTCCGGCCGTGCAGGCCGCGCACACTCTCCCGCCCGCACGACGGGCGGCAAGGCGTCCACGACGGAAAAAGCCGTCCCTCCTCCCCTGCACCGCCACGGCAAACGCATGCCCCAAACAGGGTGGCTGCAGCGGCCCCGCAAGGAACCGCTCCTCACGTCTCCGGGCTTCGAACCATCCAAAGATAAACATTTGCCCCTTAACCCACAATAAAAAACAGATGAAATTATAAATAAACTTCCTTGGCCAACTCGTCTTTTTTTTATTCCTTTGTGTAACACTTATGGTAAAAGACATGCAAACACACATCAAAACATTCGGACTTATCGGTTGCCTGCTTTTATGTTGCGGTTGCCAACAGAAGACACAACAGGCCCAAGGCTATGCCGAATACGAAAAGCCGGACACAACAAGTGCCATACAGGAAATGAAAGACTACCACTACAGTGCAGAAGTGAAAACGGACGGCGTGTCGTATGCCTATGACATCGTGCGCGAAGCCAACGACACCCTGCCGCCCGTAAAAGGCGACGGCAACGAACGCTTTGCCGACAATTATATCCGCCTGCGCGTGAACCGCGAGGGACAACAGATTTTCAACCGGGCATTCACGAAAAATGATTTCAGGGAATGGGTGGACTCCAAGTTCCTGCCACATGCCATACTGGACGGCATGGCATTCGACCGTGCCACCCCCGAAGGGTTGCGCTTCTCCGTCAGCGTGGGTTATCCCACATCGGACCTCTACGTCCCCCTGCTGCTCACCGTGCACCACAATGGCACATATAGCGTGGCAAAAGACGAGATACTGGACAATGTGGTGGAAGAAGACAGCACCGCGTCCGACACCCACGCAGAACCTGCCGCCTGAAAGGCCCGGCCATACAACCCGGCCTTTCAGGGCTTTACTCCCGCCCTCCCCTGCTCCGTCATGAGCAGAAAAAGCCAGCAAATCCGGGATCCTGACGGAAGGTCCGCCACCGGGCTATCCTTTCTTCGGGTGCACACTCCCGGAAGCAAAGGTTTTTGCTTAAATTTGCAGGCGTTTTTCTAAAATCAAAAGTAATGGATAAAAGATTTTTTTATGCCGGGGCACTGTGCCTGATGGCAGGCAGATGCCTTGCGCAACTCAACGTCCAGTTACATTACGACCTGGGTCATGGGATGTATGGCAACCAGATTTCCTCACGCCAGCACCTGACAGCAACCGTTGAGAATTTCTCCGCCGACAAGTGGGGAAGCACTTATTTCTTCATCGACGCCGACTTCGGCGACAATGCCCTGCGGGGAGCCTACGGGGAGTTTTCGCGGGAAATCCAGACCCGCAGGATGCCCGTGGCCCTGCACGTAGAATACAACGGCGGCCTGAGTTACGGCACAGGCAAGGGGGACGGCTATGCCTTCGGGGACGCCTATCTGGCCGGAGCGGCCTACAACTGGAACAGCACGGACTTCGGCAAGGGCTTCTCCGCGCAGGCCATGTACAAGTATCTGGCCAAGAAAGGTGCCTACTGCCACAGCTGGCAGCTGACCGGCGTGTGGCGGAACCATTTCGCCAAAGGACTGTGCACGTTCAGCGGCTTCATAGACTTGTGGTACGACAATACGGTCAACGGTAACCTCATCCTGCTGTCCGAACCGCAGTTCTGGTTCCACTTGGCCCCGCTCAGGAAGGTGAGCGATGACTTCAAGCTGAGCATCGGCACAGAGGTGGAAATCAGCAACAACTTCGTATATACCGAAACCGGGCAGAACAACCGTTTCTACGCCATTCCCACCATAGCCTGCAAATGGGAGTTCTGAAGCGGGAGCCTTACTTGGTTTTCAGCATCTCCTCCATGCGCAGCATCTCGTCGCGGTATTGCGCCGCCTCGATGAAATCCAACTTCCTGGCCGCCTCCTGCATCAGCTTCCGGGTACGGGCAATGCTCTTCTCCAGCTGGTCGCGGGTCATGTATGCCACGACGGGATCGGCTGCCACCGACTTTTCCTCCGGCTCCACATAGGCCCTGCTTTCCGTATGGGCCTCGGCATTGGCACTGATGAGGTCGGCCATCTTGCGCCCCTTTCGGATTTGTTGCGGGACAATGCCGTGCTCCTCATTATAACGGAGCTGCTTCTCACGCCGGCGGTTCGTTTCGTCCATGGTCTTCTGCATGCTTTCCGTGATGTGGTCGGCATACATGATGGCTTTGCCATGGATGTTGCGGGCCGCCCGGCCCACCGTCTGCGTCAGCGAACGGTGGGAACGCAGGAAACCCTCCTTGTCGGCATCCAGTATGGCCACCAGCGAAACCTCCGGCAGGTCCAGCCCCTCGCGCAACAGGTTCACGCCGACCAGCACATCGAAACGGCCGGCACGCAGGTCGTCCATGATCTGCACACGCTCCAGCGTGTCCACGTCACTGTGGATATAATTCGTACGGATGTCATGTTTCATCAGGTAGTCCGTCAGTTCCTCCGCCATACGCTTGGTCAGCGTAGTGACCAGCACCCTCTCTTCTTTCTCCACCCGCTGCTGTATCTCCTCCATCAGGTCGTCCACCTGGTTCAGGCTTGGCCGTACCTCAATGACCGGATCGAGCAAGCCCGTGGGACGGATCACCTGTTCCACCACGACGCCTTCGCTCTGGCGCAACTCATATTCGGCCGGAGTGGCCGACACGTATATCACCTGCCGGGCCAGCTGCTGGAACTCCTCGAACTTCAAAGGGCGGTTGTCCATGGCCGCAGGCAGGCGGAAGCCATACTCCACAAGGTTCTTCTTGCGCGCGCGGTCGCCGCCATACATCGCGTTAATCTGCGGCACGGACACGTGGCTCTCGTCTATCACGATAAGGAAGTCTTCGGGGAAAAAATCCAGCAGGCAATAAGGACGTGTGCCGGCCTCGCGCCCATCGAAATAGCGGGAATAGTTTTCTATGCCGCTGCAATGCCCCAGTTCGCGGATCATCTCCATGTCATACGTCACGCGCTCATACAACCGTTTGGCTTCATGGGGCTTCCCGATTTCCTCAAAATACCGCACCTGGCGTTGCAGGTCGTCTTCGATCTGGCGGATGGCACGCATCGTGCTCTCCTTGGTGGTCATGAACAGGTTGGCCGGATAGATGCGGTATTCCTCAAACGTGCCCAAACGCAGACAGCTCACGGGGTCAACCTCCTCTATGGATTCGATTTCATCATCCCAGAACGTGACGCGCAACAGATTGTCGGAGTAGGCCAGATAAACATCCACCGTGTCGCCCTTCACCCTGAAGCAGCCGCGCTCCAGCGACAGGTCGTTCCGCGTGTAGAGGCTGTCCACCAAGCGCCGCAGGAACATGTTGCGGTCCAACACCTTGCCACATTTCAGTTCTATCACACTTTCGTAAAAGGCCGCCGGATTGCCCATGCCGTAAATGCAGCTGACGGACGAAACGACAACCACGTCCTTCCGCCCGGAAAGCAAGGACGAGGTGGCAGCCAGGCGGAGCTTGTCAATCTCATCGTTGATGGCCAGGTCCTTTTCTATGTAGGTATCGGTTGAGGGTATATAGGCCTCCGGCTGATAATAGTCGTAATACGACACATAGTATTCCACGGCATTGTGGGGAAAGAAACTCTTGAACTCCCCGTACAGTTGCGCCGCCAAGGTCTTGTTATGGCTGAGGACCAAGGTGGGCTTGTTGACGTTGGCGATGACGTTGGCGATGGTGAAGGTCTTCCCCGACCCTGTCACGCCCAGCAACGTCTGGGCGGGCAACCCCTGCAGCACGCCCTCCGTCAGTTGGGCGATGGCTTCCGGCTGGTCGCCCGTGGGGACATAATCCGCAGTCAATTCAAATTTAGTCATGATGGTATGAGCCAAAAACACTTCGGGATACAAAAATACAGCTTTTATCTATAACATGAGGACTTATGACGCTTTTTCACATTAAAAAAACGCTTTTACCTTTGCAGGACTCACCGAAAATCCATACTTTTGCAATTCAATCGCACAATATGAAACGGATTCCTGTAATGCTGTCGGGCACACTTTTGCTGCTGGCTTCCTGCAACCAGTACAACAACGTATTGAAAACCGCAGACTATGAATACAAGTACGAAGCGGCAAAAGAATATTTCGTCAAGGGGCAATATACCCGTGCGGCCACCCTGCTGACAGACTTGGTCACCATCCTGAAAGGGACATTGCGCGCCGAAGAGTCGCTGTACATGCTGGCCATGTCCGAATTCAGCAACGGGCACTACGATGCGGCCTATTCTTATTTCAAGAAATATTACCAGTCCTATCCCAAGGGCACTTATGTGGAATACGCACGTTTCTATGCAGGCCGTGCCCTGTATGAAAGCGTGCCCGACACGCGGCTGGACCAGAGCAACACGCTGACGGCCGTGAAAGAGTTCCAGGATTTCCTGGACTATTACCCCTACACCAGCCTGAAAGACCGCGCACAGGAGATGATTTTCAACCTGCAGGACAAGTTGGTGGAGAAGGAATACAACGCCGCCAAGCTGTATTTCGAGCTGGGTTCCTACATGAACAACTGTTCCTTCGGGGGCAGCAACTATGAGGCTTGCATCACCACCGCGCGCAACGCCCTGCTGGACTTCCCCTATGCCAGCCCGCAGCGCCGGGAGGAATTTTCCATCATGATACTGCGTGCCAAATTCCAGCTGGCGCAACAGAGCGTGGAAGCCAAACGGCTGGAACGCTACAGGGACACCATCGACGAGTATTACGGCTTTGTGAACGAATACCCGGAGTCGAAATACCTGAAAGATGCCCAGCGCATCTTCGTGCAATCAGAGAAGTTTGTCAACGGAAAATCATAAGCACAGGAAACAAACAAAACAACTATCGTATAATTATGGATTACAAGAAAACGAATGCACCTACGAACACCGTGACCCGCAACATCATGGACCTTTGCGACAGGACCGGCAACATCTACGAGAGCGTGGCCATCATCGGCAAGCGGGCCAACCAGATTTCGCAGGAAATCAAGAACGAACTGTCCAAGAAACTGCAGGAGTTCGCCTCCGTGAGCGACAACCTGGACGAGGTGTTCGAAAACCGCGAGCAGATAGAAATCTCGCGTTTCTATGAAAAGCTGCCCAAGCCCACGCTGATCGCCACGCAGGAATTCATCGAAGACAAAATCTACTTCCGCAACCCGCTGAAAGAGAAAGACGACGTCGAGATCGGCGGATAATCCCCAACGGCATTCAGTATAATCCCATGATTCAAAGAATCCAAACGGTTTACCTCCTGCTGGTAGCGGTATGTGCGGTTGTCGGGCTGTGCACGCCCGTGGGCCACTTCCACCAGGACGGCACCACGACGGCAGAGTTCTACAACCTGTGGCTCACTTTGGCCAACGGGAAACATGTGTTCTCGCCCTGGGCGTTGTTCGCCATGCTGATGCTGGTCACGGCCTCTGCGCTGGGGGGTATATTCCTGTTCAAACGCCGCATGCTGCAAGTGCGTTTCACCGTGTTCGGCGGACTGGTCCTGATAGGCTACTACATCGTGCTGGCAATATTCGTACACAACTTCAAGGGCCGCTACGGTGCAGACTTCACCCTCAACTGGACAACGGCTTTCCCGGCCGTGGCCCTGATTCTGGAATACCTGGCGTTCCGGGCCATCCTGAAGGATGAATTCATCGTCCGTTCGCTGGACAGGCTGAGATAAGCCGTCTCACACCGCACAGGCAAGAGCCGCTTCCGGAGGATGCTCCCCGGAGGCGGCTCTTGCCTTATCCCCCTGTATTCCCCGCAGGCAGGCTCCCGCACGGACGCCCTCCGGATGCGGCCCTCCGGCCTTGCGCAAAAAGAGAGGGCGCAATGCGCAAGGACGGCCACCGCCTTGCGCATTACGCCCCCACGTTTCCGGAAAGGGGAAAAACCGCCTGCACCCACGCCCCGCAACACCCCGTGCGCGGCAACCGCTCAGCGCACGAGCCGGTTGGTCAGCATGTCGGGGAACACCACAACGGGCTTGAAAGTACGGGCTTCCTCAAAATCCATCAGGGCATACGAGATGATGATGCAAATGTCGCCCACCTGCACCTTACGGGCTGCCGCTCCATTCAGGCAGATGCACCCCGACCCGCGCTCGCCCTTGATGACATAGGTTTCAAAACGCTCGCCGTTGTTGTTGTTCACGATTTGCACCTTTTCGCCGACAATCAGGTTGGCGGCTTCCATCAACTCCTCGTCGATGGTGATGCTCCCCATGTAATTCAGATTGGCCTCCGTCACACGTACGCAGTGCAACTTCGACTTCAACACTTGAATCATCATAATCTTCTCTTTTTGCTTCTATTCCTGTCCTTTATATTTTATATGGTCTATCAGCCGGACGGGCTGGCTTCCGCAGAACACGGTGATGCACCCCACGATATAATCAGCATCCGACCACTGCCCCACTTCCTGCAGCGTGTCGCCGTCCACGATGGAAAAATACTGCACCTCCAGCCCCACAATGGCGTTCAACGCGTCTTTCACATAGCGCTGTGTTTCTTTCAACGTGTGGTTCGTGGCAAAGTTGAGGCTCTTCGAAAGCACCTTGTATATGTTGGCCGCCACGGCACGCTCGGCATCGGTGAGCAGCGCGTTGCGGCTGCTCATGGCCAGCCCGCTCTGTTCCCTCACCACGGGGCAGGGCACAATCTCCACCCGCATCTTCAAGTCCTTCACCATGGCACGGACCACCGCCACCTGCTGGAAGTCTTTCTCGCCGAAATAGGCCCGGTCCGGCTCCACGGCCGCAAAGAGCTTGCTCACGATCTGGCACACGCCATTGAAATGGCCGGGACGGTAGGCCCCCTCCATCACCGTGTCCAACGGGGGATAACTGAACACGCGCGTGTCCGGCTCCGGGTACATCTCGTCCACCGAAGGGGCGAAAGCGACATCCGCCCCACATGCTTCCAGCAACGCGCAGTCCGCATCGAGCGTGCGCGGATATTTCTCCAAATCTGTCTTGTCGTTAAACTGTGTGGGGTTCAGGAACACACTGACCACCGTCGCGCCGTTCTCCGCCACGCTGCGCCTTACCAACGAAGCATGACCGTCGTGCAACGCCCCCATCGTGGGCACCAATCCAATCTTTTTACCTTCCGTGCGCAGCACGGCCAATTCACGTCGCAAATCCTCAATCGTATGAATTAACTTCATGTCTGGTTGATTTTAAAACAACATTCCTAAAAACATTGCAAAATAACATATAAAATGCCACATGACAAAAACATTCCCCAAATAAATAGTAAAATTTATGTGAAAGTTTAGTGGCTGAACCGCCCCAAAAGACATGAATGCCAACTTTATTTTGTATCTTTGTCTCCTGAAAAAGCGAACATGACAATGAAGGCTAAAAAAATTCTATTCATCACCCAGGAGATGACGCCTTACGTTCCTGATTCGGGACTGGCCGCCTTAGGCCGGAAACTGCCCCAGGCAATACAAGAGAAAGGACGGGAAATCAGGACATTCATGCCCAAATGGGGAAACATCAACGAACGCCGCAACCAACTGCATGAGGTCATCCGCCTCTCCGGAATGAACCTGATCATCGACGACACGGACCACCCGCTGATCATCAAGGTGGCCTCCATACAGTCCGCACGCATGCAGGTATATTTCATCGACAACGACGACTATTTCCTGAAGCGCCAGATGGCGACGGACGAAGAGGGCAACGAATATGAAGACAATGGCGAACGGGCCATATTCTACGCACGCGGTGTGCTGGAAACCGTAAAAAAGCTGAGGTGGACACCGGATGTAATCCACTGCCAGAGCTGGATGTCGGCGCTGGTCCCCCTTTACGTCAAAACCGCCTATAAGGAAGAGCCTTCTTTCCGCGACAGCAAAATCGTGTACTCCATATCATCAGAAAACCTGAAACGCCCCATGGGGGCCAATTTCGGCAACTGCGTGGCTTTCCGCGAGGTAGATAGTTCGGTGCTGGAAGGGTTCAGCCCGGAAATAACCTTCGAGGAGCTGAACAAACTGGCCATCAACTATTCCGACGGGCTGACCGTGCCCGACTCCGACAGGTTCCATGACTTCGTGGAATATGCACAGGAAAAGAACATACCCGTGCTGGGGGACATCGGCGTAAACGATGCAGACGCGTTCGCCAACTTCTATGACAAAGTATGGAGTGCCGGTAAAGACGAATAAAATCCAATATTACACTGCATTTACCAGTCTGACAATGAAGACCCGACTACCACTCTGTGCCCTGCTGGGCATCTGCCTTGCGGCATGCGACGACACGACAAACAGCATCGGCATCTACATGGATTCCGACAACATCAGTTCCACCACGGCCATTTTCGAAGCCTCCACGCAGTCGATACTGGCAGACTCGGTGCTGAGCAACAGCTACAGTTCTTACCTGGGGCGCATGACAGACCCTGAGACGCAACTGGTGGTGAAAGCCGAATTCCTGGCACAATTCAGCACGCTGGAAGATTATGAATTTCCGGACTATGACCTGATAATCAAGGATGAGAACGGAGAAGTGCAGGCCGACTCCATAGAAATCAGGCTCTACTATGACACATATTACGGGGACGACAACAACCCCATGAAGGTGGATGTCTATGAGCTGGACACGGCCAATGTCATCCGCGAGGACTCCAATTATTACAGCAACGCCGACCTGACGTACTACATCAACAGCCAGGCCAGCGGCCCCATTGCCCAAAAGGTGTTCACGGCCACGGACTTCACCCTCTCGGACGACGAACTGGAAAGCGACGACTATACGCCGAACATCCGCATCATGCTGCCCAAGGAATACGGTTCGTTCATCATGCGGAAATATTATGAGAACAGCAAATTCTTCAAAAACTCCTACAACTTTATCCGCCACGTATGCCCCGGCTTCTATTTCAAGCTGGCCGACGGCTACGGCACGATGGTGAAGATGTGGGTGGGAGCGATGAACGTTTACTTCAAATACAAGGATGTGGACCTCGACACGGTATATGTGGGCATGAGCCGCTTTGCCGCCACGCCCGAAGTGTTGCAGAACACTTACATTGAAAACGACAACTCCCTCCAGTCGTGGCTGGAAGGCGAAACCTCGTGCACCTACCTGAAGACCCCGGCCGGAGTATTCACGGAAATGACCCTCCCCATCGACGAGATTTACGAGGGGCACGACAACGACAGCATCAGCCAGACACAGTTGTCGCTGTACCGCTACAACACGCAAGCCTCGTTGGAAGAGGCTTATGATGTGCCGCAAACCCTGCTGATGATACGCAAAAAGGATATTTACACGTTCTTTGAAGAACGGAATGTCCCGGACAGCGAAACGTCTTACGTCACGTCGTTCAACAGCAGCTACAACACTTATACGTTCTCCAACATCAGCAACCTGGTGTCCTATTGCCGGAAAGAGCGCAACAAAGAAGCGGCCGAGGCCGGCATCACGACAGAAGAATGGACACAGCAGAATGAAGACTGGAACAAGGTGGTGCTCATACCCGTGGAAACCAGCGAAGACAACAGCAGCAACATTGTCAGCGTGACACACGATATGGGCCTGAGCAGTGCCCGTCTGGTGGGAGGTGACACAGACCGGATACAGATGCAGGTGATTTACAGCACCTTCAAATAAGGACGCGGTTGCCCGCGCTCCATACGATAAAGATAACGGCTCCCCGCCCGCAGGCAGGAAGCCGTTATCTTTTATGCAAGTCCTCCACAAACGCGTACTTACCGTTTCTTGGACGCACCGCGGGGTGTTGCCGCCTTGGCTTCACCATCCGGGGTCAGTTTCTTCAGGCGGGTGGTCAGACGGGCAATCTCTTTATCCTTCACCTCCAGCTCCTCATTCTGGTTTTTAATCAGGGTGAGCAGGGCGTTCAGCTCATCGTTATCCACATCGCTGGGATACATGCTGTTCACCCTGTTGATGAAGTCGCCCAGGATGTTCATGTAGTTGGTGAAAGCATCATAGGGGGAATCATAGATACCGCGGTACATATTCCAGCTGCCGGCCTTCGTGGTCATGAAACGGAAGTTGTTGCTGGCCTGCAGGTAGTCCCAGTCCTGCTTGATCCTGCTGTCTGTACAGATACGCACACGGTCGGCCACACTGTAGAGCTTGTTGAAAGCCTCGCGCTGCATGTCGTTGCCCAGCCAGCAACTGATGTCCCTTTCCTCGTCTGTCCACGACAACGGATAAGGCACATTCAGCGAATCTACCGACTTATAATTGTCGATAACCTCAGAAGGCGTGGAAAACGAGATGCCGCTCTGGCGGGCATATCCCGGCAATGCCCTGAGGAAATCCAGGATGTTGGAAGACAGGGGTTGGAACATTCCCAGAGCACACAGCTCCATGAAAATGTTGATTACCTGCTCCTCTTCTGGAACAGAAGCAATCCAGTTTATGTACGTATCCGCAAACAACGGATATTCGTTCCACGTGGAATTGCTGAAACGCAGGGATATGTCGTCCGACAACTTATAGTCGCGCAACAGCACCTTCAGGTTGGGATTCTGCACGCAGTGATAGACGAAGTGCGGACTTTTCCAACCCAAGATGTGCCGCGCCCCTTCCGTCAGTATGCCCTTGAATCCCATGGACGCCACCGTGCTGCCGATGTCGTCGGAATAAATCAGGGACGAATTGCGGAACACCTGGGGCTGCTTTCCGAAAAGTTCCTTCACCTTGCGGGCCATCCGGAACGTCTCTTCCTTGAACGACTCTTCATTGGCCAGCGAAGACAAGCCATGGGAATAAGGCTCTGCCAGGAACTCCACCTGGCCGGTATCGTTCAGTTCCTGCAGGAGTTCGATAACCGCTGGGGCATAGTTTTCCAGCAACTCGATGGCACAACCGGAAATGGAGAAGGCAACCTTGAAGAAACCGGGATTCTCCCGTATCATCTGGAGCAAAGTGCGAAGTGTCGGCAGATAAGACCTCTCCACCGTGTCCGTAATGCTCCGCTCGTTCTCATAATCATCATAGTAATAGTGATCCGTACCGATGTCAAAGAAACGATAGCGTTTCAAATGTATGTTCTGGTGAATCTCAAAATACAGGCAAATGGTTTTCATATTTTTCATGTTATTTTTATGATTTACACTTCTGGATTGTCTCATCATAAAGCCTTCGGATGCGCTGGCCCACTTTCTCCCATGTGATGCCGTCCACCTCTTTCTTTCCTTCCTTTTGGAGATAGTCGTGCAGCGAGGGATACATGCACAGGGCATACATGGCGTCAGACATGGCGTCGATGTCCCAATAGTCAACCTTGATGCACTTGGTGAGAATCTCCCCACAACCGGACTGCTTGCTGATAATGGAAGGCACGCCGCTCTGCATGGCCTCCAGCGGTGAAATGCCGAAAGGTTCTGAAACCGAGGGCATCACATAAACATCACTGTCACGGAAACATTCAAACACCTGCTTGCCTTTCATGAATCCCGGAAAATGGCAACGGTCGGCAATGCCGTAGGCAGCGGCCATCTCTATCATGGAATTCATCATGTCTCCGCTCCCCGCAAAACAGAAACGCACGTTCCGCGTCCTGTCCAGCACACGCTTGGCGGCTTCTATGAAGTACTCCGGCCCTTTCTGCATCGTGATACGTCCCAAAAACGTCACCACCTTTTCCTTGCGCTCGCTGCTTGGCTTGCGTTGGTCCACAATGGCTTGAAGTTCGGGAGGCAAGGGATAAACGGCATTGTGCATGGCAAAGCATTTGGCCGGATTCTGATGATAATGGTTGATGACCGTCTGCCGCGTCAGTTCGCTCACACACATGATGCAGTCGGCATGGTCCATCCCGTCCTTCTCTATGCCGTACACCGTGGGATTGACATTCCCGCGGCTGCGATCGAAATCCGTGGCATGCACATGAATCACCAAAGGCTTCCCGCTGATTTGCTTGGCATGTATGCCGGCCGGATAGGTCAGCCAGTCGTGCGCATGTATAATGTCAAATTGCTGCTGCCGGGCCACAACTCCGGCCACAATGGAATAGTTGTTGATTTCCTCATGCAGGTTGTCCGGATAACGACCGGAAAACTCGATACATCCCAAGTCGTTCACAAACCTGTATGAGAAATCTGCATAAATGTGATTGCGCAAATCGAAATACAACTGGGGATCCATGTAACTCCCCACACGGCTATTCACATAATTCCAGTCCACATCCCGCCACACGATTGGCACGTTGTTCATCCCGATGATACGCATGAAACTTTGATCCTCGTCCCCCCACGGTTTGGGCAGGCAAAAGGTAATCTCCATGTCCGGTTGCAGGGAAAGTCCTTTGGTCAAACCATAGCTGGCGGTTCCGAGTCCTCCAAGAATATGAGGAGGAAACTCCCATCCAAACATTAACACTTTCATATCCGGTTCCCCTTATTTTTATTGTATGGTATATTTTTCTATTAACTTCACGACACGCAATATCTCCGCAACATTGACGGCAAAGGAGATGGCACCACGGGCGTGGAACGGCGGGTTGCCGTCGAACATCTCCGGAATAGTCCCCACACAATGCGAGAACATTTCTTCCTCAAACCCCACGAGCACACGCTCGATGAACGTCACACGGCTCTGCTTGTACAGGCGCAGGCAAGCCTCCATGTAGAATCCCGCCAACCAAGGCCAGGCCGTGCCCTGATGGTAGGCATAGTCGCGCTGGATCTGCGGGCCGACATACATGGGATTGTAACCGCCGCTCTTGGGGCTGAGTGAACGCAAGCCTTTCGGCGTGAGCAATTCCTTGGTGCAGATGTCAAAGACTTGCTTCCTTTCAGACAGGCCCAACGGAGAGTATTCCAAGGCTACGGCAAAAATCATATTCGGGCGTACGCTCCAGTCGGGAGCATCGTTCGTTTCATCCACATAGTCATACAGATAGCCATATTGGTTCAGGAACACCTCCCTGAAAGCCTCCCCGGCCTTGAGGGCCATTGCACCGAAGTTCTCTTCGTCCGCCTTGCTACCGGTCCAGTGACAGATTTCTTCGCAGAACTTCAGAGCATTGTACCATAAGGCATTAAATTCAACGATATAGCCGCTCCGGGGCACAATCGGCCGCCCGTTGGCTGTGGAGTTCATCCAGGTTATGGCTTTGGTCTTACCCTCGGCATAGACCAAACCGTTCTCCTTCACCTTTAGGTTAGGATGGGAACCGGAACTCAAATAGGACATGATGTCATTCACCAAAAGTCCGTACTTCTCCACACAAGCCTGCATGGACACATTCTTGGCATACTGCTGTATGCAGCTTACCGCCCACAACAGCACGTCCGGCTGTTCCATTTCATGAATCTTTACGGTCAACGCTTCCCCCGACATGAACTGCCGCAGACCTTTCTCCATCGTCTTCATACACAGTTCAAACTGCTCCACCTCCTCATTGGCCAGCGTCAGCCCCGGCAAGGCTATCAGCATGTCGCGGGCACGGCATTTGAACCAAGGATATCCGGCCAGAATATAGTTCTCGCCATCCACATGATAATAGAACTGATGGGCTGAATTCACCAGACAATGGTAGAAATTGTTGCGCGGCGTACGGATATTCACTTCAAAATCGGCCATCTGTTTCAGCTGGCTGGTCTTGATTTCCGACAGGCCGGCCGAAAACACCACGCTCTCCCCTTTTTTTATCTTTAGCTCAAAATAACCCGGCACATACAGGTCTTCATTGAAAGCATATCCCCGCTCCTGTTCTTTGGGATACTCCACCCCACGGTACCAGTCCGGCTGGAACACGAAATTATTCTTTTTGTTCAGCTGCATATACAGTTCCGGATAACCGTCATACATGCAGGTCTTAATACCATTGGAGACCTCCTGATAATCGCGGTTCACCCGTGCATTCTCATACGTGTACTCCCGCACGCAACGGAAAGCCAGGAAAGGGCGGAGCCTCAGTATCGTTTCAGAATGGGCATCCAACAAAGTATAACGGATAATGATACGGTTTTCATAGTGTTGAAAGACTTTCTCTTTTTTCAGGATCACCCCACCCACGCGGTAAATTGTCGTCGGCACTTGGTCACAATTAAACTCACGAATGTACTTGTGGCCGTTAGGACTGAATTTATTTCCCTGATATTTGTGCAAGCCCAAATTGAATTCTGCCCCGTATTGCACCACCGTTTCATCCAGAGAAGACAGCAGAACGTAATTCTCATCTCCGAGTTCCGGTATGGGAACGACCAGCAAACCATGGTATTTCCGCGTGTTACAGTCCACAATGGTAGAACAGGAATAAGCCCCGGAACGATTAGACCGTAGAATTTCTTTCTGCAAAGCCTCCTCTAAGTTAGTCATCAAAATCTTATCAAAATGAATGTAACTCATAGTCTAGAAACTCAATATTAAAGGTTATTATTCTCTCTGTTTTATTTTTTTTCTTTGTCTTTATTCCACCCAAAATTAACAAAAAACAAATTACTGACGAAATAAATCAATAACATATTTTTCAAGAAAAATAAAAATATGCTATAGAATATGTTTTTTGTAACCCGAACATTACCCGGATTAACCCAGATTTAGTAATTTTGTGTCGTAAAACATAATTTTGCGACATACTTTGAATTTATGGTCAGAAAGGAAGCAGATAAAGAAGAGATTCTGGAAAAGATCTCTGACTTATGGAATCCTCTTTCCGCGGAGCAACGCGAACAATTGACAAAGAACCTCACAATACATACGTTCAAGAAGAACGAACCTATCTACAGTGAGGGGGATTTTCCGACCCAATTGATGTGCCTGTTTTCCGGAAAAGTCAAGATTTTCAAGAACGGTGTGGGAGGCCGTAACCAAATCATACGGGTCATCAAGCCCGTGGAATATTTCGCCTACCGTGCCTACTTTGCCCATCAGGAATACGTGACCGCTGCTGCTGCTTTCGAAACATCGACCATCGGGATGATACCCATGAGCACCATCTCCCGCCTGGTGAGCGAAAACAACGACCTGGCATGGTTCTTCATCAAACAACTGTCTGTGGATCTGGGTATCGCGGACGAAAGGACCGTCAATCTGACCCAGAAACACATACGGGGAAGGTTAGCCGAATCCCTCCTCTTCCTGAAAGAGAGTTATGGCGTGGAAGAAGACGGGTGCACGCTCAGCATCTACCTGTCGAGGGAGGACTTGGCCAACTTGTCGAACATGACCACCTCAAACGCCATCCGGACCCTTTCAAACTTCGCGGCCGAAAAAATCATAGCCATAGACGGGCGGAAGATAAAAATCATAGCAGAGGACAAGCTGGAAAAAATCTCCAAGATAGGATAAACACGGGCTACGGCCTGCACATCAGGCCGGGATGATGAAATCCAGCCATTCCTGATGGATGCCGATCCGCATCGGGGCCGCAGCACCGTCCCACACCGCACCGTCGAGGCTGACCATCGCTTTCCCGCTGTCATAGAAATCCACTTTTTTCGTCCGGTAGGACTTCACGGCCTTATGGTTCAGGAAACGCCCGCGGAATAACATCCACAAGGCCTCTACCATCTGCCCCATTTCCGGGTGATATACCACGGACACATCCAACAACCCATTGTAAGGCACTCCGCTCGGCGTCTGCCCATATCCCCTGGCGCTGCTCACACATACCGTCATCACACTTTTTTCAATATCATCCAGGTTCACCTTAAAGTGCATCTTATGTTCCATGCGCTGGAACAGCAGGAGAAACATCGAAGCCAGATGGGACAAGGTCAGCATTCCCCAAAAACGCCTCGTTTTATGTTTTATGTTCATGATGTTGGCCACCAGCCCCACATTGACGCAATTCAAGAAATAACGGGGCGCACCACCTTGCGGTTTTCCGGGCAGGCAGTAGCCCACGTCCACCTTGCGGACACGCCGCGCCACGAGCCAGTCTATCGTTTGTTTGTAGTTGTCTTCCTCAAAACCCCAGAAATGTGCGAAATCATTCCCCCATCCATTGGGTATCACCCCCAGTGCCACCCGGTGGCGCACGTCCTCACCCTGCGACAGGATTCCATTCAAGGCACGGTTCAAAGCGGCATCCCCCCCCACGACGATTATCGTACGGTAACCGTTGGCTGCCAGCATGCCGGCCAGACGTTCCACCGACTTCGGCCCCTCGCTCTGCACAAAGTCGTACAATACCTCTTTCTCCGCCAGATAGGAACGTATGGCTTCCCATTCCTTGTGTATATGGCGGACACCGTCTTTCGGACAGTATATGATACCCCATCTTGATGGTTCCATAAAACAGAAACGTTAAACAAACACACAAATATACACAAAACAATCCAGTCTGTGCACAACCTTCCGCAATATTATTGTCCGGAGAGCCAAAGTTTCACCTGCCTTACTTTTTCCTGTTGCGGCAGCAAAGCATCCAGCCAACGGATGGGAATCCCCCTCCGCTCCATGCCGCGGAACCAGGTCATCTGCCGCTTGGCAAACTGGTGGATAGCCACTTCCAACCGGTGGAACATCTCGTCATATCCCATCCTGCCCGTAACATACAAGGTCAGATACTTGTATTCCAGACCATAATATATCAGGTTCTCGGCAGGAATCCCCTCTTGCAGCAGCCCCCTCACCTCGTTCGCCATTCCCTCCTCCAGCCGCCGTTCCAGCCGTTCGCTGATTCGCCGGCGGCGTAATTCGCGGTCGATGCGGATGCCGACCACCAGAGAACGGATCTGCGGGAAAGCCGGTTCTTCCACCGGATGGGCACGGCAAAACTCTTCTATCTCTATGGCACGCACGGCACGTTTCACCGTATCCACATCCGTCGTGTTATGCAACCGCTTGTATCCTTTCAGTATTTCTGTCAGTTCCGGCAGGGACTTGCCGGACAGGGCGGCACGCAAAGCGGGATTCTCCGGGACAGGACGCAAGCCATAGCCGCGAAGCACCGCTTCCATGTACATCCCCGTGCCACCGCAAAGCACAGGCAGCAGACCACGGCCGCGCATCTCCTGATACACGGCCAGGAAATCACGCTGGTACTCGAACACGTTGTACTTTGTCCCCGGTTCTACGATGTCAATCAGATGATAAGGAACAGCGGTTCCCTCCACCACATAATCCGCTAGGTCTTTCCCCGTCCCCAAATCCATCCGGCGATACACCTGGCGGCTGTCACCGCTGATGATTTCCGTACCCAACTCATGGGCCAACGCCACCGCCAGCGAGGTCTTCCCCGATGCCGTAGGCCCCAATACCGTAATCATGTCGTATTCCATAAACACTGCCACTTAACTGAAGCGATTCTTTTTTTCTTTGTGCCCTACGAGCAAAGATACGAAAACCCGCAGTTTCTCCCAAAAGACATGGACGATATGTGCCTAAAAAAACGGATGCCACGGCTCCGGGGAATCATCCGGGCACGGACATGCAACAGGGAGGCGGCGCACACGGTTACCTGCCAACCGTATGCGCCGCCTCCCTCAATCCGGTGTCAACCGTTGCCCAGCACAGGACGTCCATGATACAAACGCCGCAGGCGGAGCAATGCTTCATAATAGTAATAATCGGCATAGATGATGGACGCGTCAATCTCACTACCTGCCGGATGGTGCCCCGTGCTATGCAACAAAAAAGACACACAGCGGCCGCCACTCCGGTAACCGGCGGAAAGCGAAGCCAGCATGTTTTCCGCCGCATGGCGGTACTGCCGTCCCTTTTCCGCGTCCACATAGCCCCCCAGTTCCAACAAAGCGGAGGCCACCACACAAGCCGCCGAAGCGTCTTTGGGCGCCGTGGGCGAAGGGTCATCGAAATCCCACAGGGGCACGAAGTCGTCCGTGCGTTCCGGCAGGCGTTTCAGGTAAATATCAGCCACTTTCTGTGCGAAGTCCAGGAAACGGCGGTCACGGGTCTCGCGGTAAACCATCGTGTAGCCATAGATGGCCCACGCCTGTCCGCGCGCCCACATCGAGCCATCGGAGTAGCCCTGATGGGTGACCCCCTTGATGAACTTGCCCGTCAGTGTGTCGTAAACGGCCACGTGGTAGCACGAGCCGTCCGCACGGAAATGGTTTTCCATCGTGGTCTCGGCATGGCGCACGGCTATGTCGTACAGTTCCGGCTCCCCACCGTTGCGCGAAGCCCAGAAGAGCATCTCCAGGTTCATCATGTTGTCCATGATGGTGTTGTGCGGCCAGCCTTGTTTTTCCACCTCACGGGGCCAGCTCAGGATGGTGCCCACACGGGGATTGAAAAGCCGGGCCAACTGCCGTGCCGTGCCCACGATGACATCGCGACAGGCCGCATCCGGTTCGATGCGCATGCCGTTGCCGAAACTGCAATATACCAGAAAACCCAAATCGTGGTCGTAAGGGTCGCGGTCGGCCAGGTAGGCCAGCGAGGCAGTGTAATTGCGCGCCTGCCGGCCGATATAAGCATCGCGGCTGTACTCATAGTCATACCAGAGGATGCCCGGCCAAAAACCGCCGCACCACTCTTCGGGTGTCGCCGGGCGGCAGTTCCATCCTGTGCGGCCGGCCTCCAGGTCGGAAGACAGGATATTACGCGGCATGCGGGTATAATCCCAGCCGCCGTCTTGTTTCAATCCGGCCAGGGCACGCTCCACCTGACGGTGGCAGTAGTCCAGGTCTGCCTCAACATCGACACGGTTTTGGGCAGACACACAGGGCGCACCAAGCCCCATCCATAGGCAAAAGCCTATCCTGCATATTATCCTTTTCATTGGTCCATATTGTTTTTTCCATGCTATGCGGGCCGGCGCGCAGCCTTCACCCCGAAAGCACAGAATGTGAGATAGAAAGCACAGATGAGCAACACGCAAACACCCGCCGTGATGCCGGCCGCGTCCGTGGCCGCGCCTATCAGGGGCGTGACGGCCCCGCCGCCGGCCACAGCCGTAATCATCAGTCCGGAAATCAGGTTGGCCTTATCGGGCATGCGCTGCACCGCCATGGAATAAATGATGGAAAAGACACAGGAGCAAAAGAACCCCACACCGCCGACACAGGCCAAATCCACCATTGGGTCCTCACAGAAAGCCAACGCCAGAATGGCGGCAATGGCTGCCAGGATGTTGGCGCGGAAATATTTCATCTCGGAAATGCGGGTCATGAAGAACACGCCCAGGAAAGCACCCACCGTACGGCAAATGAAATACACCTGGGGAGCAATGCCGGCCTCATCAGTGGCCCAGCCGAAACGCAGGATCATCACTTTGGAACTGATGAAGTTGGTGGCCACATCGATGCCCACCACAAAAAAGATGCCCAGGAAAAGCAGCAGGATGGTGCGGTCGGACAGCAGGCCCCACACACGGTCCACCGTGACACCGGTCATTGTCTCCTCCTCGCGGGGTATGTCCGTGAAATAGAGCCACAGGGCCGACACCAACGTAATGCCCCCCAGAACGGGGAACGCCAAATACCAGTTTTCCTTATCGCCGCCTCCCAGCACGTTCACGGCAAACAGCATGATGAACGGCCCGCAGAACGAAGAGACGGCCTTCACCACCTGGCCGGCCGTCAGGCTGCTGGTGAGCAGTTTCTTGTCGGTCACCACATTGTTCAGCAGCGGATTGAGCGACACCTGCAGGATGGTGTTACCGATGCCCAGCAGGGCATAGCCCGTGAGGCACGCCCAAGGGGTCTGCAACAGAGGTATGGCCATGCCCACCAGAGTGACCAGCATACTGAGCATCACCGTGTTCTTCCGCCCCCAACGGTTCATCTTTATCCCCACGGGAATACTGAAAAACAGGAACCAGATGAACACCATGGAGGGCACGAAACCGGCCATCGTATGGCTCCAGCCGAACGCCTCGCGCGCATAGTCGGACGAGATGCCGACTATGTCACAAAATCCCATCACAAAGAACCCGAACAGGACGGGCAGGATAGCAAGCATTGATGTTTGTCTTTTCATATTTGTCTTGGTATTAAATGATTATTGCCTCTTTTCCCAGGGTGTCACACGGAACCAGTCCACGTCCAGCCAACCGCGGTTGACCGCAGGCTCCGCATAGGGTTCCATACATATAAATCCCATCTTGGCACCAACCCACTTGCCCTGCCGCGCACGGAATTCCTCACCGCAAGGGGTGAACCGGGAACCGTCAAGGCTGTAGGAAAAACGGCAAAGGCCGCCCGGCTCCACCTGCACGCGCAAAAAGACGGAAAGGCTCACCGTGGGCGACCAAATGATGGTTTGCCGCTCAGACGGCTCGAAGTCCGCCAGCCCGCGCACGGCCTCGCGCCCCCCTTGTTCGGCATCGCGGCAGACCCGCTGGCGCAAGATGAAACGGTCACCCTCCCGGCAGACGGTGAGCGCGGCATAATCCCAACCCATGACTATCAGGCCGCCTTCCTGCCCGTCCTCCTTGCTCACCATCTTTACTTTGGTTGTGGCCGTGAACGACTCGGCCGGGAACTTTTGGAGCAGCATGTTCGGTGCTTCCCACAAATTTATGTGCTTTTCGGACAACGGCCAAGAATAAAGGCGCATAAAACCATAAGGAGTGGTGAATCCGTACAAATCCTGGTAATTTGAACTCCACTGCCACTGCAGTCCCAAATCTACGCTGTCGAATTCGTCGCTCTCCACCGGATTGACCGGTGCAGCCTGTGGTACGTCCGGCTTGCGGAAAGACGGCACGGGATTTCCGCAACCATCGTTGTCGATGTCCGCACCAATCACGGGCCAATCGCCCACCCACGTCATCGGCTCAAGCCACACCACGCGCCCATAGCACTCTTTGTCCTGAAAATGAATGAACCAGTCCTCCCCGGATGCCGTATGCACCCAGCCGCCCTGGTGGGGGCCATTCACGGGCGTCTCGCCCTGCTCCATCACGCGGCGGGCTTCGTAAGGCCCGTACACCTGGCGGCTGCGGGCCACCATCTGCCAGCCCATCTGCACCCCTCCGGCCGGAAACATGAGATAATAATAGCCGTTGCGCTTGTAGAACTTGGGGCCTTCGGCCGTGTGGTTCACGTCGTCGTTCCCGTCATAGACGATACGCCCCGCCCCGATGACTTCCGTCCCCTCGGCATTCATTTCGGCCACGCAAATCACGGAATTAATCTGGGCGCGGCTTCCTGCGTAGGCATACGCCAGATAGCACCGGCCGTCATCATCCCACAGGGGGCAAGGGTCGATGATGCCCTTGGCCGCCTTGACCAGGACGGGTTCCGACCATTTCCCGGCCGGATCCTTGGCTTTCACCATATAGACACCGAAATCGGGGTCGCCCCAATAAATATAAAACTCCCCGTTGTGGTAACGGATACTGGGCGCCCATACTCCCTTGCCGTGGCGCGCCACATTGTAATAATCCTCCGGCACAAGCCGGTCCAGTGCATGGTTCACGATTTTCCAGTTCACCAAGTCGCGGGAATGCAGGATGGGCAGACCGGGCACACTGGCAAAACTGGAGGCCGTGAGATAGAAATCGTTGCCCACGACACACACATCGGGGTCGGAATAATCGGCATGGATGACAGGATTCTTATACGTGCCATCTCCTTGGTCAGGGTTCCAGACGGCCGACACATAGTCCGCCTGCTGCCCCCACAGGGAGACCGTAAAACAAAAAGCCAGACCGCACCAGGCGGCCCGCCCCGAACTTCTTGATAACTTCATTCTCTTCCTTGAGCATTTATAATGTTACACAAATGTACCTTGTTTATATATATACGAACGAACAAGAAGTTTCCCTCAACTAAAAAGAACAAAAAAACCTTGTAAAAAACTAATCCGTTTCTTACAAGGTTTTTCACACTGGCATCCGCGTAGCCTATATCTCTATCAGGCTGAACGAGTAAGCCGGGAGTTCGTATTCAAAATCGGGTGTCAGTTGCAGGTCGCTTTCCTGCGGACGGGCATCGCGGTCATCGTAGTTCCCCGTCAGGAGGTGCAACCGTGCGGCCACACTCTGCGCCCCGTTAAAACAGTCTTCCAGCCCGCTCAGGTCCAGGCGGCCTTTCACGGGGTGGTTCAGCAGGTTCACCATTTTGATATATACCTTTCCGGTAGCCGAATCGCGCACCGTGCTCACCGCCAGACGCTCGCGCACGCCCTTACGGCCTTCGTTCACCGTCAGGGTGGTCTCGATGTACTCATCGCCGGAATAGTTGCCGCAGAGTTGCTGCACGTAATAGCCCACCGTGGGCTTCACCTCCTTGTTGTTGAAATAAATCATGTCGGGGTTCCACTGCGTATGGCCTTCCTTGGCCAGCAGGGGGGCATAGGAACTCATGGCCACCACATCACCGTTGCGCTCCATGCCGCAAATGTGCATGGCCTCGCACAGGGCCGTCTCGATGTCGTTGGGCCGGCCGGGGGCATGGGCTGCATATTCACCCAGATAGACCTTGGAACCATTGCGGTCGTAGTGGTCGTAATAGTCCTGGTGATAGATAAACCAGCCCGGCGTCTGGTAATAGTGCTCGTCAATCATGTCGATGTTGTGGTCTTTGGCCAGCCGCCAGCCGGCTTCGTAGTCACTCCCGCTCGAAAACGGCCCGGACGTGCCGCAGACAACGATGTCGGGATATTTCTCCTTCACGGCCTTGATAATCATCAGGTAGCGTTCCTCGAACACCTTGGAAATCAAATCTTCGTTGCCGATACCGATATATTTCAGGTTGAACGGCGCAGGATGTCCCTGTTCGGCACGCTTGCGCCCCCATTCCGTGGTCTTGGCGTCGCCATTGGCCCACTCTATCAGGTCAAGCACATCCTGGACATATTCCGGCATCTGTTCCATGGGGATGCCGCCCTGCTGCCCGTGTCCGCCATCGCTCGAATTCTGGCAGCTCACGCCCGCGGCCAGCACCGGCAGGGGTTCGCAGCCGATGTCTTCACAGAACTGGAAGTATTCGTAGTAGCCCAAGCCTTTTGTCTGATGGTATCCCCACAGGTTGCGCTGCGGCTTGCGGGCCTCCAACGGGCCGATGGTTTCTTTCCAATTATAAATGTTGTGCAGGCCGTTGCCGTGTGCCACGCAACCGCCGGGGAAACGCATGAACTTAGGTTTCATGTCGGCCAAGGCCTGCGCCAGGTCGGCACGTAACCCGTTCTTGCGCCCTTTGAAAGTGTTCTGCGGGAAGAGCGAAATCATGTCCAACGCCACGCGCCCTTCGCCCAACGGCTCCACCTGCACCGAAGCATGGTCTGCATCGGCTCCGGCCGTGAGCACGGCGGACAGCTTCTTCCAGTCGGATTTCGGGGCACGCACCGTAGTCTGGGCTATCGTGTTCCCGTCCTGCACAAGGCTTACCCTTATCTTGCCTCCCTTGCCGTCCAGTTGCCGGGCAAACATGGAAAAGTCATACTTCTCTCCTTTACGGAGCACTATGCCGTCGAATCCCGCGTTCTGCAAGGCCACGCCCCCCGCACGGTTCACGTCCAGCACGGCATAGTGCGGATTGTTCTCGTGAATGGGGTCGTCCGTTGCAATCTGCCATGAACCTCCGTCGCCCGACAACGTCCAGCCAAAGTCAGCCTTCCAGTCCTGGTTCTGGCCGAGGTGGTCACTTGGCGAGTATTCAAAGTCGCGGTTCTGCACCAGCTCCGCATACAACCCTCCGTCGGCAGAATAGTTGATGTCTTCAAAAAAGATACCAATCAACTTGTCGCTGATTTTCTTCCGGTTGCCTGCATTGATGCGTATATCCGCCTCCAACGGCCTGAGTCCTCTGAAACGGGTTTCATTGTCGCGTGCCAGTTCACTGTTCAATCCGCCCCAGTAGGCCTCGCTCTCCACGGCCTGCACGATGCGTTCCACATCGATGTAAGGAAGCCTGAACACCTGCCCGCGCACCTGGTGGCCTTCCACCATGGCCGTTTCCGTCACCTCGTCATAGGCCGAAGCATCTACTTGGCGGGGAGCACTGAACTGATAAAAGTCCTTTGACTCCGTGACATATACACCGCCCTCCTTGGTTTTGAAAGTCACCTTGTAGGTGGACGTCTGGACATCATACGCCAAAACCGGCTCCAGGCAGTTGCCCACACCCTCCATGAGGGGATAGTCCTGCGGCATCCATTTCACCAAATCCGTGCTGGAGGCCACGGCAAACTGGTTGACACGGTCGTTGACCTGGAATACGCACCGCCACGTACCGTCCGGCATCTGCACCAACGTAGGATTGTACATCTCCTTTCCTCCGCCCCATGTGCTGAAATCGCTCTTGACGAAAGCATGGCCGGGGCCGATAGCTTTCCATTGCTGGCGGTTGGCACTCCATGCCAGGTTCAACCCGCCGCGCGCATGCACATTATAAGCAAGTACATATACCGAATCGGGCACCGCCGCCGTCACGACAGTTCCGGAGGCGACACCCCATCCCAACAACACGGCACACAGTGCCCTGTTCGCTACTTTTCTTCTGTTCATACCAGATTGATTTTGTTTAGACAATTAATAATGAATTAGCTTAGTCATGTTCCCCGTGGCCGTCGTCATTCCTGCCCGTCCACCTCCGCGCCCAGCTGCCTGATACTGATG
Source organism: uncultured Paraprevotella sp. (assembly GCA_964528135.1). GTDB lineage: Bacteria > Bacteroidota > Bacteroidia > Bacteroidales > Bacteroidaceae > Paraprevotella. The sequence continues at coordinate 12,417 of CAZGSE010000010.1, read as the reverse complement.
TCCGTGGTCACGCCTCGGCTTTGCAGTTGCAGCACGGCCGAACGCTCGTCGGCAGAAGTGTTCTCATCCAACAGATAGGCAACCGTATAAGTACCTGCATCCCCGGAAACGGTAGCATCATCGGACAAACGCACCCACGACGGATCGCCGCTGAACGCCAGTGTCCAATCGTTGCTGTAAGTGCGGAACACCACACTGTCGCGCACCTGTCGCGCCGTATCTACCTGTTCAAACTGCCCGTTCCTGCCGGTCGGCCGCTGCACGTTCAGGTAACCCAGTTGCACAAAAGCCGCCGAAAGCGTATTGGCATCAGCATGCAAGTACACGAAACCGCCGCGCACGGAATCCGTATTGTTCACATCGAAATAAACATTCAGCTTCGACACCACATAATATCCTTGCGGAACAGTGCCCTGCATGGAATCGGCATTGATAGACATCCAGTCGGCCGAAAGCGTCAACGACCAGTCGTAGGTGGTGGTGAACTTCAGCGTGTCGGTGGTCTGGTCGGCGTAAACATAGGCATAACTATTGGGGTAAATGAATTGCGCAAAATTGTAAGAAATTTCCTTTTTATCACAGCTCGCGAACAAACCCATGGCCAACGCCAATAAAATTCCGAATGATTTCTTCATGATATTACTCCATTAAAAATTACGGGCAAAGTTAAGCAAATAATTGAAAGTATTCACATTAATATTTATCTTTGCAACATGGGAACTCCCTTTTATAACGATATTTATGAAATCCTGCAACGGAAAGGCAGAGAAGGCTTACCCGTAGGCATCATCGCCCGACAGGTTTACAACCGTCATGCCGGATTATTCAACAAGGAACTGTCTTATGAGAAGGTGTACCAGAACGTCCGTTTCTTTTTATGGACACAGGCCGGAAAGGCCTCATCACCGTTCATACCGGGACGCAAGCGGGGATGGTATGCCCTGAAACCCAACACCTTCCACCAACCCAAGCTGGACTTTTCCGGACGCCATGCAGAAAAAGCGGAGACCGAAGACGAGGCAAAAAACGGGCGGGTGGCAGACTGCCCTTCGCTGTTCTGACCTGTTGCCCTCCCACTGTGAGCACCCCGTCACCATCCGGCCGGAACGTCCGTGGCTTTCACCCTGCGGCTTTTTCCTCCTATCTTTATGGTACAAGGTTGGCTGGCCGTGTAGTACCAACGGCCGTCCTCGCGGCGCAATGACACATCGGACGGCTCGTCCGCACGGATTTCCACCCCCGGATAGGCGAACGAAAGCCCATTGCCCATCAGCAACCGTTCCGCCTGCCCGTCCGCAGTGCGCAGGCAGACGTAAGATGCCTGTGCCGCCAAGCCAGCACCGTCCATTTCACTGCGGCAGTCGGCAGCCGACAGGATAAAGTCTTTCCGCCCGTCTTTCAAAGTGACCGTAATGCCCACGGCATCATCACAACGGCTCTCCGGCGTGAAGAACTCCACGTTACGCACCTGTCCGCCTTCACCCGACAAGGAAGGTTCGAACACAGACACGAACGGACGTGTCCAGGCCTCTCCCTGCTGGCGCGCCACATAGGTGAGCGTGGGCCGGCCTTTGACCGTATAAGGCAAGGTGGTGTCACGGCTCAACCCTTCTATCTCCGGGCTCAAGGCACGGAATATCTTGCGGTCCGGCATGCCCTGTTGCCACATCGTCATGCGTATGTCCTCTCCGCCCTTTTCCGGATGCACGGTAAAAACGACCCGGATATCCCGGTCCGTCTGCACCACCTGCTGGTCGTATATATAAGAATAAGCATACAAATGGGCACCGGCAAAGCTCAGTTCCTCCGTGGGGACAAAAGCCAGGGGCGACCCGTCGGCAGCCGTCACCTCCATCTCCTGCCCCAGATTGTGGTAGAAATAATCGTGCATTTTGTCGCCCCCCTCGCTCCTGCGGCTGCGGAACACATCCACATAATACCCCCCGCCGTCTTCCGTGTCAACAATACTCAGCAAACGGGTCTGGTCAGCCTGCGTCTCCGGTTCGCGGAAATAGGCCTCGGCATAGCAGACTCCACGGAAGTAGCCGGGCGATTCCAAGTTGCATTCATCGGCATTGGATGGTTCCGGATAGCAGTGCAGCAACTTGAAGGCATGGTTACTTTTCATGACGGGATAAGACGACACGCCGTCCACGCACACTGTGTTGTGGCTGGGAAACTGGCTGTAATACTCCAGATAGTCCAGACCGGAATACAGCGACTGCCCGATGCCGGCATCAGGAGCGAGCGTCAGTCCCTTGCCGTAGAACTCCACGGAAAGGCCGTTGGCATGCTGATGGTTACCCTCGCTGCCATTAAGGGAATACATCAGGCTGTTCCGGGCATCCATCCCGTTGCGCTGCACCAGCCAGCTGACCTTAGGCACGTAAAACGTGGGACTGACATACGTTTCTATACGTCCCGGCGCAATGGTCGTGTCAATCTGCACGTCATCCTGCGGGTAAAGGTTCATCAGATTGGCGTCCGTCCTGTGACGCGAAGTGGCAACAGCAAAATCCGGCTCGAAGCAACGCAGCATGGCCGTGAACTTCTCTTCCTGTTCCCGCTTGCCGTAGTGCTGCGCGTTACGCACCATGCTGCCGAAGTAAGAGGTGCGGAGGTAGTAGGGATGTGTGTCGCCGAAGCCCACAATCTTGCGGTTGGGGAAACAGTACTGCGGGGTTGCGGCCACGGCCTTTTCCACAATGGGCAGTTCCTTGGCCAAATCACGGTCCAGATAACGGTCGAAAAGCAAGACAAAGTCCGTATAATCGTTGACCACATTGCAACTGTAGCTCGGACATTCACTCCAGATGCCCGTCCCCTCGTCAAAACCGTAGCGGGTCAATGCTTCCAGCCCCCATTGGCGCAGGGTGCTGTCCTTCGCCACGATGTTGATATAGTGTTCCCGTCCCTTGCCGTCCACATAGGCATCGTTCCCGTCCAGCACCAAAGCAATGGAAAAGACAAAACGGGCCTGTATGATGTTCCAATTGTTATGGGGCACGCCGTTCCTCACAATCACATCGGCCATCTTTTTCAAGGCTGCGGCATAGAGCGGCATCTCATCCGCATGGTGCTCCTGCAGATAACCGTGCAGGAAGTCGTAACATTCCACCAGCACCGGGACGATGTCCTCGTGTATCACCTCAAAAGAGGTCATACCGATGAGTGTCTGCTGGTGGCCGTGGTTCAAATCCACCGGCACATCGCGATAATAAATGCCCTGCAGGTAAGTGTCGAGCACCTTGGCCGCCATGCGGCCGTACTTCCCTTCGCCCGTCAGCCACCACAGGTAGGCCGCATCCCTGGCACAGCGCATGATGTCCACGTTGCCACTCTCTATCTGCGTGCCTACCTTTTCCGGATGCACCCATTCCAAGGGTTGTCCGGGAAGGGCGCGGTTCCTCATATAAACGCCTTTCGTTTCGTCGGCATAGGGTAAACGCTCATCGATGCCCGGACGGGCATATCCCGTGGCGCCCGCCCTCGCCCCACTGAACATCACCGTGGGAACAGGGGCTTTCCGTTCGCCTACATGACTGAACCATTCCCCGCGGACATACACGTCCTGCGCCTGCGTCTTCCAGTTCATATACAAGCGCGAACTCAGATAATCTTCCTCGCGGTCGGCATAATGGTCCACGTTCTCTTTCAAGGCATCCAATACCTTCTGCGCCCATTCGTTTCCCGCTATCAGTTCCAGAGTGGCACTTTTCTGCTGCGCCGTGGTCACGATCCGGGGATGGGACGGCACCGGGGCAGCATCGGAAGAGTGGACGGCCGCCGTGGCGGACAGCCCCATTCCCAGGAAACCAGCCGCAAGGGTGAACAAAAGCTTTTCCATCGTATTTGGTCTTAATGATTCGTCTATACAATAATATATACGAACAAACGACGCGTTATACGTAATCAATACCACTCGATATTTGAGCTATAACTGCTCTGTTTCTTCCATTTTAACACATCGGCCAGTTCGGAAGCATCAGCCGAGAAAGTGAAGTTGTAAGAAGTATAAGGGCTCAACACCACACTGGCCGACATGGAGCAGCAGTGCAGGTCGCGCGAGATGGAAGCTGTTGTCATGGACAGGCTGTGATAGTTGAAGTCGTAACCGGAAGAATAGGTCAGGTTCCAACCGTCCGAAATACGGATGTTGCCGGAAAAGTTCAGCGTGTGGGTCAGCCGGTAAGGATAACGCATACGTTTTACCCGGATTTGCGCGCTTGTGTTCTCAGACATGCTGATGCCGTAAGAAACGGTAAACGACCAAGGCAGCTGGAACTTCAGATAGCCGTCTTCGTCCACCTCGGCTTTCCCCGATTCTTTTTTCGCACCTTCCTGCTCCGCCTTCTTGAGTTCCGGATCCACGTTCGTGTCGCCCACGTCTTCCATGTCATTGTCTATATGCTCCACCTCCTCGATATTAGCCTTTCCCCAACCGAAGAGTTTCCTGAACGTACTGTTATTGAACGTATAGGACAGGTTTTGCGACATACCTTGGAAGCGGCCGAAACGTCCATAGGACCACTCTGTACGGTTGCCCACGTACACGTTTCCACTCTCGTTAAACTCATAGGCATAAGTGGCAAAGACGGCATTCATACTGAACGTATAGTTCCACGGCGTCTTGATGCGCACCCGCATGGTCAGGTCGCTCCAAGGCTGGCGGCTCGCAGCCATATTGTAGCTCAGGCTGGCCCCCAATTCGTCTATCAGGCTTACTTTCTTCAGCGAGTCGTTCCTGGTGCGCACTTTCATCTCAATATTGTTGGAAACATCCATGGTGATGCTTCCCGTCTTGCCCTCGCTCGGCACACCGTAGAGGCTTCCCGAAAAGGGCGAATAACTCACCGTGGAAACGTTGCCGTCCTCGTCCGTCTTCACATAAGTGGCATAATAACCATAGCGGCTCGCACCGAAGTCGGGCGCATAACTGAAGCTAACGGTCGGCGTAAAGACATGACGTATGGTCTGAATTTTCTTTCCGATCAAAGGCGTATAGAAACCGTAGAGCTTCGTGGTGGCCGACACGCTCATGTCATAGCTGTACACGTTCTGGAATCCCCATACCGTATCGTTCACCTCGACCTGTTGCTTTTCATCCCAATGGCGCATCACTTTGTGGGTGTACATGCGGTCGATGAAGTTGAATTGGGGGGTGATGTTGATGTAATTGAACAGGGAGAAAGTGGCACTGATGGGAATACTATGGCGCATGCCGTTACGCCAGTCCTTGATCAGGTTCGACTTGAACAGCAGGTTTTCTTTCGTGTCAATGCTGTTGCTCAGGCTTCCCGTGTAGCTCATCGCAATCTTTTCATACCAACGCTCCTTGCCGGCGGCCTTCTTGCGCTTGAACGGATAGAAGCGGGCCAGCGTGATGTCAAGGCTCGGCAAGGTCATGGACAGCGAAGAGTCGCGCGTGCTCTGCGACAGGTTGAAAGAACTGGAGAGTGTCAGCCCGATGCTTTCAAAGGACTTGGAGTAGGCCACGCTGGACGTACGCGTGCTCTGCGTATAGTTCTGCGGGTTGTACATGCTCACCAGGTTGTTTTGCTCATAGTTCGACGTCGCGAAGTTGACGCTGGCCGAAAAACTCTGCGTGGGGTTGGCCTTGGCATCCTGGCGGTGGGTCCACTGGATCTTGAAACTGGTGGACTTGGAATAGTCGGGCATGTTCTTCTCACCCTCCACCGTATTCTGATAACTCAAATAGAAGTTGCCGGAAAAGCGGTAACGCTTGGTGTAGTTCGACTGCGTGCTCAGCCCCCACGAGCCCTTGGTATAGATTTCGCCGATGAGCTTCAGGTCTATGTAGTCGCTGATGGCAAAGTAATAGCCGCCGTCGCGCAAATAGAACCCGCGCACGCTCTCGTCACCGATTGTCGGCATAATGAACCCCGAAGAATATTTCTTGCTGAAAGGGAAGAAGCCATAAGGAATGGCCAGCGGCAAAGGCACATCCTCCACCACGAGGTAGGCCGGCCCGAACACCACGTCCTTTCCCGGACGCACCTTCCCGCGGGTCAGCGCCATGTAGAAATGGGGGTGCTTGGCGTCACATGTCGTGTACTTGCCATGACGGAAGAACATCACCCCTTCCGCATCCCGCTTGGATTCCTCGCTGATGAGGTAACCGTTGCCCTGCTGGGTATAGACATTGTCGATAAAAGCCTTGCGGGTCTTGAAGTTGTAACTGATGTGTTCCGGTTCATACTGGTCACTGCCCTGTTTGAATACGGGCAGGTTCTGCACCTTTCCCGTAGAATCGGGACGCCCCACGGCATGCACGATGCTGCTGTCCAGGTTCATCGTTATCCAGTCGGCCTGCAACTCAAGGTTCATGTAGTTCACCTTACTGTTGCCATACAGGTTGGCATTCCCCAAACCGGCCTCGAACGTCACGGAGTCTGAAGCCGTATATTCCACGGGCTGGTCCAGCACGGACTTGCTCACCTTGGCGGTGTCCTTTGCCACGGAATCCGCCGGCAGGCTGTCTGCCGCCATGACACTGTCGGCCACCATGATGCTGTCGGTTATTATGGCACTGTCGGCAACGGCCGCCGCGAAAGCCTCCTCCCCGGAAGTGCTGTCGGCCGCGACGGCCGGTTCTGCTGCCGGTACGTCCTGCGGCGGAACACTATCCTGTGCAACGACAGAAACGGAATCAACCGGTGGAACGGGAAAACTTCCGTCCCGCCCGCCCTGCGCAAGCACACAAACCGAACTGCCAACCAAAAGGAATATCGCTATCTTTGTTTTCAACCGAAGTCTGTCTTATTCTTTAGTCCGTAAACAACCGCAAAATTACATAAAATCCACTTAACGCCCGATATTTTCCGCGAAAATCTCCATCCACCGGCGGAAACGCGCCGCACCGTCCCCGCCATACCGAACCACGCTCGCCAAAGCCTGTTCCGGCGTCCGTACCCTGTCCGGATGCGACTTGGAATAGAACGTGTCGGCATAACACACCAGTTGTTCTTCCAGCGTTTCGGGGAAATAATCCTGCACGGGGATGGGCAGGCCTTTTGCCATGATCTCCGCCCGCGAAAGCCCTGCGCCGGTATGCCGTTCGCACACCCTGGCATGGCGCGGGAAGCCCTCCCGCCGCATCATCTCCGCCCCGATATAACCGTGGCAGATATAAGGCGCATCGCCAAAACAAAGAATCCCCGGAGCATCGGTGCGCAGGACGCCGATGTCGTGCACCAACGCGGCTTCTTCCACGAAAGCCGTATCTATGTTGAGTTCCGGATGTAGTCCGGCTATCTTCAGGCATCGGTCGGCCACCTTGCGGCTGTGTTCCCACAAGATCTCCCGCAGCCGGGGAGTCTCGGCATAATACTTGTCTATCAGGGCGATTGCATCCATCTTTGTCTTCACTCGGATTACGGGCACAAAAATACGATAAAAAAAACTACATCGCCACTTCTCTTACCGTTTTTTAATGATTCACCGGCTTCCGGGGACTGAGATCCGACGCACCCCATCCCCGTCTGCCAAATCAATCTATATCCTCCATCACGTCCAGCAAATGATCATAGCCCGTCACTTCATGGTAACGCACATGGCTGGTTGAAACATTGTTGAACAACTTTTTGGCGCACTCAATCTTGTCCCTTTCCACGCCGCGCAGTTCCATCGACCCCATCGAACCTTTGGTCTCGGCTATGAAGAAGATGTGCTTCACCGCGCCTTGGTTGAAAACGATGGCCCAGTCGGGCGAATAGTTGCCGACAGGCGTCGGGATTTGGAATGCACGGGGCAGCTTGGCATAGACGCACACCTCTTTCGCCCCGTCGAGCCTTCCGGCAAAATCCCTCTCGCCCTTGCTGTCGGGGAACAGGTAGTCCATGATGTGCCTCTTTGCCCGGTAGGCTTTTTCAAACGGCTGCGTGTGTTCCCCCTTTGTGAAGATGGTGTTGTCGTATGTCTCCTCTGTCTTGTTGTAACTGATGTGTTCCACAATCATGGTGGCCTTTTGTTCCTTGATGATGCGGATGGTCTTGCGGATGAACTCTTCGGGGTTGTTGCGGAACATGTAGAATTTGGCCGGACGGATGCCTTTCAGGATGGCCACCGCCGTGCGGCGGGTCAGCGTTGCGCCCCTGGCTATCTCGCCCACAAGGTCGTACTTCACGGTCGAGGTGCTTACCGTGCCTATCCGTTTGGTCGTGGTGCGCGTGTCGCCGAATTGGTCGGCGGCCTGCTGCATCCCTTCGGTCATGATGTATTTCAGTTCCGTCACATGCAGTTCCCTGTCGATGGCGGCAATGGCTTTACTGATCAGTTCGTTGCTGTCGTAATGCACGGTATAGACGTACTTGTGGTTGATGCTGCGCCACAACTCCTGGAACTCTTTCTTTGCAAAGTTCCCGTTCAGCTTGTTTTCGGGTGTCTGCGTCTTGTTGCCATTCTCTATTGGGATGTTCTCATCATACGTGCTCTGCACGAGCGCATGGATGCCTTGCGCCATCGGCTCCAGTTTGCGCGGCAAGGCCGCCAGGCGGTTTTCCTGCAAGTCGTCCTTGTAGCGGCGGGTCACTGCGCCTTTTTCGTCAATGTATCCGTTATCGTAAAGGTAGCCTTGGATGGACACGGCTTCCATATCCGTGAGGGTGTGCTTCGTGCCGTCCGCAAGAAACAATGTCTTATCCTTAAAGTATCCAGCTGTGGCCAGCCTCGGACGCTCGCGCAACGACTCGCGGGTTTTCTTTTGCAGGTCGTCCACAAAGGTGCTGTAACTCTCGTTGGCAATGACGGTCAGCTTGTTGATGTCGTGCACGCCGTCACCCAGCGTTTCGTAGTCCATGCGGTTGCCGTCCTTGTCCACGCACAGGCGCAGTCCGCGCCCCACCTCCTGCCGCTTGTTCACTTCCGAATTGCTGTGGCGCAGCGTGCAGATTTGGAACACGTTAGGGTTGTCCCAGCCCTCACGCAACGCGGAGTGCGAAAAGATGAAGCGCGTCGGTTCGTCGAAACTCAGCAGCCGCTCCTTGTCCTTCAGTATCAGGTCGTAGGCGGAGATGTCATCCGACAGGTCGCTCTTTCTCCCCGGTTTGCTGTCAATGGCGCGCCCGCTCTTCTTGTCGATGGAGAAATAGCCGTTGTGGATTTTACTGACAGGGAAACGGCGCAGGTAGGCCTGATAGTCATCTTCGAACAGGGAGAGGTTTTCGTTCAGCAGGTTGGTGTATTCCTCCTCGAAGATGTGCTGGAACTCGCCTTTCACTTCTTTGCCCTGTCCGTCATAACTTTTGTATTTCGCCACCTCGTCTATAAAGAACAGCGAGAGCGTCTTGATACCTTTCTCAAACAGTGCCCGCTCTTTCTCGAAGTGCGAGCGGATGGTCTCGCGTATCTGCACCCGTTGCAGGGCCTGTTCGCTCACATCGCCCGCCACGTCTCCTTTGCGCAGCGTCACGCCGTTGTGGAAAGTCACGGTGTTGTTGTACGGGTTGATGTCTGAAACCACATAACCTTTGTATTGGTTCAGGCCGGACTCGACAAACAAGTCGTCAGATTGGCCCAACTTCCTCGATTCACGTCTTATGCCGCCGCCTCGCTTCACCTCCAGTTCTATCCAGACCATCCACGGCTTATTTCCCGACTGGACGATGCTGTCGATGTAGAGATAGGTGTCCGTGCCTTGCAGGTTTCTCAGTTCAAAGCCTTTCACCTGAATGCGTTTCACCAGTTTCTTTTGGTAAGCATCCAGTGCGTCGAGGGCATACACCGTGTTGTGCCTCGTCTTGTGCGTGGCGGAATAGTTCAGCACGAACAGCGGATTGAACCGTTTCAGTCCCGCCTGCGTGGCACCGCCCTCCATCTTCTGCGGTTCGTCCATGATGACAATCGGACGGTTGGCGGCTATCACGTCTATGGGCCGCCGGCTGCCGAAGTCTTCTTGTTCATCATAGATTTTGCGGCTCTCCTTGCTCCGCCCGTCCTCTTTCAGCGAGGCGGGAAAAGCCTGCGTGTTGATGATCATCACGTTGATGCCGCCGTCACTCGAAAAGCCGTCTAATCTGTCCAGGTTGCTGCTGTCGTAAATGAAGTGACGGGCTTTCCGTCCGTAATGTTCCATGAAATGGTCTTCCAGCATGGCGAAGCTCTTCGCCACGCCCTCGCGTATGGCTATGCTCGGCACCACCACGATGAACTTGCTCCACCCGTAGCGTTTGTTCAGTTCGAACATGGTCTTGATATAGACGTAGGTCTTGCCCGTGCCCGTTTCCATCTCGATGTCGAGGCTGCACGCGCCCAGTCCGTCGGTCGCCGCCAACTTGTCCGACAGCGGGATGTCGCTCCCGCGCTGCACCTTGCGGATGTTTTCCAACAACTGCCTTGCGTCCAGTTCCACTTCCGCATTGCGGTAGCCCGTTTCCTCATACTTCAGTTTCCCGCTCCCCATGTCACGGCGGTAAACCGCAGGGTCGTGCGACGGCTGGCCGGCAAACACGGCGGCGGTGTTTTCTACAGCTTCTGTCTGGTATGGCTGTATCTTAAATTTGAATTTCATTGTTACCGGGTAATATGTTGCGTGCCCATTGGGGCACTTCGGTTACATACATTTTACCCATAACGCCTTTTGAAAGTCTGAACAGTATTCTGGCTTTTCTTCTTGTCAGCCATCTTGTATGATTGTTCCGTTTCTGCAAAAATGCGTTTTTTATTTCATAAAGGCGTATGGATATGGATTAATTAAATTATTTTCCTTATCGTGTCCTTACTGTACATGTTGAACAGCTGGTCGAAGTTGTCGGCCACGTTGTCGGAGGCGAGCGAGCTGTCGCGCATCACGAAGTACATCGGTTTCATCTTGGCTACCGCCGTGATGGTGCTATCTGTGATGTTGTCGTCAAAGCTGGCCACGAGGTAGTTGCCGTTCACGAAGAACACTTGTTTGCTGTCTATCAGCCGTTGCTCGATGGTGGCGGAAAGCTCCACGCCAAGGTCGAGCATCACCTGGAAGAGCAGGTCTTCCGCCGTGCGGCCGTACTTCACGTTGTCGGCAAACAGCTTACCTTGGTCAAACTCCTGGGGAGAATAATACACGTCTTCCATATTGCTGCTGTCGAGCTTCAGCACGCGGAAACCTATGTCCAGTTTGTCGATACCGTCCTTGTCTGCGTTCTCTTCTTTGATTTTCTTCCCGGCGCGACGGATGCGTTCCTTGCCTATCTCGCAGATGTTCTTGTAGCCTGCCTTGCAGGCTTCGCTCTTCTCACCGGTCTTTTCTGGCAACTGCACCATGATGAACTTGCGGTTGCCGCCATCCTCGGCGTTGAGTTGCATTACGGCATGGGCGGTTGTGGCGGAACCGGAGAAGAAGTCGAGGATGATATCGTCATTTCGCTTTGATAAAATTGTTGAACCCATAATAAAATCTGCTACTAAAGAAACTGGTTTGGGATAATCAAAATATTTATCTAACTTCAATAAAGCCAAATCTTTTACACCATTCTTATTAAGATGTTTAACTATTGTGTAGAATTTTGAAGTATCATCTGCAACTTTCCTATATCGCCCAATAATGTGTTTTCCTTTGTGTGGAATAAGAACATATATACCTTTATTTAGGCCTAAATCAATTTCGGTTTTTTTCTTTTCATCGTAAAATTTCAATATATCTTCATAATGGCACGTACCATATTTTCCGAAAACTTCCCTAAACCAATCAGTTTCAACCCAAAATTCTTCACCATTTTTTATTTCCACCTTACCCCTTATGTCTTTAGGCCTTCCTAAAGGCTTTGCAAGATTTATATTTTTTGAATACACCAAAAGATAATCATGTCCTATTACAGCACGTTTAGCCAAGCCTCCTCCTTCTGAACGTATTACAATAAATTGACTAACAAAATTTGTTTCTCCGAAAATTTCATTACAAACCTTTTTCAAGTTCTCATTTTCATTATCATCTATTGATATGCAAATATATCCATCATTAGAAAGCAAGTCTTTCGCCACTTTCAGACGTGGATAAATCATATTCAGCCAGTCCGTATGGAAGCGTCCGTTTGACTCCGGGTTCGGAACCAAGCGGTTGCCTTCCTCATCATATTGGCCGCTGTTTTTCTTATATTCGTCAGCATTTTGCGAGAAATCGTCTTTGTAAACAAAGTCATTCCCTGTGTTGTAAGGCGGGTCGATATAAATCATCTTGACTTTGCCAAGATAAGTTTCACGGATCACTTTCAGTACATCAAGGTTGTCACCCTCGATATACAGATTCTGCGTATGGTCGAAGTCCACGCTTTCCTCGCGGCAGGGGCGCAAGGTCTTTGTGGTCGGCATATTTGCCAAGCGCGCGTGCGCTCTTTTGTCCGGCCACGTGAACTGGTAACGTTCCTCGCCGTCACCGATGACGTCGGCAGACAGTTCATCACGCAGCTTCTCAAAGTCGAT
>CAZGSE010000009.1:0-65376 GCA_964528135.1 uncultured Paraprevotella sp. | reverse complement strand
AGATAGGTTTCGCCAAACTGTATGACAGGAAGAACGCGCTTGTAGCGGCGGATATACTGAATGACAAGGTTGTCCCGTTCTTCGGGCAGCACGACCTGAAACTGATGAGGATGCTCACCGATCGTGGAACGGAATATTGTGGAAACAGGGAAACGCATGAATATGAATTATATCTGGCCATCGAGGAATTGACCATTCCAGAATCAAGGCGAAAAGCCCGCAGACAAACGGGATCTGTGAGAGATTCAACAGAACCGTGCAGAATGAGTTCTATGCCATTGCATTCAGAAAGAAAATCTATACCAACATCGAGCAGCTGCAAACAGACCTTGATGCGTGGATGAACTCCTATAACACGGAAAGAACACTCTCCGGAAAGTTTTGTTTCGGGAAAACTCCAATGCAGACTTTTATCGAAGGAATCACCGTGGCAAGAAAGTATCAGTTACAAAAGCAGGAAACAATAAAGACGAATGAGACGGATAAAATCACATTCAGTTGTCGGAGTGAAGAAAGTTACGTAAATTCGCAACAAATACCTGACAGTTTTTCTGTCCTTTAGTAAAACAAATGTCAGAACAAGTCTTGATTATTACAAGAGAAAAAATCAAATTCCTTACTCCGGTTGAAATATTTTTCAAGAATATTCCGTAATGTTGCACTTGCTGGTTGACTCTACAAAGATTTTTTTCGGCCGGACGGGCATGAAAATAAAGTACGGTGCTTGGCCTTTTAACGGAATATAGCTACCTTTGTCCCCTAATACAAGGGAAAAACCTCATGAGACGCAAATTGAACAGACTAAAAAAGATCCGGCTTCACAGAGAAGGGACCCACACGTTGATGGTAGGATTCGCTGTCCTGCTGGTGCTCAACGCGAGTCTCTACTACGCCTTTGAATGCAAGATCCCCTTCTATGTCTCGGTTACCGTTTGCGCGGTGGTTTATTGCATAATAGTGAACTTTTTCCGCTGCCCCATCCGCAGGTTCGAAGGCGACACGGAAAACGTGGTGGTGGCTCCGGCCGACGGCAAGGTGGTGGTCATCGAAGAGGTGGACGAGAACGAATATTTCCACGACCGCCGCCTGATGGTGTCCATCTTCATGAGCCTGACCAACGTGCACGCCAACTGGATACCGGTGGACGGCATAATAAAGCTGGTGCAGCACCGCAACGGCAATTTCCATAAGGCCTGGCTGCCCAAGGCCAGCATCGAGAACGAACGCTCCACCATTGTCATCGAAACGCCGGACGGCACGGACATCATGGCCCGCCAGATTGCCGGTGCGATGGCCCGGCGCATCGTCACTTACGCACGCGAGGGGGAGGACTGTTACATTGACGAGCACATGGGCTTCATCAAATTCGGTTCACGGGTGGATCTCTTCCTGCCGGTGGACACCAAGGTTTATGTCAAGTTAGGACAGAAAACCGTGGGCAACGAAACCATTGTGGCCCGGCTCAATTCCTGAAACGCCATGGCAAACTTCATCAAACGGCACATCCCGAACACCATCACCTGCTGCAACCTCATTTCCGGCTGTATAGCCACAGGAGCCGCCTTCCACGGCTGTTACATGGGGGCTTTCGCGCTCATACTCGCCGGGGCCGTGTTCGACTTCTTCGACGGCATGTCCGCACGGCTGCTCAAGGTGTCGTCCCCCATCGGCAAGGAGCTGGACTCGCTGGCGGACGTGGTGACGTTCGGCGTAGCCCCCTCGGCCATGCTGTTCCACCTGCTCCGTCACGCCAGTTTTCCGGAGGGCATGGAACTGTTGCGCGGCATTGTCCCCTACACGGCTTTCCTGATGGCCGCATTTTCGGCCCTGCGCCTGGCCAAGTTCAACCTCGACACGCGGCAGGCGTCATCGTTCATCGGCGTCCCCACCCCGGCCAACACCTTGTTTTGGGCCTCCCTGATTGCCGACTGCCACGAAACGCTGCTGCGGATGCCCTGTGCCCCCGTGTTGCTGTTCCTGCTCATGCTGCTGTCCTGCTTCCTGATGGTGGCGGAAATGCCGCTGTTCGCCCTCAAGTTCAAGAACCTGTCGTGGCGAGACAACAAAATTAAGTTTATTTTCATACTGGCTTGCATCCCCCTGGTTATCGTGTTCAAATACAGTTGTTTCGCGGCCATCGTGGCATGGTATGTCCTCCTGTCGGCGGTCACGTCGAAGCGACAGCGGCATTGAGGCTGGCACGGTTCTTGTTCGTCCGTCAAACATGATAACCCTTATAAAAAAGATTCTATGACCGGTCCGTTAGGCTGTTTGTTCGCTTTTGTTTTCGCCGTTCTGGCCGTAGTGTTGTTCTTTCTCCTCAGCATCATCAGGAAGGCGAAAGAAGTCATGTCCGCCTTTTCAGGAAAAAAGAAAAGGCCGGACGGGGCGGCAGGAAACGCCCGCGCCGGAAAGGCGGGCAACAGCCGTCCGCATCCCCACCACCCCCATCGGAAGATTTTCGATGACAATGAGGGCGAGTACGTGGACTTTGAGGAAATCAAGGACAGGTAATCACCTCCGCTGCTTAAAGAAGTCTTTCAGCAAAGCTGCCGCTTCCTCCGCCATCACCCCGCCTTCCACTTCAGTCCGCGGATGCAAGGCCTGTGGCGCGAACCGCCCGAACCCCCTTTTCTCGTCCGCCGCCCCATAGACCAGGCGGCCCAACTGTGCCCAGCCGAGGGCTCCCGCACACATCACGCACGGTTCCATCGTCACATACAGCGTACAGTCGTTCAGGTACTTCCCGCCCAGGGCGTTCGCGGCCGCCGTAATGGCCTGCATTTCGGCATGCGCCGTCACGTCCGTCAGCGTCTCCGTCAGGTTGTGGGCACGCGCCAGGATACGGCCTCCGCACACCACGACCGCCCCCACCGGGATCTCCCCCTGCGCGAAAGCCCGGCGGGCCTCTTCCAGCGCCTTTTTCATATAAAACTCATCGTCTGCCATCTGCTTTCTCCTTTTACATAATACAAAAATAAGACTTTTGCGGGGAACGGCCAACACCCCGTGCGCCACACGCCACGGAAGCGCACAAATTCCTTGCGCAAAGACGGCGGCATCCTGCCGCAAAGCCGCGGCTCTCCTTGCGCAAGACGGGCCTGCGGCTTGCGGCAGCCCCGTCCGGACAACACAAAAAGCCCGCTGGCGGGCGACAAGCCCCGCCCCACGGCTGCACGGCCGCCGCACGATGCACAAAAACCGTTTCCTCTCCGTTGGTTTTGGAATTTTTCTTTCGTCTTTTACGGCTTTTTTACTTAAATTTGCAGGACAGATGCCCGACAAACCGACATGGCCACGCACAATGAAAAAGGAAAAGAAGGAGAGCAGCTGGCTGCAAACTATCTGCAGGCGGCGGGTTATGCCATCCGCCACCGCAACTGGCGGTGCGGGCACAAGGAACTGGACATCGTGGCCGAAAAAGACGGCATACTGGCGGTGGTGGAGGTCAAGACCCGCAAGGACACGGACTACGGCACACCGGAGGAAGCCGTCACCAACGGTAAAATCAGGCGCATTGTCAGTTCTGCCGATGCCTATGTGCGCAAATATGCCATCGACCTGCCGGTGCGCTTCGATTTGATTACCATCATAACGGGCACGGGAAACCGGCCGGAGCTGACGCACATTCCCAACGCGTTCTACCCTCCGCTGTTCTGACCGGCCGCCCGGCATACAAACCTGTTGAATATGACAAATGCACTGTACGTTCTGGACGACTCGCCGCGGTTTGAATGGATACGCCTCCATTCGACCGATTCCACCATCAACTTCCTGAAACACTACCGCCCGGTGTCACCCAAGGAAATGACCTTGGTCACAAGCGATTTCCAGACCGCAGGGCGGGGACAGGCCGGCAGCTCGTGGGAGTCGGAAGCAGGCCGGAACCTGCTGTTCGCCCTGCTCTGCCACCCGCGGAACACGGAAGCCCGGCTGCAGTTCGTCCTTTCGCAGGCCATGGCCCTGTCCGTCTGCGACACGCTCGCGGAACGCACAGGCGGCATCACCATCAAGTGGCCCAACGACATCTACTGGAACGACCGGAAAATCTGCGGTATGCTCATCGAAAACACGCTGGCGGGCAGCCGCGTGGAGGACTGCATCCTCGGTGTGGGCGTCAACGTGAACCAGACGGAGTTCCGGGGCGATGCCCCCAACCCGGTGTCGCTCCGCCAGATTACGGGAGAAGCGCACGAACGGGTGTTCATCCTGGCGGAAATCGTGAAACGCTTCAAGGAACACTACCGGAACATACAGGCGGGGGCAACGGACGACATCGCCCGGCGCTACTGCGGCCGCCTCTACCGCCGCGAGGGTTTCCACCCTTACCAGGACGGGCAGGGCGTTTTCGAGGCGGAACTGCACGGCGTGGAACCCACGGGGCACCTGCTGCTGACCGACCGCGACAACCGCACGCGCCGCTACGCTTTCAAGGAAGTGCGCTTCCTGATTCCCGCAGGCACTGCCGACGCCCCACCAACAGCACTTTAAAACCACAACAATAATTCATTATGGCAAAATTCAAGAGAATCCTCCTCAAACTGAGCGGCGAAAGCCTCATGGGGGAACAGCGCTACGGCATCGACGGAAAACGGCTGGCCGAATATGCGCAACAGATTAAGGAAGTGCACGACATGGGCGTGCAAATCGGCATCGTCATCGGCGGCGGCAACATCTTCCGCGGCCTCAGCGGGGCGGGCAAGGGTTTCGACCGTGTGAAAGGCGACCAGATGGGCATGTGCGCCACTGTCATCAACTCGCTCGGACTGAGCAGCGCGCTGGATGCCGCGGGTGTGAAGAGCCGCGTGCTCACCGCCATCCGCATGGAGCCTATCGGCGAGTTCTACAGCAAATGGAAAGCCATCGGCTACATGGAGGCCGGCGAGGTGGTCATCATGAGTGCCGGGACAGGCAACCCCTACTTCACCACCGACACCGGCTCATCGCTGCGCGGCATCGAGATAGAGGCCGACGTGATGCTCAAGGGCACGCGTGTGGACGGCATCTACACCGCCGACCCCGAAAAGGATCCCACAGCCACCAAGTTCAGCGAAATCACCTATGACGAGATTTACAACAGGGGGCTGAAAGTGATGGACCTCACCGCCACCACCATGTGCAAGGAGAACAACCTGCCCATCTATGTGTTCAACATGGACGTGTACGGCAACCTGAAAAAGGTGATGGACGGGGAAGACATCGGCACGCTGGTGCACAACTGAGCCTGCCGCAACACACCTCCGCCGGAAAAGGGCGCACGTTTGCGCTATGAAAAAAGAAATATAAAACTTATCTTTGTGGCGAAAGACCAATAAACCAGAGACATGAAGAAAGTAGGATTTTATTTGCTCGCGCTGTTTTTCTCCGTGCGTCCCGCCGCGGCGGAAGATTTGAAACTGTGGTATTCCCGGCCGGCCAACGTCTGGGTGGAGACCCTACCCGTGGGCTGCTCCTCGATGGGAGCCATGGTTTACGGCGGCGTTGCAGAGGAAGAAGTGCAGCTGAACGAGGAAACCATGTGGGGCGGCGGGCCGCACCGGAACGACAACCCGGAGGCGTTGCGCCACCTGGACGAGGTGCGCGCCCTGATTTTCGACGGCAAACGGAAGGAAGCACAGGACCTGATTGACCGGACGTTCTACACCGGCAGGAACGGCATGCCCTACCAGACCATAGGCAGCCTGCTGCTGGAGTTCCCCGGCCATACGGACTACACGGACTACTATCGCGAACTGGACCTGTCGCGCGCCGTAGCCACCACGACCTATAAAGTGGACGGGGTGACCTACCGCCGCGAACTGTTCGCCTCGCTGGCAGACCGGGTGATTGTGATGCGGCTCACGGCGGACCAACCCGGAAAACTCACCTTTAACCTGCGTTACCGCACGCCGCTGAAAGAGCATAACGTTTCCCGTTCGGGCAAGGCCTTGGTGCTCTCCGGGCAGGGGGACGACCACGAAGGTGTGAAAGGCGAGGTGGAAATGGAAACCCGCACACAGGTGAAGACCGAGGGCGGAAAGCAACGGCTGGAAGAGGACAGGTTGAGGGTGGAAGGAGCCACCTCGGCCATCGTTTACGTGGCCGCGGCCACAAACTTCCGTTCGTATGACGATGTGGGCGGGAACGCGCGGAAAAAGGCAAGCGCACTGCTGGATGCCGCCATGAAAAAGGATTATGCCGAGGCACTGGATTCGCACGTCGCCCTCTACCGGGAACAGTTCGACCGCGTGCGGCTGGACCTGGGCGAAGAGCCGGATGCCGGACTGGAAACCACGGAGAGGGTGCGGCGTTTTGGCGAGGGGCAGGATGTGTCGCTGGCCGCGCTGATGTTCCAATACGGGCGCTATCTGCTGATTTCCTCCTCCCAGCCGGGCGGGCAACCGGCCAATCTGCAGGGCGTATGGAACGACCGTCTGCTGGCACCCTGGGACGGGAAATACACCATTAACATCAACACCGAGATGAACTACTGGCCTGCCGAAGTGACCAACCTCACGGAAACGCACCAGCCCCTGATGGAAATGGTAAAAGAACTGGCGCAAACCGGGCGTGAAACGGCACGCACCATGTACGGGGCCGACGGATGGGTGGCGCACCACAACACGGACATCTGGCGCAGCACAGGCCCGGTGGACAACGCTTTCTACGGCACGTGGCCGAACGGCGGGGCGTGGCTGTCCACCCATTTATGGCAGCACTACCTGTACACGGGCGACAAGGACTTCCTGCGCGAGGCCTATCCCGCACTGAAAGGTGCCGCAGACTTCTACATGGATTTCCTGACGCCCCACCCGCGTTACGGATGGCTGGTGTCGGCTCCTTCCATGTCGCCGGAGCATGGCCCGGAAGGGGAGGACACGGGAACAGCCTCCACCATCGTGGCCGGTTGCACCATGGACAACCAGATTGTCTTCGACGTGCTGGACAACGCGCTGAGAGCCTCGCGCATCCTGGAGATGCCGGCAGCCTATTGCGACTCATTGGAACAGGTGATGGGGCAGTTGCCCCCGATGCAGATCGGACGGCACAACCAGCTGCAGGAATGGCTGGAGGACGTGGACAACCCGACAAACAGGCACCGCCACATATCGCACGCCTACGGTTTATATCCCGGCAGCCAGATTTCGCCCTATACGCACCCGCAGCTGTTCCAGGCCGTGAAGAACACCATGCTGCAGCGCGGCGACGAAGCCACCGGATGGTCCATCGGATGGAAAATCAACCTCTGGGCGCGGTTGCAGGACGGCAACCATGCCTTTGCCATCATCAACAACCTGCTGAAACTGTTGCCCTCGGATGCCGAAGCCGGGAAATATCCCAACGGGCGCACTTACCCGAACCTGTTTGACGCGCACCCGCCTTTCCAGATTGACGGTAATTTCGGTTATACGGCCGGAGTGGCCGAAATGCTGATGCAAAGCCACGACGGGGCGATACACCTCCTGCCCGCCCTGCCCGACGCATGGGCCAGAGGCAACGTGCAGGGACTGGTGGCCCGCGGCGGTTTCGTGGTGGACATGGAATGGGATGGTGCGGAACTATCTGCCTGCCGGATACGCTCCCGCCTGGGCGGAAACCTGCGCATCCGGTCTTATGTCCCCCTGGCAGGCGAGGGGCTGAAACCGGCCACGGGAACCAACCCCAACCCTTTCTTCTACCGGCAGGACATCAAGACACCCCTGGTGTCGGAAGAAATCAACCCGCAATACCCGTTGTTATACAAAGTGTATGAATATGACGTGGAAACCCTGCCGGGAAACGAATACAGTTTCCGCCGGGGCATGTGACCTGCGGCAGGAAAACAGGACTTCACCCGCAGGCCTTCCTGCGGTTCCTGCCCCTGCCGGGCGGTGAAAGCCGTCCCCCGGCAGGGGGGCAACAAGGCGGAAAAACGAACGCCCCGCCGCCCCCGCTATTCCAAAACCACGCGCTCGGCCTCCACCGGACGATGGAGAAACACGGAGGCGGACTCCATGAAGCGTTCGGGACTTTCCGTGGTCAGGAAACGGCAGGTGCCGCCTTTCGTACACATGGTGTCGATTTCGGGATGGCGCCGCAGATAGTCCTCCAGGCTGCGGGCCACATATTCCCCTTGGGACACAATGCGCACATTGCGCGGGGTGTACTTCAGTATCTTGTCCAGCAAAAGGGGATAGTGCGTACAACCGAGGATGATGGTGTCTATCAGCGGGTCCTTGCGGAGCAGGTTGCCGATGCGCTTCTGCACGAAATAGTCCGCACCGGGGGAATCGTACTCATAGTTCTCCACCAAGGGCACCCACATGGGGCAGGCCTCGCCGCTCACCACCACATCGGGCCACAGTTTGTGGATTTCCAGCGGATAAGAGCAGGAGGTAATGGTGCCGGAGGTGGCCAGGATGCCCACATGGCGGCTCTGCGTGAGCTGCCCCACGCATTCGGCCGTAGGGCGGATCACGCCCAGCACGCGGCGCGTGCTGTCGCCCAGTTGCGGCAGGTCTTTCTGCTGTATGGAACGCAGGGCCTTGGCCGAAGCCGTGTTGCAGGCCAGGATGACCAGATGGCATCCCAAGGCGAAGAGCTTGCGCACGGCTTCGCGCGTGAACTCATACACGACCTCGAACGAACGGGTCCCGTATGGTGTACGGGCGTTGTCGCCCAAATAAAGATAGTCGTAAGCAGGCATCAGTTGCCTGATCTGGTGCAGGATGGTCAGGCCTCCGTATCCGGAGTCGAATACTCCGATGGGGGCAGGGCGGCCGGTGGATAGCGGGGTCATGGTTTAGGTTCCACACTGATGGGCAACCGGAGTTTCTCTTTCACGTAATTGGTCACATCATCCCCCATGGCAGGGTTGATGAACGGGCAGGTGTTGCCGTCCGTGTTGATGATGAAAGCATATCCCCGCTCCACTCCCACGGCACGTATGGCCTCGTTCAACAGATAGAGCATGTCGGCCTGCAATTCCTGCTCGGCCTGCGACAGGAGTTGCTGCGACTCTTCCTTGAAGCGTATGCTCTCGTCCAGCAGTTCCTGCAACTCATACTGGCGTTTCAGCAGGATGTTTTCCGGAAACTCTTTCTGCCCCTGCAGGAATTCCGCGAACTTGCGCTGGAACTCTTCCTCGCCGCGGCGTGTCTCCATGTCATATTTTGCTTTCAGATCCGCCAGTTTCTGCTGCGAAAGCGCATATTCCGGCATCGCTTTGAATATCGCATTATAACTCAGGTAGCCGAACCGCAGCTGTTCGCCCTGCGCACCGGCCGACAAGGCACAACACCAGAACGCCACGCCCAAAGCCAGCCAGCCTGTCCATCTTGTTACAAACCATTTATGTTCCATGCGGCAAAGTTATTCATTTTTGGGCAGATAAAGGCACAAACCGGCCTTATCTTTCTCATCCGGGCATAAAAAAAGTGCCCGGAGGGGTTGATTCCTCCGGACACTTTCCTTTTCCCGCCAAGGGAAAAGCAAGACGTTTGCTTACAGTCCCAGTTTCTGCTTGATTTGTGCCGTCACGTCGGTACTCAGTGTCGGGCTGATGTAAGGCACGCCGGCCGACACGTCCATAATGTACACATAGCCGCCTTCATCGCCAATCTGCTTGATGGCATTCAGCATTTTCTCCGAGATGGCCTGCATCTTCTGCTGTGAAGTTTCCTGCAAAGACTTTTGGTTGTCCTGATAGCTCTGCTGGATGCGGTTATACAAATCCTGCAACTCAGCCTCACGGCGCTGCCTTACGTTGTCCAACAGGCTGGCACTTTCTTTTTCATACTCCTCCGACTTCTTCTTCAGTTCGTCCTGCATGCGCTTCAAGTCGTTCTCATACTGTGTCTGGAGTTGCTGGATTTCCGTCTGGGCCGATGTGTACTCCGGCATGAGCTGGATGATGTCACTCGAATCAAAGTGACCGAATTTCTGTGCAAAGATACTCACCGGGACAAGCAGCAATGCCATTAAAATAACTTTTTTCATCTTGTTGTTATACATCTTTATTTTGTTTTGTAACCTTCCATACGTTTTGCAAAAATACGAATGTTAATTGGAATATCCTAATTTTGCCAACACTTCGTTGCTGATATCAATCTTGGGAGAGGCAAAAATGATACCGGCATCCGACGCGCGGTCCAGAATCAAGGAATAGCCTTTGGTGTCCGAGATGTCTTTCACCGCGTTGTATATCTCGTCCTGGATAGGAGCCATCAGGCTTTCGCGTTTCTTGAACAACTCGCCTTCCGGGCCGAAGTAAGTCTTCTTCAGTTCGGCGGCCTCTTTTTCTTTGGCCACAATCTCCTCCTCTTTCTTCGTCTTCTGCTCGGCACTCAAGAACACAGCCTCGCTTTGGTAGTTCTTATACAGCGTTTGGGCTTCTTCCGTCAGGGCATCCACCTCGGCCTGCCACTTCTTGGACACCTGGTTCAACTGCTCGTTGGCACGTTCATAGGCCGGTATGTTCCTCAGGATGTATTCCATATCAACCAACGCAAACTTTTGTGCCATGGATTGTGCCCCCACTATCATGAACAGGCACAACAAAGAAAACAACTTTTTCATCTTCAATTTTGCTTTTAAGGGTTAAAACTCCTGTCCCAATATGAAATGGAACTGACTTCCGCTATTCTGTCTGGAACCGAACACCTCGTCGAAACCATAGGCCCAGTCGATACCCAACAACCCCACCATAGGCAGGAAAATACGCACGCCCACGCCCGCTGAACGCTTCATGTCGAAGGGATTGAAGTCCTTCACGCTCGTCCACGCATTACCGCCTTCCGCGAAAGCCAAGGCATAGATATTTGTGGAGCCTTGCAGCATAAGCGGGTAACGCACCTCCAGCGTAAAGCGGTCGTAAGCATAGCCCGTGTAGCCCGACGGGGTCAGTGCACCGTTGTCATAACCGCGCAGACCGATGGTCTCCGTGGCATAGGTAGTGGAATAGCCAGACATACCATCGCCGCCCACATAAAAGGTCTCGAACGGTGACTTTTTGTATTTGTTATAGGCACCCAGCAAACCGAACTCCACACGAGTCATCAGCACCGGGCACTTCGCATGGCTGGTCAGTGCCGTGTAGGTGCGGAGTTTGAACTTCCATTTGTGGTATTCCACCCATTTGTATTTCTCCTGTATTTCTTTCTGGTAAGTCGAACTCAGGTAGTTATTGGCCAAGTTCTCGTAATCCTTGTTGTCAAACAGCGAGTAAGGTGGCGTCAGGCTGACCGACAGGGTGAACTCGGAACCACTGCGAGGATAGATAGGATTGTCCGTGGAGTTGCGCGACAAGGCCAGGTTCAACGAGATATTGTTGCACGAACCGTCGGATATCAGGAAGTAATCCCAGTTTCTCAGGATATAGCGCTGATAGGAAAGGTCAGCCGACAACTGGAAGTAATCGTCCGGCCAGCGCAACCGCTTGCCCCATCCCAAGGAAACACCGAAAATCTTCACATAGGAATCCGGGTCGAGGAAGTTTGTGTAATAACTGGAACTGCTCGTCCCATAACCATACAGGTAGTTGTAATAACTGTTATAGTAGGAGGAGTTATAATAGTTGTCGCTCACATCGGTCTGCTTGGAGAAGAAGGCAGAGAACGACAGCGCATTCGGCCGCTTGCCTCCAAACCAAGGATTCAGATAACTGATACTGTACGACTGATAATACTGTCCGTTCGTCTGTCCGCTGATGCTGAATGTCTCACCGTTGCCCTGCGGCAGCACGCCACGGCGCAGGCCGCCCTTTGAGAACAGGTTGGCCAGACAGAAGTTGGAGAACTTCAATCCTATCTTACCGATAACCCCCGTCTGCCCATAACCTAAAGAAAACTCTATCTGGTCGTTGGACTTAGATACCAATCCCCATTCGATGTCCACCGTACCATCGGCCTGCGACGGCACAATCCTGGGGTCAATCTGCTCCGAATCGAAATGCCCCATAGAGGCGATTTCACGATAGGAACGCTCCAAAGCCGCCTTGCTGAACAAGTCGCCCGGCTTGGTCCGTAATTCGCGGCGCACAACACTTTCGTACACACGGTCGTTTCCCTTGATGCCAATGTGGCGTATCGTAGCCTGAGGCCCTTCGGTAATCCGCATCTCCAAATCCACGGAATCACCGTCGATATTGACCTCCACCGGTGTCAAGTCATAGAACACATAACCGTTGTTATAATAGAGGTTACCGATGGCGTCTTCTTCATTCACGGTGCGGTCGGCCAGCAGTTTCTGGTTGTACACGTCACCTTTCTGCATACGGAGCAGGCGGCTCAGGTTGTCAGTCGGATAAACCGTGTTACCCACCCACTCAATGTTGCGCACGTAATATTTCTGTCCTTCTTCCACTTTCAGGTAGATGTCCACCGTCTTTTCATCGTGAGGCACCACGCTGTCTTCCAGAATCACGGCATCGCGGTAACCCAGTTCGTTATACTTGCTGATGAGGTTCTCTTTGTCCTCCCTATATCGTTCCTCGATGTACTTCTTCGTCCGGAACCAACTGCCGAGACGTCCTTTCTCATTGGTCTTCTTGAACACGCCCGGCACGAACATCTTTCCCTTGATTTTCTTGGTGCTCAGGGCATAGTTTCCCTCAATGGTGATGGAGTTGATCTTTACTTTTTCCTTTTTGTCGATATTAATGTCCACGATAGTCTTGTCTGGAGCTGTCACATCATCGCGCTGCACAATCTCAATCTCCGCGTTCTTGTAGCCTTTCTCATCGAAATACTTCCTGATCAGGAACTTTGCGCGGTCGATCATATTAGGGGTCAGCTGGTTGTCCTTCAGCAGGCCAATCCTGTTCTCCAAGTCCTCACGCTCGCTTTTCTTCACACCGTTGTAATTGATTTGCGACACGCGCGGACGTTGCGTCAACTTGATGCGCAGGTAGGCTTTTTCACCCACCAGGCTGTCCACTTCGATAGAGACATTAGAGAACAGCCCGTTGCGCCAGAAGCGTTTGACGGCATCCGTGATTTCATCGCCCGGAATACTGACCTTTTGTCCGACGCTCAGTCCAGAAAGGCCGATAAGCATGTAGTCATCATAGTTGCTGGCACCTTCCACGGCAATCCCTTCAATCGTATAGGTGCGGGCCACACGGGAATATTCCACAACGGGTTTCACCTGTTTCTCTTCCGTTTGGGCCTGCACGGCGGGAACGCCTCCCATACACATTATCAATATCAATAATGCAAGACAGATACTATTTTTTGTTTTCATACGTTGATGTTACTTATTTGACGGCCACTTGTTCACTGGTTTTCCCGAAACGGCGCTCCCTCGACTGATATTCGACAATAGCCTTGCGGAATTCCCCTTCATCAAAGTCGGGCCAATAGGTATCACAAAAATAGAACTCCGCATAGGCACACTGCCACAACAGGTAGTTGCTGATGCGAAACTCCCCGCCGGTACGGATCAGCAAGTCGGGGTCGGGCATGAAGTCCGTCACCAGATGCGACTGCACGGTTTCTTCGGTAATTTGTTCCGGCTCCAACGAACCTTCCCTCACCTCGCAGGCCATGCGGCGCATGGCCTGTACCAGCTCCCAACGGGAAGAATAGCTCAGGGCTATGACCATGGTCATCTTGTCGTTCGCAGCCGTTCGCTGCATACATTCCTCCAAACGCTTCCGCACCACGTCCGGAATGCGTGCCATGTCGCCTATCACGCGGAAACGTACATTGTTCTTCATGAAGATGGCATCCTCCAGATGATCCAAAATCAGCCCCATGAGTGCGGCAATCTCCGCTGCCGGGCGGTTCCAGTTTTCCGTGGAAAAAGTATATAAAGTCAGATACTTCACCCCCAGCCTGACCGCTTCCTCCGTGATTCTCTTCACGGTCTCCACTCCCTGCTGGTGACCTGCCGTCCGCGGCAGTCCCTTGGCCTTGGCCCAGCGTCCGTTACCATCCATGATAATGGCCACATGGGCGGGTATCCGCGTTGCATCTATCGCTTCTGTGTTAAAAGACATATTTTATATTATTACAATTTATACATCTGGGGAACAAGTCGTACGTCACCGACAGCATCGTGAACGAATAGCAGTCCTTGTTCTTGAATCCGGTGCTTGTCACGCCGTAAGGGGCTTCGAGCACCACCCCGTCCGTGTCAGACACATCCAGCCGGTCGGTCGTTGTGAAGCGCACGCTCCACTCCAACCCTATGTTCCAGCGGGGCTTCAACTTGAACTTCACCCCCACCCCCAAGGGGATATTGAACCCCGCGTCCATGCTCACGGGTTTCGGTGCAAAAGTCAGTCCCATGCCGAACAACATGTAGGGGGTAATCCGGCTATAACCCTCAAAACCGCGGCCTATGCCATAGCCCCAGAAGTTGAGTTCAAACTGTGCACCGACATCCACTACATTGCGTTTGAATCCTACCTGTCCGGGTTGTCCGCCCTCGGCAGTACCACTCCAAGCATCCGTAGGGAAAAAATCCGTCCCCGTACTGCCGGAAATGTGCGCCACGGCCAGATTCCCCTTGATGGCCATACGGGGATTGAATACATAACGTGCCAGTATGCTCCCCATAGGCCCCAGATGGGCAAAGGGTTTGTTGTTGGCATCGCCCAAGTAGAAACTACCGCCTACCCCCGCGCCCAGTTCCATCCGATACACCGCATCCTGCGCCCCGGCCGCCAAGGGGAGGCTCGCCAGCACCAGACACGTTATAGACAGAACTTTCTTCATTCCCCTGCCATCCGTAAGAAAGAGTCCGCGATGCCCTTCAACGGCGGGCAAAACCCAGTTCGTTCAACCTGCCGCGCCAGACTTGTCCGCCCACAACAAGCCATAAGTAGTTGTCTGCATCCACGACGGCCGCCAATGCCCCTTCTGCATCCTCCACGCTTTCGGGCAACACATACACACCATCTTCTTTCCACGTCACACCATTGTCACTGCTGACATACAGATTGTCGAGCGCATTGTGCGACACACCGTCCAACGACGCCCCGCCCAATGCCAGCAACACTTCGTCATAACGCATGATATGCAGAAATTTCAATTGCGGACAGGCGTAAGAGTTGTCGGGCGACACGTTAAAATAAGTCCAAGGGGCTGTCCCGCCAGCTTCCACCGTGCTCCGGCTCCACAACATGGCCGCGTTGTCCTCCGGAAAATCCAGCAGGCTGCGGTTGCCGGCCAGCAGTATCCGGTAGAGTCCGTTCTCCTGCACATAAGACACAGAGGTCAGGTCCTGCACGGGCAGGAAAGAGGGGTCGCTCTCCAGCCCTTCTTCCAACCAGAGTTCCCCGTCGGCGGAACGCCACAGCACGCCGTCGGAAAGAGCATACAAGCAGGTGGAATCCGCCGCCAGCAAATGCACCGCACGGTCGGCGGCGATGCTTTCCCACGTACTGCCGTCGGCAGAGGATATCAATGCGCCATCCGGCGTGGTCATATACAGCCTGTCCCCGAACACGGCCAACGTGGACACATCAGCCTCTCCGCATCCCGTCACGGCCTGTTCCGCCCACTGTGTTCCGTCTGCCAGTGATGTGGTGAATACAGTGACCGCACCGTCCGTGCGGCAAAACAGCCATATATTGTCCTGCCACACCACGGCTTTCATCGTATCAGCGGCCTCCCACAACTGTTCTTCCGCCATCTGCTCCCACGTAAAGATCTCACCGTCCTGCTGATGCACGTTGACGTTCACCGTATAGTCGCGCCACGCCGAATAATCCGGCGAATACACGCGGAACACCAGCGTCGAAGTAAAGTCAATGGAATCCGACGTCGAATAACTTTGCCAATTTTCTTCCGTATCCTCCGCATCACGGTAAATCACCGTCCCGGAAGACTCCACCGTGGCCAGCACCGCGCTGACATCGCTGTTCAACGGCAGGGAGTCTTCGTTGAAAATAGTCCCCGCCAGCTGGTTGACCGTCATCGGATAATAGGAAGCACTGTAGGTAACGCTATACGTTGTATCGTTCCCCTCGGAAGTCACCGTTGTCACTTGTCGCTTTACATTGCCCAATGTAAAGCTGCTGATATAACAGTCCGTACTCAACACCGTCTCATCATCGTTCAGGCATGAACAAACCAAAAACACAGAAAACAACGCAACAGACAGCGACAATATGGATTTCTTCATAAGAATATATGTATTCTGTTCTCTTATAATTATTATGTATTAAAGCACAAAAGTACGCACATTTTTGTCTTTGGCGAAACACAGAGCGTTGAATTATGTAAAAATTCGATAAATCAGAGCTTTTTTTCCGTCAAACAGGACGTTTACCACACAAAAGGCTATGCGGAGAAAGGATGCGGAGCACACGATGTCCGTCCGTCTCAACCACCCGGAGCAGGCCGCGGGGCTTGCAGGGAGCCGGAACCCCGTCGTGCAGGCATACATCGGACTGCTCGACCCGGACTTCATCCCACAGGTTGCAGGCCATGAAATTCTCCAACAGCCGCCGGCCTCCCTCCACCAATAACGACTGCACGGACAACCCGTACAGGTCGTCCATCACCTGCCGCAGGACATTCCCCGCGCTGTAATCTACCGGCACACAAGTCACCTCCGGACAACCGGCATAGGGCGTCACCGGCACCGTGCGGTCTATATACACGCGGGTAGGCGCCACACCGTCGAACACATGCAGGCCGGCCGGCAGCTTCCCCTCACGGTCCAACACCAGACGGAGCGGAGAGGCACCGGCCCAAAGGCGGTTGGTCAGCGAAGGGTTATCGGCCAGAGCCGTCCCCGTCCCCACGAGTATGGCTTGGTGCGCGGCACGGTAGCGGTGCACCAGCAGCTGTGTGTAAGGCGAAGAAAAGCCATAAGGGGCTTCGCGCCGGAAGTCTGTCCGCAAACAATCCATAAAGCCATCGGACGACTCTGCCCATTTCAGAGAGACATAAGGACGCCGGCAGGTGTGGAACGTCATGAAGCGGTGGTTCAAAGCCACACACTCCGCCTCCAGCACCCCCACCGTTACGTCAATGCCGGCATCGCGCAACTTCCGTATCCCACGGCCGGCCACCGCGGCAAAAGGGTCGGTACAACCCACCACCACCCTTCGGATTCCCTTACGGATGATGAGGTCGGCACAAGGCGGCGTCTTCCCGTAATGCGAACAGGGTTCAAGGCTGACATACATCGTACTCCTTTCGAGCAGCCGCTCATCCTTCACCGAGCGTACCGCGTTCACTTCGGCATGCGGGCCACCGCAGCGGACATGATAGCCCTCGCCTATAATCCGTCCGTCACAGACAATCACCGCCCCCACCATAGGGTTCGGCGCCGCCCCATAAAACCCGTTCCGTGCCAACTGAAGGCAACGGGACATGTATTTTTCATCCGTCGTCATCTCACAATCCGATAAAAATCCTTATTTTTGTCCGTCAAAACTCTAACGCCATTGAATGCAGATGCATCCCCTGTCAGACCATATAGCCAAGCGTCTCGCGGCCGGTTATCCCGCAGGAGAAGCCAGCGCACTGGCCCGGCACATCCTGGAACTGCGGTACGGCATCACCCGGACCGACTTGTTGTCCGGCCGTGCCCGCACGCTTTCTTCAAGAGAACGGCAAGAACTGGATATTATTGTGGACCGGCTCCTGCAAAAAGAACCCATACAATACATCCTGGAGCAGGCCGAATTCTGCGGACGCATCTTCCGCACGGCACCGGGAGTGTTGATACCACGCCCCGAAACGGAGGAATTGGTACATTGGATTATAGACGACCATGCTCCGGCACGCCCTCCCTCGCACATACTCGACATCGGGACGGGCAGCGGCTGCATTGCCGTCACGCTGGCCCTCACCTGGCCGGGGACGGCGGTGACGGCCACAGACATCAGCATGGAAGCCCTCGCCATTGCACGGGAGAACGCCGTGCGCCAGAAAGCCCCTGTGGTTTTCCGGCAGGAAGACATCCTGGCGGCCGGCACCGTTTCCTTGCGGCAACCGGCATGGGATCTCATTGTCAGCAACCCGCCCTACATCTGCGAATCGGAACAGGAATACATGGAGGACAACGTATTGTCATACGAACCTCACGTGGCTCTTTTCGTGCCCGATGACCATCCGTTGCTGTTCTACGAAGCCATCGGCCGGTATGCCCTCCGGACCCTGCGCACCGGCGGAAGCCTGTACGTGGAAATCAACCAAGCCTACGGCCTCAGCACCGCCAGCCTGTTCCGCAGCCTGGGGTTCAGCGACGTAACCTTAAAACAAGACTCATACGGAAACGACAGAATGATAAAATGCCGGTTATGAAAGATATGGATACGCAAACAGCCTATACCAAAGCCGCAGCCTACTGTTCGCGTGCAGAACGCTGCATTGCGGATGTCATGCGGCAGTTCGCGAAATGGGGGGTGGAGGAATCGGAGCGCGCTTCCCTCATCGCCCGCCTGACAGAGGAACGGTTCATCGACGAACGCCGTTTCTGCAGATGTTTCGTCGCAGACAAGTTCAGATACAACCGATGGGGACGGATAAAAATAGCCCTCTCCCTGAAAGCCAAGGGGCTGCCGCAGGAGTACATAGAAGAAGCACTTGCCGGGATAGAGGAACAAGCCTATGAATGCCTGCTGCGAAAGCTCCTGCAAGAGAAAGCCCGCGGGCTCAAGGCCGCTTCCGGCTATGAGCGCAACGGGAAACTCATCCGCTTTGCCCTGGCCCGTGGATTCGAAATGGAGGCCATCACCCGCTGCCTGGATACCGATGAAAGCATGGAGGCCTGACTGGACGGCATTCTTCCGGAGCATGGCAGACATGTTCTTCCCGCGCTACTGTCTTTGCTGCCGCGAACGGCTGGCAGTGGGCGAGCAATGGGTATGTTCCGGCTGCTTGCTACACCTGCCACGCATCAAAACAGGTTCTTTCACGGACAACAACATCACCCACATTTTCTGGGGACTGGTTCCCATATACCGGGGCACGTCTTTCTTCCGTTACACGAAAGACTCCGGTTACAGCCGTCTGCTCTTTGCCCTGAAATACCATGGACGTCCCGAAGTGGGGGCTTTCCTGGGAGAGATGATGGCCGGAGAGTTGCTCCCCACGGGATTCTTCGACACGATAGAGTTGCTGGTCCCCATACCGCTCTCTGCGGAAAAGGAACGCCGGCGCGGCTACAACCAAAGCCTATGGATTGCCCGCGGGATAGCCAAAGCCACGGGTATCCCCATCGACGCGGAAAGCGTGGTGCGCCCCGTATCCAATCCCAGCCAGACCCAACTCAGCAACCGCCAGCGCCGGGAGAACGTGCAAAACATTTTTGCGGTGAAATGCCCGCAACGCCTGCAAGGACGCCACATTTTGCTCGTCGATGATGTCATCACCACCGGTGCCACCATGCTCTCCTGTGCGGAAACCATAACAGCCGCGGCCGGACACGTACACATCAGTGTGCTCAGTCTGGCACTGGCCGGACAGGCCTGATTCCGGCAGGACGCCCCGGACATCCCCTCCGCAAATTAAGGCAATCCTTATGCCAAAAAGTTTTCTTGCGCAAGAACGGCTCCGGCCTTGCGCAAAAACGGATTGCTTCTTGCTGAATCCCGCCTGCCGTCCGGAGCAGGGAAGAAGTTGAAAACAAAAAGCCTCCTTTTCCGGAACCGGAAAGGAGGCCACAAGCAAAATTAAAGATATGTGTAACTATTCCTCTATAATCAACCGAGAGAGATAGCACCAGAAGGACACACATCTGCACACGTGCCACACTCTGTGCAAGCATCTGCGTTAATCACATACTTCTCACCTTCAGAAATTGCACCCACCGGGCACTCGTCAATGCAAGTACCGCATGCAACACAATCGTCATTAATTACGTAAGCCATATTGATACCAATTTAAATTGTTAAACTCTTGTTCGCTCTTATTTAGTACTGCAAAGGTAGTATTAAAACAAGTTCCCTCCAAATATATCATCACTATTTTTGATGATTTTCGCCCTAAAAACCGCGGAAGAATACAATAAGACATGCGTCTTTGCGTTATTTTCTAATAAATAATAATGATTCAATGAAGAGATTTCTGGCCGTCGCCTTGTGCTTGTTGAACCTGTGCGGCGCTGCGGCGCAGGAGCGCAAACTTCAGCACCGGCCCTATATCGACCACCGGAGGTTCCACTACGGGTTCCTCTTCGGCGTGCACATGCAGGACCTGGAACTGAGGAACAATGGTTTCAGCGACCCGGAGACCGGCGAACAATGGTATGCCGAAGTGGACAACTACAGTCCGGGGTTCAGCGTGGGCGTATTGGGGGAAATGCGGATTAACACGTATCTGTCGCTCCGGCTCATTCCCACATTGCACTTCGGCCAGAAGCACGTGAAGTTCCACGAACAGCGCAGCGGGCAAGACAGCACACAGAACATACGGTCAACCTATATCTCCGTTCCGCTGGACCTGAAATTTGCCGCCCCGCGTTTCAACAACTACCGGCCTTATTTCATCGCCGGTGTGAACCCGATGGTAGATTTGACAACCAAGAAGCAGCATGCCCTCCTCTTCAAACCTTTCGACTGCTACCTCGAAGTGGGCATGGGATGCGACATCTACCTGCCTTTTTTCAAGCTGATTCCCGAATTGAAGTTCTGCTTCGGATTGGCCAATATTTTGCAGAAGAACCGCAATGATTTGATAGACAGCAACCTGCTTAAATTCACCCAATCGCTCGACGGTGCCTCGGCAAAGATGATTGTCCTGACGTTCTACTTTGAATGACCGCCGGCAGCGTCCAACGGTTCCATCTCCAGCCACAAACTGCCCACGTAGCGCCCATACTTGCCCATCTGGTTGCAATACACAGCCTTTCCATCGGCATTCCGCAATACTTCGGGATGCTCGAAATAAGTGTGCGAATGGCCGCCCAGCACAATGTCGATGCCGTGCGTGGCCGGCACCAACTCCGTATCGTCCGTCCCGGAGATGTCCCACCCCAGGTGGGAGAGGCACACCACGAGGTCACAATGTTCCTTATCCCGCAGTTCCCCGGCCACACGGTTGGCTGCCGCGACGGGATCTTCGTAAGTTATCCCCTCGTAGTTCTCCGAGGCCACCATACCTTCCAGTTGTGTGCCCAAGCCGAACACCCCGATACGCACCCCCTTGCGTTCCAACACCACATAGGGCTTGACCAGGCCTTCGAGCACCGTGCCTTCCACATGGTAGTTGGCGCAGACCACAGGAAACTCCGCCATACGGAAGATACGCGCCATGTTGTCCAGACCGAAATCGAACTCATGGTTACCAATCGTGGCAGCATCATAGCGCATCACATTCATCAGCTTCACCTCCACTTCACCCTTGTACAGGTTGTAGTAAGCCGACCCTTGCGAGAAGTCGCCGCAGTCGAAAAGCAACAGGTCCGGGTCATCGGCCCGCAAATCGCGCACCAATGCAGCCCGGCGCACGAATCCGCCTTTGTCGGCCAACGCCGTATCGGAAGAGTTCGGATTGACAGGCATCACACAGCTGTGCGTGTCGTTCGTATGTACAATTTGCAGTTCCACCCCGTCTTCCGCGGCGGCAAAGCCACCCGGAACCGCAAGGCTTCCCAACACCAACAGAATGATTCTTTTCATATTCCTCACCTCTATTTATTTTCAGTGTAACACGATGCGGCCTTCTATCGCCGCCGTAATCTTCTGCCCTTGGGCATGGGTCCCGCGGATGGCCTCCACCAGGATGTCGCGCACGGTGATGTCCGTAGTATTGTTGGACAGATGGTCTTTCAAGGCATACAGGCGGTCGTTCCCCTCTGCCAGATAATCCAGCGTGGCTATCGTATAGATGCAGTTGTATTCTATCGGACGGCCACCCACCTCCGCACTCAGCAAACGCCCGTCGCGGGTGATGACCAGCCGCGCGCCGCTGATGCCTTCGCCGCCCACGGCAGCAATCTGTTCCATCAGTTCCTCCAGCTTGCGCCCTTCAAGGGCCAGTACGCAAAGATGGTTTTCAAACGGTGCAATCTCCAGCACATCGCCATAAGTCACCTTGCCGGCCGGCATGGTGCTGCGCAGCCCGCCGATGTTGCACAGGCCGATGTCGGCCTGCTTGCCGACACGCACAGAAGCATCCCGCAGCACATCTGCCACAAAATTAGACAACAGGCTCTCCGGCCGCCCGGCCTGCATGGCCACCGCACTCTCGCCCAACACCGGCGACATGACGCTGTCCACCGCAGAACGGTAAGGTTCCACCACACGCAGCGCAACACTGTCCGGACGGACATCCAACTGCCGCGTCACCTCATAACGCGCTGCCTTCACCCCGGCCAGCCCATAGTGCTGTGCGACGGCCGCCAGCGGCAGCCCGGAACAGGCGGCGAAAAACAACAATCTGACAAATCCCATCATCACAGTCTTCTTACTTCTTATGTTTCATCAACCAAAAGTATGAAAAAAAACGCACAACGCCCCCGTCCGGAAGAAAAAAGTTCCCAGCGGGTTGGTTATTTCATGAAATAGCAGTAATTTTGCAGCACTTTTCGCACAATCGCTGGCAGGATGCAGAGTTCCCTGTTATGTTGTGCAGGAAAGGCAAATCAAATTAAAGACAAAAACAATGGCAGATTTAATCAAGATTGCAGAAGAAGCATTTGCAACCGGGAAAGTGTTCCCGAAGTTCAAGGCCGGCGACACGGTGACGGTGGCCTACAGAATCGTAGAAGGAACAAAAGAGCGTATCCAGCAGTACCGCGGTGTTGTCATCAAGATTTGCGGACACGGCAACAAGAAACGTTTCACTGTGCGCAAAATGTCGGGTTCCGTAGGTGTTGAGCGTATCTTCCCCATCGAAAGTCCGAACATCGACAATATCGTAGTGAACAAGATAGGTAAGGTGCGCCGCGCCAAACTGTATTACCTGCGCAAGCTGACGGGTAAAAAAGCCCGTATTGCCGAAAAGCGCAAGATTACGGGTGAATAAGAGAGAAGCTATCCCCGCCCCGTCCATGACGAAGAGGCGTATAATAATAAGAAAAAGGAACCGTTCCCGTATGTATCGACAGGGAACGGTTCCTTTTTCTTTTTCCTTAGGGGAGGACCATGGCCCGACAACGGCTACAAAAGGTGCAGGCCATCATCGCCAATGGTTATCATCCGCCGTTTGTACAAGTCGCCAGCAGCTTTCTTGAACACTTTCTTACTGACACCGAACGTGGCATAGATTTCCTCCGCCGGGCTCTTGTCACCTATGGGGGTATGCCCGCCGTTCCGGTAGAGATAATCCAACAAGGTGTCTGAGAAGTCGGACACAGCTTCCTGCCCGCTCTTCTGCAGCGCGATGTCCAGCTTACCGTCCGGACGGACCTGCCT
This sequence comes from uncultured Paraprevotella sp., assembly GCA_964528135.1. Lineage (GTDB taxonomy): Bacteria > Bacteroidota > Bacteroidia > Bacteroidales > Bacteroidaceae > Paraprevotella. The sequence goes on along the minus strand of CAZGSE010000009.1, from coordinate 42,098 downwards.
GACATAAGCCGTCAGCCGATCGCCCGTGTGCAAACTCCGGAACACACTGCTGTCATAAACCAAGCCGGCAAAACGGTTGTCCACAATCACCTTGAAGCCTAATTCCGTCTTCTGCCACACCAGTATCCGCACCTCGTCCCCGACGCCATAAGGAGGCATGCGGTCCGACAAGTAACGCTCTACCTTGGCCGAAGCCATAATGCGGTAGGTCTCAGGGTCGATATGCACATAAACAATGTAGCTCTTGCCTTTCTGCATGTCCATCTTCTGTTCACGGAAAGGTACAAACAAGTCTTTCATCAAGCCCCAGTTGAGAAAGGCTCCGTATTTGTTCACCCAGGCCACCTGCAAATAAGCAAATTCACCCACTTGGGCCAACGGTTTCTGTGTGGTAGCTACCAGCCGCTCCTCACTGTCCAGATAGATGAACACATCCAGTTCATCGTCCACCCGGCAACCTTCCGGCACATACCGTTTCGGCAAAAGAATCTCTCCCGCGTCGCCACCGTCCAGATAAAGGCCGAAATCCACTTTCTTGACCACCCGCAGGCAGTTCATTTTTCCTAATCTTATGTCCATAACGTTCATTGTCCATTGGTTCCTACAGATGCGCCGGCCACCCCGTCCGTCCCGGTGACTTGCCCGTCTTTCATGTGTATGGTCCGATCGGTCAGCCGGGCCAATGCGTCATCGTGGGTCACGATGACAAAAGTCTGCCCGAAACGGTCGCGCAAATCAAAGAAAAGCTGATGCAACTCGCTCTTGTTCCTGGAGTCAAGACTGCCGGACGGTTCGTCTGCAAACACCACGGAAGGGCGGTTCACCAAAGCTCTTGCCACGGCCACACGTTGCTTCTCGCCACCGGACAGTTCGTTCGGCTTGTGTGAAGCCCTGTCGGACAGCCCCATGAAATCCAGCAGCACCTGTGCCCGCTCCTTGGCCTCGCGCGTGGAAGCGTGCCCGATGTAGGCGGGCATCATGACATTCTCCAACGCCGTGAATTCCGGCAGCAACTGATGGAATTGGAAAACAAAACCGATCCTGCGGTTACGGAAATCTGCCAATTCATGCCGTTTCAACAAACCCATGTCCACTCCTTCCACGGTCACCGTACCGGCATCGGGCCGGTCCAGCGTCCCCAGAATCTGCAACAGGGTGGTCTTGCCGGCTCCGCTCGGTCCCACAATACTCACCACTTCGCCTTTGCTTATATCCAAGTCTATTCCCTTGAGCACCTCAAGCCGGCCAAAACTTTTCCTTATGTCCCTTGCTCTTATCATCATCCTATAACCTGTTGATCACATACTGGGCCAGATAGCAACCGAATACTGCCGGCATGTAGCTCACTGTGCCCGCCGTGGTTTTCTTATTACGCTCACCTTCCACCCGCACCACGGCAGACGGGTCGGCCTGCTGGGTGCAGAACACCACGGGCAACGGGTGGCGGCGAAGTCCTTCCCGCTTCAAACGGCTCCGCACCGCCTTGCTCAGCCCGCAATGGTACGTATCCCATAAATCAGCAAAACGCACTTGCGTGATGTCTGTCTTGGCTCCCGCCCCCATACTGCTCACAATCGGCAACCCGCGGCGCAACGCTTCCGCAATCAAGGCACACTTGGGTGCAACCGTATCAATGGCATCCACAACAAAATCGAATGCAGCACTGTCCAACAAAGCACCCGCACCGCTTTCTTCCAAAAACTCGGCACGCACTGTAAGCCGGATACCGGGATGGATGTCCCTGAACCGTTGCTCCAGCACCCGCACCTTTTCCGCACCCAGCGTAGAGTGCAGGGCGCACAACTGGCGATTGACGTTACTGGGTTGCACACGGTCGGCATCCAACAGGGTCATCCGCCCCACTCCCGCGCGCACCAGCATCTCGGCGGCATACCCCCCTACGCCGCCCGCCCCGACCACCAGCACATGTGCCTGGCGGAGACGCTCCATCTTGTCCTGCCCCAAGAGTAACAGGGTCCGTTCCTGCCAATCATTCTCCATAACTCAATCCTGCTTTTTGGCATCCTCTTTCGTAAGCCATTTCCTATACCATTCCTTAGCCGCCTCATAACGCATATTGGTAGTCAACGGTTCATTGATACTCAAGTCCTTGGTGGCCGCTTCGGCATAGACATCGGGGAAGATCAGCATCAGTCCCGTATTCATGTAATATTTCCGGATCTGCCGGGGTATATGTTCAAAGGAAGGCCGGAACGAGATGGAACCACGGCGGGCCATCACCACCACCAGCAAGTGATCTTCCCGTATGTCGCGCGACATGCGCTTCAATTCATTGCCGCCGTCCGTCTGCACGAATCCCGCCCGGATGGTTGTGTGGTATGTGGCCAGATAACGCTGCAATATCCTTATCGTGTCGGGGTGGGCATGGTATGTCACACGGCAACTCAGGCTCACGGATAAACGGGCCACCCGCTCCACCCAATGGTAGAAACCGGCCTCAAACTGTGCCTTGGCAGGCACAGCCACATGGATCCGGCGGATGGTGTTGACGGGCACCGTGCCGCGTATCATCGTAATCTGGCGGTTCAAGCCATTCAGCAGGCTGGTCAGCACCGGGCCGAAAAACAATCCCGAAGGGGAATTCTGCATATGCAACCCTACCACCAACTCCGAATAATCACTTTCTTTCACCGTATGGATGATGCCGTTCGCCAGATTGGTGGCCAACCGGACCTTGGTAAGCATCTGCACGTCGGCTGCCGATGCGATGGAAGCAGCCGTCTCCAGCAGCTTCATGCCTTTCTCGCGCGCCTTTTCGTCGTTGTCCAGCACCACGTTGATAGCGCTCATCGGGATGTCCGACTTTGGTCTCCGCATCAGCAGAGCCATATTGACCAGATAATCCACCGTATCGGGCGAAGCCACGGCTATTAACGTAGATTCCTCATCCAACGGACGGCTCTCGGAAATGTTCCCTCCCCGCAAGGCCAACTTGCGTGCCGCCACCTCTGTTATCAACGAACTGACAATGCAAGTTACCAGAATCAGCAGCACCGTGCCATTCAACACATCCTCATTCAACAACCGCTCGCCGGAGGGCAGGATGATGTTATACCCCACCAACACGGCTGCCAGCGTGGCCGCTGCCTGCGCATTGCTCAGGCCGTACATCAGTTCGCGCTCCAGCACAGACATTTTGAATATCTTCTGCGTCACCCATGAAGCCACCCACTTGCCGGACAATGCCATGACAATCATCACAGCCGCCACCTTCAAAGCGTCTCCTCCCCCGAACAGCACACGCACATCAATAATCATACCCACCCCGATGAGGAAATAGGGTATAAACAAGGCGTTGCCCACAAACTCCAGATGGTGCATCAGCGGCGCACTATGCGGTATCAGGCGGTTCAGCACGATGCCCGCTAGGAAAGCACCCAAAATGCCCTCCATGCCTATTAGTTCCATCAGGCCTGCACTCAGGAACACCAGCGACAACACAAAAATAAACTGCAAAACGCCATCGTTGTAGCGACGGAAAAACCGACGGGCTATACGGGGAAAAGAAAAGACAATGAACAGCGACAACAGAATGACTTTCAGCATCAACACCACACCGAACCAGCCCTGCACTTCTTCGCGGAACATTCCGGAAATGAACGCCAGCACCAACAGCGTCAAGGTATCTGTCACAATGGTGCCCCCCACGGCAATGCTGACACTGCGGTTGCGCGCCACACCGTAACGAATCACTATAGGATAGGCAATCAGCGTGTGCGAAGCATACATGCTGGCCAGCAGGATAGAAGTGGCCAGGCCATACTTCAGCAGAAAGAGATTGCTCACGATTCCCATGCCCAACGGGAAAACGAATGCCGCCAGCCCCAGCGTCAGCGCCTGCCAACGGATGCGTTTCATATGCTGCATGTCCATCTCCAGGCTGGCCAGGAACATGATGTAGTACAGCCCCACTTTGCCGAACAGCTCGAAACTGCTATCCTTGTCCAACACATGCAACCCGTGAGGGCCAATCAACACACCGGCCAGAATCATACCGACAATGTGCGGAATCTTCAGTTTACCCAACAAAATCGGCGCAAACAGTATGATGCACAATACCAGAAAAAAGATCCAAGTGGGGTCTGTTACTGGAAAATATGTGGACAATACGGGCGTCTGCATGAGAATCGGTGCTGTTTTTAGGGTGCAAAGTAACGAAAAAGTTTCCATTTTGTACGTTGAATCGTAAGAAAATATCTATTTTTGCAGCCGGAAATCATCAGAACTTTTAAAATACGATACGAAATGAAAGTAGCAATTGTAGGTGCGAGCGGTGCTGTGGGACAAGAGTTCCTGCGCGTGCTCGAAGAGAGAAACTTCCCGCTGGACGAACTGATGCTGTTCGGGTCTCCGCGCAGTGCAGGCAGCAAATACACATTCCGCGGAAAAGAAATCGAAGTGAAACTCCTCCAACACAACGATGATTTTAAGGACATCGACATCGCTTTCACCTCGGCCGGAGCCGGAACGTCCAGGGACTTCGCTGAAGACATCACGCGCTTCGGGGCTGTGATGATAGACAATTCCAGCGCATTCCGCATGGACAAGGATGTTCCGCTCGTGGTGCCTGAATGCAACGCCGCCGATGCATTGGACCGTCCGCGGGGCATTATTGCCAACCCCAACTGCACAACCATCATGATGGTCACGGCATTGCAACCCATAGAACAACTGAGCCATATCAAACGGATACACGTGGCCAGCTACCAGGCAGCCAGCGGCGCCGGCGCGGCGGCCATGGCCGAACTGGAACAGCAATACCGTGAAATCATCGAAGGCAAGCCGGTAACGGTTGACAAGTTCGCCTATCAGCTGGCCTACAACGTCATTCCGCAAATCGACGTGTTCCAGGATAACGGCTACACGAAAGAGGAAATGAAGATGTTCAACGAAACACAGAAGATTATGCATAGCGATGTGAAGTGTTCCGCCATGTGTGTCCGTGTGCCGGCCCTCCGCTCTCACTCGGAAGCTGTCTGGATAGAAACCGAACGTCCTCTCTCCGTAAGCGAAGTACGTGAAGCCATTGCCCATGGAGAAGGCCTGCAACTGATGGACGATCCGGCCAACAAGACCTACCCCATGCCGCTCTTCCTTGCAGGAAAAGACGATGTGTACGTAGGCCGCATCCGCAAGGACCTGGCCAATGAAAACGGCATCACGCTTTGGCTTGTGGGCGACCAGATCAAGAAAGGTGCAGCCCTGAACGCCGTGCAAATCGCCGAATATCTGATCAAGGTGGGCAACGTGAAGTAAACCAACCTGACGGTCTTCGGCTTCTCCGCCCTGCAGCGGGAACCGCGGAAAAACGGGAAAGCCTCACAGAAAATCAGCCATCCTCAGGATTGTATAAATCCACAGGATGGCTGAAAATGTTTATTAATGGAGGAGCTGTCCCCGTTCGGCGGAATCGCCTGCCGTTATTTCCAGTCGGGCACTTCCTCGCCCGCTTCATAGTAATCTACCAAGTTGGTGTAAAACGTCAGGGTAGAATATGGAAGCACGGAACCGACCGTCTGGCTTCCGTATGCCAAATCCGACGGGATGTACACCCACCACACATCGCCCACGTGCATATACTGCAAGGCTGTAGCAAAACCGGCCACGCCGGACGACACACCCATCTTGGCAGGAACAGCAATATTGTTGTCCAAATCACCCATGAACGACTGTGAGAACACAATCCGTTCCTCCTGCCATTCCCCATCGTCAGTCAGCGTCTGGGTAGGCATCAGATACCCCCTATAATTGACCCGCACAGTGTCAGACCAAATGGGACATCCCTTTCCTGTACCGCGCTGTTCTATGTACACGCAAATAGAGTCGGTCAATGACCCGTCCACATTGGGCGACTTCGTGGTTGATTTGAACATCCGCCAATTACAATACTCCTCCCAGTTGTCACCATACAATGCTTTTGCCTCAGCGATGGAGTCACGTGCCTCACTTGCTATTTGGGTAAAATACTCCGCGTTGCGCGCCGGCCAGTTTGCATAAGCATCATAGGTGTCGTCCTCTTCCTTGCAGGCAAAGACTAAGAACGCACAAAGAGCAAAAAGGACAAAGCTGCTGGAACTTCTCTTCATCATAATCCGTTGTTTTGGTGGACTCACATGATTTTCTTCAACAGGGAAGTGATGCTCACCCGGTCTTCGATGATACCACGCAGTTCAGCAATGTCCACACGCTTTTGCTCCATCGTGTCGCGGTTGCGCAATGTAACGGTATTGTCTTTCAACGTATCATAGTCCACCGTCACGCAATAGGGCGTACCCACGGCATCCTGCCGGCGATAACGCTTACCGATGGAATCCTTTTCGTCATATTTGCAATTAAAATGGAAGCGCAGGTTGTCGATAATCTCATGCGCCTTTTCCGGCAGCCCGTCTTTCTTCACCAAAGGCATTACGGCCAGCTTGACCGGAGCCAAGGCTGCGGGCAGTTTCAAGACCACGCGGGTTTCGCCGTTTTCCAGCTTCTCTTCCTGATAACTGTGGCACATAATGGACAAGAACATGCGGTCCACCCCGATGGAAGTCTCTATCACATACGGCGTATAACTCTCGTTCGTCTCCGGGTCAAAATATTCAATTTTCTTGCCCGAATATTTTGCATGCTGGCTCAAGTCAAAGTCCGTACGGCTGTGTATGCCTTCCACTTCCTTGAATCCGAACGGCATATGGAACTCAACATCGCAGGCCGCATTGGCGTAATGCGCCAGCTTCTCATGGTCATGGAAGCGGTAGTTCTCCGCCCCGAATCCCAATGCCTGGTGCCAAGCCATGCGGGTCTTCTTCCACGCCTCGAACCATTGAAGCTCGGTACCCGGCTTCACGAAGTACTGCATCTCCATCTGCTCGAACTCGCGCATGCGGAAGATGAACTGGCGGGCCACGATTTCGTTACGGAAAGCCTTGCCGATTTGTGCGATGCCGAACGGGATTTTCATACGGCCGGTCTTCTGCACATTCAGGTAATTCACGAAAATACCTTGGGCGGTTTCCGGACGTAAGTATATGGTGGAAGCCCCCTCGGCCGTAGAACCTACCTCGGTTTTGAACATCAGATTGAACTGACGTACGTCGGTCCAGTTATGCGTACCGCTAATAGGACATACGATACCCTCGTCCAGAATGATTTGTTTCAGCTCGGCCAAGTCATTTGCGTTCATGGCATTGCTGTAACGCTGGTGCAGGGCATCGCGCTTTTGCAGGTATTCCAACACCCGCGGATTGGTCTCCCTGAACTTCTGTTCATCGAAGCTCTCGCCGAACTTCTTGGCGGCCTTGGCTACTTCCTTGTTGATTTTATCGTCATATTTGGCTATCTGGTCCTCAATCAGCACGTCCGCACGGTAACGCTTCTTGCTGTCGCGGTTGTCTATCAGGGGGTCATTGAACGCATCCACATGCCCGCTGGCTTTCCAGGTCGTGGGATGCATGAAGATGGCAGCGTCTATCCCCACGATATTGTCATGCAGAAGCACCATGCTTTGCCACCAATATTGTTTAATATTATTCTTCAGTTCCACACCGTTCTGGCCATAGTCATACACGGCCCCCAATCCATCATAGATGTCGCTCGAAGGAAACACGAATCCATATTCCTTGCAGTGCGACACTATCTTTTTGAATACATCTTCTTGCGCCATACCTTATATTCGTCAAATATTGATAAAACTTTCGCAAAAGTACGCCTTTTTTTTCATTAAAACGTTATTTTTGCGTTAAAATAGATAGATGCCGACATTAATATGAGTGAAGAGAAAAACGGACTGACAGACTTGACACCCACCCCCGCAGAAGAGGAAAATGACACCTGTTCCGGTTACCACGCGGAAAGCGACACAGGCGACAGCATCACACATCACCTGAGCGGGATGTACCAGAACTGGTTCCTCGACTATGCCTCTTATGTCATCCTGGAAAGGGCCGTGCCCCACATCAACGACGGGCTGAAGCCCGTGCAACGGCGCATCCTGCACTCCATGAAACGCATGGACGACGGCCGCTATAACAAAGTGGCCAATATTGTGGGGCACACCATGCAGTTCCATCCCCACGGAGACGCTTCCATCGGTGATGCCTTGGTGCAACTGGGGCAGAAAGACTTGCTTGTTGACTGCCAAGGCAACTGGGGCAACATCCTGACGGGCGATGCGGCAGCCGCCCCGCGGTACATAGAAGCACGCCTGTCCAAGTTCGCACTCGATGTCGTGTTCAATCCCAAGACCACGGAATGGAAACTGTCTTACGATGGCCGGAACAAAGAACCGGTCACCCTGCCCGTGAAGTTCCCACTGCTCCTGGCGCAGGGCGTGGAAGGCATCGCCGTTGGATTGTCGTCCAAGATACTCCCCCATAACCTGAACGAAATCTGCGATGCCGCCGTCAGCTACCTGCATGGCGAACCGTTCCAACTCTATCCCGACTTCCTGACGGGAGGCAGCATTGACGTGAGCCGTTACAACGACGGGCAACGCGGGGGCGTAGTGAAAGTCCGGGCGAAAATCACAAAGATAGACAACAAGACGCTGGCCATACGGGAGATTCCCTATGGAAAAACCACCACAACCCTCATCGACTCCATCCTGAAAGCCATAGAAAAAGGAAAAATCAAGGTGCGCAAGGTGGAAGACAATACGGCAGCCGAAGTGGAAATCCTCGTACACCTGACGCCCGGTGTAAGCTCGGACAAGGCCCTTGATGCGCTTTACGCCTTCACGGACTGCGAAATCAGCATCTCGCCGAACTGCTGCGTCATCGACGGCAAGAAACCCTGCTTCCTTACCGTAAGCGAAGTGTTGCAACGTTCCGTGGACAACACGCTCGCCCTGCTCCGCAAGGAACTGCTCATCCGGAAAGGCGAACTGCAGGAAAGCCTGCACTTTGCCTCGCTTGAAAAAATATTCATCGAAGAGCGCATCTACAAGGACCGCCAGTTCGAGCAGGCCAAGGACATGGATGCCGCCTGCGCCCACATCGACGAAAGGCTCACCCCCTACTATCCGCAGATGATAAGGGAGGTGACCAAGGACGACATCCTGAAACTCATGGACATCAAGATGGCGCGCATCCTGAAATTCAACAAGGACAAGGCCAACGATGCCATAGCCCGGATGCAGGAGGATATCGCCCGCATCGACCACGACCTGGACAACATGACGGAGGTGACCTGCAACTGGTTCCGCATGCTGAAAGCCAAATACGGCGATGAGCACCAGCGGCGCACGGAACTGCGCAACTTCGACACCATCGTGGCCACCAAAGTGGTGGAAGCCAACGAGAAACTATACATCAACCGCGAAGAGGGTTTCATCGGCACCTCGCTCAAAAAAGACGAGTTCGTGGCCAGTTGCTCCGACATCGACGATGCCATCCTTTTCTACCGCGACGGCACATACAAGGTCATCCGCATCACAGACAAGACTTTTGTGGGCGAGACGGAAAAGGGAAAGGCCGAAAAGCGGAAAGCCGAAATCATTCACGTGGCTGTGTTCAAACGCAACGACAAGCGCACCATTTACAATACTGTGTACCGCGACGGAAAAACCGGTTACTACTATATCAAACGGTTCAACGTAACATCCGTAACGCGCGACCGCGAGTATGACGTCACGCAAGGCAAACCCGGCTCGCGCATCGTCTATTTCACAGCCAATCCCAACGGTGAAGCCGAGATTATCAAGGTTACCCTGAAGCCGGCCCTTAAACTCAAACGGATATTTTTCGACAAGGACTTCAGCACCATTGCCATCAAAGGCCGCCAAAGCATGGGCAACCTGCTGAGTAAAAACGAAATCCAACGCATCGGGCTGAAAGCGCACGGCGGTTCCACGCTGGGCGGACGGAAAGTGTGGTTCGACCATGACGTCAACCGGCTGAACTACGATGAACGCGGAACTTATCTGGGCGAGTTCCACAGCGGGGACTTGATACTCGTGGTCCAGCAAAACGGCGAATACTACACGACGAACTTCGATGTGAACAATCACTACGAACCCGGTATCCTGCGTATCGAGAAATTCAATGCGGACAAGGTGTGGTGCGCCGTGCTCTACGATGCCGACCAGCAAAACTATCCCTACGTGAAACGCTTCACCTTCGAACCGGGCAACAAGCCCCAGAGTTTCATCGGCGAGAACAAAAACAGCCGCTTCGTGCTGCTCACCGATGAACCTTACCCACGGTTGCAGATCACTTTCGGCGGGCATGACAGTTTCCGCGACCCGCTGGAGATTGATGCGGAGAGTTTTATCGGCATCAAGAGCATCAAGGCCAAGGGCAAGCGTCTCACAACGCTCGAAACCGCCGATATCACCGAACTGGAACCGGCAAGACACCCCGAACCGGCAGAAGAAAGCGAAACGCAGTCCGACCCCTCCCCGGACACGGCAGACAACGGCAACAGCCCGGCAGACGATGACTTTCCTGCCGAAGAGGGACAATTAAAACTGTTTGAAGACGAATAAAACCATGCACCTCCACTTCCCCCTCCCCCTGAAAGCGGCATGCTTCATCCTGACCGTCCTCCTGCCGGGAGCAACGGCAGAGGTATTCGCGCAAGCAACGGACGCAAACCTGCCGGAAAACCGGTACACCACCCATGCCACTTTGTTCGGGGTAGGGCGCAGCAGCCTGTACGAGACTTACCTTTCCCCACTGACCTACAGGGGGCCGCACTTGAGCATATTGCACGAAACCCTGCGCAAGACCCATTGGCTGGACGGCGGGATCACCACGCAAAGCATACTCGACGGTTTCTTCAGCTATGCCTCCAACCCCACGGAGACCGGGAACGAGATGGCCGGGAAAATCAACTATACCATCGGATGGCATTACAACTGGCTCATTGGCGGACGGCTGCGCCTCATGGCCGGAGGAGAGGTGCATGGCGGGTTGGGAGCCATCTACAACGACCGGAACTCCAACAACCCGGTGCAGGCCAAGGCCGAAATAGACCTCGGCGCGTCGCTGATGGCCATCTGGCCGTTCCGCATCTGCAAAACGCCGTTCACCCTGCGCTACCAAGCCGGCATTCCCCTCGTCGGCGGGATGTTTTCGCCCCGCTACGGACAGTCTTATTATGAAATGTCACTGGGCAACTACGACCACAACATCTGTTTCACGCATCCGGGGAACGCCCCGTCCATGCGCCATTTCCTCACCCTGGACTTCCCCATAGCCGGCTTTACGTTCCGCACCGGCTATTTGTGCGACATCCGGCAAAGCCGCGTGAACGGCCTGCGCAGCCACATCTGGAACCACAGTTTCATGATCGGCTACGTGAAACACTTCAGCTTCATCAAACGCAAAGAACCGCAACACCGTCCCTTCGTACTGTAACCTGATTCAAAAGAAAACTGCATGAAACAGTTCGTCACATTATTCCGCGCCGCCTTCCTCCTGCCCGCCCTCCTCTGCACCGGCTGCATACGGGAAGAAGCGACCGACAACACACCCACCGGCAATTTCGAGGCCTTGTGGAACATTATCGACACGCGATATTGTTTCCATGAGTACAAGACGCAGGAGGGCTGCCTGCCTTGGAGCGAGGCCTACGACAAATACCGCCCTCTTGTAAACGACTACATGACCTCCGACCAGCTGTTCGAAGTGATGTGCGAGATGCTGGCCGAACTGAAAGACGGGCACGTCAACCTTTATTCGGCCTCGGACGTCGGCAGATACTGGAGCTGGTATGAAGACTATCCCAGCAACTTCAATTCCGACGTGCAGAAAGCCTATCTGGGTACGGACTACCACATCGCCGCCGGCATCAAATACAAGATTCTGGAGGACAACATCGGCTACCTGTACTACGAAAGTTTCAGTTCCGCCATCGGCGACGGCAACCTGAGCGAAATCATGAACTACTTCCGCCTCTGCAACGGACTGATTGTGGACGTGCGGAATAATTCGGGCGGCCAGCTGACCTACGCCGAACTCCTTGCCCGGCGGTTCACCAACAACAGAATACTCGTGGGCTATATCGCCCACAAGACCGGAACGGGGCACAACGACTTCTCCACACCGGAAGCGGAATACCTGGATCCCTCAGACGGCATCCGCTGGCAGAAGAATGCCATAGTGCTGACCAACCGCAGCTGCTACAGTGCCACCAACACCTTTGTCCGCGACATGAAAGAATGCCCGAACGTCATCATCATGGGCGACCGGACGGGAGGCGGTTCAGGCCTGCCTTTCTCGTCCGAACTGCCCAACGGATGGTCGGTCAGGTTCTCGGCCTGCCCCATGTATGACGCCGACATGGAGCATATTGAGTTTGGCATCGACCCGGACACCTGCGTATCCCTCACCTCGGAAGACGTGGCCCGCAACAAGGATACCATGATAGAAACGGCGCGGAATTTTCTGAAGCAATAATTTGTCAGGGCAGGCAAATATCCGTATCTTTGCATCCGTATTAGCGCGCCTGTGGTGAAATTGGCAGACACGCCAGACTTAGGATCTGGTGCTTCACGGCGTGTAGGTTCGAGTCCTATCAGGCGCACCAGAAGGCGGAAGAGGAAATCCGGAAGAGTTTTCCTTTTCCGCTTTCTTGTAAAAGCCTATTTCCAAATACGTAAGCTATCTATTCGCATAGGCTTACACTTTTTGAATACATCAAGCCCGTTAAATATTAAATCGAGGCTCGCCCACCGCGTCCTCCACGCCATAAAAAGATAGGGGTAGGCTTGATTTTTTCTTATGACACTGGCATATAAATCGAGATTTATATCTAAATTTGCAACATTATTCATAAAAACCATGGGACAGTTATGAAGACATTAGAGAAAATTTTCGCTGCAGAATTGCTTAAAGTCAAAGCAATCAAACTGCAACCGTCTAATCCTTTCACTTGGGCTTCGGGATGGAAATCCCCTTTCTACTGCGACAACCGCAAAACCCTTTCCTACCCCGGACTACGCAATTTCGTGAAACTCGAAATAGGACGGCTGATAGCGGAACGCTTCCCTGAAGCCAATGCCATTGCCGGAGTGGCCACAGGGGCCATCCCGCAAGGTGCAATGGTGGCCGATTTGCTGAACCTGCCCTTCGTGTATGTGCGTTCGAAACCCAAGGACCACGGACTGGAGAACCTGATCGAAGGCGAATTGCGCCCCGGAATGAAGGTCGTGGTAGTGGAAGACCTCATCTCCACCGGCGGAAGCAGCCTGAAAGCCGTGGAAGCCATCCGCAGCAACGGTTGCGAAGTGGCGGGCATGGTGGCTGCATACACCTACGGTTTCGACGTGGCCACTGAAGCCTTCAAGGCCGCCAAGGTGCAACTGGTGACACTGACCAACTACGAAGCCGTAGTAAAGGAAGCCGTGCGCATCGGTTACATCGACGAAGACGATGTGGAGGTGCTGAACGAATGGCGCAAAGATCCGGCGCACTGGAACGGATAGTCCCACAGGAAGTCTAATCCACACCACAGAACAAGAAAGATGTCAAAACAACAATACGAAAGTAGCGTCAAGGCCGTTGCTTACAGCCAGACGTGCGTCTATGGCAAGTTGGCCGACCTGAACCATTTGGCCGTTATCAAGGAACGGCTCAACGATCCGGCCGTGCGCACCGCAATGGCAGGCAAAGTGCCGGAGGACAAGATAGACCAAATCAACGAACGCATCCAAAACATGACGTTCGACACCGATTCGGTAAGTTGCAACATCCCGCCGCTGGGCGAAGTTTCGCTGCAGATTATCGAACGCGACGAGCCGAAGTGCATTAAATTCGAGACCGTAAACTCCCCCATCCTTCTGAACTTATGGATACAAGTGCTGCCCACGTCGGAAAACTCATGCAAGATGAAACTGACCGTCGGGGCCGACCTGAACCCGTTCATCAGGGGGATGATGGAAAAACCGTTGAAAGAGGGCGTGGAAAAGCTGGCCGACATGCTGGCCATGATTCCCTACGGCGTTTGAACCTAAACACACAGAACACCATGGCAAGTAAACTCTGGGAAAAAAATACGGAAGTCAATCAGGAAATCGAGAAGTTCACCGTGGGACGCGACCGTGAACTGGACCTGTATCTGGCCAAATACGACGTCCTGGGCTCCATGGCCCACATCACCATGCTGCAGACCATTGGCCTGTTGGGTGCCGATGAGCTGGAAACCCTGCTGGCAGAACTGCGGTCCATCCATGCCGACATCACAAACGGACGGTTCTCCATCGAAGAGGGCGTGGAGGATGTCCACTCGCAGGTGGAGCTGATGCTGACCCGCAAGTTGGGCGACATGGGCAAGAAAATCCACAGCGGGCGCTCGCGCAACGACCAGGTGCTGCTCGACCTGAAACTTTTCACGCGGGCACGCCTCAAGGAGATTGCCGAGGAAGTAAAAGTGTTGTTCGATGAACTGCAGGCGCAGAGCGAACGCTACAAGCACGTGCTCATGCCGGGCTATACGCACCTGCAGGTGGCCATGCCTTCCAGTTTCGGATTGTGGTTCGGAGCCTATGCGGAAAGCCTGGTGGACGACCTGCTATTCTTGCAGGCTGCATTCAAAATGACCAACCGCAATCCGCTCGGTTCAGCTGCAGGCTACGGTTCCTCGTTCCCCCTGAACCGCTCGCTGACCACGGAACTGCTGGGCTTCGACTCCATGAACTACAATGTGGTCTATGCCCAGATGGGCCGCGGAAAGATGGAGCGCAATGTGGCTTTCGCGCTGGCCGGCATTGCGGGCACCATCAGCAAACTGGCTTTCGACGCGTGCCTGTTCAATTCGCAAAACTTCGGTTTCGTGAAGTTGCCGGACAACTGCACCACCGGCTCCAGCATCATGCCACACAAGAAGAACCCCGACGTGTTCGAACTGGCCCGTGCCAAGTGCAACAAGCTCCAAGCCCTTCCGCAACAAATCATCCTCATTATGAACAATCTGCCGTGCGGTTACTTCCGTGACCTGCAAATCATCAAGGAGGTGTTCCTGCCCGCTTTCGATGAATTGGAAGACTGCCTGCGCATGACATCGTATATCATCAACCGCATTGAGGTGAACAAACATATCCTCGACGATCCGAAATACGACAATATGTTCAGCGTGGAAGAGGTGAACCGCCTGGCGGCGGCAGGTATGCCTTTCCGCGACGCCTACAAGAAAGTAGGGCTGGACATCGAGGCCGGACGCTTCCAACCGGACAAAAAGATACACCACACGCACGAGGGCAGCATGGGCAACCTCTGCAACGACAAGATCCGTGCCCTGATGGAACGGGTGTGGGACGGTTTTGACTTCTCGCGCATGACGGAAGCCGAACAGCGTTTGCTCAGGCACTAAGCCCTACCCCGTACCGGCCGACAACGGGAAAAGAACGCCCCTACACAATAAAAGCACTGAAAATCCGTTTTCCAAGTATGAAAAGGAAACGGATTTTTTTTGTTGCCGCTGCCATGCTCGGCCTCATCTCTTGCCAGGAAGACGTACAAAGCACCTATTCTGACTACCCGGCCTACTTCGTATGCCAGTATGTCAACACCGTTCCCCCGCTCAACGCCGCGCTGAACGGGCTGGGCGTGTTCGCCACCATCCGCTACGACCGCAGCCGTTTCCTGTTCACCGATGAAAGCGGCAACACTACGGCTGTCAATGCCACGGCCATATCCGCAAATGCGTCGATACAGATGGGCATTGCCGGATTCATCGTCGGGCTACCCAGCATCCCCGAACTGGGGAGCGTCACCTCTGTGCCCATCTGCTACGACTTGGCCTGCCCCAACTGTTTTGAAACCTACAGTATCTCGCGTTCCCTGCAGTTGGAAACGGGCGGCAGTGCCACGTGCGCCTCTTGCGACCGCACCTATGACCTGAACAACCAGGGTATCGTCAGCAGTGGCGATGCCGGGAGCAGCCTTTACCGCTACCGCATCACCTACACCGGCAACACGATGATCATCAACAACTGAAAAAAGAAAAGGATTTGTTTGGCATAAAAACCGAAATGCACTATCTTTGCAACCGTTAAAATGTCGCCTTTCCCGCGGAAATAGCTCAGTTGGTAGAGCACGACCTTGCCAAGGTCGGGGTCGCGAGTTCGAGTCTCGTTTTCCGCTCCAAGGTTGCTCGAATGGTGGAATGGTAGACACGAGGGACTTAAAATCCCTTGGCCAGTGATGGCTGTGCGGGTTCAAGTCCCGCTTCGAGTACTCTGACGGACGAATCGTTAAAATTGCGGTTCGTCCTTTTATTTTCACCCTCGCAGTTGCTTGTCTTTGGCGTCAACGGACGGCTGATGAACAAGGCCCGCCTTGTCCATCAGCGCTGCACACTTACCATGTGTAGGTGTACGAACCGCTGGCACTCCCATACAACTGGCTGGCCGCCGTGGAAGTGATGGTTCCGTACAAGCCATCGCCTTTCATACCTGCCGGGGCGGAAGTGGGCGCAGTGGCCGAATAACTGTATTCGGCGGAGAAACTGATATAAGCCCGGTTGCCCGTGAAATCGTCCGGCAGGCGGAAACCGATATAGGGGTCGCTCTTGTCCACGTCATATACCACCCGGTAACTCTTGGTGAACGTAGTGTCGGTGCACTGCACGGACCAAGTGTAGTCCGCACGGAAAAGCAAATTGCCCAAGGACGACTGCACGGCGGTGATGGTGACCGAATCGCCCGGCTGCCAATCGAGGTTGTCGATGCGGAAACCCGCAAAGGCAGGCAGGGTACAAACATTCTCATCATCGCAGGCGGTGAACGCCAGGGCGGCCGCGCCGATACACGCCACCCCCATCCAGGATTTCATGTTCATTCTCATATCATAATGTTTTTAGTTCTTTGTACAAACGTTGCACGGGCAGTCCCATCACATTGAAATAGGAGCCGCGCAGGGCCGACACACCTACATAGCCAATCCATTCCTGGATACCATAGGCCCCGGCCTTGTCCAGCGGGCGGTAGCGTGCCACGTAATAATCTATCTCTTCGTCATCCAACGTGTCGAACGTCACCTCACTGGTCACGGCAAAGGTGCGCATGCCGGTTGCCGTGAGCAACGTGACGCCCGTGATGACCCGGTGCGTCCGTCCCGACAACAGGCGCAGCATCCGTCCGGCTTCCGCCTCATCGTGCGGTTTTCCCAGCACCCTGTCTCCCGTCCACACGATGGTGTCGGCCGTGATGACCAGTTCGTCCGGCCGCATCACGGCCGCATAGGCCTCAGCCTTGCGGCGGGAGATATACCGCGGGATGGCTTCCGACTCCAACCCTTCGGGATAAGATTCATCGATGCCCGGCAGCACCTTCACCTCGTAGTCTATGTCCAGTCCCGCCAGCAGTTCGCGCCTCCGCGGGGAGTTACTGGCCAGGATGATATGGTATTTTTTCAGGTTCTCCAACATGTCTGTTCCTCTTTTATGCTATCTTCACCTCTCACCAGCCAAAGGCCCCCTCGTCTGTCATCCAACGTCCCTGGGCCCGCAGCACTTGCTCTATCACATCGCGCCCGCAACCATAGCCGCCACGCAAGTGGGAGATGTAAACAGCCACTTCCTTGATTTCGGGAGCGGCATCGGACGGCGTGCAGGGACAGCCGCAGCGGCACATCACCTCGTAATCGGGGATGTCATCGCCCATATAGAGCACCTCTTCATCGCGCAGGCCGTATTTCTGCAGGAAGGTTTCATAGGTGCGTATCTTGACCGAACAACCCAGCCACACATCCGGCACTCCGAGATTCTCGAACCGCTTGCGGACGGCCTCGGTGCGCCCGCCCGTGATGATGGCCACGTGCAGCCCGGCTTTCACGGCCAGCTGCAGGGCATAACCGTCTTTGATGTTGACCGTGCGCATCGGTTCCCCGCCGGGGTGCAGCGGGATGGTCTCCGCACTCAGCACCCCATCGACATCGAATGCCAGGGCCTTTATTTTCTTCAAGTCGTAATTAATCATATCTTGACTTCTGGTTTTCCTTTCTCCTGCTGTGCCAGACGGTGGATGCTCCGGCTCAGCAATTCATATACCTCGCGCAACTCCGGATGCCCTTCCAGCAGGGCCGCCTGGGCGTCCGTCACGTTATGGTCGCCACGCACTGCGGGCCCGGTCTGTGCCGCGGCGGGCGGCAGGCTGTGCACCTTGCGCGCCGTCTCGTCCACGAGAGGGAGCATCACGTCGAAAGGGATGCCCTGCCCCTGCAACACCTGTTCCGCAAGGGCGTAACAATGGTTGGCGAAGTTGCAGGCGAACACCGCCGCCAGATGCAGGTAGCGGCGCTTGTCGGACGGCAATGCCATGACACGCCCCGACACCGACCGGGCCAGCTGTTCCGTTTGGGCACAGGCACCGGCATCCGACCCTTCGACAAAACAGGGAATCCCGCCGAAATCCACCGGACAGGCGCGCGAGAAGGTTTGCATGGGATAGAACACCCCGTAGCGGCGGGCATGCCCGCGGAACACCTCCAGCGGCAGGCTGCCGGCCGTATGGAGGCAGAGTGCCCCGCCCACACGGGAGGCGATTTGCCCGGCCAGCCCTTCCAGCGCGGCATCGCTCACCGCGAAGATATAAACCGCTGCGTCCGTGCGCACGGCCGCGGCATCATCGGTAAAAGGACAACCCAGCACGGCAGCCAGCCGCCCGGCCGATTCCGCCGTGCGGCTGAACACCTGCACGATGTCATGCCCGGCACGTTGCAAGGCGGGAGCCAGGCTGGCGGCCAGATTGCCCGCCCCAATCCACACGATAGTCATTCCTGCTGCCCGGCATAAGTGTTGATGTGCACTTTCTCCCACTGCAGGCGGTCTTCGTTGAACGGTTTGCGTTCCATGCCCTTATATCCCACGGCCACGATAGCCAGCACCCGCAAATGGGAAGGGATACCTAGGATGGAACGCACCATCTCCTCGGCGGGCTTGCCGTCTGCCATGCTACGGCCGCGCACCTGCACCCAGCAGGCTCCCAAACCCAAGTCCTCGGCCTGCAGAAGCATCAGGGTGGCGGCCACGGAGGCATCCTCCACCCACACGTCGCTCTGCTGCGGGTCTGCCAGCACGGCCACGGCCAACGGCGCACCCTCCAGCAGTTCGGCCCCGCGGTCCTTGCAATGGGCCAGCCGGCGCAGGCTTTCCTTGTCGTCCACCACCACAAACTCCCAGCAGCGGCTACCCTTGGACGACGGGGCCATCAGAGCGGCGCGCATCAGGGCCACCACCTCGTCCTGGGACAGTTCCTCTTCTGTAAACTTCCGCATGCTGCGGCGTATCTTTATCAGTTCTCCAAAGTTTTCCATACGTTTCTATGCTCTGTTCCGTGTTCATATAGCTGAAGGCAAAGATACATGATTTCTACTTTATGGGAAAAGGAAAAGCGCACAGATTCGGCTGTTGCCGCAAATAATTCGGCCGGGGTTTATACAAAAAAGCGTATTTTTGCGTTATTTAAAGCGGTAAAGCATACGAAGGAAGAAAGTGAAAAGAGAACTATTCAGAGTCATAATCTGCGCCTGCCTGTCGGCACTCACCACCTTGGCTGCACTGGCCCAGGAAAAAGTGAAACTGTCGGGAAGGGTCATCGACGAGGAACAGAACCCCGTGCTGTTCGCCGTAGTGAGAGTGGACGGCCAAGCGGCAGGCACCACCACCGACCTGCAGGGACGCTACCAGCTGGAGTTCCATTCGGCCGACACGGTGACCGTCAGTTTCAGCATGATGGGCTACGTGACCAAGACCAGGAAACTTTTCCGGCCGCGGGGCGACCTGCGGCTCAACGTCACGCTGGAGACCCAAAGCATCGACATGGGCGAAGTGACGGTCAAGGAGGTGCGGCGGCAAATGAATACCACCCAGCACATCAGTGCCGAGAACCTGAAACGCCTGCCGTCCACGACAGGCAATGCCGTGGAAGAGCTGGTGGCCACGCAAGCCGGCGTGAGCACCCACAACGAACTCAGTTCGCAATATAACGTGCGCGGCGGCAGCTTCGACGAAAACAGCGTATATATCAACGGCGTGGAAGTCTATCGCCCGCTGCTCATCAGCTCCGGGCAGCAGGAAGGGCTGAGCGTCATCAACAGCGACATGGTGGAAAACATCAACTTCTCTGCCGGAGGATTCGACGCCAAGTATGGCGACAAGATGTCGTCCGTGCTGGACATCACGTATAAAAAGCCCAAGAAGTTCGAAGCATCGGCATCGGCCAGCCTGCTCGGAGCCAGCCTGTACGCAGGCTATGCCAAAGGAGGATTCAGCATGACACACGGCGTGCGCTACAAAACCAACCGGTACATGCTGGGGTCATTGGAGACCAAAGGCGAATACAGCCCGCGTTTCCTGGACTACCAGACGTACATCAGTTGGTCGCCCAACCGCCGTTGGAGCCTGGATTTCATCGGCAACATCTCGCAAAACCAATATGACTTCATTCCCGCCGACCGGCAGACCAACTTCGGGACCATGCAGGACGTAAAGTCGTTCCGCGTCTATTTCGACGGGCAGGAAAAAGACCTTTTCCGTACACTGTTCGGCACGCTGGGCCTGTCGCACAACTTCACAGAACGCACAAAACTTTCTTTGCTGGCCTCGGCTTTCACCACCAAAGAAAGGGAGACCTACGACATACAGGGGCAATACTGGCTCGACGAGACCAACACGACCGAACAACTGGGCGTGGGCACCTACATGGAGCATGCCCGCAACTATCTGGATGCCAACATGAAGAGCCTGAAGCTGATGTTCTCCCACAAACCACAGGGGCACGACATACAAACCGGGGTGACATGGAAGCACGAAACCATTGAGGAGAACTCACGTGAATGGGAAATGCGTGACTCGGCCGGCTACTCCATCCCGCACACGGGCAACAGCCTGGACCTGATTTACAACCAGCGGTCGTCCAACCGCATCAGCAGCAACCGGCTGGAAATGTTCGGGCAGGACACTTGGCGGTTTTCCAACGCCAAAGGAAGCATCTTTTCTTTCAACTACGGCGTGCGGCTGAGCTATTGGAGCTGGAACAGCGAGTGGCTGCTCAGTCCGCGTGTCTCATTGGGCATCATCCCTGCTTTCAACGACAACTTCACGTTCCGTGTCGCCACAGGGCTTTATTACCAGTCGCCTTTCTACAAGGAGCTACGGGACACGGTGACAATAAACGGTTCCACGCGCGTGGAACTCAACCGCAACATCAAGTCGCAACGTTCGTTCCAGGTGGTGGCAGGCGGTGACTACAAGTTCAAGATGGCAGGAAGGCCGTTCAAGTTCACTACCGAAGTTTACTACAAAGCCTTGAGCAACCTCATCCCCTACAATGTGGACAACGTGAAAATCGTCTATTACGGCGGAAACGCAGGCAGCGGGTACACCACGGGCATCGACTTCAAACTCTTCGGCGAGTTCGTGGAAGGCACAGACTCATGGATCAGTTTCAGCCTGATGAAAGCGCAGCAGAAAGTCAACGGGCACAGTTTTCCGCAGGCCACCGACCAACGTTACAGCCTGAACTTCTTTTTCAGCGACTTCTTCCCCGGCACCACCCGCTGGAAGATGACACTGAAAGCCAGCGTGGCCGACGGATTGCCTTTCGGCCCGCCCCACACGGGGCTGGAACACATGGTGTTCCGCGCACCGGACTACAAGCGTGTGGACATCGGCATGAGCTACCGTCTGTTGGACAATGAAGACGGGCGCAACGAGAAGAAGTTCATACGCTATCTGCGCAATGTGTGGCTGGGCGTGGATTGCTTCAACCTATTCGACATCAGCAACGTCAGTTCGTACTACTGGGTGACGGACGTGACCAACCAACAGTATGCCGTGCCCAACTACCTCACCAGACGCCAGGTGAACGCCCGCATCCTGATAGAATTGTAACATGACGCCATTTGCAGGCTTTACCGGTATATGCCGGTCCTGTTAAACCTGCATCAGGAACGCCCGAATGGCAGCAGCCTGCACCCCTCCGCTTGTCCGGGCAACCCTTCCTATGGGAAGGGATAAAAAAGGAACGCACTTTCCGGAAACATTCCTTGCGCAAGAACAGCTCCGCCCTTGCGCAAAAACGGTTCCCGCCTTGCGGAATCCCGCCTGCCGTCCGGAAGCGGGAAGAACAGCCTTCCGGCTCGTGACGGGAAGAAAATGGAAACAAAATGGGGACAATAAGTATAAAATAAAATCAGCTAAGCATTGACATTCAATTGCTTAGCTGATTTGTTCGTACCCAGACCCGGGGTCGAACCGGGATGAGTTTCCTCACTGGTGTTTGAGACCAGCGCGTCTACCGATTCCGCCATCTGGGCGCATACCTCTCAATTGCAATGCAAAGGTAGGGGCTTTTGGGGGAACTACAAAATTTTTAAGGCGTTTTTTTGATTTCTCTATCTACATTTCACAAAAAACGGTTGAATCCGCCTTGCCGCAAAGTTGCCAGGTAGTCCTACGGCTTGGGAAAATTCCTCGTTGCCAAAATCAAAAACCATCACTTTGAAAAACTCCGTAAAAAGAAACGGTATCTGCCTGACGGAACCGTTATATACCTTCCGAACCAACATACGTTCGGGAACTATTCCCCCCATCCTGCACGATCCAAGTTACGGTAACCGATGGCTTCAGCCACATGGGGCATCTGTATCTGTCCGCTTCCTTCCAGATCGGCAATCGTGCGAGCCACGCGCAGTATGCGGTCGTAGGCACGGGCCGAAAGTTGCAGCCGAGTCATGGCCTGACGTAACATCTCCGTGCAAGTTTCGTCCAGCACGGCATATTCCCGCAACAAGCGGGATGTCATTTGAGCATTGCAGTGTATGCCCGGACAGGCAGCATAACGCTGCATTTGCACCTGACGGGCACGCACCACGCGCTCGCGGATGGCGGCACTCTCCTCTCCCGGTGCCGTGCGTGACATCTCTTCAAAGGAAAGCGGTGTAATCTCTATCTGCAAGTCGATGCGGTCGAGCAAGGGACCGGAAATTTTATGCAAGTAACGGTGAATCTGCCCCGGCGTGCAGACACAAGGCTTGGTGGGGTGGTTGTAATAACCGCATGGGCAAGGATTCATGGAAGCGACAAACATGAACGAACAAGGATAAGTGATGCTGTATTTTGCCCGTGAAATGTTTATCTGGCGGTCTTCCAAGGGCTGGCGTAGCACTTCAAGCACCGAGCGGGAAAACTCCGGTAATTCGTCGCAAAACAGCACACCATTATGGGCAAGACTGACTTCGCCGGGTTGCGGATAAGTACCACCACCCACCAAAGCCACTTGCGAAATGGTGTGATGCGGGGCGCGGAAAGGGCGTTGCGCAATCAGTGAACTTTCCTTATTCAGTTTCCCTGCCACGGAATGAATCTGCGTGGTCTCCAGGCTTTCTGCCAAGGACAAGGGAGGGAGAATGGATGGCAGGCGTTTGGCCATCATGGACTTGCCACTTCCCGGCGGCCCAATCATAATGAGGTTGTGGCCGCCAGCAGCAGCCACCTCGAACGCCCGCTTGACATGTTCCTGTCCTTTGACGTCTGCAAAATCGAAGTCAAAATGAATTTGCTGGGCATAGAACTCGGCCCGCGTGTCTATTTCCGTGGGTTCCAAGCCACCTTCTCCATTCAGAAAACGGACCACTTGGAGGATATTCCGCGCGCCATATACCTTGAGGCGGTTGACCACAGCTGCTTCACACACATTCTGTTCCGGTACAATCAGATGCTCAAAGCCCAGTTCGCGCGCTTTGATGGCCACAGGCAAGGCTCCCCTGACCGGCTGCAGACTACCGTCTAAACTCAGTTCTCCCAACAGCATCGTGCGCTCCAGTCCCTCCGGACGCACCTTCTCGTCAGTGGCCAAGATTCCCACGGCCAGCGGAAGGTCGAATCCCGCCCCTTCCTTACGGATATCGGCCGGAGCCAAATTCACCACAAACTGGCGCGAAGGAAAACGAAAACCACTGTTCTCCACGGCGGCCACAATGCGCTCATGGCTTTCTTTTACGGCATTGTCGGGCAATCCCACCAAAAAGAACTTGATCCCTCTGGAAGCGTTCACTTCCACCGTAACCGGTATGGCAGAAAGTCCCTGCACCGATGCGCTGTAAACCTTGACCAGCATGGCAGACTATAACCTCTTGAATAACTTTTCCACTTCCGGAAGCACATCCTTCTCATACGACCCTATTGCCAGGATGCGGCCGTCCGGACCGGCCAATAAACAATAAGGAATATAGGGCACAGCAAACTGCTTCACCACCGGACTGTTCCATGCCTGATAGTCGCAAAAGCTGGCCCACGTAACACTGTCCACCCGTTCCACACCTTTCTTGGCGGACTCGTTAATGTCCAGCGAAACGCTCACCACCCGCAAACTGTCCACCGCATAATTGCGCTGCAACCACTTGAGGCGGAACATCAGCGCCGAACTGCTGCTCTCCCATGATGCCCAGAAGTTCATCAGCAAATACTTACCGCGGCAACCGGCCGCGGTCACCTCTTCACCATCAGGCAACTTCAGGAAAAAGTCAGGCACGGAATCACCTTTCTCAAGTTCTGCCGACAATCTCTCCACATCATCTTTCCACTGGATGAGCCGCAAATTATCGGGCTGCGCCTGGCACAATACACGATAGTGTTCTTTTATTTCTTCCGGCGGAACTCCGCCCGGCAGCAAGAAATGCTGCCGGAATAAAAAGGCACTTACGGGCGAAGCGGGCGACCGGTTGATAAATTCGGCTGCGGCTTTCCGGATCTCCGCGGTGCTTTTTCCGGCCTGTGCCAGCCGGAATGCCGTCAAATCCTCATTGGGTTTACTACCCTTGACTTCCACGGCACGGAGGTTACGGGCGTCACCTTTCACCGTTATCACATCTCCCGATGCGGCAAAAATCACCAGTTCGGACAGGTTGGGGTAAAGGAGTACAAAGGTGGCTTCCCCCACCAGTTCCGTCTCATAATCGAAGTTACCGCCCAGCACGTTGATTGTATCGAAACGGACGGTTCCCCCGTCATTACTGTACAAATAGAATTCGCCCTGCTGCAGGTGTTCGAATTTCCCTTTCAACCGGAACCGGCCTTCAGATCCTCCGCACCCCAGCAGGGCGAATGCTATGAATATATAGAGAATAAATCTCTTCATCCGATAAAGAGACTGTTACAAGCTCTCAACCACCGACTTGAAATCTGCAAACTCCAAATCCTTTGCAGCACGGTCTTTCAGCGAAGAATCCATGCTGACAGCATCTTTCAAGTTCGTGCTCACGCCGGACGCATCGTTTGTACGGGCAGCCACGATTGCCAACAGATAATATGTGTAAGCATCCTTGTTGGATACGCTCTCCAGAGTGGTCTTAGCACTGGAATAGTCCTTGTTCAGGATCTGTGCCAAGGCAGCCGTGTTGGATTCCACGCCGCTGGCAGCAGAAGCAGCCTGCTGGTAAGATCCCTTTGCAATGTTCAATGCCGCGCTCACTTCGTTGAAACCTTCCGCACCGGAAGCACGGCCCACGTAAGCCTCCGCACTGCTCACATTGCCCTTGCCCAATTCGATGAGTGCCAGGTTGGCGTTCACCTCGCCGGCATCGGCTTTCAGCGACTTGGCTTTGTTGAAATAGTTCTCGGCTGCGCTCATGTCACCATTCTGATAAGCCAGCATACCGAGATTGTTGTAAGCACGGTAGTCGTTCGGATAGAGTTGCGATGTCTTGCTGTACCAGGTTTCCTTATCGGTGACAGAAGAGAGGTTGGCCCCATAAAGCAACTCCTCTACGCTCAATTTGGAGGCATCGCTGTTGAACTGTTCCACGATTTGCTCATCACTGCGGCCGATGATTTCATAGTTCATCGTCAGACGCGCACGGCGCAGTTCCGGCAGAATTGTTTCGGCCAGTTCGCTAAACACGTCCGACATGTTCTTGATCTGGGCCTCACGCTCTTCCGGATCCTGGTACATTGATAGGACACGCAAAATCACGTCCTTGTCCTGGATGTTGCTTTGAGAAACCAACTCTTGGAAGCCGTCCCAGTCCTCTGCCGTATATTTCGTATCCACTTCGGCCGTCATATCGTTGGCCTTCAACTGCTTTTGCAAATATTTTTCAGAATTGTCCTGACGCTGCTCAGCCAACCGGGTGTTCAAATCCAAGCTTCCGTCGGGAGAAGCATAGGCCGACACCTCTATGTTTTTCAACGCCTTGGTTTCCTTATCGTCATTGATTTGCTTCATCATGGCCACGAATGCTTGCATGTTCTCCGAATTCAGTTCAGAATCACGCAGCTTGGCTTGCTGGATGAGGAACTTGATGTTGGCTTCCTGCTTTTCCTGAATGATGCGCTGGTAGGCATCGGCTGCCAACGAAGGCTTTGCCGAAGCCAACGTATTCTGGAGCAGTTGCGAAGTGGCCACCACGCCATACCCCACTTTCACTTCGGGGACGGTAACGGTTTTCTTGCCCACTTTTGCATCAAACTGCAGATAAAGATCAGATTGCAACATGGCCGGCACGAAGTCGAACACGGACTTCATCGTGTATGTACCGCCAGACTTATAGGCAATCGCCCGGTCGTTACCCTGCACTTTCTCGCCTTGGAAAGTGGCACTCTGGCCCTGGGCTTCGCCACCCTCATACTTCAATACCGGAGTAACGGTAACCACAGCCTTCTTTTTCATGTACTTTTCAGGGAATTTTCCGTCAATCGTCGCATCTACCTGACCCGCCACGGCCTCAAGCGGAGTAGGAGTTACTGTGAAGTTGTCAGCCGAGAGTTCACCCAGCTTCTTGCATGATGTAAGAGCCGCCACGGCAGCTACCGACATCACTAAATAATAATTTTTACGCATACTAACACTGTTTTTAGTTAATAGTTCCAATTGCAAAGATACAAATCTTTAATAGACGGTGTTTGTTTTCTCTATAAAATATTGCAAAAAATCTCTGCCCCACCCACATCCATCCGCAGGCAACAGCCTATTCCGAAGAAGCGTAACGGATGTTCCGGGGATGATGTTTCAGTATTTCTTCCCTCAAACGGCTACGGTCAATATGCGTGTAAATTTCAGTCGTCGCTATGCTTTCATGCCCCAGCATTGCCTGTATGGCACGGAGGTTGGCCCCACCCTCCAGCAAATGAGTGGCAAAGGAATGGCGAAAAGTGTGCGGGCTGATCACCTTGCGTATTCCGGCCGCAGCCGCCAGTTCCTTGACCCAATAGAATACGGTGATTCGGGACAAAGGAGTTCCCCGTCGCGGGCTGAGGAACACATAATCCCCACAACCGGGCTTGATGTTGATTTGGTCGCGCACCCGGAACCATTCCTCCAGTTCTGCTATGGCCCTCCCGGAAATCGGGACCAACCGTTCTTTTTCCCCTTTCCCGTTCACCCGGATAAAACCTTCTTCCAAAAACAAGTCCGAAAGCCGTAGCCCGCACAGTTCGCTCACCCGCAAGCCACAGCTATACAGTATTTCTATGATGGCACGGTTGCGGCAACCTTCCGGTGCAGCGGAATCCACCGCACCGATAATGGCATCGATTTCCTGCACCGAAAGGATTTCCGGCAAATGACGTCCGATCTTGGGCATTTCCAGCAATTCTGTTGGATCCTGGACGATTTCCTTTTCCATATAAAGAAAACGGTAAAAGGAACGGATGCCGGAAAGGATGCGTGCCATGGAACGGGCGTGAATCCCCACATCTGCCAGTCCTGCCATGAAATGGTGCAAATCGTCCAATGTCACATTACGGAAGTCCGTATTCTCTACGAACAAAAAATCCAGGAACTTCTTCAGGTCTTCCATATAAGCCTCCTGGGTGTTGCCCGAAAGGTTCCGCTCCAGCCTGAGATACTGGCCATAACGTTTCAAAAGCCCTACCATGTCTCCGCCCGCACTGTAATCCATCTGCTCTGCCTGTTGAAATATTTATGCCGCAAAGATACGACAAGTATCCGAAACCATAAGGTTTCCTGAGGCTAAAAAACAGCCGCCGCCAGGCAGGGAAAGGCAGCGAAAAAAACAATGGGACACCCATGAGAAAGCCTCTTCACCATTAAAAACAGCAAAAAAATCCTAAACTGTAATTGAGGTAGCTACATCCGCCATACTGGTAGTTGGCATATCGACAGAAGTATCTAACTTTGCAACATAAACCAACGGATGTCACACCGTCCCGTAACAGCACGGGCGGGACATGAAAAAGGCAAAGAAACAAACCCGTAAGTTCAATCAAAGTTACAAACATTATGCAACTAATCAAAAACAAAGAGTTCGGCGGCGAACGCCCTTTGTTCGGCACGCATGACCTTCATCTGGACAACGTGACCATCCTTGCAGGAGAATCTGCCATCAAGAAATGCAGCAACATAGTAGCTACGAACTGCCGTTTCGAGGGGAACTACCCTTTCTGGCACGTGCATGGTTTCACCATCCGCAACTGTTATTTTGACGTTGGCGGGCGCTCTGCGCTCTGGTATTCCAGCCAGCTGAAAATGGCAGACACGGTGATTGATGCACCGAAGATGTTCCGCGAGATGGACGGTATTGATATAGAAAATGTCGAAATCAACGATGCAGACGAAACATTCTGGCGCTGCAACCGCATCCGCGTGAAAAACCTTAAACTGCACGGTGGTACATACCCGTTCATGTTCTCCAACGACATCTACGTTGACGGGCTGGAGAGCGACAGCAAATATGTGTTCCAATACGTGAAGAACGTGGAAATACACCATGCAAAAATCACAACAAAGGATGCTTTCTGGGAAGTGGAAAACGTGACGATATATGATTCCGAACTGAACGGCGAGTACGTGGGTTGGCACTCGCGCAACCTGCGTCTGGTGAACTGCCACATCAGCGGCGAACAACCCCTCTGTCATGCCCACGGCCTGGTACTGGAAAATTGCACGTTCGATGCTTCCTGCGACCGTGCTTTCGAGTATTCCACACTGGAAGCCGACATACGCGGCAGCATTACCAATATCAAGAATCCCACCTCTGGCCACATTGTGGCCGATGCCGTCGGTTCCGTCACCTTGGACGAGAATATCGAAGCTCCGGCCGACTGCCTCATCGAGGAACGGGGCAAATAACCACACCAAACGCGTACCACCCGACAACGGAAACAATGGAAAGACTGTCTCCCACCAGCACCGCCGAACGGCATGTCATCCTTGATGCCTTGCGAGGCTTTGCCCTTTTGGGCATCTGCATGGCCAACTATCCGGAGTTTTCCCTCTACACGTTCCAAAGCGAGGAGGCCGCTGCGGCAATGCCCGGCGCATGGGTTGACCACATCCTCCACTACCTGCTCTATGTTTTCGTGGACGGCAAATTCTACACCCTCTTCTCCCTGCTATTCGGCATCGGTTTCTCCATCATCATGGAAAACGCTGCCCGCAAGGGGGCAGACGGCCTACGGATATTCTTCCGGCGGATGGCTATACTGGTCGTCATCGGTTTCCTGCACCTGATGTTCATCTGGAGCGGTGACATCCTGATGTTGTATGCCTTGCTGGGAATGTTCCTGCCCTTATTCCGTCACTTGTCCGACAAAAGCCTGCTGGGAACGGCGGCTTTCTTCTTGGCGCTGCCGGTGGCAGTGGATGCACTGGCGGCCGGAGCCGACATACGGTTGTCTGCCCCGGCGGTTCATGCCCAATGGCGCTATTGCGGTCTCTATGGCATCACGGAAGAGAACTTCGGGTATTGGCTGCGCGATGCTCCAAGCTATGCAGAAGTCTTTCAGTTCCTCATACAAGGCGCGTTCGTGCGCATACAGGAATTTGTTGACGGCAACCGCTATTTCAAAGTGTTCGGACTGTTCCTGTTGGGATTTTACATCGGGCGTCACCGGATATATGCCCGCTTGGAAGAGCACCGCCATCTGCTGGCGGCAGTCACAAAATACGGTTTCTGCATAGGGCTGCCTTTGTCGCTGGTTTATGCCTGGAGCAGCATGAACGGGCATCCTTGGGGCGGAGTGATGCACACCGCCATCTACACTGTCAGTGTCTATCCTATGGGGATGGCCTATCTGTGCGGTATCTGTCTGCTCTACCTCCGATGGCAAAAAGCCGGGATATGGCACTTTCTTGCATTACCCGGACGGATGGCCTTGACCAATTATATCGGCCAGTCGGTCATCGGCATGTTCCTGTTCTATGGCATCGGGCTGGGATGGGGGGCAAACGTCAGTCTGGCACAAACGGAATTAGTGGCGTTGACGGTTTACGCTCTCCAGGCATGGTCCGGCAGAGTATGGCTGTCTGCCTGCCGTTTTGGCCCCTTGGAATGGATCTGGCGAATGCTCACCTACGGTAAACTGTTCACCCTCCGGAAAGAACAACAGGTCTCGAAGCTGCCCGGAACATGAGACTGAGTTTTTTTAATACCCGTATTCTGCATGTTTTATGCGGTTATTCCAGAGAAAAGCAGTAATTTTGCAGCATATTTCTGCAAAATCACGGAAAAATGAAAATACAGATTATAAACGGCCCGAACATCAACTTGCTGGGAAAGCGCGAACCTGGAATCTATGGCGCAAGGTCTTTTGAAGACTACCTGGAGGAATTGCGTGCAGCCTTTCCTGACGTGGCTTTGGACTATTACCAAAGTAACATAGAGGGGGAGATGATAGACAAGATACACGCCACCGGCTTTGAAGCCGACGGAATAATCCTCAATGCCGGTGCCTATACGCACACCTCCATCGCCCTGCAAGATGCCATCCGCGCTGTCACTTCCCCCGTGGTGGAGGTACACATCAGCAACGTACACCAACGGGAAGAGTTCCGCCACAAGTCGATGATTTCATGCGCCTGCATAGGGGTCATCTGTGGTTTCGGACTGGATTCCTACCGTCTGGCTGTGGAAGCTATCCGGCATATCGTCCGCCCCGCATAAAGCACTACACACAAAGTAAGGTATTAACAAAACATATTTTATTTAAGGTATTAAGGAATATGATGCTAAAGAAAACAAAGATCGTCGCCTCCATCTCCGACCTGCGCTGTGATGTTGACTTCATCCGTGACCTTTTCAATGCAGGCATGAATGTGGTGCGGATGAACACCGCCCACGCCAGTCGCGAAGGTTTCGAGAGGTTGATCAACAATGTCCGGGAGGTATCCAACCGCATTGCCATCCTGATGGACACGAAAGGTCCGGAGGTCAGAACCACCAAAAATGCAGAGGACACCACCATATACAAGACCGGCGACAAAGTGAAACTCAACGGAAATCCCGATCAGGAAACCGTCAGAGGACATATCTACGTCAGTTACCCCGACTTCGCGAAAGACCTCAACGTGGGTGCCACAATACTCATTGATGACGGCGAACTGGAACTGAAAGTCACCGATAAGGACAACGAAACCCTTTACTGCGAAGTATGCAACGACGCTACGTTGGGCAGCCGCAAGAGCGTGAATGTGCCGGGCGTACGCATCAACCTGCCTTCGCTCACGGAGAAAGACCGCAACAACATCCTCTATGCCATCGAAAAGGACATTGATTTCATCGCCCACTCTTTCGTACGCAACAAACAGGATGTGCTGGATATCCGCGAAATCCTGAATGCCTATGGCAGTGACATCAAAATCATCGCCAAAATAGAAAACCAGGAAGGTGTGGACAACATAGATGAGATTCTGGAGGTGGCAGACGGCATCATGGTGGCCCGCGGCGACTTGGGCATAGAAGTGCCGCAAGAACGCATTCCAGGCATACAGCGCTTCCTTATTAAGAAGTGCATACTGGCCAAGAAACCGGTCATCGTGGCCACACAAATGCTGCACACGATGATTAATAACCCGCGTCCCACCCGTGCGGAGGTGACAGATATAGCCAACGCCATCTACTACCGCACCGATGCCCTGATGCTAAGTGGAGAGACCGCCTACGGGAAATATCCGGTAGAAGCCGTACGCACGATGACCACCATCGCTGCCCAGGCAGAGAAAGACAAACTGGAAGAGAATGACATACAGATTCCGCTGACGCCGGAGAAGACCGATGTGACGTCTTTCCTGGCCCAATCGGCAGTCACCGCCACCAACCTGATGCCCATACGGGCCATCATCACGGACAGTTTCAGCGGCCTGACCGCCCGCTCGCTTGCCGCTTACCGTGGCAAGTATCCGGTGCTGGCTGTCTGCTACAAGGAAAAAACCATGCGCCATCTGGCTCTCTCCTATGGTGTGGAAGCCATCTTCATGCCCGAAAAAGCCAACGGACAGGCCTACTACTTCGCCGCCCTGAAGAAACTGCTCAAAGACGGCGTGCTCTCGGAAAACGAAATGGTGGCTTACCTGAGTGGCGGAAAGCAAGGCACACAGACTTCTTTTTTGGAAATCAACATCGTGGGCGATGTGTTGAAGTATGCCATAGACTACGTGTTGCCCAACCGCACCCGCTACCTCTGACCCTTACAAAACCGGAAAGCCCATGCAGGAAACGGACCGACTCGACGACTATATTCTCCGGCACATCGACAAGGAGAGCGACTACCTGACAGCCTTATACCGTGACACGCACGTCAAGTTGCTCCGCCCCCGCATGGCTTCGGGACATCTGCAAGGCCGTCTGCTGAAGATGCTCGTCTGCATGATACGGCCGCAGAACATCTTGGAAATTGGCACTTTCAGCGGCTACTCTGCCCTCTGCATGGCTGAAGGGCTGGAACCCGGAGGACGGCTGTACACGTTTGAAATCAACGACGAACAGGAGGATTTCACACGGCCCTGGATAGAAGGCTCGCCCTATGCCTCACGCATAGAGTTCATCATCGCCGATGCTCTCGACACCGTTCCGCGCATGGACGTGACATTCGACATGGTTTTCATTGACGGGGACAAGCGTCGCTATACGGACTATTACGAAATGGTGATGAAGAAACTCCGGCCGGGTGGCTACATCGTGGCCGACAATACCCTATGGGACGGACATGTAACCGAGGACGGCAGAAACAACGATGCACAGACCCGAAGCATAATGAAGTTTAACGACCGGATTGCGGCCGATACCCGTGTGGAGAAAGTGATACTTCCGCTGCGGGACGGACTGACCATCATCCGCAAAAAATAGGAGGACAAGACAATGGAAACAACCAGACAAAACAAGATTGCCAGACTGATACAAAAAGAGTTAAGCGACATCTTCATGCAGCAGACCCGGAACATGAAAGGGGTATTGGTGTCGGTCAGCACTTGCCGCATCAGTCCCGACCTAAGCGTGTGCCGCGCCTACCTGAGCGTATTTCCTAGTGAAAAAAGCCAGGAGATTGTGAAGAACATCAACAATAACATGAAGTCCATACGCTATGAACTGGGTACCCGCGTGCGCTTCCAGCTGCGCATTATCCCCGAACTGAAATTCTTCGTGGATGACTCGCTGGACTACATTGAGCACATCGACCAGTTGCTGAAGGAATGAACTTCCCGTTCTACATCGCCCGGCACTACCTGTTCTCCAAGAAATCGCACCATGCCATCAACATCATCTCCGCGATTTCTGTTTGCGGTGTGGCCATAGCCACCATGGCTTTGGTGTGCACCCTGTCGGTATTCAATGGTTTCCAAGACCTTGTGGCCTCTTTCTTTACAGCCATCGACCCTGAACTGAAAGTCACGCCGGCGAAGGGGAAAACCATGGCTGCCGATGACCCGGCCCTGGCCCGGCTGAAAGCCTATCCCGGCATACAAACCTACACGGAAACACTGGAAGACAATGCCCTTGTCGTCTGCGGCGACCATCAGGCCATGATTACCGTCAAGGGCGTAGATGACAACTTTGCCGAAACCACCGGCTTGGGCAACCAGCTTTACGGCGACGGTTCTTTCATCCTGCATGCCGACGTACTGGACTACGGCATATTGGGCATACAGTTGGCCGCACAACTGGGACTGGGGGCACGCTTCGATGCCCCGCTGCAAATCTATGCCCCCAAGAAAGGTGAACGCATCAACATGGCCGACCCCACATCCAGCTTCACGCAAAATGAACTCTATTCGCCCGGTGTGGTCTTTGCTGTGAGGCAAGCCAAATACGATGCCAACTACATACTCACCTCCCTCCGTTTTGCCCGCAACCTCTTCAGCCGGCAGGGTCGTGTTTCGGCCATAGAGTTGAAGTTGAAAGACGGCACGGACTTGGGCAGTGCACAAGCAGACATCAAAAAGTTGTTGGGAGAAAATTTCACGGTGCAAAACCGCTATGAACAACAGGAGGACGTGTTCCGCATCATGGAGGTGGAGAAACTCATCGCCTATTTGTTCCTGACGTTCATCCTGTTAGTGGCCTGCTTCAACATCATCGGCTCCATCTCCATGCTTATCATAGACAAGAAAGAAGACGTGCGCACCCTGCGCAACCTAGGAGCACAAGACAACCAGATCACCCGCATCTTCCTGTTCGAAGGACGTCTGATTTCCGGCCTCGGTGCATTGGCCGGCATTTTGCTCGGCCTGTTGTTGTGCCACCTGCAACAAACCTATGGCCTCATCACCTTGGGCAACTCTTCGGGCAGTTTCGTGGTCGATGCCTATCCCGTCAGCATCCGGGCATGGGACATCGTGCTCATATTCTTCACCGTACTGCTGGTCAGCAATGTCACTTTGTGGTATCCTGTCAGATACCTGAGCAAACGCCTCACCTCCTCATATTCGGACAGCCGGGCAACACCTGCCTTCAAGTAGGCGAAGTCCGGAACGTCCGCTCCGCCCGTATGCGGAGCGGACGGATAAAGCGTCACATGGCAAAGGCATTGAACCCGCCGTCCACCACGGCCACCGTCCCGGTGACGAAAGCCGAGGCTTCGCTGATAAGATAATGTATCGTACCACACAACTCCTCCGGACGGCCAAAACGTTTGAACGGCGTCTGGCGGATCACATCCTCGCCGCGCGGTGTCAGGCTGCCGTCGGGATTGGTGAGCAGCGCACGGTTCTGGTTGGTCAGGAAGAAACCCGGCGCGATGGCGTTTACACGAATGGCCGGGGTGAATTTCGCAGCCACTTCATTGGCCAAAAAAGCCGTGAAGTTGGAAATGCCGGCCTTGGCCGCAGCATAGCCACACACACGGGTCATGGGACGGAACGCCGCCATGGAACTGAAATTGACGATTACACCTTTCCCCGCATCCACCATCGGACGGAGGAAAATCTGGGTAGGAATGACCGTACCGGTCAGGTTCACGTTCAGCACACGCTCGAACTCTTCCACCCGGAGGTCAAAGAAAGTACCCGTGGGAGCAATGGTGGCTCCCGGCATGTTGCCGCCCGCCGCATTGAGCAACGCATCCACCCTGCCGTAAGCCTCCAGAATCTCTTTCAGGTTTCGTTCCACAACAGTCGGATCCATCACATCCGTCTGCAAGAACATCGCCTCGCCGCCTTCGTTGCGGATGTCGGCTATGATTGCGCGCCCGGTCTCCGCGTTCCGCCCCAGCAACACCACTTTTGCCCCCTGCAGGGAAAGGTATTTCCCGATTTCACGTCCCAAGACACCGGTTCCGCCGGTGATGACCACCACATGGCCCTTGATGTCAAACAAGTCTGTCATGATTGTATCTCCTTTCATTTTGTTTCCTAATCAGATTTTTCCTTCCGCAATCTCGCGGTCCACCACGGCCATCACGCCCTCCATCTGCCCCAAGGCCAACATGCGGCCGTGGAACGAATATCCGGCGTTGTATCCCATCTTCTCGTCGCCGAGCATCAGCGGGGCATGGTCCACCCGCATGGGCAAGGCCGGGTTTTCTTTCTGGAAGATGCGCACCAGGTCGATGATGCCCGCACGTCCGCCCAGATGTGAAGCCTCCTTGAAGTTTCCGTTGGGGAACACGTCCGTGCTCCGCAGGTGCACGAACTTCGTGCGCGAAGCATACTTGCGGGCCAAGGCAGGCACATCGTTGTGCGCCCCCGCGCTCAGCGAACCGGCGCAGAACGTCAGGCCGTTGTGCGGGTTGTCCACGGCTTTCAGGAACCATTCGATGTCCTCGTCGCAGGTCACGATGCGCGGCAGCCCCAGTATTTGCAGGGGCGGGTCATCGGGGTGCACGCACAGGTCCACCCCATACTGTTCGCACACGGGCATGACGGCCGAGAGGAAGTGGCGCAGGTTCTCGCGCAGCGTCTCCCGCGTAATCCCCTTGTAGAGCGACAGCAGGTCGCGGAACAATTCCACCGGATGCTCGTCGTCCTCGCGGATGTTGCCGTTCACGAAGCCCTGTGTCCGGATGATGATGTTCTCCACCAGCTTGTGGTCGTCGGCCGGGGTCATCACGGCCTTTTTCTGTTCCACCTGCTCCAACAGGGTTGCATCGTAGTCGGCCTCCGCCCCTTCGCGCTTCAAGATGCAGCAGTCGAAATAGGCAAAGTCGGCACGGTCGAAATAGAGTGACGATGTGCCGTCGGGGTTCGGGTGTTCCAGGTCGGTGCGTGCCCAGTCGAGCACGGGCATGAAGTTGTAGCACACGGTCCTGATGCCCGCCCGCCCCAGGTTGGCCAGGCTTTCGATATAGCGTTCTATCAGGCGGTCGCGATCCGGCCCGCCGTATTTGATGCTTTCGCTCACGGGCAGGCTCTCCACCACCGACCACCGCAGCCCGGCGGCCGCGATGTAGTCACGCATCTCCGCCACGGCTTCATACGTCCAGATTTCTCCGTTCGGCACGTCGTGCAGGGCTGTCACGATACCTTCCACGCCAATCTGGCGCAGCATGGACAGCGTAATCTTGTCTTTCCGTCCGAACCATCTCCAAGTTTTTTCCATGATTTTTGTCTCTTTCTTATTCAGAATCCGAAATAACGTTTGGCATTGTAATAACAGATGTCCTCCACCATCTGACGGATGCGGGGCAGTTCGCCCTCCGGCAGTTCGCCGTTCTCTACGTCACGGCCCAGCAGGTTGCAGAGCGTGCGGCGGAAATACTCATGGCGGGGATAGGACAGGAACGAGCGGGAATCGGTGAGCATGCCCACAAAACGTCCCAACAGTCCCTGCAGCGACAGTGCATCCAGCTGCCGTTGCATACCGTCCTTCTGGTCGTTGAACCACCAGCCAGAGCCGAACTGCATTTTTCCCGGCACACTGCCGTCCTGAAAATTGCCAATCATCGTGGCCACCATCTCGTTGGCCGATGGATTCAGGTTGTAGATAATCGTCTTGGGCAATATGCCACGGCTGTCCAGCCGGTCGAGGAAACGGGCCAGCGAACCGGCGGTGTTGAACTCGCCGATGGAGTCGAAACCCGTGTCGGGGCCTACGAGGCGCATCATCCGGCTGTTGGTGTTGCGCAGCGTGCCGTAGTGGAACTGCTGCACCCAGCCTTTCTCCGCGTCCATGCGGGCGAACTCTACCAGCATGGCCGATTTGAAACGGACGCATTCGTCCTCCGTAAGGCACTTCCCGCCATACACCTTGTTGAAAATGCCGTTGATTTCCGCATCGGTATAGTCTTCGGCGTAAAACTCCGAAAGGCCATGGTCCGACAACCGGCAGCCCTGTGCGGCAAAGAAGTCATGCCGCCGCTCCAAAGCCTGAAGCAGTCCGTCATAGGACGAAACGGCCATGTCCGCCGCCTCTTCTAACCGGTGCACGTAAGCACGGAAAGCCGCAGGGTCTTCCACCGCCATGGCTTTGTCCGGCCGCCAGGTAGGCAGCACCTTGATTTCAAAACCGCTTTCCCGCACGGCAGCGTGATGCTCCAGACGGTCTGCGGGGTCATCGGTGGTGCACACGGTCTCCACACGGTAGCGGCGCATCAGTCCGCGGGCCGAAAAGCCGGGAGTGCCCAGTTTCTCGTTGCATTCCTCATAGATTTCGCGTGCGGTCTGCGGGTTCAGCAGTTTGCTGATGCCGAAGGCCGTCTTCAACTCCAGATGTGTCCAGTGGTAGAGCGGGTTGCGCAACGTGTAGGGGACGGTCTCTGCCCATTTCTCAAACTTCTCCCAGTCCGAAGCCCCGCCCGTGACATAGTATTCGTCCACCCCGTTGGCCCGCAAGGCTCTCCACTTGTAATGGTCGCCGCCCAGCCAGAGTTCCGTGATGGAACGGAAACGGTGGTCATCGGCCACCATCTGCGGGTCCAAATGGCAGTGGTAGTCTATGATGGGCAGTTTGGCGGCATGCCCGTGGTACAGTTCCTGTGCCGTTTCCGTGCCCAACAGGAAGTTTTCATCCATGAATGGTTTCATATATTCTTGTTTCTCTTATGGTTTAATCAATTGATAGCGCGGCACCAGCAACTTGATAACCAACCAGCTGAACAGGTAGGCCAACGCCGAAACGACAAACACGATCATATACCCGGCCTCTATCCCCCGGAAACCGAGGAAAGCCATCTGCGTTTCCTTGGAATAGGTGAACAGCATGCCGGAACACATGTTGAACAACAGGCAACCGATGCCGCCCGACATGCCGCCGATGCCCGTCACCGTGGCCACCGCCGACTTGGGGAACATGTCGCCCACCACGGAATAAACATTGGCGCTCCAGCTCTGGTGGGCCGCACCGATGATGCCGATAATCACGATGGGGAACCAGCACGACCATCCGCCCAACGGCTGGGCCACCAGGCCGAGCAAAGGGAAGAAGGCATAGACCAGCATGGCCCGCATGCGCCCGGCATAGGGATTCATCTGCCTGCGGTTGATGAACATCGTAGGCAGGTAGCCGCCCACGATGGAGAGCATCGAGATGAGATAGAGGGTGAAAATGAGCAGCATGCCGGTGGGAGAGTCTGAAGTGTAACCATAGACATCGCGCACGTAGGCCGGTGCCCAGAAGAGGAAGAACCACCATACGCCGTCGGGCAAGAAACGCCCGGCAACCACCGCCCACGTCTGGCGGTAGGTGAAGCACTTCCACAGGCTGATGCCTTTCTCCGCCGCGGTGTCCTGCGGTTCCCCGGCCGCATCGGCAGAAGCGTCCTGTTCGATGTAAGCCAGCTCCTGGCGGTTCACGCGGCGGCTCTTCCGCGGCGGGTCATAGACATACACCCAAGCCCCCATCCAGAAGAAACCGACGGCACCCACCAGCAGGAACGACATTTCCCATCCCCACCGGCGCGCCAACAGGGGGATGATGAAGGGCGACAGCAAGGCACCAATCTGTGCCCCGCTGTTGAACACACTGGTGGCAAACCCGCGGTCTTTCTTGGGAAAATATTCCGCCGTGATCTTGATGGCCGCCGGGAAGTTGCCCGACTCGCCCACGGCCAGGATGCAGCGCGCGGCCAGGAAGAGCCACACGCTGACGGTGGAAACGGTCCAGAGGGCATCGCCGGCCGTCTGCAATGCCGCCAGGCTTTCGCGGGCCGCCGCAAAGCCGCCCGCCCACTGCCCGGTCAGCAGCCCGTTCGTGGCAATGCCGCAGAAAGCGTGCAGGCAGGCTCCTGCCGACCACACGCCAATGGCCCACAGGTAGCCGCGGCGCGCGCCCACCTTGTCGATAAACTTGCCCACCAGCAGCATGCTGACGGCATAAACGATAGAGAAGCATCCCGTGATGATGCCATAATCCGTGTCGTTCCACCCGAATTCGGGTGCGATGAAGTCCTTCCACGTCAGGGACAGGACCTGGCGGTCCAGATAATTGATGGTAGTCGCCAAGAAAAGCATGGAACACACGGTCCACCGGTAACGTGTCATTCCTGCAAAATTCTGATATGAGTCTTTCATGTTTTTCCGCTTGTTTGTTGAAAGTCCGAATTCTTTTCCTTAACCACGCGACGGCCCGCAGAAGCCGCCTTGCCTCTCCATGGCCGTCGCGTCGCGATTCGGGAACACTTCGGCGAAGCCCTTATTGCACGAAATGTATCCTGTAAGTTTTCACCAGTCCGCCATAGTCAAAACGCACCACGGCCGTGTCTGCCACGGAAGCAGCCTGTTCCACCTCCACTTTCACCTCGCCGCAGTCGGACGAGGCCGACACCACGGGAGCGGCCGATGCCCCCGCAGGCAGTTTGCAGGCCGTTTCATACAGTCCGTAACCGGTCAGCCCGTTGGCATTCGTGGAGCGCACCGGTTCGGCAGGCAGTGTCACGGCTTGGCCGTCCGCCAGGATTTCCACCGCGGGCACCACCGGCGGGGCAATCTCATGCCCGTCGGCACTGAAGCCCAGTCCTTCCAGGTCGAACAGTCCGCCCTTTTCCTCGCTCCGCGCCACAAGGTAAAGCCCGTGTTTTCCCTCCAGGCCATCTACAGCCTGCGACACGTCCGCCGTGAAGTGTGCCGTTTCGCGTGCCGTTCCGGCGGGCACCTCCACTTGGCCGATTTTCCGTCCGCGCCACACTTCGTTCTCCCACGGGCCGTCCAAATAGACTTCCACCGTGAAAGCCCGGTCCGTGCGCGGGGTCAGATACAGGTTCAACACCGTCTGGTTACCCTTTCGGGTTCCTTCAAAAGCCTTTAGCCCCAACGTGTCCGCTGCCAGCCCGCCAAAGCCGAAGTATTTGTAACCCACTATGTCGCCGTCTTTCAGCGGGCCTACCGCGGCATGGTTGTTCCAGATGTCCCAGGCATCCTGTTGGAGCTGCACGTTGGACAAGTAGCAGGCTATGCCTGCGGAATAGTAGGCATAAGGATCAAGGCCGTAGATATGGAAACCTTCGGACGTGACTTCTGCCCCTTTGTATTCATGCCCCTGGCTGTCTTTCACCGTGCGTATCCCGCCCGGCACATAGGGGTCGTAGGCCCGGATACGCAGCGCGCCGCCTTCGGCCACAGGCAGCTCGTCCCACTCCACATGCACGGGAGCCACCATGGCCTGGCGGGCAAAGCCGAAGCCGCGCGGCGGACGATGGTAGAACACATACCATTGCCCGTTAATCTGTTCTATGCTGCCGTGTGTGTTGTGCCCGGCGTTGGTGGCCTGCAGGGCCGTCCCGTCGCGGTTCGGCTCCGGCGCACGCGAGTCCACCAGCACACCGCCCGCCTTCCACGGGCCGAGCGGGGCATCGGCATAGGCATAACGCAGGGTGGAGTTGCTGCTCCCTATGCCATAATCCGGACCGGAGTAGCCGCTATAAATGGAAACATATTTGTTGCCCACCTTACGGATGGACGAAGCCTCGAAAAAGTTGAACTCACCCAAGTCCTGTTCCGGACTGATGCAGGGATAGTCCTTGTCCGGCTCGCGCAACTCGCCGTAACGCAGGCCGGCCGGCATGAAGTAGGGGATGACCTCCGTACCGGGGCGCACGGAATACATTGTGTTCTGGTCCAGTTGCGCTGCCATGGAACGCTGGAACCCCCAATAGCCGTAGGCACGGAACCCCACGGCGTAGTCCGGGTCGGCCGGGTCGGTGACGTACTCCACATAGACCGAGGGGTCGAAGCCCAGGATGCTGCCCGGCAGGGTCTGCCTGCCGTCTTCCGTCAGGTTCACCGGCGTGAAAGGCCCGTCGGGACGGCTGCCCTTGGCCACCATGGCCTCACGCCGCGGCCCGCGGCTGTGCGGATAGAGGTAGTAATCCTTCGTGCCGTCCTTGCGGCGCACCTCCACCAGGTCGGGGGCGTACATCACGTCCCATTGCCCGTCCACCTCGTAGGTGAATATCGCCCCCTCGTCGCGCCAGGCCGACAGGTCCTCCACCGGTGCCGACCACATGCGGATGTCTGTGCCGCAGTAGCTGTCCATGCGCAGGTCGTGCGACCCGACCACATAGATGCGGTACTGTCCCGGACGGTCGGGATCTTCGAACACACGCGGCTCGCCGTCGGGCATGTGCTCCCACAGAGGCAAATAGGGATTGCCTGCCCCATGGTACACATACTCTGCCGCCGCGGACTTGTCCGCTGTCCGGACACATGCCGTGCAACACAACGCCGCGGCTGCAAACAGGCACGAAACCATCCGGGCCTGGCCCGGAATATGTCTTGATGTTCTCATAAAGCTATATTTTTTGTGAAAAATGAATTTCGCCCTGTTCTGCCCACTTTCCCTTTCTGCGGCGGAACCTCCCAAAGACCGGGAAACACCGCAAGTACATAACGCAAAAATAAGGTATTATCCGTAAACCGGCACACAAAAAAGAAAGGAAAAAATGCCCATGTTACTCCAGCCTAAAAAGATGTTACACAACGGAAGAAAGATGTTACACCAGAGAAAAAACAACCACACTCTGCCGTCCCGCCGGAAGGCTGCCGC
>CAZGSE010000008.1:0-66374 GCA_964528135.1 uncultured Paraprevotella sp. | reverse complement strand
TGAAATCCTTTACGATGCCCTCGCAAATCCAGTCGGCCAAGGCCTGCCGGTTGGAAGAGAGGATGAGCCTTTGGCGGTCGCGCTCATTCTGTATGTTGCCCAATTCCAGGAAAGCCGCCACGGGGTTGGCCTGCTTCAGCACGTAGAGGCCGCGTTCGCTCACGGTACCTTGGAAGCCGCGGTTGGGCTGATGCTTGTCATACTTGAGCCTGAAGGTGCGGTGGATATTTTCGGCCAACCGTTTGCCCAACCGGCTTTCCGGCGCATGGTAGAAGAACACATCCACCTGGTCCTTTCTTCCGCGGCTGTCTATGTGTACGAAGATGGCCCGTTTATATTTTTCCTTGTCGTTCCGCGCCAGCCGGTTGATGGCATCGCAACGCTGTTGCAGCCGGGCTTTCTGGTCGAGCGGAATGGGTTGCCCCATGCAGGTCTCGCGGTCGCTGTTGGACAGGTAGCGGTCGTTGCGGATGCCGTCCTTGCTGTCTTGGATGATGATGTGCACGGTGGCACCCTTTTCCATCAGCGAGCGCGCCAGGCGCAGGATGATGTCGTAGGCATACTCGTCCTCGTGCAGTTCATATTTTCCCACCCTGCCGATGGCGCCGGGGTCGGGTCCCCCGTGCCCGCTGACCAGGTAGAGACAGGCCCCGTCCAGTTCATGCGAGCGGATGCTGACCTCCCGGTAGGCCGCGCCGAAAAGCGGTTCTGTGACGGTTTTCCGTTTC
The DNA here is from genome assembly GCA_964528135.1 of uncultured Paraprevotella sp. Classification (GTDB taxonomy): domain Bacteria; phylum Bacteroidota; class Bacteroidia; order Bacteroidales; family Bacteroidaceae; genus Paraprevotella. Next base: position 65,646 of record CAZGSE010000008.1, on the reverse strand, counting down.
TGTGCCTTTGCTTCGCTTTTCCGGCCGCTTGGCAGACGGTAGCTGCGTCCCAGTATCAGGCCGCCGTTTTTCGTGAACTTCCCCTTGTTGATTTCCATGAATTCCTGCTGTGCGCTGCGCGAAGTGTAGCCGAAGCGTTGCAGGAAGGCAGACACGCCCTCCCCCTTGCGCGGCTTGGCCTGCTGCTGCGCCTGTAAGGCCAACGGCAGCAACAAGAGGAACAGGATGACGATGCGGGTTCTCATGGTTGCAAATTTACGTCTTTTTCTTTCGGTTTGCAACAATTTTGTTCCGTAGCTTGGGCTGTTTGTATGAAAATGGCTCCCCGTAGCCGGTAAAAGGTTGCGCGGAGCCTTGAGGGTGCTGCCCCTTTGGCGGCTTGCGTTTGTTGGCCGCCCAGGGGGATACTGTCCGGCCATTTCAGTCGTCCATGTCCATGTCTATGACATTGAACTTCTTGTCGAACTTGATTTCCCAGAAGTTGGAGAGCTTGACTTCGTAAGTGTAGCGGTCGCGTTCCAGCTTGAGGATTTTGGCATCGGCATGATGCTCGGTCACGAATTTCGTGATTTGTGCGGGTACGGCATCGGCCGGCACTTCGCTGAACTTGCATTTCACGTCGGTCCATTCGCCGTTTTTGTCAAACTCCACGCTGTTGCCACTGGTGAAGATTACATCGTAGCTGGTGCCAAACAGTTCTCTCTCCATTTTGGCAAGGGCTACTTTTTCCGAGGGGAAATGCTGCTGGATGAAAGTCTGCGCTTTGGCAGGCAGTTGATCCACGGTAATCACTCTTTCGTAGTCGGCCCAGGCGGCCTGCAGGGCGAACAGGCCCGGCAATAAGAATAATAACTTTTTCATAAGGCTGCTTTTTGGGGTTGTACATTTTGTTTTCCTCTCTTTTGGGCAAAGTTATAATATAGTCCGGGAAAAAAAACGGAAAATCCGTTTGGAATACTTAAAAGAACTGAAAACGAAAACTCCCGGCACCTCCAGTTGGGTGTCGGGAGCACTGTTATCTACTTTAAATCAGTTGTTTATCTCATTTCCGTGTATTTGATGGTGTCCATGTCGCCATAGTCCAGGTTTTCGCCGGCCATCCCCCAGATGAACATATAGTTGCTCGTTCCGGCAGCGGAATGGATGGACCATTCGGGCGACATGATGGCCTGTTCGTTGTGCAACCACACCAGACGCTCCTCCTGCGGTTCGCCCATCAGGTGGCAGATGGCATTGCCTTCAGGCACGTTGAAATAGAAATAGGCCTCGATGCGGCGCGTGTGCGTGTGGGCCGGCATGGTGTTCCACACGCTGCCCGGCTTCAGTTCCGTCAGCCCCATCTGCAGTTGGCAGGTGCCGCCGTTCTTGGCTTTCTCCAGCACGGGTTTGATCATCAGCTGGTTGATTACGCGGTCGTTGCTCTCTTCCATCTTCCCGGCTTTCAGCTGGTTGGCCTGCGTGGCCTCTTTGTTGTCCGGGTTGCAGCTCAGCAGTTGCGTGGCGTAGCTGTGGTGTGCGGTGGCCGAGTTGAGGTAGAACTTGGCGGGGTTGGCAGGGTCCGTGCTTTTGAAAGTCACCACCTCGTTGCCGCTGCCCACATAAAGGGCGTCCTTGAAGTTCAGCGTATATTCCTTGCCGTCCACCGTCACCGTGCCTTCGCCGCCCACATTGATGATGCCCAGCTCACGGGCGAACAGGAAGTAGGGGGCTTTCAGCGGGTCGATGGTTTCCAGGTTCAAGGTCTTGTTCACCGGCATGGCACCGCCGAAGATGAAGCGGTCGTACAAAGAATAGGTCACGTTGATTTCGTCCGCAACCATGACCTTCTCCATCACGAAGGCATCGCGCAGCCGTTGCGTGTCATAGTTCTTCACATCCTGCGGGTTGCAGGCGGTCTGGATTTTGTAGTTCACTTGGGCGCTTGCTCCCAGGGCACCGATGCCCATGCAGATTGCCAGTGCGATTCTTTTCATCTTTGTTCTGTATTTTGGGTTGTGTTAATTTTGATTCTGTCTTTTCCTTGTCATTGTCCCCGCATGCCCCGCTCAATATTTTTTGCGGGCGATGGCGCGGCGGTTCAGCAGGGCCAGCACCACCGTGCAGATGATGAGCGCGGCCGGGCCGGCATATTTCACCGTGTGGGTCAGGTGGAAGATAATCCATGCCAGCGGGCTGGAGGCAAAATCGAGCGCACCGCCCTCAAAGCCGGCCGGTATGGCCACGGCCGTGTCCTGCGTGATGTTATACACATCGCGCGCGGCCTGCGTGAAGTAGGGGGCCAGGTCGGTGACGAAATACAGCCCGATGACCATCATCACCAGCCCGATGATGAACGTTTTCACCACATTGCCGTTGGTGATGGGCAGGATGATGGGGAACACGTAGAACATGCCCGCCAGAGAGGCCAGCGGCAGGAACTGGTTGCCCGGCAGCACCACGGCCAGGAACAGCGTGACGGGAATGAGCAGCAGCGACACCACGAGCGTGGTGGGATGGCCGATGACCAGCGCGGGGCTCATGCCGATGTGCAGGCCCGCGTTTTCACCGAACTTGCGGGCAATCATCTGCCGCGTGGCTTCGGAGATGGGCCGCAGGCCTTCGATGAACAGCCCCGTGATGCGCGGGATAAGCTCCATCACGGCTCCCATCTTGATGCCCAGCCCCAGTATGCCCGGAATGCCGTCCACCAGCTCCTGTCCGTCCTTGCAGGCCAGTGCGCCGATGCCGCAGCCCACGAGCACGCCTAGGAAGAGTGGTTCGCCCAGGATGCCGAACTTCCGTTTCATCCCTTCGGCGTCGATGTACAGTTTGTTGAAGCCCGGTATCAGGTCAAGCGCCTTGTTGATGACGATGGCAAAAGGCATGAAACCCTGGCAGAAAGGTTGCGGGATGGAGATGCCCTCCATCTTGTCGTAAAACTTCTGGAATTTGGGTGCCGTATAGTCGGCCGCCACCAAGGTCAGGATATAGCAGACAATGGCGGCGAAGAACCCCCAGCCGATGCTGCCCATCGTGTAGTACACCATGGCGCCGATGAAAGCGAAGTGCCAGTAGTTCCACAGGTCGATGTTCACCGTCTTGGTGGTTTTGGTGAGCAACATCAGGACATTCACGCCAAGGCACACGGGGATGATGAACGCCCCCACCGAAGTGTTGTAGGCCACGGCGGCCGCCGCGGGCCATCCCATGTCGAACACCTCAAGGTTGAGGTCGTATATTTCCACCACTTTGGAGAGCGACGGGCTGAGGCTCGTGGTGAGCAGGGCGGTGATGACGGACAATCCCACAAAACCCACGCCCACGTAGAGGCCGCTTTGCAGTGCTTTGCCGAACTTGATTTTGATGCACACGCCCAAAATCGTGAAAATGATCGGCATCATGACTGCCGCCCCAAGGGCGATGACATAGCCGAATACTTCTTCTACTATTTCCATAATCCAATGTTTCCTGGTGTTAATTCATCAAAATGATTAGGTGCGGCAAAATTAAATAAAACAATTGGTAGCGCAAACAGAATCGGTGAAAAAAAAGCGGGCGGGGTGTTTTTTTGCTTTCCGCGCTGCCGGGCTTGTGCGCTTTTTCCTTGCGCAAGAACGCGGGCGGTGTTGCGCAAGGAGAAGCCCGTCTTTCCGCAAGGATGCCCGCCGTGCGGGCGGAGGCGGATGCCCCTTGCTGAAAGGCGGGCGTGGCGCCGCCGGGGCGGGCGGTGCAGGGCCGGCTCCTTCCGTGCCGTCTGTCGGGTTTAGGCCTCGGAAATCTTGTAGCCTTCTGCGGCCAGCGCGGCTTGCAGTTCCTCCAGCGGCGTCGGTTCGCCGTCGAAATTGATGACCGCCACAGGCGGCTCCAGGCTCACCGTGGCATGTACGCCTTCGATGCTGTTCAATGTTTTTTCAACGTGCATGCGGCAATGGTTGCACATCATGCCTTCCACTCTGTATTCTTTTTCCATGATGCTGGTATTTAAAGGGTTTTCTTTTCTTGTCAGGACGGCCCGCCGCAGCCGCAGGCTGTTGGCCACCACGCTCACGCTGCTCATGGCCATGGCTGCCCCCGCCACCATGGGGTTGAGCAGGAAGCCGCAGACGGGGTAAAGGGCGCCGGCGGCTATGGGCACGCTGATGAGGTTGTAGGCGAATGCCCAGAACAGGTTCTGGCGGATGGTGCGTACCGTGCGGGCCGAAAGCCGTATGGCCTCCGGTATTTTGCCCAGGTCGGAGGAGATGATGGTCATCTGCGCCACGTCCATGGCGATGTCGCTGCCGTGCCCCATGGCTATGCCCAGGTTGGCACGGGCCAGTGCCGCGCTGTCGTTGATGCCGTCGCCCGCCATGGCCACGTGGTGCCCTTCGCGCTGCAGGGCCGCTACGAAATCCGCCTTGTCCCGCGGCGATGTTTCCGCGCGGTAGTGGCGTATGCCGGTGCTTGCGGCTACACGGGCGGCCGCGGCCTCGTTGTCGCCCGTGAGCATGTAGGTTTCTATGCCCATGGCCCGCAGTTCGCCAACGGCCCGGCGGGAGGTGGCTTTCACGCGGTCGGCCACCGCTGCCACGGCCAGTGCCTTGGTGTTGTCGGCAAAGAAGATGACGGTCTGCCCGGCTGCGGCCATCCGGCGGGCTGCCTGCTCCAGCCCGCCGGGCACGGCGATGCATGCCTGTTCCAGCAGGCGGCGGTTGCCGGCATGGAACGTGCGTCCTTCCCACCGCCCCGTCACGCCTTTGCCCGTGAGGCTTTCAAAATCCTGTATGGGCAGTTCGCGCCCTTGCAGCTTCTGTACGACGGCTTCCGCCAGCGGGTGGGCGGAACATTTCTCCAGGCTGTAGAGCACATCCGGCAGCGGTTGTGCCTGCGTGTCCCAGAGCAGTTCCGTCACCGTGGGATGCCCCTCCGTGAGCGTGCCGGTCTTGTCCAGGATGATGGCGTCCGTCTGCCGTGCGGCTTCCAGGCTCTCTGCGTCCTTGACCAGGATGCCCCGTTCGGCTCCCTTTCCTATGCCTACCATGATGGCGGTGGGGGTGGCCAGGCCGAGGGCGCAGGGGCAGGCGATGATCAGCACCGTGGTCAAGGCCAGCAGCCCGTGGGTGAAGCCGCCGGCGGGGGCCAGCGTCCACCACAGGACGAAGGAGAGCACGGCAATGCCGATGATGACGGGCACGAAAACGGCGGCTATCTTGTCCACCAGCCGCTGCACGGGGGCTTTGCTGCCCTGTGCGTCCTGCACCATGCGGATGATGTGGGCCAGCAGGGTGTCTGTGCCCACTTTCTCGGCACGGAAGCGGAAACTGCCGCGTTGGTTGATGGTGCCGGCAAACACCCGCTGTCCCTCTGCTTTGGCCACGGGCACCGGCTCGCCGCTCAGCATGCTTTCGTTAATGTAGGAATGGCCGGAGGTGATGATGCCGTCCACGGCTATCTTTTCGCCCGGACGGACGGCCAGTTCCTGTCCCGGCCGCACTTCGCCGATGTCCGCCTCGCGGGTTTTCCCGTCGCTGTCCACAAGGGTCACCTTGTTGGGCTGCAGGCCCATGAGCTTGCGTATGGCGTCGGAGGTGCGCCCCTTGGCCCGCTCTTCCAGCAGGCGCCCCAGCAGGATGAAGGCGATGATGACGCTGGCGGATTCAAAATAGACATGCGGCTCTACGCCGCGTGCCCTCCAGAACTCAGGGAACAGCAGGTTGAAAAGGCTGAACAGGTAGGCGATGAGGGTGCTGTTCGACACCAGCGTGTCCATGTTGGCCGTGCCGTGCCGCAGTTGTTTCCACGCATTGCGGTGGAAACCGCGCCCCAGGTAGAGCACCACCGGGGTGGCCAGCAGGCATGAGACGATGCCGGCATACGGCTTGTCCATGAAAAACATGCCGATGACGGCCACGGGCAGGGTCAATGCCATGGCTGCGGCCGTGCGCCGTTTCAGGATGCGGTAGTTTTGTCCGTGCAGCTGTTCCGCCCGGTCGGCCATCTGTTGGCGGTTTCCGTCGATGACCAGCCCGTATCCGGCTTCCTGCAAGGCCGTTTGCAGTTGTTCCGGCGTGCATTGCCGCGGGTCGTATTCCACGGTGGCCGTGGCTGCCGCGTAGTTGACGGAGGCCTTGCATACGCCGGGCTGGCTGTTCAGTGTCTTGTCCACCCGCGTGGCGCAGGCGGCGCAACTCATGTCCAGCACGGGGAACGTCCGTGTTTCTGTCGTATTCTTTCCGTTTGCCATAACTCCTTATTTCCCTTTTCTGCAAAGTTACGGCTGTTCCGGCGGTTTTTCTTATAAAATTATGGTTTGTTTTTACAGGTTTACGGTGGGGCTGCGCCACGGTTCCTTTCGCCGGGCGCGGTGGGGTGGCTACACCTTGTCCAGCGGGATGCGCCGTTTGTCTTTCTGCTGTTTGTATTGCCGGGGAGTGAGGCCCGTGAGCGACTTGAACTGGGCACTGAGGTAGGCCGTGCTGGAATAGCCCAGCCGGTCGGCTATTTCGTTGAGGCTGAGTTCGTCGTATTCAAGTAATTCCTTGGCCCGTTCGATTTTCTGTGTGATGAAATATTTTTCAATCGTGGTGCCTTGCATTTCCGAAAAGAGTTTGCTCAGCGTACTGTAGTCGTGGTGGCACTGCTCTGCCAGGTGTTGCGACAGGTTGACGTGCAGGCGTTTGTCCGGTTGCCGCACCCATGCGATGATGAGTTGGCGTATTTGTTCCGCAGTGCGTGCCCGCTGGCCGTCCAGCAGTTCGAACCCCAAAGCCGCCAAGGCCTCCCCGATGGTGCTGCGCTGCGGGGCTGTGGGCGTTTCGGCCAGTTCGGCCCGTCCCAGCACGATGGAGACCGGTGTCAGCCCAAGGCGGACCAGCGTTTGCCTGACCGCCATGATGCAACGGTCGCATACCATGTTCTTGATGTAGATGTAGTGTCCTGTAGCCATATAATCTTCATCCCTGTCCGCAAAGATAATGATTATAATGCTGTGCCGGGGGGATTTGTGTCAGCTTTGTGCCGCGAAAAGGAGAAAAAAATGACGGGGAGCGGCATGTCTGAAAGGGGAAAGGCCGAAGGGGCAGGCCGTCCGCAATTATTGGGGACAGGGCGGAACCGTCTGCCGCACAAAACAGGGGTGGCAAAAAAACGCCTCCGGCGGAAGGCCGCTTGTGCAGCTCTTCCGCCGGAGGCATGGGGTCATTTCAGTCCTTCCACCCCTTCGTGGGTGGGAACCACGGGCTTGATGGTGCCGTCGGCATTGAATTCCATCCGGTCGATGCACACTTCGCGGTGGACGCCCGGCTGGTGCTTCAGGTAGTTCTTGTTGATGCGGTGGTACACGATATACCATTCGTCCTTGCCCGGAATCTGCAGGACGGAGTTATGCGCCGTGCCGTAGATTTCCTGTTCCGGGCGTTCGATGAGGATGACCGGCTCATCGGCCACTTTTATCGGGCCGAGGGGCGACGATGCCGTGCCGTAGGCCACATGGTAGTTGGGCGAACCGGTGTCGTCCACACTCCACAGGAAGTAGTATGTGCCTTTGCGGTAGAACACGTAGGGTGCTTCGCGGTAGGCATAGTCTTGCAGTGTGCCCCCTTGCGGTGTCATGAGGGTTTCGGTTTCCGGTTTGATGCTCATCATGTCGTCGTTCAGTTCGGCACCGGCCATGTAGCCGTTTCCCCAGTAGAGGTAACTCTTGCCGCTCACGGGGTCTTCAAACACGTCCACGTCAATCTGCTGCCCGTGTTCCTGTCCGGCCGGCCTGCGGTCGATGATGGGATGCCCCAGGTCGGTGAAGGGGCCGCAGGGATGGTCGGCCGTGGCTACGCCGATGGCCTTCCCCTGCGGGGTGTTGCCGCTGAAGTAGAAGTAGTATTTGTATTTTCCGCCGCTTTTCTTTTCGATGATGCACGGTGCCCAGGCGTTGCCGTCCGACCAGCTGACCTGGTCGGTACCCAGGTCGAGCATGATGCCTTCATGGCGCCAGTCGGTAAGGTCTTTGGAACTGAACACCGTGAAGTAATAGCCGCCCCAGCCGGGAGTGCCGTCGGTGGTGGAGTAGATGTAGTAGCTGCCGGTCTGTTCGGAATAGAGGATTTCCGGGTCGGCATGAAATTCCGGCAGCACGGGGTTGCCCGTGGCCGGGCGTTGTGCCATGCTCCGTTGCGCGAAGGCCAGCAGTCCGGTCATGGCGAGAAAGACTAATTTCTTTTTCATGATTTATCAGTTGTTTTAGTAATGTTCAAGGGGGTCAGCAGCCCATGGCTTCCCGGTAGAAGTCCAGCATGTTGAAGATGTCCTCCTTGCTGGCGGTCTGGTCGATGCGAATGTCGCCCACGTCGCCCAGCAGTGTGAAGTTGATGCGTCCCGACGTGTTCTTCTTGTCGTGCGTCATCAGTTGGTACAGTTGTTCGTATTCCTTGCAGTCGAAGGTAAACGTGCCGTAGTTGGCCTTGATGAAGTCCACCGTCTGGCGCAGTTTCGTCTTGGGGAAGCCCGTCTGCACGCAGCTGAGGTACAGCTCGCACACCAGTCCCCACGCCACGGCATAGCCGTGCAGCACGGTGCGTCCTTCGGCCAGTGCCAGGCTTTCTATGGCGTGTCCGGCCGTGTGTCCCAGGTTCAGGGCCTTGCGTATGCCTTGTTCGCGCGGGTCTTCCCTGACGATACGTTCCTTTACGGCCACACTCTGCGCCACCATGTCCTGCAGGCGGCGGTAGTCCACACGGTCCAGGTCGAAAGCCAGCAGTTCCGCCCAATGCCCGCCGTTGCTGATGAGGCCGTGCTTGAGCATCTCTGCGTAGCCGGAACAGAGGTTACGGCGGTCCAGCGTCCGGAGGAATTCCGTGTCGAGCAATACGCAATCAGCGGGGGCGAAAGCCCCTATTTCGTTTTTCAGGCCGTTGAAGTTGATGCCTGTCTTTCCGCCCACGGCGGCATCCACCATGGCCAGCAAGGTGGTGGGCACGTTGATGTAGCGTATGCCGCGCTTGAACGTGGCGGCGGCGAATCCCCCCAGGTCCGTCACCATGCCGCCGCCCAGGTTGACCAGCAGCGAATGGCGTGTGCCTCCCTGTCGGCCCAGTTCGGACCACACGTGGGTGAGGGTTTCTATGTTCTTGTGTTCGTCGGTGGCTTCGATGGTGATGTGCACGGCCTGCCGCAGGGACGGTACCCCGGCAACGACGGGCCAGCATTTTTCGTGGGTCGTCCGGTCAGTCAGTACGAACAGACGGTCGTGGGGGCAGCGGCCGATGGCGCGTGCCAGGCTGTCGCCCGGATTCCCGGAGATGATGATTTCCTGTGATTCCATAAGAATGATGATAAACCGTTTGCAAAGATAGGGTTTTTGCTTAAAAGTATTTCCTTCTTCCCCTTATTTCTTTCCGGGATATTGTCGGGTTTTGCGTCAGGGCGGGGCGATGTGTTCATTTATTTATGTTAAAATGCCGGTGCCGGATTAAACCGGGACGGTGGGTGGCCGTCTTACTTACGTGTTGAATGCAAAAATAGTCAATTAAAAACAGAATTGTAAGACCCATGAGAAAAAGAAGTTTCTTGAGCCTGCTCCTGTGTGTTGTGTGTTGCTGTGCGTGGGCGCAGAGTCTCACGGTGAGCGGCACCGTAATTGAGGAAGAGACCAATGAACCGGTATATGCGGCTTCGGTGGTGTTGTTGAACAGCGACAGTACGTTGGTGACGGGAGTCAGTTCCAGTACGACCGGTAAGTTCGCCATCCGGAATGTCAAGCCGGGGAAATATATCTTCAGGATTAGTTTCGTGGGTCTCAAAACCTATTACAAGGACCTGCAGTTGTCCACATCGCAAAGGACTGTGGACATGGGTACCATCAAACTGGCAACGAATGCCATGCTGTTGAAAGCAGCCGACGTGACGGCGCGCCTGCCGCAGGTGGAGATGAAGGCCGATACGTTCATCTACAATGCCGATGCCTACCGCGTGCCCGAAGGTTCCGTCTTGGAAGAACTGGTGAAGAAGTTGCCCGGAGCGGAAGTGTCGGACGACGGGACCATCACCATCAACGGCAAGGAGGTGAAGAAAATCATGGTTAACGGAAAGGACTTTTTCGATTCGGACACGAAAATAGCCATGAAGAACCTGCCCACAAATATGGTGGAGAAGATTAAGGCCTACGACCGTCAGAGCGACTATACCCGCATGACGGGCATTGACGACGGCGAGGAGGAGACCGTGCTTGACCTGACGGTGAAAAAGTCGATGGAACAGAGCTGGATTGCCAATACCGATGTGGGTTACGGCACGGAGGACCGCTACACGGGCAAGGTGATGGTGAACCGCTTTTCCAGTAATCTGCGCATGACGGCCCTTGGGTCGGCCAACAACGTGAACGACCAGGGATTCGGCGGCGGATTCCAAGGCGGAAGGGGCAGCAACGGAGGTTTGGTGGCCAGCAAGATGGCCGGGTTCGACTTCAACTGGGAGAACGGGAAACAGGAGAACGAAGCCGGACGGTTGCGTGTGGCCGGAAACTTGCGCTATTCACATCAGGGTACCGACCAGCTGACCATTACCAACTCGGAAACATTCCTTACTACCGGGTCGAGCAGTTCGTTTTCCAACAGCAGCAGCGGTTCGAACTCCGGAAACACGAACGTGAACTCCAACTTCAGGCTGGAATGGACGCCCGACACGATGACCCGCATCATGTTCCGCCCGAACTTCTCCTATTCGGAAAACTACAGTACTTCGTGGAGTAATTCCGTGACTTTCAACGAAAGTCCTTATACTTGGATGACCGACCCGTTGTCGGAATATCTCAATTATACGGCGGACAGCATCGTGGTGAACGACAATGTACGCCAGAGCAGCAGCGACGGGAAAAGTTACTCTACGGACGGAACGCTGATGGTGAACCGCCGCCTGAACAACCAGGGACGCAACATGACCCTGCGGCTGAGTGGGGGCTATTCCGACTCGGAGAGCAATTCCTACAGCATATCTGCCGTGAACTATTATCTGCAAGGGGATTCTTCATACCTGAGGCAGTATAACCTGAGCCCTTCCAAGAGCTACAATGCCAGTGCGGACCTGAGCTACAGCGAACCGTTGTTTGCCGGAGCGCACTTGCAGTTCAGCTACCGCTACCAATACCGCTATTCCGACTCCGACCGGTCGATGTACTCGCTGGACAGCCTTGTGGCCCAAGGATTAGTGACGCAGGAGGAGTTGGAGAATTATCCGCTGGGCTGGGTGCCGGGAGTGGATTGGCTCAACCTGTGCCGCAACCTGGAGAACAGCCAGTACGCCACCTATAAAGAGCATAACCAGAACGCTACGGTGATGTTCCGCTACCGGAAAGACAAGATACGCTTGAACGCCGGTGTGTCGGTGCAGCCACAGAAAACTTACATGGACTACCAGAAAGGCTCGCTGGATACGTCCATTGTGCGGAATGTGGTCAACTGGGCACCGCGCATCGACTTCCGCTACAAGTTCTCCGACACCGGGCAACTGCAGTTCCGCTATAACGGAAGTTCATCGCAGCCTTCGATGACCAACCTGTTGGACGTGACCGACGACTCCGACCCGCTGAACGTGTCGAAGGGAAATCCGGGGCTGAAGCCTTCGTGGACCAACTCCATGCGCCTGTTCTACAACAATTACGTGGCCGACAAACAGCGCGGCTGGATGATAAACGCCAACGCGAACGTGATGAAGAACAACATCAGCACGGCCGTGCTCTATGACGAGGACTCCGGCCAGCGCACCACCATGCCGATGAACATCAACGGCAATTGGAACTTCAGGGGAGACGGCATGTTCAACACGGCCATGGGCGCGAAAAAGTATTTCAACTTTTCTTCTTTCACCAGTTACAACTATTCGAACAGCGTGGGTTACATCAGTTCCGAGGCCAACCTGAACGGGTCTTCGGTGACATCTGAACAGATTGCCGCCTTGTGCCAGAAGAGCACCACGAAAACCTCCACCGTGAACGAACGGTTGAACGTGAATTTCCGCAACGACCTGCTGGAGGTGGGCGTGAACGGGAGTATCAACTACCAGCATGCACGCAACGACTTGCAGGAGAATGCCAACCTGGACACGTACAGCTTTTCTTACGGCGGCAACGTGCAGCTGAACCTCCCGTGGAACATGAGCCTGGCCACGAACATCGGACAGAGCAGCCGCAGAGGGTATGACGACGCATCGATGAACACCGATGAGCTGATCTGGAATGCCCAGCTCTCGCAGAGTTTCCTGAAAGGCAACGCGGCCACGCTCTCCGTACAGTGGTATGACATCCTGCGCGAGCGGAGCAACATCAGCCGCTCCCTGAGTGCTACGCAGCGCACGGACACCTGGAGCAACGCCATCAACAGCTATGTGCTGGTGCACTTTATCTACCGTCTGAATCTTATGGGCAGCAGTGAGGCTCGCGCCGGCATGCGCGAGGGCGGCTTCAACATGGGAGGCCCCGGTGGCGGTGGCGGCCGTCCGGGTGACGGCGGTTTCGGCGGTCCGCGCTGATATTTACAAGGTGCGCATTCCCGGCCGTCAGCCTCCCGCATGCGGAGGGTTGCGGCGGGGAATGCCGTTTTTGTGCGTTCGGCCGTCTTGCGGGGCAGAACGGGGCGCGGCGGTGCTTTTCGTGTCCTGTTATTCCGGTAAATCCGGCTTCCGCATGATTTTTCCTGTCTTTTATGGAGCGGAAACCAATTCTTTTTCGTATGTTTGTTATAGGAATTAGTGGACGAAATCGTGCTGGATGTCGTAATCTATAGTGTAATCGGGATTTTTTATTTCTTTGTGGTCCTGAGCCAGATGCTGATTGTTATTCTTGAAAACCGTCAGCCGGTGAAGACTGTGGCCTGGCTGATGGTGCTCTTTTTCCTGCCCATCATAGGGCTGGTGATTTATTTCTTCTTCGGGCGCAACCGCAAGCGCGAGCGTTTTGTGAGCCAGGCCTGCGCCAGCCAGCTGGCCCGCCGTTCGGCGGTGCGGTTCTATCAGGGCGGCTTCCCGGAGTTGCCGCCGGACTACGTCCCCCTAGTCCGCCTGTTCCGCCGCCAGAGCGGTGCCTTTCCTTATGTGGACAACAAAATCCGCTTCTTCACCCAGGGGACGGAGATGCTCGACAACCTGTTGCGCGACATCGCCGCGGCCCGCCACCATATCCACGTGGAGTTCTACATCATCGAGGACGACCGGGTGGGGCGGACGGTGGTGGAGGCACTGGCGGCCAAGGTGCGCGAGGGGGTGAGCGTGCGCTTGGTGTACGATGACGTGGGCTGTTGGAACGTGAAGAACAGTTTCTTCCGCCAGATGGAGAAGAAAGGCATACAGGTGGGAACCTTTTTGCCGGTGCGTTTCCCGAAGCTGACCAGCAAGGTGGACTTCCGCAACCACCGCAAGATTGTGGTCATTGACGGCATCGTGGGCTACGTGGGGGGCATGAACCTGGCCGAGCGGTACTTTTATCCCGTGGGAGACGGCAGCCGCACTTGGCGCGACACCCACACCCGCATCATAGGGAATGCCGTGGCCGGGCTGCAACGCGCGTTCCTGTCCGACTGGTATGTCGCAACCGGGCAAACCATAACGGAGCAGGTGTATTATCCGCAGGAGGACGAATGCCGGCGGATTTTGAAGGATGACAGGGAGCCTTGCGTCAGTCGGAACGCCTTGGTGCAGATTGTCACCTCCATCCCCACGGCTCCCTGGCCGGACATCATGCAGGGCATGGTGCTGGCCCTGCTGCGGGCCAAGCGCTATTGCTACCTGCAAAGCCCTTATTTCATGCCCACGGAGCGCATGCTGTTCGCCTTGCAGACGGCAGCGTTGGCCGGGGTGGACGTGAGGCTGATGCTACCCGAACGTGCAGACAAACGCTTGCTCACGTGGGCCTCGCGCTCGTTCCTGCACGACGTGATCCGCGCCGGGGTGCGCGTCTATCTTTACCGGAGCGGGTTCCTGCACTCCAAGACTTTGGTCTGTGATGACATGCTGACTTCGTGCGGTTCCACGAATATCGACTTCCGCAGTTTCGAGCGGAACTTTGAAGTGAATGCCTTTGTGTACGATGAGGAGGCGGCGCGGCTGATGAAAGACATCTTCCTGGAAGACCAGAAGCATTGCCGGCTGCTGAACCTGGAGACATGGGAGACACGCTCCATCTGGCTGCGCGTGGCCGAGTCGTCTATCCGGCTGTTGTCTCCCCTGCTGTGAAGAACGAGAAGTTCACGCTTCCGTAGGAGCGGTGTTCCCTGAACCGGGGGTGGGAGGAGAAGTCGTTGCCCTTGCCGTGTTCCAGTACGAACAGTCCTCCGGGGTTCAGCAGTTCCCGTTGCAGCACGATGCCGGGCAGCTCTTCCAGCTGTTTCAGGGCGTATGGCGGGTCGGCAAAAATGAAGTCGAACCGTTCGTCGCACCGGGCCAGGTAGCGGAACACGTCGGCGCGCACCGGCTGGCAGTGCGGGTCATTGAGCACGGAGAGGGTCCTGACGATGAAACCGAAATGTTGCCGGTCGCGTTCCACCGCCACCACCCGGCCGCACCCGCGCGAGAGCAGCTCCAGCGTGATGCTGCCCGTTCCGGCAAAAAGGTCCAGTGCGGCAGGCTTTTCTTCAAAGTCGATGTAGGCGTTCAGCACGTTGAACAGGTTTTCTTTGGCAAAGTCTGTCGTGGGCCGTGCCTTGAAGTTGCGCGGCACCTCGAAGTGCCGTCCTTTGTATTTTCCGGTGATAATCCTCATGGCTGTACGGTGCGGGGGTCAGATGGTATTGGCCAGCAGGGCCAGCAGGTCGAAAGGCAACTGCGGGTCGCGGGCCAGGGCCGAGCGGCGGAAGATGTCGGCAGGGGCGGCTTCCCTCACATTGCGCAGGTAGCGCCTCAGCAGCCGTGCGGCATCGGGCTTGAGCGCATGCGCCCCCAGCAGCACGCATTCCCCCTCTTGGCGGTCGATGTCCAGTCCTTTCCAGACGGAAAGGATAAAGTAGATGATATTTTCCGTGTGGTCGGCCGGGAAAATATTGGCGAACCCCAGTTGCTGCCCGCGGTAGCAGAAGACGAAGATTTCCTGTTCCCGGAAATAGACGTAAAGGCACTCGTTGCCCCGCGTTTCCAGCATCCCCATCTTTTCGAGCACCATCGTGTGGCTGTGGTAGAACCTGATGTTGGGGAAGTGTTGGCAGAGCACTTTTTCGGTGTCCGCGTCTATGGTGAATACATGTGCCACCTCCAGGTGCGGCAGGATGTTGTAATAAGTCTTGCCGGTCTTTTCCTGCAGGTAGGTCAGGCGGTAGAGCGCGTGGGCTTCTTCCTTGCGGAAACATTCCAAGGGCACCAGCATGGAGGGGCCTCCGGCGAGCACATAAACCATGAGGGGGCGTTGCTGCTGCCCCGCCAGCACCGACTGCGCCAGTGCCTGCTGCAGGGTGGCGGCTGCCGGTTCGTCTGCCCGGTAGTCGTAATGTTCCGTGGCCACCGGTGCGGCCGTGGCCGTACCGTAGCCGTAAAAAGAAAATCCATCCGCGTGCAGGCGGATGGATAGGCTGTATGATAGTGGCTGATTATTCCCAGTTGCCTGCATTGTTGTTGGGGGTAACAAGGTCGCCGATTTTCAGGCCGGGGTAGCGCCCCTGTTTTTCGGCGGCATCCGTCAGGTTGTAAATCTCACGCTCGCTCATTCCCTGCAGGTAGGCAGAGAAGGGGGCACGGCATTCCATCACATTCTGCACCACGCCCGAACGTCCCACATAGATGGTTTTTTCCAGCTCGAACTTCGCCCCGTTGCCATACGGGATGTATTGGAGGGAGTCGGCATTGCCGTTCGGCCCGACGATGGCTGCGGCCATGGACGACCACGTCGTGTCGCGGCGGAAACCCTGCAGGCCGTTGGCCGCAATGGCTTCGGCATCGCCGCTGTTCACGATGGCGGCGGCTTTGGCATCGGTCAGGCCCTTTTCCATCTGCTCGTCGGTCAGTTCGCCCACTTTGGTCACGTGCGGGATACGGGCTGTCTTGACGAAATTGATTAGTACATGGAAAGAGTCGCAGAATTCGCCTTGATTCTGCTGGCGGAACTGTTCCTCGGCGTTCTTGATTTGAATCAGGCGTGCCTTGACAGCCGCTTCACGTATGTCTCTCTCCTCGTTGAAATGAATGGGCTGCATGATGCTTTCGTAGCACAAGTACAGCAGAACCAGAGCGCATAAGCCTAAAATGACATTAATCGCTTTTTTCATGATACTTTATAATTTTTATTTGTTACATTCGCATCGCAAAAGTAAGATAAATAATTTTAATATTCGACTTTTCGGAGAACTTTTTCTATGTGATTTATGATAAAAAAGGATTTGGAACGGTTTATAGAGGCCAAATGTTTGTTTTCGGTTACGGAGGACCAGCGGCGGGCGATTGCGGCAATGGCGGATTTCCTCCTCTCGGCGGACGGCGACGGGGTGTGCCTGCTGAGGGGATATGCCGGCACGGGCAAGACCTCGCTCCTGGCCGCGTTGGTGCGCGCCCTGAAGGAGCTGGGGCGCAAGGTGGTGCTGATGGCTCCCACGGGACGGGCGGCAAAGGTGTTCGCCCTGCGCGCGGGGCATCCCGCCTTCACGGTGCACAAACGCATTTACCGGCAGAAAACGTTTTCCAACGACACGGACAATTTTTTACAGAATGTGAATCTGGCGCGCCACACGCTGTTCATCGTGGACGAGGCCTCCATGATTTCCGGGAGGCCGGGCAGCAGCGGCGCGGACGCGGGCGGAAGCCTGTTGGACGACCTGGTGCGCTTCGTCTATTCCGGCGAGGGATGCCGGCTGGTGCTGGTGGGCGATTCGGCCCAGTTGCCCCCTGTGGGCGAGGACTGCAGCCCGGCCCTGGCGGCCGGCGAACTGGCCGTGCGCGGGCTGCACGTGTGGCAGGGGGAGTTGACCCAGGTGGTGCGCCAGCAGCAGGAGAGCGGCATACTGTGGAACGCCACGCGCCTGCGCCGGATGCTGGCCGCGGACGGCGCAGTCATCTTTCCCACCGTCCGTTTTACGGGCTTCCCCGACATCTGCGCCCTGCCCGGCGCGGAACTGGCAGAGGCGTTGGAGGAGGCTTATGCCCGCTGTGGCGCGGACCAGACGATGGTGGTGGTGCGGTCCAACAAGCAGGCCAATGTATATAATAATGGAATAAGGGGGCGCATCCTGGGACGGGAGGAGGAACTGGCCGGCGGCGACCGCTTGCTGATAGCCAAAAACAACTATTTCTGGGCTGCGGGGACGGAGGCTTGCCCCTTCGGTTTCCTGGCCAATGGGGATGTGGCCGTGGTGCGCCGCGTGCGCCGCATGCGCAGCCTCTACGGTTTCCGCTTTGCCGACGTGCTGCTCTGTTTCCCCGACTACGATGACACGGAGCTGGAGGCCACCGTGCTGCTCGACACCCTGCAGGGCGAGGCGCCTGCCCTGACCAGGGAACAGTCGGAGGCACTGTTCCGCGCCGTGGAGGAGGACTATGCGGAAGAAACCGTGAAGCAGAAGCGGATGAAGAAAATCAAGGCTGACCCTTATTTCAATGCCTTGCAGGTGAAATATGCCTATGCCCTGACCTGCCACAAGGCGCAGGGCGGGCAGTGGCAGCGGGTGTTCGTGGACCAGGGTTACGTGACGGAAGAGATGTTCACCCCCGACTATTGTCGTTGGCTCTACACCGCTTTCACCCGTGCCACGGAGCGGCTTTACTTGGTGAACTGGCCGTCCCGGCAGACGGACGGGGCCGGGCGGGACTGAAGAGGACGGGGCGGACGAGCGGCGGCAATCCGCTTCCGGGGCAGTCCGCCGCCCGTCTGCGGGAGCCGGGCATGCCGCGTGATTTTCTTCCGCAAACCGCCGCCCGTCCTTGCGCAAGGCGGGATGCAGTTTTGCGCAAGAGCGGCCGGCGGCTTGCGCAGGCGGGCGGGACGACAATTGGAAGGGACGCAAAAAAGCGGCTGTGCGGGAGGGGAAAAGGAAGTGCCTCCTGCACAGCCGCTTGGGCGTTATGCCGCCGGTGGCGGTGGTTTACAGCCGGGCCAGTTCGATGAACTTGTCAACGGCTGCGCTCAAGCCGTCGGGATTTTTCCCGCCGGCCGTGGCAAAATGGGGCTGTCCGCCGCCTCCGCCTTGAATCAGCCGGGCGGCCTCGCGGACGAGCCGTCCCACGTCCGTGCCCTGTTCTTTCACCATCTTGTCGGATGCGGCGGCCGTGAGCATGGGTTTGCCTTCATACAGGCTGCCGATGATGACCAGTGCGTATTCGGCCTGGTTGCGCAGCTGGAAGGCCATGTCTTTCACCATGTCGGCCGGCATGGGCAGGATGCTTTGGTAGAGGGTGACGCCGTTGATGGTCTTGGCCTGTGTCACCAGCCGCTGTTTTACCTGCGCGGCTTTTTCCTTCATGCTCTCTTCTATTTGTTTCTTCAGGGTGCTGTTCTCCTCGATGGCCTTGCGGATGGCGGCCTTCACGTCGGGGGCGTTGTTGAACATCCGGCGCAGTTCGGCCGACAGGTTCTGCAGGGAGTAGAGCAGTTCCTCCACCTTTTCTCCCGTGATGGCCTCGATGCGCCGCACTCCGGCGGCTACGGAACTTTCGCTGATGATTTTCACCATGCCGATGCGCCCGGTGGACTTTGCGTGGCAACCTCCGCAGAACTCCACGCTGTCGCCGAACTGCACGACGCGGACGCGGTCGCCGTACTTCTCACCGAAGAGGGCTATGGCACCCAGTTCCCTGGCTTTCTCTATCGGTATGTCGCGGTGGTCCTGCAGCGGCAGGTCTTGCCGTATCTTGGCGTTGACCATCCGTTCCACTTCATGCAGCTGTTCGTCCGTCACTTTCTGGAAGTGCGAGAAGTCGAAGCGCAGGTATTCCGGGGTGACCAGCGACCCTTTCTGCTCCACGTGGCTGCCGAGCACGGCGCGCAGGGCCTGGTCGAGCAGGTGCGTGCACGTGTGGTTCGCCTCGCTGGCTGCCCGCAGTCCGGTGTCCACACAGGCCATGAAGGGGGCTTCGGGGTGTTGCGGGAGCGTGCGGGTGATGTGTATGGGCAGGTTGTTCTCGCGTTTGGTGTCCACCACCTCGATGGTCTCGAATTCGGAGCAGAGCGTGCCCCGGTCGCCCACCTGTCCGCCCATTTCGGCATAGAAGGGGGTGTTGTCGAGCACGAGCTGGTAGAGCGTCTGTTTTTTCTGCGTCACCTTGCGGTAGCGCAGGATGCGGCATTCGTATTCGGTGTAGTCCCAGCCCTTGAAACTGGTTTCCCCTTCGGCCAGCACCACCCAGTCGCCGGTTTCTGTGGTTGCGGCGTTGCGGGCGCGTTCTTTCTGTTTCTGCATTTCGGCGTTGAACGTGTCCTCGTCCACGGTCAGCCCGTTTTCGCGGCAAATCAGTTCCGTCAGGTCCAGCGGGAAGCCGTAGGTGTCGAAGAGGGTGAAAGCCTCCACCCCGTTGATGACGCTGCTGCCCGCGGCTTTTGTTTCGGCCATGACGCGGTCGAGCAGGCGGATGCCGGTGTCCAAGGTGCGCAGGAAAGCCTCCTCCTCCTCTTTCATTACCTTGGAGATGAGTACTTTCTGTGCCTCCAGTTCCGGGTAGCTCTGTCCCATTTCCTGTACGAGCACAGGCAGGAGCTTGTACATGAATGCCTCTTTCCGGCCCAGGAACGTGTAGGCGTAGCGCACGGCACGGCGCAGGATGCGGCGGATGACGTAGCCCGCCTTGGCATTGCCGGGCAGCTGACCGTCGGCGATGGAGAAGGCTATCGTGCGCAGGTGGTCGGCCACGACGCGCATGGCCACGTCTTTTTTCGGGTCGTCGCCGTAGCGGCAGCCTGCCAGGTCGCCGATGACGCGGATGATGGGCTGGAACACGTCGGTGTCGTAGTTGGAGCGTTTGCCCTGCATCACGGCGCAGAGTCGCTCAAAACCCATGCCCGTGTCGATGACCTTGGCGGGGAGGGGTTCGAGCGACTGGTCGGCCTTGCGGTTGTATTGCATGAACACCAGGTTCCAGATTTCGATGACCAACGGGTTGTCCTTGTTCACCAGCTGGCTGCCCGGCACTTGGGCCTTTTCCTCTTCCGGGCGCAGGTCGATGTGTATTTCCGAGCAAGGCCCGCAGGGCCCCGTGGCACCCATCTCCCAGAAATTGTCGTGCTTGTTGCCGTTGATGATGTGGTCGGCTGGCAGGAAGCGTGCCCAGTAGCCTGCGGCTTCATCGTCGCGCTCCAGCCCTTCGTCCGTTGCGCCTTCGAACACCGTGGCGTACAGGTTGGCCTTGTCTATCTTCAGCACATCTACCAAGTATTCCCAGGCCCATTCGATGGCCTCTTTCTTGAAATAGTCGCCGAAGCTCCAGTTGCCGAGCATTTCGAACATGGTGTGGTGGTAAGTGTCGTGGCCCACCTCTTCAAGGTCGTTATGTTTCCCGCTGACGCGGAGGCATTTTTGTGAATCGGTGCAGCGTTTGCTGGTGGCGGGGCGGTTACCCAGGATGATGTCTTTGAACTGGTTCATGCCTGCATTGGTGAACATCAGCGTGGGGTCGTCCTTGATGACCATGGGCGCGGACGGTACAATGAGGTGACCTTTGGACTCGAAGAACTTGACGAACGAGTCGCGGATTTCGTTTGCGGTCATTTGTTTTTTATTTTATGCGTTAACTATTCTGAAAAAAGTTTTGCAAAGATAGCTCGTTTTGCCTATTTTTGCAAGTAAATGACTGAAAACGAAAGATAATAGACCGTATTTATGGCACTGAACCCGAACAAGGAACTGAAACTTTATTATTCAATCAGCGAGGTGGCGGAGATGTTCGGCGTTTCCGAAACCCTGTTGCGCTATTGGGAGAAAGAGTTTCCCACGATAGCCCCCACGAAGTCGGCGCGGAACATCCGCCGCTATTCGCAGGAGGATGTCGAGCAGGTGCGCCTGATATACAATCTGGTGAAGGTGAGAGGCATGAAGCTGGCCGCCGCCCGCAAGGCGTTGAAGAACAGCCGGGACGATGTGGCGCGGAACGTGGAGGTGGTGGAACGGTTGCAAGCCATCCGCGAAGAACTGTTGCAGATGAAAAAGGCCTTGGACGGGCTGGTGTGAGCCGCTTCCTGCCATCCATTCCTGTCCAGGGCGTTAGGACGCGGGGGTGGGGCGGGGGAGCGCATGCCGTTTGCGTTCAGTCTATTCGGGTGACCTCCTCGATGCCTTTCAGTCCTTTCAGTTGGTTGCAGATGGTTTTCACTTCATCCACGTCGTGCACGCCCAGCTGGATTTTGCAGACGAAGATGCCGTCTTGCGTGCTGACTTCCAGCTTGTAGATGTTGATGTTGAGCCGTTCGGACAGAATGCCGGTGATGTGGTGGAGCACACCGATGTTGTCAATGCCGTTCACCGTGATGGTGGCGGGGAAGAACAGGGTCTTGTGCATGTCCCATTCCGCCGCGAGGATGTGGTTGCCGTCTCCGGTCTTGAATTTTGCGGCCACGGGGCACGAGCGTTTGTGGATGTAGATTTGCCCGTTGCTGTCTATGTATCCCAGCACGTCGTCGCTGGGGATGGGGTGACAGCATTCCGCAATCTTGAACTGGCGGATGTTCTCCTCGTTGAGGAGGAGGATTTTTTTGCGGTCGATGCCGTTTGCCGCAGGTGCGTGGTTCGCGTTGGTGCCGGATGGTTTCTGTACCTTTTGCACGACCTGTCTTTTTTTCAGGAAGGGGATAAGGTTGGTCCAGCTGCTTCCTTTGCTGTTGGGCTTTTCCTGCAGGGCTTCCAGGTCGGCATTGCCCAGCACCACTTTCTGGCTGCCGATGGCCTGGAACAGTTCTTCGCGGAACTTGATGTGGTGCAGGTCGCAGAGCTTGTCGATGTTGATGCTGTTGGGTTCTATGTCAGCTTTTTCAAAGAAATCGTTGAGCAAGTCCTCGCCCTGTTTCTGCTGTTCGCGCTCTTCGCGGCGCAGGATGGCCTGTATTTTCCCCTTGGCCTTGGCCGTGGTGGCAAAGTTTATCCACTCTTTCTGTACGCGCTGGGACTTGGAGGTGAGGATTTCCACCTGGTCGCCGCTGTGCAACTTATGGCTCAGGGGCACCAGCTTGTGGTTCACTTTGGCACCGATGCAGTGGCTGCCAAGGAAAGTGTGGATGCTGAACGCGAAGTCGAGGGCGGTGCAGTCGGCCGGCATGGTCTTGAATTCGCCTTTGGGTGTCACCACGAAAATCTCCGAGGCGTAGAGGTTCAGTTTGATGGCGTCGAGGAAGTCCAGGGCATTGGGCTGCGGGTCGTCCAGTATTTCCTTGATGGTGTGCAGCCATTTCTCCAGCTCGTCCTCGCTGTCGGCCGTGGTCTTTCCGCCTTCCTTGTATTTCCAGTGGGCGGCAAAGCCCTGTTCGGCCATTTCGTCCATCCGGGTGGAACGGATTTGCGCCTCAATCCACTGGCCGGTCTTGCTCATGAGCGTGACGTGCAGTGCCTGGTAACCATTGGCTTTCGGGTGGGTCAGCCAGTCGCGCAGGCGTTCGGGATGAGGCTTGTAGATGCGGCTGGCACATACGTATATGCGGAAACAGTCGCTGATTTCGTCCTCCGGTTTCTGGGGCTCGAAGATGATGCGCACGGCCAGTATGTCATAAACTTCCTCGAACTCGATATGCTTGTTCTGCATCTTGCACCAGATGGAATAAGGGGTCTTGATGCGGGCCTTGATGGTATAGTTGAGTCCCATCTTGTCCAGCGCTTCGCGGATGGGGCGCGTGAAGTCCTCGAAGAGGCTTTCGCGGTGTTCGCGCGTCTTGGCCAGTTTGTCGATAATCTGCTGGTACTCCTCCGGGTGTTCGTATTTGAAACTCAGGTCCTCCAGCTCTTCCTTGATTTTGTTCAGGCCGAGGCGGTTGGCCAGCGGGGCGTAGATGTAGAGCGTCTCGCCCGCAATCTTGTACTGTTTGTTGGGCGGCTGCGAACCCAGTGTGCGCATGTTGTGCAGGCGGTCGGATATTTTGATGAGTATGACCCGTATGTCATCGCTCATGGTCAGCAACAGTTTCTTGAAAGATTCCGCCTGTGCGGAGGCTTTGTCGCCGAAGATGCCGCCGGAGATCTTGGTCAGCCCATCGACAATCTGGGCTATCTTGGGGCCGAAGATGTTGGCGATGTCTTCCACGGTATAGTCGGTGTCTTCCACCACATCGTGCAACAGGGCCGCGCAGATGGACGTAGATCCCAGCCCGATTTCGCTGCACACAATCTGTGCGACGGCGAGGGGGTGCATGATGTAAGGCTCCCCGGAAAGGCGGCGGACGCCTTTGTGGGCCTGTCTGGCGAAATTGAAAGCCTTGGTGATGATTTCCACCTTCTTGCGATGGCGTGAGGCCAAGTAGGTATCTACCAGGTGCAGGAAAGCACCATTGACCATTTTCTCTTCATCTATGAGTTTCTTGTCGGAATCTTCCATTGTAACTACCTCTTTTGCTTTCTGACGTATATTATCTGACCCTGAGCTTCTGCCCGATCTGCAGGTTGTCGTTCTTTAACCCGTTGAGCTGCCTTATTTTGGCCACAGTGGTGCCGTTGCGTGCCGCGATGGCAGACAGAGTGTCGCCCCTTCTTACCGTAACGGTGCGGGTGTTGCTGCGGCTGTTCGTTTGGCGGCTTGATGAGGTTGCCTTGCTGACGGGCACTTCGCTGCGGTTGGTGAACAGTTCATCGGATTTGTAATTGTAAACGGAGTCGCCGGCTTCGATGAAAGCGGTGATGCCGTGTGTGGGCAGGCGCAGGATGCAGTTCCCCTTGGCACCGGGAATCAGACCGGTGCGATACTGCGGGTTAAGGGCTTTCACTTCATCCGTTTTCACGTTGCACATGGCTACGATCTGTTCGAAGTGCACATCGCGGTTGACGATAATGGTGTCGGTGCTGGGCGGCAAGGTGGCCGTCATGGGGCAGATGTTGTGTTCGCAGTAGTAGTTCATCACGTAGTTGGCTGCGATGAAAGCCGGTACGTAACCCTGCGTTTCCTGCGGCAAGTAGGGATAAATCTGCCAATAGTCGCGGCTGCCTCCGGCCCTCCGGATGGCTTTGTTCACGTTGGCCGGCCCACAGTTGTAGGCTGCAATGACCAGTGTCCAGTCGCCGAAGATGCGGTACAGGTCCTGCAAATAGTGGGCGGCGGCGTAAGATGACTTGACTGGGTCGCGCCGTTCGTCTATCAGGCTGTTCACGTCCAGGCCGTAAACCTTTCCCGTGGAAATCATGAACTGCCACAACCCGGCGGCACCGGCCTTGGAGGTGGCATCGGGGTTGAGGGCCGATTCAACGACAGGGAGGTATTTCAGTTCGAGCGGGAGCTGGTAGCTTTCCAACGCCTCCTCGAAGATGGGGACATAGAAGTTATTGGCTCCCAGCATGTAGGACACGGAACTGCGGAGTTTGGTGCAGTAGAGGTCTATGAATTTGCGCACGACTTCGTTGTAGGGCATTTCGATGACGTTGGGCAGCCGGTTGAGGCGTGAAATATACTCCTCCTTTGTGTATTGCGGGTTGTCGTCCGAGCTTTCGCAGTTCTCGTCCGTGTCCAGGTAGTTTCTGGTGTACCATTCCTTCAACAGGCTGTCCAGCTCATGGGTCATTCCTTCCGGCAGGTTTATGACTTCGTCTTTTCCTGTTGCGTCATCGTGTACGGTAATGTCGTTCTGGGCTTTCAGTCCTGTGGCCACTATGGCTGTTATGCAGAATAATGCTATTTTCTTGAACATCGCTTAAAAGTTTATGTTACATTGGATACCTACGCTGGCCTCTTGCCTGCGTCCGCCGAAGTTGAATATAGTGGGTTCCACCTGCAGGCTTAAATCCCTGGAGATGTCGAACGAGGAGAGTTCGGCATCCACATAAGCGTCCACCACGGAAAGCAGATATACGCCGATCATCGCGAATATGCTCATGTCGCGGTACCTGCGGTAGTAGTTCTTTTTATTCTTGAAGATTTCCTGGTATTGTTCTTCACGCCCCTCTATGCTGTAGTTCAGCGGCAGCATGTTTTCGTAGCTCTTGGTGTTCGGGTCGTCGTCCATGATGTCCAGATAGGCTTGCGAATAATCGCTGAGCATCTGGTTGTTCCAGGTCAGCGCATAAAGACAGCCGAGGAAACCGCCGTAAACAATGGGGATTTTCCAGAGTTTGCGGTTGTAGATCTGCCCGGCTCCCGGAATGATGAGCGAGAGCCATAGGGCACGTTGGGGGTTAGGAATGAAGCGTTTTTCAGCCCGTGGGATATGTTGGAGCAGCGAGTCGCTTTTTAGCCCGATTGCCATGGTATCGAGCAGGGCCGTGTCCGGGGCTGCCACCGCCACCGCGTTGCTGTCCGTTTGGGTTGCGGCAACGGTGATGGTGTCGGGCAGAAAGGCTGTGATGGTGTCGGTCGCGGCGGTTGTGACAGTGTCGGCCATGACAGCAGTGATGGTGTCGGCCATGGCGTCAGAAAGGCTATCGCCCGTGGCAGGTGACTGTCCCCAGGCGGATGACATCCCGTTCAGGATGAGGAGAATGACAGACAGGATGAGGTTACGGTGGTATGTGGATGCGTTTTCTTTCAATTCTTCAGTCGGTCAAACAATTCTATAATACGTTCCAGTTCTTCTTCGTTGGCAAACGGGATACTGATTTTCCCCTTGCCTTTTTCCGAGCAGGTCAACTGCACTTTGGTCTGGAAAAACTTGGAGAGGCTGTTCTTCAGCACGTTGTACTCTTCCGGCAAGCGGGTGCCTTTGGGGGCAATACGTTTCCCGCCACTTTTTACGGTCTCACCTTCCGTGAGTGCCTTGGCCATCTCTTCCACTTTTCTCACCGAAAGCTTTTCCTTGACGATCTGCTGGAACAGCTTGAGTTGCAGGGTAGGATTATCCAGAGCCAGCAGGGCGCGTGCATGCCCCATGTCAATTTCCTTGTTCTGCAGGGCCATCTGTATGGTGGCAGGCAGGCGGAGCAGGCGCAGATAGTTGGTGATGGTGGTGCGGTTCTTGCCGATGCGTTCACTCAGTTTCTCTTGGGTCAGGTGGTATTGTTCAATCAGGTGCTGGTAGGCCAAGGCAATCTCCACGGAGTTCAAGTCTTCACGCTGGATGTTTTCAATCAGGGCCATTTCCATGACATTCTCATCGTCTGCCGTGCGGATATAGGCCGGTATGGTATGCAGGCCTGCCAGTTTGGAGGCTCTCCAGCGCCGTTCGCCTGCAATGAGTTGGAACGTGCCGTCTTCCATCTTGCGCAGGGTGATGGGCTGCACGATGCCGATTTCCGCGATGGAGTCTGCCAGTTCGCGCAGGCTTTCGGGGTCGAAGTCCTTCCTGGGCTGGTGAGGGTTGGGTACAATCCGTTCTATCTCAATCTCATTGATGGTGGAAGAACCGTCGGTCTGCACCTCTTTGGTAGAGATCAGGGCATCCAGTCCCCGTCCCAAAGCTGGGTATTTTTTGTGTACGGGCATCTTGCTATTTCTCCTTTTCAATGATTTCTTTGGCTAACGCCAAGTGGTTTTTAGCACCGGTGGAGTCGGTGTCGTAGAGGATGACAGGAAGTCCGTGGCTGGGAGCTTCACTCAGTTTGACGTTACGTTGTATGACGGTCTTGAACACCAGTTCCTGGAAATGTTTCTTCACTTCATCATAAATCTGGTTGGCCAGTCGCAGGCGGCTGTCGTACATTGTCAGCAGAAATCCTTCGATTTCCAATGAGGGATTCAGTTTGGATTTGATGATTTTGATGGTGTTCAGCAGTTTGCTGATGCCTTCCAGCGCGAAGTATTCACATTGTACGGGAATGATGACCGAGTCGGCGGCAGTCAGTGCATTGACCGTGATAAGCCCCAGCGACGGGGAGCAATCAATCAGGATATAGTCGTATTCACTTTTCATGGGGGCGAGAAGTTCCGTCAAAACCTTTTCCCGGTTCGGCAGGTTCAGCATTTCGATTTCAGCCCCGACCAGATCAATGTGTGAGGGGATGATGTCCAGTCCTTCGATGTCTGTCGTGTAGATGGCGTCATGCACGTCGGCATGGTCGATGATACATTCATATATGGAACAATCGATTTCAGACACGTCCACTCCTAAACCGGAAGATGCGTTGGCCTGCGGGTCTGCGTCAACGAGCAATACCTTTTTCTCCAATGTTGCCAAGGAGGCGGCCAGGTTCATTGAAGTGGTAGTCTTGCCGACGCCTCCTTTTTGGTTTGCTAAAGCAATAATCTTTCCCATATCATAATGTTTGGTTGCCGCAAAAGTAACATATTCTTCACGACTACGTTCGTAGTTGCAAGCAGAGAAACGTTAAATTGTTGATAACTCGCAGTTATTGTTAATAACTCAAGGAGTATCATTCTACAAAGATAATGTTTTTCAGTGAAAATACTGGATTTTAAACCTTTTTTCGTACTTTTGTAGTAATAAACCATACTGATAATGAACGATAACAGACCGCTTATTTTGCTGTCAAATGATGACGGTGTGCAGGCCAAGGGCTTGAAGGGATTGATGGATATGCTGTCTCCTTTGGGAGAACTTTTGGTGATGGCGCCAGACCGGGGCCGTTCCGGTTTGGCATGTGGTATCACGTCTTGCGAGCCGTTACACTATCAGGTGCTTTCCGTCCGTCCCAGTTTGAAAGTCTGTGCCTGTAGCGGGACGCCGGTGGATTGTGTGAAACTGGCTCTGGAACAGGAGGCTACCCGGCGGCCGTCCCTGATTGTCGGTGGAATCAACCATGGCAGCAATGCCTCGGTCAATGTGCATTATTCTGGCACCATGGGTATCGTGCTGGAGGGGTGTATGAAAGGAATTCCTTCCGTGGGCTTTTCTTTGTGCGACTCCGATGCCGATGCCGATTTCTCACCGACGGCTCCTTATGTGCGCAGGATTGCGGAGAAAGTGTTGCATGACGGACTGCCCGCGGGCGTGTGCTTGAACGTGAACTTCCCCAAGGTGGCAGAGGGATATGCCGGACTGAAACTGTGCCGTATGGCGCACGGGAATTGGTCGAATGAATGGTTTGAGACAGATCATCCGCGGGGACGGAAGTATTTTTGGTTGACGGGAAAATACACGAACGTTGAGCCGGAACAGACAGATACGGATGACTGGGCGCTGGCGCACGGCTACGTGGCGGTCACTCCCGTCACAGTGGATATGACGGCTTATGAGGCCTTTGACGGATTGAAGGAACTGGAATCGTAATGTAAGCGCGGAGATGAAATACTATCTGATAGTGGGGGAGGCCAGTGGCGACCTGCATGCTTCACATCTAATGAAAGCATTGAAGGCCAAAGATGCCCAGGCGGAGTTCCGTTTCCTGGGCGGCGACCACATGAAAGGGCAAGGCGGGACGCTGGTCTGCCATTACAAGGATTTGGCTTATATGGGTTTCATTCCGGTGTTGCTCCATCTGCCGGTCATATTGCGCTGGATGAAAGTTTGCAGGGAGGACATTCTTGCTTGGTGTCCGGATGTGTTGATTCTGGTGGATTATCCGGGTTTTAATCTTTCCATCGCCGAATACGTGCACCGTCATGCCCATATTCCTATATATTATTATATATCTCCTAAAATCTGGGCGTGGAAAGAGCACCGTATCAAAAACATCAAGCGGGATGTGGATGAATTGTTTTCCATATTGCCTTTCGAAGTGGACTTCTTTGAAGGTAAGCACCATTACCTCATTCATTATGTAGGCAATCCCACGCTGGACGAGGTGCAGGGTTATTTGGACGAAGGTGACGATGCGTTTGATGACTTTGTCGAAGAGTTTCATTTGAGCGGACGGCCTGTGATAGCTTTGCTGGCTGGGAGCCGGAAGCAGGAGATCCGCGACAACCTTTCGTTGATGGTCAGGGCAGCCTCATACTTCGGAGACAATTATGAATTGGTGCTGGCTGCGGCTCCGAATATTGATACGGCAATCTATGCCGGCATTCTGCACGGTGCCAAAAGGGTGAGGATAATCAGCGGACAGACATTCCGGGTGTTGCGTCATGCTTCGGCGGCTTTGGTGACTTCGGGTACGGCCACGTTAGAGGCGGCCTTGTTCGGTGTGCCCCAAGTGGTGTGTTATTATACGGTTTGTGGGCGGTTCGTTTCCTTTCTCCGTCGGCGTTTGTTAAAAGTGAAGTTCATTTCGTTGGTAAACTTAATTGCCGGACGTGAGGTGGTCAAAGAACTGGTGGCCGATGGCATGACGGAAGAAAACCTTGTCCGCGAGCTCCGTGCCGTATTGCCTGGCGGAGAAAGGCGCAACATGGTGCTGGAAGGATACCGGGAGATGCGTTCCCGGTTGGGGAAAACCGGTGCTCCGGAACGGGCGGCGGACATTATGGTCCGGTTGTTGGGGAAAAAGGCGAAATAATGGGCTTTTGCTGGGTTAGACGGCGTATCCGTTCCTGTTCTTGTCAGGGGGATACGCCGTTTTCCTTTTTTCTTATGTTATAATAAGGTAAGGGTATAGATGTATATCACAGCTGCCGGAATGGCCAGTAGCGAACTGTCGAAACGATCTAGCATGCCACCATGTCCCGGCAGGATGTTGCCGCTGTCCTTCAGTTGCAGTTGGCGTTTTATCAGGCTCTCCACCAAATCCCCCCATGTGCCGAAAAGCACCACCACCAGCGAAAGTCCCAACCATTCCCAACGGGTGAGGCCGGTAGCATCGTAATGGGCAAATACCTGTGAGGCTGCAAGGGTAATTAATCCACCGCCCACAGACCCTTCCCATGACTTGTTCGGCGAAATCCGCGGGAAGAGCTTGTGCTTGCCCAGCAACGAGCCGAAACAATAGGCACCGGAGTCGTTTGCCCAAAGGAACACGAAGATGGAAAGGGGGAGCACTCCGTTGTAGGCCACCTCAACACTGTATTCCGCTTCCGGTTGGTAGGCCAGAATGTTGAGTGTGGCAAAAGGCAAGGCCACATACATTTGGCTCATCATGGTGAAAGCCCAGTTGTTCAGGGCATGCCCGCTTTTCAGGTAAAGTTCACTGATTAGCAGGTAAACGATGGACAACAAGTAGGGTATGAACACCCCGGACGGGGTGATATTGCTGCAGAAACCTGATACGGCCATGAATAGATAGACTCCTGCCATCGTACAGATGACGGAATTGACCCGCACGTCATCGCGTCCGTTCACAATCCGGCAGAATTCCCATACGCTCAATGCCGTGATAACTGCAAACAGGAGGGTGAACGTTGCACTGCTCCACAAGATGCCTCCTACCAGCACTGCAACGAATGCAATACCCGTCAAGGTACGTACCAGCAGATTTCTTTTCTTATTGCTCATTTCTTGTCAGGGAGGCTGTTTTCGTTTTCCGGTTGTTTGTCCTGTTCCTGCGAGGAGGGTTCTGTTACGGGCGCATCCTTTTCTGTTTGTTGTGCGTCATCTTCCTCTTCCTCCTCCGGCTCGTATTCCCGGATGTCTTCTTCCTCTTTCTTTTCTTGTTCGTTCAGGCTGAGCAATTCCTCCGTGCGGCTGGTCCACGGGCGTTTCCCGAAGATGGTTTCCACGTCCTCGGCGAATATCACTTCGCGTTCCACCAGCAACTGGGCCAATTGGGCATGTCCTTCTTTGTGTTCTGTGAGCAGTGCCTTGGCCCTTGCATACTGGGTTGCAATCATGTTCTTCACTTCTTCATCAATGAGCTGTGCCGTCTGGTCGGAATACGGTTTCGTGAAGTTGTATTCGTCATTGTTGTAGTAACACAAGTTGGGCAGTTCTTCGCTCATGCCCAAATAGGCTATCATGCTGTATGCCTGTTTGGTTACCCGCTCCAAGTCATTCAGCGCACCGGAAGATATGTGTCCCGTGAAGAGTTCCTCGGCCGCACGTCCGCCCAAGGTAGCACACATTTCATCCAGCATCTGTTCCTTGGTCGTGATTTGCCGTTCCTCCGGCATGTACCATGCCGCGCCCAATGCGCGCCCGCGTGGCACGATGGTCACTTTGACGAGCGGGTTGGCATAACGCAGGAACCATGAAATGGTGGCATGTCCTGCCTCGTGCAGTGCGATGGTTTGCCTTTCCTCGTTGGTCATTACCTTGGTTTTCTTTTCCAGACCGCCGATGATGCGGTCCACGGCACTGAGGAAATCGTCTTTGCCCACGGTTTTTTTCCCATGGCGTGCGGCTATCAGTGCCGCCTCGTTGCATACGTTGGCAATATCGGCTCCCGAAAATCCGGGGGTTTGTCGCGCCAATAGGTCAACATCGACGCTGCGGTTGGTCTTCACGGGGCGCAAATGCACCTTGAACACCTCCTTGCGTTCGTTCAGGTCGGGCAGGTCCACATAGATTTGCCGGTCGAAACGTCCGGCGCGGAGCAGGGCCTTGTCCAATATGTCCACGCGGTTAGTGGCCGCCAGGATGATGACACCGCTGTTCGTGCCGAAGCCGTCCATTTCAGTCAGCAACTGGTTCAGCGTGTTTTCCCTTTCATCGTTCCCTCCCATGGCCGGGTTTTTCCCGCGGGCGCGTCCCACGGCGTCTATCTCATCGATGAAGATGATGCAGGGAGCCTTTTCTTTGGCTTGCCGGAACAAGTCGCGTACACGGCTTGCGCCCACGCCCACAAACATTTCAACGAAGTCGGAGCCGGACAGGGAGAAGAACGGCACATTGGCTTCTCCGGCTACAGCTTTGGCCAGCAGGGTCTTTCCCGTTCCCGGAGGGCCTACTAACAGTGCTCCCTTGGGTATCTTTCCGCCCAAGTCTGTGAATTTCTTGGGATTTTTGAGGAACTCCACAATTTCCTGGACTTCCAATTTTGCACTGGCCTGCCCGGCCACGTCCTTGAATGTCACCCGTGTTCCCTCGCCCTTTTCAATCAGGCGTGCCTTGCTTTTGCCCACATTGAACACGTTGCCTCCCGTGGGGCCGCTGCCGCTCATCCGCCTCATGATGAAAATCCAGATGGCGATAATGATGATGAGAGGCAGGAAATTCCAGAAAATGTTACTGATGAGGTCGTTGCTTCGCTCGAATACAAGTTCGCCCGTGAACTGGTCGTTGGCCCTTGCCTCGTCGAGGAACTCAATCAGTTTCTCATTTGAGGAGTATTCTACATTGAGCACGGGCGGTTTCTTCATGTCCTGTGGCTCCGTGCGGAACACTTCCTTGACGTATTCCGGTTTGATGGTAACGGTCAGTTGCCCTTTGTCTTTCTGGGCTACAATCCGTTGGGCATATCCTTTGTGTACATATTCCTGGAAGCTGCTGTAAGACGTGCTTGTCGAAGAGCCGCTGTCGTTGCCCATTACGAAAAGATAAATCAGCGTTACGGCAATGATGCCGTAAATCCAGTTCATGTTGAACCGGGGCATTTTGTTTTTATTTTCCTTTTCGGCCATAATCTTGGTTTCGGTTAGTCCATATCCGGGATGTGGGTCAGCTGCGCGTCTTCCCACAGGTGTTCAATGTCGTAAAACTCACGGGCTTGCGGCAACATGATGTGGACAATGACATCGGCATAGTCCATGGCCACCCATTCTGCGTTCTTCAACCCGTTTGTGTTTATGGGCTTGATTCCCGTTTGTTTCCGTGTCGCATCGCTCACGGAGTCGGCAATGGCGGCTGTTTGCATCGGCGAGTTTCCTTGGCAGATGACGAAGTATTGGCAAATAGTGTCGTCGAGTTTCGTTAAGTCTGCTATGACGATTTGTTTCCCTTTCTTTTCTTGAATGCCGTCTGTAATGGCTTTTATTAGCTGTCGCGTTTCGTTCATTCGGTAATTTTATACATATTTTAGTCGGGCAAAGATAGCACATTAAACGTTATGTTTCTAACTTTTTCGTGACAAACCCCGTGCTTTTTATTTTTTTTAGGTAATATGTTGACTGTGGGGGAAGTTTTTTCTTCCGCGGGCCGGGACTGGGAGTCGGTTTGCGTTTTTTGCTTCTCAATTTGAATGCGGTTGGTGAAAAAAGGGCGTAAAAACTTTGTGAGTACCGAAAAAGTCATTACCTTTGCCATCGAAATAAGGACAATGGGCTATGGTGTAATGGTAACACAACAGATTCTGGTCCTGTTTTTCCAGGTTCGAGTCCTGGTAGCCCAACACAAGGGTGTGTGCCCTTTTGTGTATGTGTAACGGATGTTTGGACTATGGTGTAATGGTAACACAACAGATTCTGGTCCTGTTTTTCCAGGTTCGAGTCCTGGTAGTCCAACAATCAAAATCCCTCCTCTACGAACAGGCGAAAGGTCCGCACCTTTCAAAAAGCCTGAATCCGGAATACTTTCGGTTGGACTTGCAGCAGACTTCATAGAAGTGAAGTTGCAGGAACTCTGCTTTTATGCCATGATGTGCGCCGGGCAAACGGCTCGGTAGAATCTGCTGCTTTCCCTGCTACTTTAGGTTTATGGCCGGGCGTTCACCCCTCCCGGCGGTATCCCGAACCGGCGTTTGAATGCGCTGGCGAAATGCGAACGGTTCTTGAAGCCTACGGCCACATATACGTCGGACGGCTTGTGTTTCCCGCTGTGGAGCATCTCGTATGCCTTGTCGAGCCGCTTTTTTATGAGCCACTTTTCCGGCGTGAGGTCACTTACCTTGGCAAAATCGCGTTTGAACGTGGCGAGGCTGCGGCCTGTGTAAGTGGCAAACTCTTCCATTGTCATGTCCTGCGTGTAGTTTGCTTCCATAAAAGGCAACAGGTCTATTTTCCACGTTTCGTTGAAGTCGAACAACGTGGGGTAGAAACGGTCGTCCGTATCGAGCAGGCCATACAGGGCTTCCTGCATTTTTAACCGGATTATCTCGTCTTTAGGTTTGACGTTTGCGTCCGTGTAGGGGAAAAGCGAAAGGAAAAGGCTTTGCAGTGCGGGTGTCCGTGGCAGCAGGACGGCTGCTTCACGGATGCGTTTCACGTTCGCCGGCAATGTCGCCTTGTCCAACCGCCCGAAGAAATCGCGCAGGAAACCACGCTCGAAACGGATGCTGATGGCCTTGTAAGGGGCGTTGCCTGTCGTGTGTTTCAGTAGTTTCACTTGGTGGTCGCGCTTGAGGAATACATAATTGCCTGCGCTGGCTTTCAATGCCTGTCCGCCATCATCCACCATCATTTCACCCGAATAGACGTAGATGAGGACATGTACGGGCATCCTGTGTTCCGACAACATCTCGTGCGGCACGAAGCAGCTATATACGATGTCCCAATACTTATATACTTGCGATTCTTTGAGCATGATGTTACAAAATTAAAGGTTTTCCGCCGGCTGGACAAACTTTTCCCGCATCCGTCCCGGCATGTGCGGGGGCTTGGGAGTGACGGCGATGCCCTGCCGGTAGGGTTACAGCCTGATCATTGCCACCCCTGCCACCATCAGCGCAATGCCGGCAAACTGGATGAAGGTGGTACGCCGCTTCATGGCTCCCATCCAGCCGCGTCCTTCCATCAGGAGGCTGAGTGACATTTGGCCGAGCAAGAAGGCCATAAAGAACGCCCCGGCGCCAACCTGCGGTATCAGCCACGCATTGCCGTACACCGAGACGGCTCCGCATACGCCGCCCAGCCACATCCACCACGGGTTGCCTCTGGCAAAGGCTTTGCGTGCGTGCCCCATTTTTCCGTTCACGATGCAGACGGCGGCAATAACGCCGGACGCTATCAGAAACGATATGGTGGACGCCTGTACCGCCGAACCGAGGCAGATGCCCAGCCTGCCGTATATCGCGCCGATGGACGCCATCAGGCAACCTGCCGCTATGCCTGTCAGTTGCCAGGGTAGGATGTGGCGGGTTGTGGAAAGGTGGGCCTTTCCTTTCTTCCCAAGGTCCGGTACCACCACGACCAACAGCACGCCGCCTGCCATCAGGAGCATCGCCATGGCACGCATTGCCGAAAATGGGATGCGTACAGAACCGAACAGCCCGAAGTGGTCGATGACAAGGCTGAACAGCAACTGCCCCAAGAGGGGAAGGATGGCAGTCTGCAACTGTCCGAGTGCACGGAACAGGTAGATTGTGACGGTGATGGTGAACAGGGCGATGATGCCGCCCGTCCAGCCCCACCACGGAACGCCGGCTGTCTGTGCGGCAGACGGGAGTGGCGGGATTCCCTTTGCGGCAGAGACTGTGGCCAGAAGCAGGGATGACACGGCAAACGAAATGAACGTCACGACGAACGCAGGGCCTACGCTCGTCCGCATCCGTGCGTTTGCCGCGGTCTGTACGGGGACGAGCATGCCCATCAGCAAAGCTATGGTTAAAAGTGCCCACATAACAACGTAAAGCCTTTATCTGTCCACATTGCCGGGGACGGTTCCCAGCTTCTTGATGTCCCTTCCGTCGCGGTTGCCGTATATCTTTATCTTGTCCAAAGCGGAAGTGAGGGCGGCATATTCGTCCATCTGATGCTCCGTATAGAGGTCGATATAGTCTGTCTGCAGGCGTCGGAGCGAGCTTTCGAGGGTGGCGAGGGTGGTTCGTATGCCTGCCTCGCTCAGCTTGCCTTCGGGCATTTCCTGTCCGGGCAGCGGTTGCGGCCAGAACTTGTCGGAAATGACCACCTCGTTTTGCGGCAATTCTTTGAGTGCCTTGCCCAAAAACTCTTCGTTCTTTCCGCAAGAATACATCTCTGCAGTGTCGAAGAAAGTGCAGTCCTGCTCAAATGCCTTATGTGTCAAGCGTATGGCCTCTTTTTCTTCGGGTGCTCTGCCATAGGTGTGGGTGAAGCCCATGCAACCCATGCCGATGGCAGATACCTCCAGGTTTCGTAATCTTCTTGTCTTCATCTCATGCCACAAAGGTTGTTTTCCTTTTCCTGCCGTTTATTTGTACTTCCCGGACAGTTCATAGACTTTTGCCCAATACGCTCCGGCAGGCAGTCCGTTGCCTTTCAGTTCGGGGTATTCGTAACGAATCTCGCAAACGTTGCGTTCATTGTACATCTGCCAATAGGTTTCCGCTATCTGTGCCGGGGCGAAATAGGTGTCCATGCCTATCGAGCCGCATACCGTCACAGTGCCGACGAATATCCCCTGTGGCTTGAGTTCATCATGCAGGATGTAAGCCAGTGTGCGCAAGGCCGCCTTGTCGAGTGAAAGCGGGATGAATTGTGCCAAGGGGTGCGTGGCCAGTCCGCCGCCGGTGAAGATGACGGCACCGTTTTTCTTGGCGAAATCCTCATTCACGACTTGGCGTACGCAGGCGTATGCACTCGCCACGTCTGCCTGGTAGTGGCGCATCAGTTCCGCGCCGTCCATTGTCGCAGGGTCATCTGCCACCGTGATGCCTACATTATATATAAGGACATCCGGCGTGCCGAACTGCTGCATCGCTTGTGCAAGGGCGGCTGCCAATGATTCCGGTTTTTCCGCATCTGCCACATGGATATGGGTTTCAATGTCGTCGCCGGCGAACTCTTCCCGGTAGGCTGTGAGCGACTGCCCGTTGCGGGCCATGAGTACTACGCGAAAGCCTTCATTTCCAAATCTTTTTGCCACGTGGTTGCCCAGGCCTTGCCCGGCACCTACCACGATGATTGTCTTTTTGTCCATAACCTGAATAATGTTTATAATGGGTTGCAAGTCTGTTCCAAGCCTTTCAGCCTCTTTGGCGTTGATGGCCATGCCCCTGTAATGCCACCCGGTATCATGCCACAATACCTTTGTTTTACAGTTGCAAAGATATGGCGGAAATGCAATGAGGATGTTGTTGTACGGCTCAAAGGCGTGTTGCCTTGTAGCTCAATGGACGCAGTGAAACGGGGAAGCGTCCGCAGCAACAGACGCTTCCCCGTTTCACCGTGCCCATTTGGGTCATATTTGCCCTCGCAAGCCGGACGGCAAAGTCCCCGAATACGTCAGGGGCGTTCCTTTGTCTTGGAAGTCAACGCTTTCCCTGTGTCAAGAAGCAGGTTCTTTGCCCAGCGGATTATGACGAGCGAACAGATAAGGGCCACAAGCGTATCTATCCATGTGATGTTCCAAATCATGGCGCATATCAGGCCGAAGATGGCTCCCAGGCTGGTCAGGGCATCGGCAAGCACATGCAAATGTATTTGTTCCGGCCTGATGAAGAAAATCCGGTCGGGCTTTATTTCATATTCCTCAAAGTCGATGACGTGGGTCCCGTTTCCCCCGTGAATCCAATAGACGGCATAGAAAAATGCCGGTGTGAGAACGGCACCTCAACATGCCGGTCGTTCGCGACTCCACATTCTATCTTGAAATCATTTTCCTTAATCGTGGAATGACCGATTTGCAGACTTCCTATTTTGCTCATTTCTTCTTTTGTTTTTACGGGTGTCGGGAACAGTCATGAAATAACCAAAGAAAAATGCTGTACCTTTTTATGCGGCAAACAATGCAAGTTATAAAAAAGATGGTAATCCCGCAAGGAAAGAAGCGAAAATATGGTTCGCGCAAGGGCAGGAATGCCGTTTCCGGCCTTATGGGAACGGGTTGCCGGTGGCAATAACGGCCATGCCCGATGGTGGCCGTGGATTTTGAGGGACATATTGACAGAAAAACCTTGGCTGCCGGGTTTGGGAAGAATGGAATGAATAAATATTCATCAGAAGGAACGTCCCGCGTCTGTCCTGCCGGCTTGTTATTGAATGTGTTATGTGGCAGGCGGAATAAAAACAGAAAAAGACTGCATATTATTCATTAAAAACCGCGGGATTTGTATATCTTTGCAGCCGTGAATAAATAATGAGGAACGCATGAAGAATAAAGACACCCGTATGGAGGCCATTAAGATGATTGTGTCCGCTCAGGATATATCCAGTCAGGAGGAATTGTTGCGCGAACTGGCAAAGGTGGGGTTTAAGCTGACGCAAGCCACTCTGTCGCGTGACCTGAGACAATTGAAAGTGACCAAGGCTATGGGTGCATCCGGAAAGTACGTGTATGTGTTGCCGGCGGCACCGCTCTATCGGCGGGTGTCGGATACTCATCTTACAGCGGTGGCCATGCACCAGGCGGGAGCCCTTTCTGTGAAATTTTCCGGAAACCTGGCGGTGGTGCATACCTTGCCGGGGCATGCCAGCCATATTGCCTATGACATAGACAACAAGAAATTCAGCGAGATACTGGGAACGCTGGCCGGCGACGATACCATTATGCTGGTGTTGGCCGAAGGGGTCACGCCGCAAAGGGTACTGGAGCGTTTGGCCGAGGTGATTCCGGACGTATGCTGAACAGAATGGAAAGTTTGGAAAAAATATATATAGTTTTAAGGAGAAGTGGAATACAACGATGGAATTAGGGTGGTTGTGGCAGATGCCAGCCACGAGAAATACGTAGATGTCATTCTTGCAACCATTGCGGATTCTGCAAAGAAAAGAGGATCCGGGATTGCCTCCCGCACGCATGAATACGTGGCTACGAAAATGAAGGAGCGCAAGGCGGTGATTGCCTTGGCCGGTGAGGGCGAAAATGAAGAGTTCGCGGGCTTCTGCTATATCGAGAGTTGGGGAAACAAGGAATATGTAGCCAATTCCGGGCTGATTGTAGTGGAGAAATACCGCCGGCACCATCTGGCAACACGAATCAAACAGACGGCTTTCACGTTGTCGCGCCTGCGGTGGCCGCATGCCAAACTGTTCGGGCTGACCAGCCAGAGTGCCGTGATGAAGATCAACACGTCATTGGGCTATGTGCCGGTGACGTTTGCCGAGCTGACCAATGATGAGGCTTATTGGAAAGGTTGCGGCACGCCGGAGCATCCCTGTTGCATCAATTACGACATATTGCAGCGTACGGGGCGCAAGTACTGTGTCTGTACGGCCATGCTCTACGACCCCGCCATGCATCCGGACGAAAAACTCCCTGTGGAGTTGCCGCCCGATGTGGTAAAGATGGCCCAGGAAGCGGCCGAGAAGAACTTGCGTTAAAGATAAATAAGGTATAGGAAAAACAAAAAACAGATAGGATTATGGCAAAAAGGGTAGTTGTGGCGTTCAGCGGTGGGCTGGACACATCGTACACGGTCATGTATTTGGCCAAGGAAAAAGGATATGAAGTCTATGCGGCTTGTGCCAATACGGGCGGTTTCAGTGCGGAACAGCTCAAGGCAAACGAGGAAAACGCCTATAAGTTGGGAGCCAAGCAGTATGTGACGCTGGATGTTACGAAAGAGTATTATGAGAAAAGCCTCCGTTTCATGATATACGGCAACGTGTTGCGCAACAACTGTTATCCCATATCAGTGTCTTCGGAGCGTATCTTCCAGGCCATGGCCATCGCGCGTTATGCCAACGAGGTGGGGGCGGATGCCATTGCCCACGGTTCGACGGGGGCAGGCAACGACCAGATCCGTTTTGACATGACGTTCCTGGTGATGGCGCCGGGCGTGGAAATCATCACCTTGACCCGTGACGGCAACCTGAGCCGCCAGGAGGAAGTGGATTTTCTGAACAAACATGGTTTTCATGCAGACTTCACCAAGTTGAAATATTCCTATAATGTGGGCATCTGGGGGACTTCCATTTGTGGCGGAGAGTTGCTGGACAGCAACCAGGGGCTTCCCGAAAGCGCTTACCTGAAGCATCCCGTCAAAGAAGGCACGGAACAGCTGAAGATAGGGTTCCGCAAGGGGGAAATCTGTTCGGTGAACGGCGTGGAGTATGACGACAAAATCAAGGCGATACAGGAAATAGAGAAGATAGGCGCGGCCTATGCCATCGGGCGTGATTGCCACGTGGGCGATACCATCATCGGTATCAAAGGGCGCGTGGGCTTCGAGGCTGCAGCCCCGATGCTGATTATCGGGGCACACCGTTTCCTGGAGAAATATACGCTGAGCAAATGGCAGCAGTATTGGAAGGAGCAGGTGGCCAACTGGTATGGGATGTTCCTGCATGAAAGCCAGTATCTGGAGCCGGTGATGCCGGATATCGAGGCCATGCTCACCAGCTCGCAGCGCAATGTGAACGGTGTGGTGACGCTCGAACTCCGTCCTTATGGGTTTGACACGGTGGGTGTTGACTCTCCGGACGACTTGGTGAAAAACAAGTTCGGCGAATATGGCGAGACACAGAAGGGCTGGACGGCAGAGGACGCCAAGGGATTCATCAAGGTGACTTCCACTCCATTGCGCCTGTATTATGCCAATCATAAGGACGATGAACGCATCAAATAAAGGACATGCGGGTATGGTGAAAGTTGGAATTATCGGAGGAGCCGGTTATACGGCAGGCGAACTTTGTCGCATCTTGCTCAACCATCCGCAGGCGGAGTTGGTGTTCGTGAACAGTGAGAGTAACGCGGGCAACCTGCTGACAGACGTGCACGAAGGCCTGTACGGCGAAACGGACATGGTGTTCACGGACCGGTTGCCTCTTGATGCGGTGGACGTGATATTTTTCTGTTTCGGGCATGGCAAGAGTGCGGAGTTCTTGGCTGCCCACGAAGTACCTTCGCACGTGCGGATCATTGATTTGGCACAAGATTTCCGCCTTGCTGCTCCTGGCAATGACTACGTTTACGGCTTGCCCGAACTCCGGCGCGAAGCCATCGCGGGTGCGCGGCATGTGGCCAATCCCGGCTGTTTTGCCACTTGTATCCAGTTGGCGCTGTTGCCTTTGGCTGCGGCCGAGCTGCTGGGGGGCGATGTGGCGGTGAACGCCATCACGGGCAGTACGGGGGCTGGAGTGAAACCCGGTGCCACCACGCACTTCAGTTGGCGCAACAACAACCTGAGTATTTATAAAGCCTTCCGCCACCAGCATGTGCCGGAAATCATGCAGTCGCTCAAGGCTTTGCAGCCTGACTTTGAAGGGGCTGTGGACTTTATTCCCTATCGTGGCGACTTCCCACGGGGCATTTTTGCCACGGCTGTGGTGCGTCCGGCCAGGACGCTGGGCCAGGAACAAGCGGAGCAACTCTATAAGGATTATTACAAGGATGCGGTTTTCACGCACTATGTGGACAAGCCCATCGACATGAAACAGGTGGTAAATACGAATAAAGCATTGGTGCACGTGGATGTGTTTGGCGACAAGGTGCTGGTGACATCTACGATTGACAACCTGCTCAAAGGAGCCAGCGGACAGGCCGTGCAGAACATGAACCTGTTGTTTGGCCTGGACGAGGCGGCAGGTTTGCGGTTGAAACCATCTGCATTTTAATTTTGTGTAAAGGGAGAACTTATGAAATTGTTTGATGTGTATCCCCTTTTTGACATCAATATCGTCGAGGGGAGAGGAAGCCGGGTGTGGGATGACAAAGGGCAGGAATATCTCGACCTTTACGGAGGGCATGCCGTCATCAGTATCGGTCACTGTCATCCGCATTACGTAGATATGCTTACACGGCAACTGGGACGGTTGGGATTCTATAGTAATTCCGTTGTCAACAAGGTGCAAGTGGAGCTGGCAGACCGTTTGGGAAAGGCATGCGGCTATGAGGACTACCGGCTGTTCTTGATCAATTCCGGGGCGGAAGCCAATGAAAATGCACTGAAGTTGGCGAGTTTCTACAATGGGCGTAGCAGGGTGTTGTCCGTTTCGAAGGCTTTTCACGGTCGTACATCGCTGGCGGTGGAGGCGACGGACAATCCTAAAATCATAGCCCCCATCAATGCCAACGGGCATGTGACCTATCTGCCGATGAACGACCTGGCGGCGTTCCGGGCCGAATTGGCCAAGGGAGACGTGTGTGCTGTCATCGTGGAGTGCATCCAGGGAGTGGGCGGCATCCACCTGGCCACGCCGGAATTTATGCAAGGCTTGCGCAAGGCTTGTGACGAGACGGGAACGGTGTTGGTTTGCGATGAAATCCAATGCGGTTATGGCCGTTCCGGGAAGTTTTTTGCCCATCAGTATTTGGGCATGAGGCCGGACTTGATTACCGTGGCCAAGGGCATCGGGAACGGTTTCCCGATGGGGGCGTTGCTCATCTCGCCCAAGTTTGAAGCGGTTTACGGGCAGTTGGGCACGACTTTCGGCGGAAACCATCTGGCTTGTACGGCGGCTCTGGCTGTGCTCGACGTGATGGAGCAAGAAGGTCTGGTGGACAATGCCGCACGTGTGGGACAGAAGTTGCAGGAAGGCATCCGGGCATTGGATTTGCCCCATGTGGTAGATGTCCGCGGACGCGGGCTGATGATTGGCGTTGAGTTGGACATCCCTTATAAGGAAGTGCGCAATGATTTGCTTTTCAAACAGCATTGTTTCACGGGGTGCAGCGGGACGAACATGTTGCGTTTGCTTCCGCCGCTTTGCATCACGGAAGCCGAGGCCGAAGAGTTCCTGGCCAAGTTGGAGAATGTGTTAAGGAAATGACGAATGACATGAATGTCAGGAAGTGGACCGGTCGCGGGCGTATGCCGGAGACCGGCCTTTCTGCTTTAGACAAGGAGGTATAAATTATGAAAATAGCGATTATCGGCGCCGGCAATATGGGCGGCGCATTGGCGCGCGGGCTGGCCAAGGGCAGTCTTGTGAATGTGGCAGACATTACGGTGTCCGACCCGTCGGAGGAGAAAACAACCGCTTTGCAGGCAGAGTTCCCTGAAATGAAAGCGGTGCATAGCAACCGGGAGGCGGTCTGCGGGGCCGACATGGTGATTTTTGCCGTGAAGCCTTGGCTTCTTGAAGAGGTGGTAAGGAATGTTGCGGATTGCATGGATTATAAGAACCAGATGGTGGTTTCCATTGCCGGAGGCGTGGGACTGGACTGCATCTGCCGGTATCTCGACCGTGGGGATGGCGGATATCCGGCTGTTTATTATCTGATACCGAATACGGCCGTTGCTGTGATGAGTGGCATGACATTCGTCACTTCACGTTATTCCACGCCGGAACAGGATGCCCAGGTGGTAGCCATATTCAAGGAACTGGGTGATGCCATGTTGGTGGAAGAACGTCTGATGGGGGCAGGCATGGCCATGGCTTCATGCGGTATAGCCTATGTGATGCGCTATATCCGTGCCGCCACCGAAGGTGGTGTGGAGCTGGGCTTTTATGCACAGGATGCCCAGCGGGTGATGATGCAGACAATGAAAGGGGCTGTGGAACTGTTGGCCGCCGGTGGACAGCATCCGGAGGTGGAAATCGACAAGGTGACGACACCCGGCGGGTTGACCATCCGCGGACTGAACGCTATGGAAGAGGCCGGCTTCACGCAAAGTGTCATCAAGGGCCTGCGTGCCTCGGTGAAATGACGCAAGGAGCATCGTATGGCACAGGAGTATAGGCGTGTTGTAGTAAAAATTGGCAGCAATGTGCTCACCCG
Source organism: uncultured Paraprevotella sp. (assembly GCA_964528135.1). GTDB lineage: Bacteria > Bacteroidota > Bacteroidia > Bacteroidales > Bacteroidaceae > Paraprevotella. Next base: position 22,463 of record CAZGSE010000008.1, on the reverse strand, counting down.
CAAGGACGGTGCGCTGGATATTACGCGCATGTCCTCTCTCGTGGACCAGGTGGCCGAGTTGCGTGCCCATGGCATTGAGGTGATTCTGGTGTCTTCGGGAGCCGTGGCCAGTGGTCGCGGTGAACTGAAAGACGGCATGCTGCGGAAGATGGACAGTGTGGACCAACGGCAGTTGTTCTCTGCCGTAGGGCAGGCCAAGTTGATAAACCGCTATTATGAATTGTTTCGTGAGCACCATCTGGCTGTGGGGCAGGTGCTGACGATGAAGGAGAACTTCGGGACGCGCCGCCATTATCTGAACCAGCGTAACTGCATGATGGTGATGTTGGAAAACGGGGTAATCCCGATTGTGAACGAGAACGACACCGTGAGTGTGACGGAGCTGATGTTTACGGATAATGATGAGCTTTCGGGACTGATAGCGACGATGATGGACGTTCAGGCATTGATTATCTTGAGCAATGTGGACGGCATCTACAACGGTCAGCCGGGCGAACCTGGGGTGGAAGTGATCCGTGAGGTGGAACCGGACAAGGACTTGCAGGAATATATCCGTACGGAAAAGTCTGACTTCGGACGCGGCGGTATGATTACCAAATGCAGTATTGCCCGCAAGGTGGCCGATGAAGGCATTGAGGTGATTATCGCCAACGGGAAGTGCGATGATGTGTTGACAGATCTGGTGCTGCACCCCGGCAGCCGGGTTTGTACCCGCTTCGCCCCCCGTGCGGGTAGCGTGTCCAGCGTGAAGAAATGGATAGCCCATAGCGGCGGTTTTGCCAAGGGGAAAGTTTGTCTGAACGACAAGGCGGTGGAGGTGGTGAGCGGCGACCGTGCCGTCAGCATCCTGCCCGTGGGGGTTGTCCGTGTCGAAGGCGACTTCGAGAAAGATGACTTGGTGAGCATCGTGGCTTCAGACGGCCGTCGTCTGGGCGTAGGGCGTGTAGCCTATGGCAGTGCGGAAGCCCGCAGGTTGATGGGGCAGCACGACTGCAAGCCGTTGGTGCATTATGATTACTTGTATCTGGAATAGTCCGGATTTTTACAGGCCGGTGAAACAATATGGATTTGAAAACAAACTGAAAGATGAATGACTTGACTTCTTTGTTCGGACGGGCTAAGGCAGCAGGGCACGAGCTGTTGCGGTTGCCCGTGGAACGTGTGAACGAGATACTGTGTGCCGTGGCGGACGAAACGTTGGCAAAGGCAGAGTTTATTTTGTCGGAGAATGCGCGTGATTTGGAACGCATGTCCCCGTCCAATCCCCTGTACGACCGCCTCAAACTGACGCGGGAACGCTTGGAGGGCATAGCCGCGGATACGCGCCATGTGGCCGGACTGCCCTCGCCTTTGGGACGGGTGCAACGGCATACTGTGCTGGAGAACGGGTTGGACTTGAAGCGCGTGAGTGTGCCTTTTGGGGTCATAGGTGTCATCTATGAGGCACGCCCCAATGTGACGTTCGACGTGTTTGCCCTCTGTCTGAAGGCCGGCAGCGCCTGTGTGCTGAAAGGGGGCAGTGATGCCGATGGTTCAAACCGTGCCATTGTGCAGGTCATCCACGGTGTGCTGTCGCGTTTCGGGTTGAATGCGGATGTGCTTACCCTCCTGCCTTCCGACCGCGAGGCCACGGCCGCTTTGTTGCAGGCTCAGGGTTATGTGGATTTGCTGATTCCGCGCGGCAGCAGTGCGCTGATCCGTTATGTGCGGGAGAATGCCCGCATACCGGTCATCGAGACGGGGGCGGGCGTCTGCCATGCTTATTTCGACCGGAGCGGCGATGTACGGAAAGGGGCAGCCATTGTGAACAATGCCAAGACCCGCAGGGTCAGTGTGTGCAATGCCCTGGACAGCCTGCTGGTGCATGCCTCCCGCTTGCATGACCTGCCTGCCCTTTGTACCCTTTTGCAGGAAAGCCGTGTGCGCATTTATGCCGATGCTCCGGCCTTTGAAGCCTTACGCGGGCACTATCCGGCGGAGTTGCTGGAGCCTGCGGCGGAGAAACACTACGGCATGGAGTATATGGACTACAAGATGGCGGTGAAAACGGTAGGCTCTCTCAATGAGGCATTGGCGCATATCGCCCGTTTCGGATCGGGGCACAGCGAGTGCATCATAGCCGAGGATGCGGATGCGACTGAGATGTTCCTGAAGTTGGTGGATGCCGCTTGTGTGTATGCCAATGCGCCGACTTCATTCACCGATGGGGCGCAGTTCGGATTGGGGGCGGAGATTGGCATCAGTACGCAGAAACTGCATGCCCGCGGTCCCATGGCGCTGGAGGAAATGACAACTTACAAGTGGCTGATTCATGGCGATGGCCAGGTGCGGCCGAAATAGAAAGTGGACTTAATCTTAAACAAGCAAGACTTTATGAGAGTATTTCAGAATGTAGAGGATTTGGGTGACTTGAAAGCCGCCTTGCAGGAGGCTTTCGAGGTGAAGCAGGACCGCTTCCGTCATCAGGAACTGGGGCGGAACAAAACGGCGCTGCTCATCTTTTTCAATAACAGCCTGCGCACCCGGCTGAGTACGCAGAAGGCGGCCATGAATCTGGGAATGAACGTCATTGTGCTCGATGTGAACCAGGGGGCTTGGAAGTTGGAGACGGAGCGCGGTGTCATCATGGATGGCGACAAGAGCGAACATTTGCTGGAGGCTATTCCCGTTATGGGTTGCTACTGCGACCTGATCGGTGTGCGTTCGTTCGCCACTTTTGAGAGCCGTAAGGACGATTATGAAGAAAAAGTGCTGAACCAGTTCATCCGTTATTCGGGGCGTCCCGTTTTCTTTATGGAGAGCGCTACGGTGCATCCCCTTCAGGCTTTTGCCGATTTGATAACCATAGAGGAGTACAAACGGAAGGCTCGTCCCAAGGTGGTGCTTTCATGGGCGCCCCATCCCAAGGCGTTGCCACAGGCCGTGCCCAACAGTTTTGCGCAGTGGATGAATGCCGCGGACGTGGATTTCGTCATCACACATCCGGAGGGATATGAACTTGACCCCAGGTTTGTGGGGAATGCCTGTGTGGAATATGACCAGATGAAGGCTTTCGAGGGAGCGGATTTCATTTATGCCAAGAACTGGAGTTGTCCCGGCGTGACACGTCCGGAAGATTACGGAAAGGTGCTCAGCAAGGACATGGGCTGGACGGTGGACAGTGCGCACATGGCTGTGACGGACAATGCTTATTTTATGCACTGCCTGCCGGTGCGGCGCGGTATGATTGTGACGGACGAGGTTATCGAGGGGCCGCAGTCGCTTGTGATTCCCGAAGCCGCCAACCGTGAAATCTCGGCCACGGTGGTGCTCAAGCGCATGCTGGAAGCACTCTGAACCGGGGAGCGGGATGACCGCTTGGAGGTCTTTTATGATATGAAAGAGGCATGGACGCGTCCATGTCTCTTTCGGTTTTTTGCAGTGCGGAGTTCCTTTTGCCTGCATCTCCAAGGGACCGGCAGGCTGTCATCTACCTTTCTTTTAATAGACGAAGTGCCAGACCCGTCGGCTGTCGAAAGTCTGTATGGCGAAAGTGAGACTGTCGCCTTTTTGCAGCGTGCCGACATTGTAGAGCGGCAGGCTGGCATAAACTGTGGTGGAGTAGGAATAAGGGTCATCGAGCTGGCGGTGGCAGAGGGACAGGTGGAATGTCCGGCAGCCCGATGCTGAGGTGGTTATGGAGTCTGTGCGGTAGTTCCATTCCTGTTCTCCGCCCTGCGTCTTGGGCGCGAGTTGCAGGTTGAGGTAGTCCCCTCCACGCCAGATGGCTGTCAGTCCGGTAGGGTCACCGGCATCAGCGTCTGCCACGGTGTCTTCTTCCTGCAACACCACAACGCTCTCCAGCGTATAGAGTTTGGCCACAGGATAGTCCTCTTGGTACTCTTCTGTAAGTTCATAGCCGCACACGAGGCGGTAAACGGCATGGGCCTGCAAACCTTGGAGCGGGGTGTTGATGGCATACGTGTTTCCATTGTCGGTGGTGAAATGGGTGCCGTTGCCGCTTTCATCGCTATATAGCTCCACGAACTCCGTCAGGAGCGAGGGATAGACATATACGTATTCATCATCGGAGCAGGCTGCGCAACACAGGCTGCACACGAGCCATGCCCACCATCCCCGTACCCTGCCCGTCTTTTGCAGCCGGCCGGCAGGCCGCTTCTGCGGGCTGTTGTGTCTTTCAGTCCTTCGCGTCATGTGTGGCAGCTTTGTGGTTCAGGGCGGGATTGGCGTACATGGTGAGCAGGCGTCCGCGCAGGAAGTCTGTGTCGGGGTGGGGCAGGTTTACCTTGGCGAGTTGCCCTTGCAGGTAAGCCTCAAAGACTTTTTCATCCTGTGGCGTGTAGTGTGCCGTGAATTCCCTCGTATTCCTGAGCAGGTCGGCGGCGATGTAATTGCCGGGATACAGTTCGTAGTTGCGGTGTATGTCATGGTCGATGCGTGCGGCTATGGTGGCAAACAGTTCGGCACGCGGCATGTCGGCGGGCAGTGTGCCTATCCATTCGTCCAGGCAGTTGCCCATGCGGAAACAAATCCGGCCTTTGTAGCCGAAAATGCCCGTTTGCATGTTGTTCAGGTCATCGTCCGGCGTCTTGCGGAAGTCCGGGATGTCGCGTTTTTGTTGGAACTCCTGTGCTTTCAGGAAGTCGCACGGGTCATATTCGTATGATAGTGCCGTGGGCACGAGATGCAGTTGCATAAGGCGTTCCTTGGTGCTGCCTTCTCCCCCCATGGCCATCATTTTGAGGATGGAGTCCTGCGTGCGGTCGTTGGAGTCCTTGGCGCGTCCTTCCCTTTGTGCGATCCAGATGTTTTCCTTTTTGGTCGCGATGGCATGGTGCATGTACCGTCCCAGCCTTGTGCTGGAGGCCAACATCTGGCGCAGGCTTGCAGAGCGTTGCACGATGAAGGCCTTGTCTATGCGCACGATGCGTCTGATCCACGGGCGGATGAGCAGGTTGTCGCCAATGGCGATTTCCAGGGTGTTGCCGAAGCCTTCGTCCAGCAGGCCGGTGGACAGGAAAGCCGGGTCCATCACGATGTCGCGGTGGTTGGTGATGAACGTGTGGGGCTGCTGTTTGTTTTCCAGCTGTCCGCAGTCTAACCGGAAACCGTCGCTGCATGTTGCCAGCAGGTTTTTCAGCAGGGGATAGAAAAATGTCTGCTGCACCTCCAGGTTGGTTTTGCATTGGCGCAGACGGTTGCAGGCGTCGGCATACGTTACGTCCGGCAATACCTTCTCGGTCACGGCCCGGAATTCAGGGTCGGCAATCAGTTCCTCGAACACGGCCGGCAGTTCTTCCGGGTCGTAAGGGCGGATTTCGTCGAATTCTTTTGGGGTACGCATAGGCGGGTGTTTTTTTATGAGAATTTGTTTTCGATGATGTCAGTCAGGACCTCCGTCATGTCCAGTCCGGCGGCCCGCACCTGTTGCGGGATGAAGCTGGTGGAGGTCATGCCGGGCGTAGTGTTGATTTCCAGCATGTTGATTCGTTCCGTTTCTTTTCCCTCCGCATCTGTCTTGTGGCTGATGATGTAGTCCGTGCGTATCAGTCCGTTGCATCCTAGGATGTCGTAGATGGTGGAGGTGATGAGACGCACCCGTTCGGCCGTGTCCTCTTTCAGACGGGCCGGGGTGATTTCCTGCACTTGCCCGTTGTATTTGGCGTTGTAGTCGAAAAACTCGTTTCCGGTGACCACTTCGGTGATGGGGAGCACCACTTCCTTGTCGCGTGTCTTGTAGCAGCCGCAGGTGATTTCCGTTCCGGGGATGAATGCTTCCACCATCACTTCGTCGCTTTCGTGCATGGCTTTCATGATGGCGTCGTGCAACTGGCCGGCCTCTTTCACTTTGGTCACGCCGAAGCTCGACCCGCCGGCGTTGGGCTTCACGAAGCAGGGCAGGCCGATTTTCTCCACGATTTCCGCATCGGTCACCAAGTGTTCGTAGCCCTTGCGGATGATGAGGCTTTCGCTCACGCTGACACCGAATCCTTTCAGATACTGGTTCAGGGTGAACTTGTTGAACGTCAGTGCTTCCACCAATACACCGGACGTGGAGTAGGGCAACCCTATCAAGTCGAAGTAGCCTTGCAGGATGCCGTTCTCGCCGGGCGTGCCGTGGATGGTGATGTAGGCGAAGTCGGGGCGCACGCGCCGTCCGTCTTCCATGAAACTGAAGTCATTGCGGTCCACGCAGGCAAGGTCGCCGTTCTGCAGGTGGGCTTCCCACAACAGGCCTTTCATTTCCACTATATATACGTCATATCTCTCCTTGTCGAGATAACCGGCTATGTTGGATGCGCTTTTCAGCGAGATGTCATGTTCGGAAGAGTCACCTCCGGCTACGACAGCAATAGTCCTTTTCATTGTCTTGTTTGTTTTTATGTGATGGATTTGTTCCGTCTTGTTGTTCAGACATTCAGGTGGGCGATGTAGTTCCGCCACCGTTTGATGAGTGCATCCATGTCGGGCGGGAGGTGGGAAGAAAAATCCATTTCCTCTCCCGTGCGGGGATGGATGAAGCCCAGCGTGCGGGCATGCAGGGCCTGGCGGGGGCAGGTGTCGAAGCAGTTCTGTATGAATTGTTTGTACTTGCCCGACGGGGTGCCGCGCAGAATCTCGTGGCCTCCGTAGCGTTCGTCGCAGAAGAGCGGGTGGCCGATGTGGCGCATGTGCGCACGGATTTGGTGCGTGCGCCCCGTTTCCAGCCTGCATTCTACCAGCGACACGTAGCCGAAGTCCTCCAGCACGCGGTAGTGCGTCACGGCCGGTTTGCCGGTCCCGCTGTCCGGTGGGAATACGGCCATTTGCATCCGGTCTTTCGGGTGGCGGGCGATGTTGCCCGCGATGCGCCCCTCCGGTTCGTTGAAAGTGCCCCACACCAGTGCGTTGTAAAGCCGGTGCGTGGTTTTGTTGAAGAACTGCCGCCCCAGGTGGGTCTTGGCATCGGCATTCTTGGCCACGACGAGCAGCCCCGACGTGTCCTTGTCGATGCGGTGCACCAGTCCTACCGCCGGGTCGTTGGGGTCGTATGTGGGGTCGTCTTTCAGGTGCCAGGCAATGGCGTTGACCAGCGTGCCGGAATAGTTGCCGCATCCGGGATGGACCACCAGCCCCGCCGGTTTGTTGACCACCAGCAGGTCGCGGTCCTCATATACGATGTCCAGCGGGATGTCCTCCGGGATGATGTCGTTGTCATATTTGGGGCGGTCGAGCAGGATGACTATCTCGTCGAGGGGCTTCACCTTGTAGCTGCTCTTCACCGGTCGTCCGTTCACGAGGATGAATTCCTGCTCAGCGGCGCGTTGCAGCCGGTTGCGCGAAGTGTTGTACAAGTGTTCCATGAGGAATTTGTCTATCCTCATCGGTTTCTGGCCGTTGTCGGCCGTCAGCCGGTGGTGCTCATACACCGATGTGCCCTCTTCGTCCGGTTCTTCGTCCATGGGGATGCCGTTTCCCGTTGTCTGTTTCAGGTTTTCGTCCATGCGGTCGGTTGTCGTTTTCGGTTCCAAGGGAGGCTCAGGGCAAGTCGCTTTCCGGGTAGTCCTGGTCTTCCATATACAGTTCGTCCCCTGCCGGCGCAATGGATTCGGGGTCGGGGCCGAAGTCGAAATCATCATCGCTGAATTTTCCGCTGCCCACTTGCAGGGTGAGTTCCGCGTCAATGGGGATACGGTCGCCGTGGAACACGTTCCGTCCGCGGTATTTCACGCCATACACCCAGTCTTTCTCCCCGTCCACATACTCACAGGGGGAGAGCTTCAGTCCCATGGCCACCAGCCGCGCCTGCGCCTCGCGCAGCGAACTGTTGTCGGCGATGTCGGGCATTTGCAGGGTCGGTGTCTGCGTGGTGTTGATGGTCAGGTAGATATCCCGCCCCGGTTTCACTTGGCTTTCGTTTGCCGGGATCTGCTCCAGCACTGTGCCGGAGGGCAACGTCTTGTTATAACCGGAGTCGGCCACCACGGCGTGCAGCCCTTGCCTTTCAAGGACACGCTGTGCGTCGTTCACACGCATGCCCTTCACGTTCGGCACGGTGATGGCCACCCCGTGCCGGGTATAGCGTTTCAGCCCGATCCACGACCCAATGATGAGGGCCACGATGAACAGGAACATGACCAGCAGGTTCACCCAGATGATTTTACTGGTCAGTTTGGCGAAGAATGTTTTTATTGTCATTGCGGGTCCTTCTTCTTTATTCGGGTTCAAAGTTAGTGATAAAAAACAAAAAAGAAGTAAGGCTTTCCTTACTTCTTTCTGTTCTGTTGCCCAAAAAAAGACCAATAGGCTTATTTCCCGTGTCTTTCATCGGAAACGGTCAGTTTTTTGCGGCCTTTCGCACGGCGTGCGGCCAGCACCTTGCGGCCGTCTTTCGTAGCCATTCTTTGACGGAATCCGTGCTTGTTCTTTCTCTTTCTGTTGTGGGGTTGGAATGTTCTCTTCATTGTTATATCTGTTTTGTTTGTTTCTTTTATGCCTCTTGATTCGGGGTGCAAAATTAGGCACTTTTTTCAAATAAAACAAGGGGCAGGTCATTTTTGCATAAAAGTTTTGTGTTTTTTTTCTTTTTTCCATTAACTTTGCAGCCTTGTAGGAATTGGGTACCGAATAATTTTGATTAAGGACAGATAAATAAACCAGGAGTTTTATGATTAACGCTCAAGACATTAAAAAGGGAACTTGCATCCGTTTGGACGGCAAGCTGTATTTTTGTATTGACTTCCTGCACGTAAAACCGGGAAAAGGTAACACTTTCATGCGCACGAAGTTGAAAGATGTGGTCAACGGTTATGTGATCGACCGTCGCTTCAACATTGGCGAGGCGCTGGAGGATGTGCGTGTGGAGCGCCGCCCTTACCAGTATCTCTATCAGGAGGGTGAGGATTTCATTTTCATGAACCAGGAGACGTTTGAGCAGATTCCCATTGCGAAAGACCAGATTAACGGCGTGGACTTCATGAAGGAAGGCGAAGTGGTGGACGTCGTGTCGGACGCTTCGACCGAGACGGTGCTCTATGCCGATGTGCCGACCAAGGTGGTGCTGAAAATCACCTATACGGAACCGGGCGTGAAGGGCGATACGGCCACCAACACGCTGAAACCGGCTACGGTGGAGACCGGGGCAACGGTGCGCGTCCCGCTTTTCGTGAACGAAGGCGAGTTGATAGAAGTGGACACCCGCGACGGTTCTTATCTGGGACGGGTGAAGTAAACGGTTTTTTTGTTTCTCTTCATAATTAAAATGAATAATGAGGCGCGGTTGTGCCTTGTTGTTCATTTTTTTGTTACCTTTGTCTGAAGTCAACTGCGGGGTTCTTCCCGCTCTTGCCGATAGATGTATGAAATATTCATTGATTATACCGGTCTATAACCGTCCGGAGGAGGTGGATGAACTGCTGGACAGTATTGTCGGGCAGACGTTTGCCGACTTCGAGGTGCTGGTGGTGGAGGACGGTTCGGACCGTCCGTGCCGCGATGTGGTGGAGAAGTACGCCGGCCGGCTGGCGGTGCGTTACTGCGCTAAACCGAATTCCGGGCCGGGGCAGACCCGCAACTACGGGGCGGAGCGCAGCCGCGGCGAGTACCTGATTGTGCTGGATTCCGACTGTGTGCTTCCGCCGGGGTATTTGCAGGCCGTGGACGACGAATTGCGGCGCGAACCGGCCGATGCTTTCGGCGGGCCGGACAGGGCGCACGAATCTTTCACACCCGTGCAGAAAGCCATCGGCTATGCCATGACCTCTTTTTTCACCACAGGGGGCATCCGCGGCGGTAAAAGGAAGATGGATAAGTTTTATCCCCGTTCGTTCAACATGGGGGTGCGGGCGGACGTTTACCGCCGGTTGGGCGGTTTCTCCAAGATGCGTTTCGGCGAGGACATCGACTTCAGCATCCGCATCTTCAAGGCCGGTTGCCGTTGCCGCCTGTTCCCCGCCGCATGGGTGTGGCACAAGCGGCGCACGGACTTGAAGAAGTTCTTCAAGCAGGTGCACAACTCCGGCATCGCACGCATCAACCTCTACAAGAAATATCCCGAATCGCTGAAAATGGTGCATTTGCTGCCCGCGTTGTTCACCGTGGGGGCGGTGCTGTTGTTGTTGGCGGCCCTGGCGGGCTGGATCGGGTCGGTGTGGGTGTTCCAGATGGCCCACCGCTACCCGTATGCCGTGGAGATGCCTTGGCTGGCGGGGCATACCCCGCTGTTCCATGCCTTGTCGTGGCTCCCGCTTCTGCCGCTCCTGCTCTTCGCCCTGCTGGTGGGAACGGACGCGGCGGTGCGCAACCGTAGCCTGAAAGTCGGCCTGCTGGCCGTGGGGGCTTCGGTGGTGCAGCTCGCGGGCTACGGCACGGGGTTCCTGCGTGCCTGGTGGCTGCGCTGCGTGCTGGGGCGGGATGAGTTTTCCGCCTTTGAAAACAACTTTTATGAGTAGGGGCAGGGGCATGGGGAACGCGAAACTGACCATCAACCGGTGGGCCGAGGACGACCGCCCGCGTGAAAAACTCATGCGGAAAGGCGCTGCGGCGTTGAGCAACGCCGAACTGCTGGCCATCCTTATCGGCTCCGGCAGTCCGGAAGAGTCGGCCGTGGAACTGATGAAACGGGTGCTGGCCGACTGCGACAACCGGCTGAAAGCGTTAGGGCGCATGTCGCTTGAGGAGTTGACCGGCATGGTGGAGGTGGCCGACCCGCTTACGGGCAAGCCCCGGAGGGTGCGCCGTTACAAGGGACTGGCCGAGGCCAAGGCCGTGACCATCATGGCGGCCTGCGAGTTGGGGCGCCGCCGGATGGAGGAAGATGCCGTGGAGTTGCCGGCCATACGGTCGAGCATGGATCTCTACTGCTATTTCCTGCCCTTGATGCAGGACCTGTTGCATGAAGAATGCCATGCGGTGCTGATGAGCCAGGCCTGCCGCGTGGTGGACCGTGTGCTGGTGAGCAAGGGCGGGCTGACGGAGACGGCGGTGGATATACGCCTGATCCTGCGCGAGGCGCTGCTGCACCGCACGCCGGTTATCGCGCTCTGCCACAACCATCCGTCGGGCAACCTGAGGCCGAGCGCGGAGGACGACCGCCTGACCGAACGCCTGCACAAGGCTTGCCGGACGATGAATATCCGCCTGCTGGACCACATCATCGTGGCCGACGGCGGGTTCTACAGTTATTGTGAAGAAGGAAAATTGGTATAAACGGATAAAAACATATCTTATGGAAGAGGGAATGGACAGCCCGGAAAAACTGCAGGTGGAAGAGAAGGTGGTGGAGATGCTCAAGACGGTGTACGACCCCGAAATTCCGGTCAATGTTTACGACCTGGGACTGATTTACAAGATTGACCTGTCGGACGACTTCGCCCTGAGCGTGGACATGACGCTCACGGCCCCCAACTGCCCGGCGGCGGATTTTATCGTGGAGGACGTGCGCCAGAAGCTGGAGAGTATTGAACATGTGAAGTCGGTGGAGGTCAACCTCGTGTTTGAACCTGAGTGGGACAAGGACATGATGACCGAAGAAGCCAAAATGGAACTGGGATTTCTGTGATGAAAAACATTTATTTCCTTTCGGACGCCCATTTGGGATGCCGCTCCATCCTGCACGACCGGACGCGCGAACGCCGGCTGGTGAACTTCCTGGACAGTGTGAAGGACAAGGCTTCGGCCGTGTATTTGCTGGGAGACATCTTCGACTTCTGGTACGAATACCGCACGGTGGTGCCGCGCGGCTACACGCGCTTCCTGGGTAAGCTCAGCGAACTGTCCGACCGCGGCGTGGAAGTGCACTTTTTCACGGGGAACCACGACATCTGGTGCGGCGACTATTTGGTGAAGGAGTGCGGCGTGGTGCTCCATACCGAACCGCAGACGGTGGAGCTGGGCGACAAGGTGTTCATGCTGGCGCACGGCGACGGGCTGGGCGACCCCGACCGCAAGTTCCACCTGCTGCGTGCCGTGTTCCACAACCGTTTCTGCCAGCGGATGTTCTCCTGCCTGCATCCCCGGTGGGCGGTGGACCTGGGGCTGTCGTGGGCGGCGCACAACCGCCTGAGGCATGGACTGGAGGGGGGCGACCCGCCCTATATGGGCGAGGACGGGGAGTATCTGGTGCGTTTTGCCAAAGATTACCTGAAGACCCACTCCGAAATCAACTACTTTGTCTTTGGCCACCGCCACATCGAACTGGACCTGATGTTGAGCCGCACGAGCCGCATCCTGATATTGGGCGACTGGATTACGCAGTTCACCTATGCCGTGTTCGACGGCGGGAACCTTTTCATGGAAAATTATATCGAAGGCGACACGCAACTCTGACGTTGCACGGGGCGGGGTATCCCGCCAGGGGCGGAGAGGCACCCCGGAATGCCCTGTTTTTCTTTGCGCAAAGGCGGATGGTTTTTTGCGCACACCGGGCGGCATCCTTGCGCAGGGATGCAGCCCGGTGTGCGCAGGCTGTCTTTCGGAGGGCTTGTCCGCGGGCATGGCATGCCCTGTCCTGCGGCGGGGGGGGGAGGGGCGTCCGGAACGTGTGCGTCCTGATACGGATAAAGGCGGTGTGGGAAATACAGTTCCCACACCGCCTTTATCCGTATGTGCCCCTCGCTGCGGAACCCGCCGTGTTATGCCGGGCGGCCGCAGGTGCGTTGGCCGCCGGTCAGACCAGTGCCATGGTGTCTTTGGCAATCATGAGCTCTTCATCCGTGGGGATGACGCACACGGTCACCCGGCTGCCGGGGGTGGAGATGACAGCCTCTTCGCCGCGCACGGTGTTGTTCTTGGCCTTGTCGAGCGTCACGCCCAGATAGTCCAGTCCCTCGCAGAAAGCCTCGCGCATGTCGGCCTGGTTCTCGCCTACGCCGCCGGTGAAGAGGATGATGTCCACGCCGTTCATGGCAGCGGCATAGGCTCCGATGTATTTCTTCACACGGTAAGCATACATTTCGAGTGCCAGCCGGCAGCGGCGGTTGCCCTCCTTGGCGGCGGCAATCACCTCGCGCATGTCGGACGATACGCCGGTGACGCCCAGCACGCCCGACTTTTTGTTCAACAGGTCCGACATGGCCACGGGGCTCAGCTCTTCCTTTTCCATTATGAAGGTTACGGCCCCGCCGTCCACATCGCCGGAGCGCGTGCCCATCATGAGCCCTTCCAGCGGCGTGAGGCCCATGGACGTGTCCACGCACTTGCCGTCTTTCACGGCCGAGATGGAGCCTCCGTTGCCCACGTGGCAGGTGATGATGCGTTTCCCCTCCGCGCTGACGCCGAGATACTCGCATACACGCTGCGACACATAGCGGTGCGATGTGCCGTGGAAACCGTAACGGCGTATGCCGTAGCGTTCGTACAACTCATAGGGCAGGGCGTACATGTAGGCATAGTCGGGCATCGTCTGGTGGAAAGCCGTGTCGAACACACCTACTTGCGGGATGGAAGGCAACAGTTCCGATACGGCATCCACGCCTTTCAGGTTGGCCGGGTTGTGCAGCGGGGCCAGGTCGTTGCAGGCCTTGAAGGCCTCCAGCACTTCGGGCGTGAGCAGCACGCTCCGGTTGAACTTCTCTCCGCCGTGCACCATGCGGTGCCCCACGGCGCCTAATTCGTCGAGCGACTTCAGTGCGCCCAGCCGGGAATCCGTCAGGATGTGGAAGATGAACTGCACGCCCTTGGTGTGCTCCGGTATGTCTTCTTCGATGATTTTCTTCGTGCCGTCGGGCAGCGTCATCTTCAGGAAAGAGCCGGGCAACCCTATTTTCTCTATTCCGCCTTGCGCCATGACGGAATGGTTGTCCATGTTGTAGAGTTTGTATTTGATGGAAGAACTCCCGCAATTCAATACTAAGATTTTCATATATATGATAAATGTATGTCTGTGGATAGGTGCTTATTCTTGTTCTTTTGCGGCGATGGCCTGGTTGGCGGTCACGGCCACCATGATGTACACGTCTTCGATGGAGCAGCCGCGCGACAGGTCGTTCACCGGACGGGCTATGCCCTGCAGGATGGGGCCGATGGCTTCGGCGTGCCCCAGCCGCTGCACCAGTTTGTAGGAAATGTTGCCCACTTCCAGGTTCGGTACAATCAGGACGTTGGCGTGTCCGGCGATTTCCGAACCGGGTGCCTTGCTTTCGCCCACGCTGGGCACCAGTGCGGCATCGGCCTGCAGTTCGCCGTCGATGCTGAGTCCAGGTGCCAGTTCGCGGGCTATTTTGGTGGCCTCCACCACCTTGTCCACCACTTCATGCTTGGCAGAGCCTTTGGTGGAGAAGCTCAGCATGGCCACTTTGGGATCCAGTCCGGCCACGGCCTTGGCCGTGCGTGCCGTGCTGACGGCAATCTGTGCCAGCTGGTTGGCATCCGGCACCGGCGTGACGGCCACATCGCCCATGACCAGCACCCCGTTCTTGCCGTAGTTGGGAGCCTTGGTCAGCAGCAGCATCGCGCCCGACACGCACGTGATGCCCGGAGCGGTCTTGATGATTTGCAGGGCGGGGCGCAGCACGTTGCCCGTGGTGTTGCGTGCGCCGGCCAGCTGCCCGTCGGCGTCTCCGGCCTTGATCATCAGGCAGCCGTAAAACAGAGGGTCGTTCACTTTCTCGCGGGCTTCTTCTATCGTCATGCCCTTGTTCTTGCGCAGTTCGAAGAGCAGTTGCGCATATTCTTCTTTTTTCGGACTCGTGGTGGGATCTACAATCGTGGCTTTGGATATGTTGCCTAAGCCCCATTTCTTGGCGGCTTCCTCGATTTCCGCGGGGTGACCCAGCAGAATCAGATCGGCCACTTCGTCGGTCAGTATCTGGTTGGCCGCTTTCAATGTGCGTTCTTCCGTTCCTTCCGGGAGAACGATGCGCTGTTTGTTTGCCTGAGCGCGTGAGACAATTTCCTTGATTAAGTCCATATTTTCAGTCTTTGTTTTGATAACTCTGCATAGCAATTTGTATGTCTTTGCAAAATTACGTATTTTCGTCCGAATAACCGTGCTTTTCCTGTTTTATTTTTTTATGCCGGAAGATGCCGGTTTCTCGCCGTTTTTGTGTTCCTTTACAAGAAAAAAACAAGGATTATGCCTCTTGATTTTCATCCGTTGTCCCTGGCCGACCGCGACCGGGTCTGGAAATATACCGCGGAGTCTGGCCGGCGCAATTGCGACTTGTCTTTTGCCAATCTGTATGCCTGGTGGTCGCCCTATCATACGGAGGTGGCGGAGTGGGGAGGTTTCCTGCTTTTCCGCTTCCACACGGACGGGCATCTGGCCTATCTCATGCCCGTGGGGGCGGACGGTGACTGGTGTGCGGTGTTGCGGGTTTTGAAGGAAGACGCCTGCCGGCGGTCGTCCCCTTTGTTGGTCGTCGGTGTGTGTGGATGTGTTTCTTGGCCGGGGAGGGCTGGCCATAGCCCCGCGGGGGTGGAGTGCCGTGTGGTGGACGTCAGGGAACTGCCGGAGAAAGTGCTGGGTATGTCCGGGCTGTACCTGAGCCTGATGATGAACTGAGGTCAGGGGCGGTCGCCCGTGAGGAAGCGCTCCAGTTCCTCGGCCGACAGGCGCAGGTGGAACGTGTCCCGGTAGGCCACCGATATGTTGCCCGTCTCTTCCGACACGATGACGGCCAGTGCGTCCGTCTCCTGCGAGATACCCTTGGCGGCGCGGTGGCGCAACCCCAGTTCCTTGGGGATGTCCATGCTGTGCGACACGGGCAAGATGCACCCTGCCGCCTTGATGCGTTTCTTGCTGATGATCATGGCCCCGTCGTGCAGGGGGCTGTTCTTGAAGAATATGTTCTCGATGAGCCGCTGGTTGATGTTCGCGTCTATGATTTCGCCGGAGCGGATGATGTCGTTCAGCGGCAGGTTGCGTTCGATGACAATCAGTGCCCCCACTTTCTGCTTGCTCATGCTCATGCAGGCCATCACGATGGGCATGATTTCGTCTTTGTTGGCTTTCTTGGGGTCCTTTTTGCCCCGGCGGATGAGCTTGAGCAGGCTTTCCACCTGCCGGTGCGTGCCGATGGTGAAGAAAAAGTTGCGTATTTCTTCCTGGAACAGGATGATGATGGCCAATGCGCCCACGCTGACCAGCTTGTCCAGGATGGAGCCGAGCAGCTTCATCTCCAGCACTTGTGCGACGAAGAGCCAGAAACCGACGAAAATCAGCACGCCGTAGAACACGTTCAGCGAGCGCGATTCTTTCATCACCTTGTAGCTGTAGAACAGTATCAGTGCCACGAGGAAGATGTCTATGAAATCTTTCAGTCCGAAATCCAATGGCATGGGAAAGGGTTATGCTTGTTCGTTCATCTTGTTGAATATCCGCACGGCTTCCGCGCAGGCTTTCACGTCGTGTACGCGCAGGATGTGCGCTCCCTTGCACAGGGCGATGGTGTTCAGCACGGTGGTGCCGTTCAGCGCGTCATCCGGCGTTCCTCCGACGAGGTTGTATATCATAGACTTGCGCGAAATGCCCACCAGGAGGGGCTGTCCGAGCACTTTGAAGTCCTCCAGATGTTTGAATAGTTCGTAGTTGTGTTCCGGCGTTTTCCCGAAACCGAAGCCGGGATCTACGATGATGTCTTTGACGCCCCGTTCGTGCAGGTCGGCGATTTTCCGTGCGAAATATTGCATTATTTCTTTCCGCAGGTTGCCGTATTGCGGTTGCTGCTGCATGTCCTGGGGGGAACCTTTCATGTGCATCATGACATACGGCACGTTCAGGCGCGCCACGGTGTGGGACATCTGCGGGTCCATCTCCCCGCCGGAAATGTCGTTGATGATGTCCGCCCCGTATTCTTCCACGCACATGGCCGCCATGTCGGCCCGGAAAGTGTCCACGGACACGATGGCGTCGGGGGCGGTCTTGCGGATGATGGCAAGCCCTCTGCGCAGCCGTTCCTCCTCTTCCTCACGGCTGATGCAGGCGGCGTTCGGGCGTGTGGAACAGGCCCCGATGTCTATCAGGTCTCCGCCTTCGGCGCAGATTTGCCGCACTCTTTCCGTGATGTCCCGTTCGCTTTCTTTCCGGCTGCCGGCATAGAACGAATCCGGCGTCACGTTGAGGATGCCCATCACCTTGGGCATGGACAAATCCAGAAGTTTTCCACCGGCCGACAGGGTATATGGCAAGTCGTCGTTCATCTGTCTTTTTTCTTTTTTACTGTTGCAAATTTACGCAGAATAATTTGGTTTTTCATACTTTTCTATTATATTTGTAGGGCAAAAACATGAATTATGGAAACGGGTAAACTTTATGAGCTTTACAGGCAGCACCCTGTGGTGACGACGGACAGCCGTAACTGTCCGGCGGGTGCTTTGTTCTTCGCTTTGCGTGGCGCGTCGTTCAACGGCAATGCTTTTGCCGCCGAGGCGCTTGGACGGGGGTGTTCGTATGCCATTGTGGATGATGGTGAGTATGTACAGGCCGGCGACAGCCGTTATATATTGGTGGACAATGCCCTGGAAGCCTTGCAGCGGCTGGCGCAGTATCATCGCGCCCGGTTCCGGATTCCGGTGATACAGGTGACAGGCACGAACGGGAAGACCACAACGAAAGAGTTGATAGCGGCCGTGCTTTCCGCAAAGCATCGGGTGCTGGCCACGGAGGGCAATCTGAACAACCACATTGGGGTGCCGCTCACCCTGCTGCGCCTGACAGAAGAGCATACGATAGCCGTGGTTGAGACCGGTGCCAACCATCCGGGGGAAATCAAGGCACTGGCCGGGATTGTTGACCCGGATTTCGGCATTATCACGAATGTGGGCTTGGCGCATCTGGAGGGATTCGGTTCGTTTGACGGGGTGGTCAGGGCCAAGGGAGAACTCTATGATTACCTGCGCGACAAACACGGGACGGTGTTTATTGACCGTGACAGTGCCGAATTGGGGCGCATCGCTTACGGGTTGCACCAGATAACCTATGGCACGGAGGGTGAAGAACCGTTGAATGTGGTGGCAGAAGTCCTGGAATGTGCGCCTTATCTGAAGTTCCGCTGGCGTCCGGCCGGGGAAGAGTGGCAGACCGTGCAGTCGCGTCTGATCGGGGCATACAACTTGAAGAACTTTATGGCCGCTGCCGCCGTTGGGCGTACTTTCGGCGTGGAGACGTGGCAAATCAATGAGGCTTTTGGGAATTACACGCCGAAAAACAGCCGTTCACAGCTGGTGGAAACAGAATGCAACAAACTGATAGTGGATGCTTATAATGCCAATCCCACGAGCATGAAAGCGGCGATTGAGAATTTCCACGACATGGGTGTGGAACGTAAGATGGTAATCCTGGGTGATATGGGCGAGTTGGGCAGTGAATGCTGGAAAGCCCATCAGGACATGGTGGACTTGTTGGTGGAGACTGGGTTCGACCATGTTTGGCTGGTAGGGCAGAGGTTCAAGGCAACCCACCATCCTTTCCGTACGTTTGAAGATGTGGAGCAGGTGAAGGAGGCCTTGTCCATCAAGAAACCTAAGGGCTATTACATCCTGATTAAAGGCAGTCATTCCACCAAATTATATGAACTGCCCGCCTGTCTGTGACAGGAAAAGCGGTTTGGGGCGGGGCAAATCCGGCCTGTCCGGCCGGACAGTGCAGCGTTTGTTTTCATCTCGCCCCATTTGAAGGACAAATTCCATAGGGGATACGTTGGGCACGCCAAGTCCCGACGGATTGCCAAAGTCCGGGCGGGAATGTGTAAACACACAGCAAGGGAGGTGCCGCCGCGGCTGCATGCCGCGAAGCACCTCCCTTGCTGCGACAACGCTTGGTGCGTTTGGATATTATAGCCAGTGCGCACAAAGATTTGTCTCAACTTGAAATTGAAGGTTCTGCTTTCAGGGGCATTATTCTAAGTTTTTCCTTTCTCCGGCAGCTTTCCCCAGTCATCATTCGTTTCTTCCCCTTTTTGAGGAAAGCCCTTGATTTTCATAAAACTGTAATCTCAGGATTAATAAAATAGTAGATGTAATTCATCTCGTTTCCTCCGTTTTCTACGGAGTATCTCTTGGTAAGAGATATAATCCGTTTGCAAAGGTACGCAAAATATTGCTATTTCCTTGGGAAATTTTCATTTATAATAGGATATAAGATGAAATTTGTGCGGTTTTGTTTGACAAATCCACGTGCCTAAGTTTTATAACGTATTGATTCATAGGATTTATATCCTTGGTGTATATCTCTTACCAAGAGATAATGGCGAGGATACACAACAGTATAGGCATAAAGTTTACGGACGGATCTTGCGGCATCATTGAGAACGTAGGGATGAAGCGCGTCGGTTTCTGCGTGGGCTATTTCAACCTGCGCGGCTGGAATCTGACAGTGGAATTGGTGGATAAATTGCCCGGCGGTTACGTGTACGAGGATAACAAACGCAGGATGAGGTATTGCCGTCTGCCGGTTGGGATGCACAGCTCCGACAAGGATTTGATACACGGACTCTATTCACATCGGGAGGCCATGCCTGATTTGGAATACGTGCAGCGTTGCAAGCAGCAGATTGTGCAGGATTTCGAAAACCGGTTTCTGATGGGGTTGCCTTCCGCTGTCAATGAGCGGACTTTGCGCCGCGAAGTCAAAAAACAGTTGTATGCAAAGGGAAATAAAGTATTGGAAACAAATGTATATGGGTTTATTGTTTTGCGCAGACAAACAGGATGTTGACATTGTTCATGCCGAGGATGGTTACGTATTAAAGGGATAAGTTGAAATGAATATTGTTGCAAATTAGAAAAGAAATAGTATGTTTTCCGTTATTATTTGTTCAATATATCCGGAACGTCTGGTGCAGGTGAGCCGGAATATCCGGGAAACCATAGGGGTGAAATGTGAAATCATAGGCATAGACAACCGGGAAAGGAACTGGCCGATAGCTAAAGTGTATAATGAGGGTGCCAGACGGGCACGCTATCCTTACCTTTTCTTTGTGCATGAAGATGTGAAATTCCATTCCAAAGATTGGGGGAAGGTGATTGCGGATAAATTGGACGAACCGGATTGCGGAGTGATAGGCTTTGCCGGGAGCAAGGTGAAACTCAAGGCTTATACAGGATGGGGCTGTCTGGATGAGTGGTCGTGCGTTTTTATGTACCAGGGAGGTGTGGGAAAGCCCCATTTTGTAGCTTCCCATGTTTATGCATACGAGCCTTTTGCAGAAGTAGTGACTGTGGATGGATTGGGCATGTTTGTTTCGAAAAGTTTGTGGGAACAATACCCTTTTGATGAACGGATGTTGACGGGTTTTCATTGCTATGATTTGGATCTTTCGTTGCAGGTGGCTGCTACGCATGTGTATAAAAACTATGTATGTTGCTCTCCTAAGGTCCTGATAGAACATTTTTCAGCAGGGAGTTATAATGTCGCTTGGACTGAAGATACGATTCGTCTGCACCGGCAAAAGTGGCAGGCCTTTCTCCCGTTAAAGTCAAGTGATGTGGAAGTAAGTGAAACTCGTTTGAGAAAACTGGAAGAAAAATGGTTTCATAAATTTGTGCGCAAAGTTCTGAAAACCGACTTGGCTTATAGAAAGGCCATTCTTAAAGAGTTTCTTTCTTGTCCGTTCTCTTGGAAGCATCTGGGGCATTGTATAGGTTGTTTGTGTCATTACTATTTTAAATGATAGATTGAAGATATGCCCAAAGTAAGCGTCATAGTTCCCAATTTCAATCATAAAGATTATCTTGAAAAGCGTATTGCTTCTATTTTGGGACAAGAATATACAGATTTTGAACTGATATTATTGGATGATTGTTCTACTGATGGAAGCCGTGAGATGCTTTTGTCTTACCGGAGCAATCCGCATGTCACGCATGTCGAGTTGAACAGTCGGAATATCGGTAAACCGTTCATGCAATGGGAAAAAGGTATTCAGCTGGCACAAGGTGATTATATCTGGATAGCAGAGAGTGACGATTACGCAGAATCAGATTTCCTGTTTACTACGGTTGCATTGCTGGACAGTCATCCGGAAGCGCGCTTATGTCTTACCGGTTCTTACATTGTAGATGAACATGATAACTTAATCCCTTCTGGGAAGTATGGGTTTGACCTGTGGGATACAGACGGTAAATGTTACTTCTTTGCTTCTTCCGATTATTTGGCACACCACATGCTTGCTGTAAATTCGGTATATAATGCCAGCATGGTGTTGTTCAGAAGAGAAAATTGCTTGAGGGGGATTGTTCCGTGTTTCCGGGATATGCGTTATTGTGGCGACTGGCTGTTCTGGGTGGAACAAATACGCAAAGGTGGAGTCATTGAGGTACACCGCAAGTTGAATTATTTCAGGAAACACAGTGAAAACACCACAGCCAAAGGCACTAATGAAGGCAATTCGTTGGGCGAAATCGCCTTTATCCGTAACTTGATGCATAAACATTACATTGCAGACAGGACTTTGGTTTACGAAGACAGGATTCTGTTTTATCGGATAGTGCGCAATTTTCCGGTATCTTCTGTGAAGAGAAAAAAGGAACTGCTCAAAACCATTGCGGAAGAGGGAAATTTTACTTACCTCAATTATAAATTGACCAAATTACGGTTATCCATGAGGTGGAAGAAACTTCCGTTATTCTCGCATTGTCGGCGGGATTGATGTATAAAAAGAGGTAGGAATGCCGGTTGTGAAACTGTTGGAAGAAATTGAGCTTGAAATATTTACTCTATCTTTGCACACGGTTTCCCGGTTCATGATAAGGATGTACTCATAAATAACGCCTATTGGTGGATAAGCAGTTTTATTTCCGATCATGATGTTTTCCTGACGCAGGTTCTGATGGGATTATTGTAAGTTGTCATCGGGACGGTGGGAAAGGTAGAGCTTGGCATGCGGCGGCTTTTTCAAATATAGCTTTACGCATACCCTGCCTTCTTTCAACTGCACGGACAGGCGGCGTAAAGTCCGCTCATCAACAGCGGAAGGCAACCCCAACAGAAGCTGGTTCTTGAAGTCTGCACAATAGCCGTTTGTAATGCTACACGTATTCCAAATCGGGTATGGCCTCCCGGCATGAATAGAGTCCGCGTATCAAATCTTTGTCGGGGTGGTGCATGCCAACCGGCAGGCAGCAATACCCCATCTTACGCTTTTCAAAGAATTTGTGTTTTTAATAAAAAGTCCGTTCCGGTTCGGTTGCCGGGTTCGTGCGTGCCTTGTTTTTGGGGACGGGTGCGGCTACACCTTATTATATAGGGAAGCGGAGGTGCAGGCACGGGCAATGGGAAGGCCGCTCCGGCACCGTTTCCCTTTCCCGTGATAATTTTTTTCTTCCCGTTTCCTCCCTGTTTTCCTGCTGCCAAAAATATGTTTTTCAACACATTGCTTGTTTTTGTGCTCCTTTTTGCGTATCTTTGTGGTGCTTTTCCGTGAAAAAAAGTGCCCGCGGATTTGGTGGGAACGGAGGAAAGTATTACCTTTGCACTCGCTTTCGGAAAGCACGACCCTGCGGGGCGCAGTGCTGGGGGAAGCGGAGAAGGAGTTCATTGAAAGGTTTAC